>JBAXSI010000192.1:0-1741 GCA_037130755.1 Actinomycetes bacterium
TGCCCAATCGCCTCGCCCGGTCGACAAGTCCCTACCTGTTGCAGCATGCGGAGAAGGAGATGTGTTCCATAGGCGGTGGTGAAGGAATCACGGCGCAATTACGCGTCTCTCCATTGTCGGCACTCCCGGTTTGGGGTCGTTGATTCCCCAGCTGATGATCACGCGAGGCGCGATGCGGAAGCAAGGTGCTCCAGCGGGTTCCTCGATCGAGGCCGCGCCGATGATCTTCACGCCTCGCGGAGACCAGGGATCGGTGGTCGCGAGGTCATCGATGACGACGCACGCCCGAGGGTTGCGTTGGATGTTGCGGTAGCGGACCGTGCGGGTGATATCGAAGCCCGCGGTGACAATGTCGTCACCTTCTCGTCGGAAGACGACGGGGGCGACGTCCGGGCTGCCGTCAGGCGAGGCCGTCGCGAAGCGCATCAAGGACTGAGTGCTGAGGTATTCGATCTCGGCGTCGGTGAAGGCCGCCATCACAGGGCCGCCTTCTGGTCGACCGGTGTATTGCGGCTCGATTGATGGGTGTCCGTGGCAGTGCGCTTCAGCGAAGGCATGCCGAAGGGAGTGAGGATCACGGCCGTAAGCCAGATGATGGGACCGGCTACCGAGGCGGCGCTCAGTTCGATGGTGCCTGACATCACCAGGACGGCTGTGAAGCTCAGGTCGCTGATTCCGATGACGACCAGACCGATGAAGTAGCCCGTCCATGATGCCCGAGCCCAGATCATCCATGCCACGAACAGTCCAAGCACGCCGAAGCCTCCGACGTCGAGGCAGAAGTTGAGGATCAGATGCGCCTGAGCGCTGGCAGTGATCGCGTCTGTCGGGAAGACAAACTCTGAGACTGGTGCGCTCGACCCTCCGATGAGCATGGTCCACAGGCTCGCGACGTCGCCAACGACGTACTGGATTGCGCCGGCGACTCCCACGTAGATGTGCAGAACGCTCCACAGCAAGAACAGGCCGGCGCCGATCTTGGCGGGTGTGCGGATGGCGGGGCTGGCCGTCAAAGCCATGTGATACTCCTTGTTATTGGTCAATAGTTACTTCTTGTTCGTGACCCAACAATGAGTAACAATTGAGGGAAGCGCAAGAAGGCACTTCAAACTGCCTGAGGCACATGGAGGTAACCGATGACCGGATCAGTGAACGCGGACCGCGAGACAGATACGTGCGGTGTCACGTCTTCGCCTTGGGGGTTGGTGGCCGAGTACGCCAACTCAGACCATTGCCGAATCGTGCGCGAGACGTTCGATCGGCTGGGCGACAAGTGGAGCCTTCTGGTCATCGCCATCCTCGCCCAGGGGCCGCAACGGTTCACTGCCCTGAAGATCGGTGTCGTCGGCATCTCCCAGCGAATGCTGACGCTGACCCTGCGCACGTTGGAACGCGACGGAATCGTGACCCGCACGGTCTTCCCCGAGGTGCCCCCGCGAGTTGAGTACGAACTCTCGGCGCTCGGTGAATCGTTGGTCGGTCCTGTGACGGCGCTGGCCGACTGGTCCGTGGCGCGGCACGAGGCCATCCGCGATAACCAGGCTCGCTATGACGAGCGCCTTTCAGGCGGGTCATCGCGGGCATCGGGAACGCTCGCGAGCGCGTGAATTGTCGCACCATGAGAATGGAGTCGTGACCAACCGCCTTGCACACTCGACCAGTCCCTATCTCCTGCAGCATGCGGACAACCCGGTCGACTGGTGGGAGTGGTCGGACGAGGCCTTCGAGGAGGCGCGCCGCC
>JBAXSI010000193.1:0-1741 GCA_037130755.1 Actinomycetes bacterium
CTTCTGCGTGGCCCCCATGCCGCCGTGAGTCACTGCGCAGGCGGCGCGCTTCAGCAGTCGCGCGTGCGGCAGGTACTTCTCGACGCGAGCGTTGCCGGGCACCGAGAAGGCGGTCGGGTCCGCGGACGGCACGGTTGCCACCACGAAGAGGTCCTCCCTCGCCATGGCCTCGAGGGCGGAGCGAACGAGCTTCTCGTCTCCTTGGTACTCCGACGAGGTGGTCACCAGCACAAGAGGGCGGTCGACGGATGCGAGCCACTCGGGGTCTTCCTCCGGCGGATCCCAATCGCATGGCCCGATGAGCGCGAAGGATGTCGGCCAGTCCCTGCGTGGGTACTCGAACGGCTCTGCAGTCAGGTACAGGGTCAAGGGAGGTGCGAGGTAGAGCTCGTCCGCGCCCGCGAACGGTCGCAGGCCGTAGCGCGACCTGACGACGTTGTACCGCGGCAACGTCGCCCGGGCCACCGTCCCCATCACGATCGGGCGAATGGCGCGGTCCCGAACGCGTCCGACCACGCCGCGTGCAGGCGGCAGTCCAAGGCCGAACGGTGGGGCGTCGACTGACGACAAGGGCACCGGATAGGGCAGGAGGGAGGCCCACGGTCCGCCCCAAGCCTCGGCCGCCGCCTGTGCACCCCAGGAGTTCGTGTCGACGATGACCGCATCGGGCCGCACTTCGGCAATCGCGCCCTCGAGGTCCGGTGCGTCGAACTGCGACCGTTCCGCGAATGCGGTGGCGCTCGCGACGAGCGCAGCCCTCGCCCCCTTGGCCTTCCAGTCCGCCAGCTCGATGGCGGACACGCGGTCGTCGATCGCCCGCGCATCGAAGCCCAGAGACCGCATTCGGTCAACCTCCGAGGGGAGGGTGCGGACGCACACGTCATGCCCGCGGCCCGCCAGCTCCAGCAGCGTCGGAACCAAGGGGTACAAGTGCCCACGAGCGGGCGACGTGTAGGCCAGGACGCGCGACATCACGCCACCGTCAGCAACGGTGTGATGAGCTCGGCGATGGCGGTCTGCGTGGCGGCGCGGCTGAGCCCGGACTGGCGGCGCAGAAGCATCCAGGTGTAGACGTCGCACACCGTCAGGAGTTGTGCCAGCCTGATGCGGCGCTCGGCCGGGCCGAGGCCCCTCAGGCTCGCGGCGAACGCGCGTTCACACCATTCGCGATGGAAGGCGCGGCCTTCCTCGGCGATTGGGGCCAGGCCCGGCACGCGTGCCACTTCGCCGAGCATGCGCAGGACGGCGTCGCCGACCTCCTCGTAGTGATCGACGAGTTGACGAGCCGCCGAGGCCGCGTCGTTGACCATCGACGGGTCCCGGGACTGCCGCACCCGAAGGGCCTGCCACTGCGCGGCCCGTGTCATGAGCCCGGCCTTGCTGTCGAAGTGCCTGAGCACGGTCTGGACGCTCACCCCAGCGCGCTCGGCGACGGACTCGAGCCGGATGTCGGGGTCGGGCGCCGACCAGAACTCTTCGACCGCGGCCTGGAGGATGCGCTCGACGGTCTGCTCCATGCGGACGGCGCGCTCACCGAGCCGGTAGGGCCGAACGGCTACATTCATGTTAATGACGTTAACATGAATTTTCCAGCCCGCAAGGGTTTCCGACATGCCACGAGGCGACAACCAGGTGGCTGTCGCCTCGTGCGCGCCTTAAGCGCGAGGGTCGTTCATCCCGCCTCGGCGGCGGGACCAGCGTTGATCAGGCCTTGCCAAGAATGCGGGTCACCTTGGTGCCG
>JBAXSI010000194.1:0-1732 GCA_037130755.1 Actinomycetes bacterium
CCACCCTAACCACCACCGCCGAGAGGCAAATGCTGGTCGTGAAACTGCCCTCGGACCCTCTACGTCAGGCTGGTTGTGAGTCGTTTCCAACTGGTGAGGGGTGAGGGGCATGCCGGCTCCACTGGGGTTGACTGCGCAGGAGATGCGCGAGTTCGTGCATGAGTACGAGGTGCAGCCGTATGGGCAGAAGGTCTCGTGGCTGTCCGCTCGTGGGGTGTCCTACGACACGCTTCGGCGGTGGCGTTCGGCGGTGTTCGAGGGGGATCTCGACCGGGGGCTGATTCCGCGGGAGGGTGGTCCGGTGACGGTTCCCCCGGGCAAGCGCAGGGCGCTGGAGCGGCAGCGGGCCCAGGAGCGCGCGGCGCACGAGGCCGAGGTCGCGCGGCTGAATGCCCGCGTGCGGGAGCTTGAGGAGACCAACACCGCGCTGGGAAAAGCTATCGGGCTCTTGCATCAGATGAGCGAGCAAGAGCCCGACGCGAACCCGACGCCGACCGGTCCGTCCGATTCCTGACCGCTGAGAACAGCCTCGTCGCGGAGTTGACGGTCACGCTGGGGTCCCAGCGGCGGGCGCTCGAGCTCGCGGGCGTGTCCCGGTCGACCTGGCACTACCGGCGCCACCCTCGGGACCGCGTCGCGGAGCCGGTCCCGCAGAGGGACCGTGCCTACCGGTCACGGATCAGCGGGGCGGACCGTGCCCAGGTCGCCGCGCGGATCACCTCCGGCTGGCAGGACGGCGTGTCCGTGGACCACGCGTTCGCCGCCGCGTGGGACGGCGGCGTGATGCTCGCCTCTCGCCGGTCGTGGTGGCGAATCGCCTCGCAGATCGAGGACCAGTGCGTGCGTCCGATCGCCGCGACCCGTCGTGGCAACGCAGGGCGGGTCCCGCGGGAAGCGCCCGTGCTGGAGGCCACCGGGCCCGGGCAGGTCTGGAGCTGGGACATCACCGACCTGCGGACCCCGTGGCGGGGCCTGGCGTTCAAGGCGTACTCGATCATCGACATCTACTCCCGCAAGCTCGTCGGCTGGCGCGTGGAGGAACGCGAGGTCGACGACCTTGCCGTGGAGATGTTCGAGCGTGCCTTCGGGATCGAGGGGATCCCCGGCGCGGTGCACGCGGACTCCGGCCCGGCGATGCGATCCACCGTGCTGAAGGACCTCCTCAAAGACCTCGACGTCGCGCAGACGCATAACCGGCCGCGCGTATCGAACGACAACCCGTTCTCCGAGTCCGAGTTCCGCACCATGAAATACCGGCCGAACTACCCCGGCACGTTCGACACGATCGAGCAGGCCAGGGCGTTCATGGCCTGGTACGTGCCCTGGTACAACCAGCACCACAAGCACTCCGGCATCGCCTTGTTCTCACCCGACGAAGTCCACGACGGCACCTGGCGCCCGCTCTGGCAGCAGCGCGACCACGCCCAGCAGGCCTACTACGCCGCGCATCCCGAACGATTCCGGCACCCACCCCGAACCCCGATGCCCGCCGGCACCGTCGGCATCAACCTGCCCAAGCCCGACAGCGCATCACAGGCCGAACGACTCCAAGCAGCTTGACATCGACCGGCAGGCCGCATTTCACGACCACAGCCTGCTTCTCGCGGGGGGACCTTGGACCCGGGAGCAGCGGGACCTTCGGCGAGCGGCCCCCCTTGTGAAGCGGAGGACAATGAGGGGAACACCCCTGAGCGCCGGGAGGCCCGCGTGTCGTACTACAAGATGCCCATCC
>JBAXSI010000195.1:0-1684 GCA_037130755.1 Actinomycetes bacterium
AACATGGCCAACAGGCAGGTGCTCACCCAGGCAATGGGCTGTCCCCACGCGTTGGCCCAGGTCGTCCCGATGGTCGCGGCTGTCATCGCTGCCCCGCCGGCGAGGAACGGCCCCCATTCCAGGACGATTGGACCCAGCGCGACCAGGATCACGCCGATGTACCCGGTATGCGCGAGGTCGGGTGTTTGCCAGAACGCGGTGAGCATCCATGCGACGACCATCACCATGGCGGCGGCGAACAGCCACGAGGACGTCTGCCGTAACCGTCGCGATCGCCGGATAACCAGCCCCAGCAGGAACAGCAACAGGGAAGCGACCACAGCGCCCGCGTATGCCTCGATCTCAACTGCGCCGGCATCGACGAGCTCGATCACACTGACGACCAGCAGCAGCCCGGCCACGATAAAGAGAGCCGAAGGCACCTCCGCTTCCACCATCTCGCGACGCAGACGCGTGGCTGTCGACGAACCAGTGTCCACGTGAGCCAACGGCTTGACGGTGGGTTGCGGACGGCCGACCGATCCGTCCATTCCCACGCCGCTCGTCATCGAGGTCACCTTTTGATGGTAGGGCGGCACACCTGAGGAAGGGTTGTCCAAGGCCTGCCCACGGACCCGTCGCGCGCAGGACCCTGAGGAACCGAGTTCTGCTCTCAAGGTTCTCTCAGCACGGGTTACCTACCGTTCACGGCATGACGGATATCGCGATTCATACGAGCGGGCTGACGAAGTCCTACGGCGACAAGGCCGCACTGCGGGACCTTGATCTGACCATCGAGGCGGGGGAGGTCTTCGGCCTGCTGGGGCATAACGGCGCCGGCAAGACGACGACGGTGAACCTCCTCACCACGCTGCTTGCCCCGTCGTCGGGCGAGATCCATGTCGCGGGGGTGGATGCGGCGGTGGACCCGAACCAGGTCCGTCGGGTGATCGGCTACCTGCCGGAGAACGTCCAGTTCTACGACAACCTCACGACGATGGAGAACCTCAGGTTCTTCGGCCGACTGTCCGGATTGTCCAAGCCGGACGGCCGCATCCGGGAGGTGCTGGAGTACCTGGATTTCACCGGTCATGACCACGAGCGAGTGGGCTCGTTCAGCAAGGGAATGCGCCAGCGGGTCGGCATCGCGCAGGCGATCCTGCACGAGCCGACAGTGCTGTTCCTCGACGAGCCCACCTCAGGGCTGGACCCGGAGGGCGTGCGCCAGCTGCGCGACGTCATCGTCTCCCTCAATCGCGACCTGGGCATGACGATCTTCATGAACACTCACCTGCTATCCGAGGTGACCAAGACCTGCACCAGCATCGGCATTCTTCGGCAGGGTGAACTCGCCTACCAGTCGTCGCTGGAGGCCACGCTCGAGGCCTTTCCGGGCGAGGACTCCCTGGAGGAGATCTACCTCAACATACGTTCGGCACCCGTGTCATGAGCGCCGTCCTGACCATGGCGCGGCAGGAACTGGTGGCCCTGCGCCGCGAGCGGCTGCCGCTGGTGCTGCTGATCGTGTTCGTCGTGATGGTGTCCGTGTCCAGCCTGATCGGCTGGCTGACGAACACAACCGTCAGCAACGTGTGGCAGAAGACCGTGCAGGCTGGGCTGACGCAGGCCCCGAACCCGTTCGCGGACGTGTCCCCGCTGTACTACGCCCGCAACACGGTGATCTACCTCGTCCTCATCGGTGCGC
>JBAXSI010000196.1:0-1681 GCA_037130755.1 Actinomycetes bacterium
CGATCGCGGCCGGGTCGCTGGCGATGCTCGCGTCAACGGTCGGCGCCGGTGCCGGCGCGCCGGGTGTCGGCGGCGTGCACTCGTTGATGTCGCGGATGTACTTCATGCCCGTGAGATCGCCCTTGCCGAACTTCAGCGGCTCCCAGGGCTGCGACGGATTCATGAGTTCGTCGGGACGGCCACTGCCGGTGTCGGAGTCATGATCGAGGCCGAGGGCGTGCAGGGTCTCATGGGCGACGACGCGATCACGGAAGCCGTCATTCATCTTCGCGTTTCCAGCATCGGGCATCTGCTGGGCGTCTTTCAGGACGATATTTCCATCAGTCGAGGCGAGCCCCATGGCGTTGTCCTGCTGGGTGTCGCCGACGGTGTAGCGGATTGCGGCGCGATCGTCGGAGGCGCTGACCTGGTTGAACGTCAGACCCGTGACCTTGGCGATGGCCGAGAAGCTGTCGACCATGTTGGTCGCGAACTCAGAGCCGGCCGTCACGTCGACGCTGAAGTTGACGGTGCAGCCGCCGGTCCAGACGTCGGAGAGGACGTGGAGTCCGTCGCGGTAGTTGACGTCTGCGCGCGCAGGGTTCGCGGCGATAACCGACAAGGCGGCAACTACTGCCGTCATTGCGGCCGCACGGGCCCGAAGGCCAAATACCCCGCGCATCCCAACCCCCTGGTTAGCGCACCTGGACATCTCAGGAGAAACGTCCTACAAGGACTCTGCTCTCATTTCGGGCGGCTGTGCATCCCGGGAGCGGATACCGCGTGGCTACGGGTCGATATCCACCTATTGGCCGTTTTGCTCTCCGGGGCAGCGCTCCTACGCGGTTGCCGCACAGTGGTTGACCGAGCGCACATACGCCATGCCGGTCTTGTCTCCGGCGCCGAACTGCAGCGGCCGCCAGCTCTGTCGTGGGTTCATCAGTTCGTCGGGACGGATGCTCCACGCCTCCTCGTCATGCGCGAGCCCGAGCACGTGCAGGACTTCATGCGCCACGATGCGATCGCGCAAGGCATTGTCGAGGACGGCGTCGTGCGCGGCCGGCAGTTGAGAGACGTCCGCCAGCTGGATGTCCCCGCCGGTACTTGCCAGACCCATCTCCTGGCTCGGCATGCCGTCGATCACCGCAAACCTGATGGACACCAACGGTCCGGTCCGCTCCACGCGCGAGAACGCGATGCCGGTTATCGCTGCGATAGCCGCCAGCGCGTGCGCGACGTTCACTGCGTACTGCGACCCGCTGCGCGCATCGAGGCTGTAGTCGACGCGACAGCCGCCCATCCAGAAGCGAGGCAGCAGGTGCAGCCCGTCCGCCGACGCGGCCGGGGCGTTCAGCCCTGCCAGACCGCCGGAGAGGGCAACCGCAATTGCGGCGATGCAGCAGAGCGACCCAAGGCCTCTGCCCATGTCACACCCCCCGGTCATCGACGAGGTCCTCGATGTGACCTGCTTCACATAACAGGTTCGACGCCCGCGGGGGGATGGAGAAGTAGTACGAGGGATATCAGTCGGCTATCGGTCGATAGCCGACCAAGGACCTATCGCAGAGTCACTTGCCGGTTGGTCAGGCCGGCCCGGGCCCGGCGCTGAGCGTCGGTGAGCGGCGAATCATCGGCGAGCGCCTTCTGCAGCCGCTTCCCGAACGCTGCCGCGGGCTCCTCGACGGCGGTGGCACCGGTGCCG
>JBAXSI010000197.1:0-1678 GCA_037130755.1 Actinomycetes bacterium
AATGGAGGTGGCGAGCATGTCCGCATCAGGACTCCTGCGTTCCACGCGAACCAGTCACGGCATTTCGCAGCGCGCCCTTGCGGCAGCGGCCCGGGTACGCCAGCCAGGCGTAGCGGCGGTGGAGTCAGGCACCGAGGACGCGACGGTCAGCCGACTCGAGCACCTGCTGAACGAGCTCGGTAGCCAGCTGAGCGTCCTCCCCACGCGGCGTCGCCCGGTGTGGGCGGCGGGCGAAGACGTGCGAAGAGCACTGGACGTCGGTGACGTGCGCGCCGCCTGGCGCGAGGTGATCCAACTCAACGACGATCTTCGTGGCGCCGACCGAGCCACGTGTGTCGCCCTGGCGATCGCCCCACCAGGACGCACGGGTGACCCCCGGTTCGACGCCCTCATCGCGGCCGTCACCGACTACGCCCTCGTCGATGCCCGGCTGCCACGTCCCGGTTGGCTCCACGAGGCTGTCTGGACCCTCGAGGAACCTTGGGACGTAGAAGAGGTCCCGTCCCTGCAGGACGCGGCCCGCAAGGCAACGCCCGCAGCGATTCGACGCCACGGCGTCTACCTCGACCGAGCTGTCCTCGCGAGCATCTGATGCCGGCCACGATGACACCGGACGAGGTTCGCGAGCTTCTCGAAGAGCTGGCGACCCGCCTCGATGCGGCCGGAATCGCGGCAGGCATCCGAGTGGTCGGCGGGGCGGCCTTGTCACTCCTCGACCACGAACGTCGTTCGACATCAGACGTCGACGCCGTGATCGTCCCCGCGGGTGCGGCCGTCGACATCGTCGCCGCGCTTGCGAAGGAACGTGGACTGGCGGACAACTGGCTCAACGATGCAGCCCTCGCCTACCTGCCACCGGTCGGACCTGCCGACTGGATCGAAGTGATTCGTCGGGGTGACGTGATCGTCTCGATCGGCTCCGTTCAGATGCTGCTCGCCATGAAGCTGCTCGCCAACAGAGGCATTCGCGACAGCAACGACATCGACTTCCTGCTCGAAGCATGTGGCGTCGAAAGTGTCGCCGATGCGCAGGTGATCTACGGGACCTACCACGCACAGGACGTCCTTTCGGCCAGCGCGACGGCCAGAGTCCAGCACTGGCTGGACCAGGGCTCAGCCAACTGACGGTGTCGAGGATTGGCACCGGCAACCGGTGAATGGCCCGTGCGCCAAAAGTACGTCAACGCTGCTTTGTCATTGCGGCACCTCCTCAGCGAGGGCCTTCTTCCGTACCTCGTCTCTAGCCTCGCTGCGAGATCCAGTAGCGCCGGCGAGAGACAACCGCGCCTTCTCCGCACGATCCCGAGGGCTGCATCGGATAGGAGTTCGGATCACTCGCGAGCCCTCGATGACGGTTCAGATGCCGCTGGACATGACCAGTTTGATGGCGCGTCGCCTGCCCCCTTGGCCCGAGTTTGAGCGGGGTTGCTCAGTTGATCCTGCGCTCCGCCGGGTACCTGACCACTGCAGCGCAATAGGAAACCGCGGCTACGGCGTCTCAGCGATGCACGGTCCATTCCTTGAGCTTCTTCGCGGCGGTGCCGAACTGACCCAACTGGTAGACGGCTGCTCCCGCTGGCGAGAACGTGAATGGCTCGAAAGGTTCAGCGAGCATCGCGTCGAGGTAGTCCCGCGGCGCGATGCCCGTGGTGAGGTGCGGGTTGAAGTCCTCGCCCGT
>JBAXSI010000198.1:0-1613 GCA_037130755.1 Actinomycetes bacterium
CCCGTTGTTGCGCCGCCGCCCGGAGCTGCTCTCACATGAACGAGCGGGAAGTGGCGATGATCACAGCGGCCAGCGCCTTGGGCGCCGCCAGCATCGGGGAGTGCCCGCTGTCCAGCCAGACCAGCGGGGCCGAGGCCCGCTCCGCCCCCGCCAGCATCCCCACCTCGCCCAGCATCCGGTCCTCACGGCAGGCGATCCCGGCAGTGGGGACGTCAGGCCAGGCCGTCAGGGGAGAAGGGTCGGACCACATCCCCCAGTGCTGCGGTCGCAGTCGGGCCGCAGCCGCCATCGCGGCTGCAGGATCGCAGTCCGGGTACAGAAGATCGAGCGCGACGTCCATCGGCAGGCCGGTGCTGCCGTCCTCGCACCGCACCTGCGGCGCCTCGCGATACCACTGCGTGTAGATGCCGGGCAGCTCTCTGGCCTGCTCGCGCGCTGAGCTACCCGGCTCCGGCCACAGCGCGGCCAGCATGACGATTGCCCGAGCGCCCAGGCGTTCGGCAGCCACGGGCGCGACAAGACCCGCCAGCGAGTGCGCCACGACGACCACCTCGCCACGCCCCTCGGCGGCGTGGTCCACCACCTGGGCATACCGCTCGATGCCGGCATCAGGCTCGTCGATGGGCAGCTCAACGGCCACCGACTGAATGTCCTGCGACGCCAGTTCCCGCTGGAGCGGCTCCCAGCACCATGCCCCGTGCCAGGCGCCGTGCAGCAGGACCAGCGTGGGCATCCATGCTCCCTCGGGCGAGCGCCGGCATCCGGCCGACCTGCACGATTCTTCCCTACGGACCCAGAGCGCAGTGTCGAGAATCGCTTGCGTGGACCGCCCGTGTCCTGCACTCTGCGGATACCCGCGGTCTCGCGAACCTGCCTGCACCCGATCCTGCAAAGACTCGCCCAACCAGCAAGGAGCCCCATGGACAAGGTCGTGGCCTCCGCTCGAGACGCGGTTGCGGACATCCCCGACGGCGCATCGCTCGTCGTGGGTGGATTCGGCCTCTGCGGCATCCCGTCAGTCCTCATCCGGGCACTGCTGGACGCCGGCACGAGCGGGTTGCAGGTGACGTCGAACAACTGCGGTGTCGACGACTGGGGGCTCGGCCTGCTGCTGGGCGCGCGCCGGATCGACCGAATGACGTCTTCGTACGTCGGTGAGAACAAGGAGTTCGAACGCCAGTTCCTCAGCGGCGAGCTCGAGGTCGAACTGCTCCCGCAAGGCACGTTGGCCGAGCGCCTGCGCGCCGGTGGCTCGGGGATCCCGGCCTTCTTCACGCCGGCGGGTGTCGGAACCCCGGTGGCTGACGGTGGCATGCCGCTGCGGCATGCGGCCGACGGCAGCGTCGCCGAGGCCTCCGAACCGAAGGAGACGCGCTGGTTCGACGACCGCGAGTACGTGCTCGAGCGGGCGATCACTGCCGACTTCGCCCTCGTTCGGGCCTCGATCGGCGACCGGCACGGCAATCTCGTGTTCGACAAGGCCACGCGCAACTTCAATCCGCTGGCAGCCGCCGCCGGCCGGATAACGATCGCCGAGGTCGAGCAACTCGTCGAGCCGGGCGAGATCGCGCCGGAGAACGTCCACACCCCGGGGATCTTCGTCCAACGGGTCG
>JBAXSI010000199.1:0-1610 GCA_037130755.1 Actinomycetes bacterium
CCCGTTGTTGCGCCGCCGCCCGGAGCTGCTCTCACATGAACGAGCGGGAAGTGGCAATGATCACAGCGGCCAGCGCCTTGGGCGCCGCCAGCATCGGGGAGTGCCCGCCGTCCAGCCAGGCCAGCGGGGCTGAGGCCCGCTCCGCACCCGCCAGCATCCCCACGGCGCCCAGCATCCGGTCGTCACGGCAGGCGATCCCGGCAGTGGGGACGTCAGGCCAGGCCGTCAGAGGCGAAGGGTCGGACCACATCCCCCAATGCTGCGGTCGAAGTCGGGCCGCCGCCGCCGTCGCGGTTGCAGGATCGCAGTCCGGGTACAGCAGCTCGAGCGCGACGTCCATCGACACGCCGGTGCTGCCGTCCTCGCACCGCACCTGGGGCGCCTCGCGATACCACTGCGTGTAGATGCCGGGCAGCTCCCTGGCCTGCTCGCGCGCTGAGCTACCCGGCTCCGGCCACAGCGCGGCCAGCATGACGATTCCCCTAGCACCGAGGCGTTCGGCCACCACAGGAGCGACCAGACCCGCCAGCGAGTGCGCCACGACGACCACGTCACCTCGCCCCGCGGCGGCGTGGTCTACGACCTCGGCGTACCGCTCGATGCCAGCGCCGGGCTCGTTGATGGGCAGGTCTACCGCGACGGAGTCAACGTCCAGCACTGCCAGTTCCCGCTGCAGCGGCTCCCAGCACCAGGCGCCGTGCCAGGCACCATGCAGCAGGACCAGCGTGGACATTCCTGCTCCCCTCGGGCGAGCGCCGGCATCCGTCGGACCTGAACGATTCTTCCTTACCGACCACGAGGGCAGTGTCGTGAATCGCTTGCGTGGGTCGCCTGTGTCCTGCACGCTGCGGATACCCGCGCTCCCGCGGAGCCCTGCACCGTTCTTTGAAGTTTCGCCCGACCAGCAAGGAGCCCCATGGACAAGGTCGTGGCCTCCGCTCGAGAAGCGGTTGCCGACATCCCCGACGGCGCGACGGTCATCGTGGGTGGCTTCGGCCTGTGCGGCATCCCGTCGGTCCTCATCCGGGCTCTCTTGGACGCCGGCACGAGTGGCTTGCGGGTGACGTCGAACAACTGCGGGGTCGATGACTGGGGACTGGGCCTGCTGCTGGGTGCGCACAGGATCGAGCGCATGACGTCGTCGTACGTCGGCGAGAACAAGGAGTTCGAACGTCAGTTCCTCAGCGGAGAGCTGGAGGTCGAGTTGCTGCCTCAAGGCACGCTGGCCGAGCGCCTGCGCGCCGGTGGCTCGGGGATCCCCGCCTTCTACACACCGGCAGGAGTCGGAACACCGGTGGCCGACGGTGGCATGCCTCTGCGGCACGCGGCCGACGGCAGTGTCGCCGAGGCCTCCGAGCCGAAGGAGACACGCTGGTTCGACGGCCGCGAGTACGTGCTCGAGCGGGCGATCACTGCCGACTTCGCCCTCGTTCGAGCCTCGATCGGTGACCGCCACGGAAATCTCGTGTTCGACAAGGCCACGCGCAACTTCAACCCGCTGGCAGCCGCCGCCGGTCGGATAACGATCGCCGAGGTCGAGCAACTCGTCGAGCCTGGCGAGATCGCGCCGGAGAACGTCCACACCCCGGGGATCTTCGTCCAACGGGTCG
>JBAXSI010000002.1:0-177903 GCA_037130755.1 Actinomycetes bacterium
CCTCGTCGAGAGCCTCGCCATCGGCTGACGCCACCAACCGCCGAGTCCGACCGCCCGACCGCCGAGTCCGACCGCCACCGTCAGTTGAACCTACCCGGAGTGACGGTGGCGGTCGGACTCGGACATGCGAAGGAGCCCGGCACTTGTGGCGCCGGGCTCCTTCGTGGTCGAGCGTCAGGCCTGCTTGGTGCCCTCGACGTCGAGGGTCAGCTTGATCTCGTCGCCGACGAGGACGCCGCCGGTCTCGAGCGCAGCGTTCCACGTGAGGCCGAACTCCTTGCGGCTGATCTTGGTCGAGCCCTCGAAGCCGACCTTCGAGTTGCCCCACGGGTCCTGGCTGACGCCGAGGAAGTCGTAGGCCACGTCGACGGACTTGGTCACGCCGTGGATCGTGAGGTCGCCAGTGATGACGACGGAGTCACCCTTCACGGCGACGGCGGTCGAGACGAAGGTGATCGTGGGGAAGCTCTCGACGTCCAGGAAGTCCGGGGACTTGAGGTGACCGTCGCGGTCGGCCTGGCCGGTAAGGATGCTGGCGGTCTGAATGGTGATCTCGGCCTTCGAGTTGGCGATGTTCTCGCCGTCGATGGTGAAGGTTCCGGAGTAGTCGGCGAAGTGACCGCGGACCTTGGCGACCATCGCGTGACGGGCCGAGAAGCCCAGGTTGGTGTGGGCGGTGTCGATGTCCCACGTGCCGGCGGCGGCGGAGAGGTTGCTCATGCGGTGCTCCAGGGGTTCGGTGGTGGTTGTTCGGTGTGGGGACTTGAGGGGATGTAGTTGAGCCATCAACTGCTACTAGTTGAAGGTACAACTAAAGCGACCCGAGCGCAAGCCCGCCTCGGCGGCGGCCCTCTAGGGTGCGGTCATGCCCAGCGTCTGCGTCTTCTGCGCCTCAGGACTCGACATCGATCCGAGGTACTTGGCGCTCGCGCGCGAGGTGGGCGCCGGAATCGCGGGGCGGGGCTGGACGCTCGTGTCCGGGGCCGGGTCCATCTCGATGATGGGGGAGGTCGGCGCCAGTGCCCGAGCGGCCGGCGGCCGGACGATCGGCGTGATTCCCGAGGCGCTTGTCGCCATGGAGGTCGCCGATCACGACTCCGACGAACTGATCGTCACGCGCGACATGCGTCAGCGCAAAGGCATCATGGACGAGCGCAGTGACGCCTTCCTCGCGCTGCCAGGCGGCATCGGCACGCTGGAGGAGCTGGTCGAGGTCTGGACGGCGAGGTCGCTGAACATGCATCACAAGCCGGTCGTGGTGCTGGACCCGTGGGGCGATTTCGCGCTGCTGCGCGAGCAGGTGGCGCACTGGCAGGAGCGTGGGTTCGTGCGCGCCGGTGCTGCCGATCACGTCCACTGGGCCACGGACGCGAACGAGGCCCTCGACGAGATCGCCGAGAGCCTCGCTGCGCGAAACAGGTGATGCTAGGCAGCTGACGCGCTGCTGCTCGGCGTTGCTCGTGTCGCCGGGGGGCGAGTGCCGCGCTGGGCGTCGTGCTGCTGGCGCAACTGGTCCATCTGCGCGGCCTGCGCTGCTGTCATCGCGTGGATCTCGGTGGCTGCGGCCGACGAGCCGGACACCGTGCCCTCGACGCGCGCCACGTCGCCGACCTGGACGTCGGAGATGGTGCTTGCTGCCGGTGCCGTGGGGGTAGAGAGCTGCGCATCGGTGCGGTGTCCGGGGGTGGGCAGGCCGACGTGGATGTCGGTCGTGGCGTTGACGGTAAAGGTGGCAGTGAAGTCGTCCGCCGACTTGACCGTGATCGAGT
This sequence comes from Actinomycetes bacterium, assembly GCA_037130755.1. GTDB lineage: Bacteria > Actinomycetota > Actinomycetes > S36-B12 > S36-B12 > UBA10649. The sequence goes on from JBAXSI010000002.1 coordinate 1,770, forward strand.
CCGCGCCGACAGCCGTGACGGTGCCGTCGATCATCCGGACGGTGGAGATGGTTCCGTCAGTTGCCTTCACCACGACCTCCCCGTGCAGCGCCTGACCCCCTGGCCCGCCGAGCATGCCGCCGCGATGGCCGCCGCGATGGTCGCCAGGGCCGCCGTGGCCATCCGGACCGTGCTGTGCTGCGCGCGCGCTTCCGAGCGGCGCACTCGGTGACGAACTCTTGGGGGACGGCGTGCCGTTCGCGGCAGCGGCGATGCCGGTGATGCCGGTGGCCAGGACGGCGCCCGCGGCAAGTGCGCCCACGGTGGCCGCAATCATCTTCGCTCGAGACATGTGGTGCTCCCTTTCGTCGGGGCGATCCTCGGTGACCGCCCGATGGTCGTGCTTGCTGATCCGACACTGGCCCCTCGACGTTGGCGGGGCGTTGCCGCAGCATTCGGAGGGCGTAAGGGTTGGCGACTTCCTCGTGCGGCGATGCTCGTGCAGCGAGGCAGGAGCGGGCGTGATGGAATGTGGCCGTGACCTGGCTGTTCGTCGTGATCGGCATCGCTGTGCTGGCGTTCGTCTTCCTCGTGGTGCTCGGTCCGCTGGGTGAACTGCCGCCGGTCGAACCGGACCTCAAACCAGAGATCGTCGAAGGCCATCCCCAGTTCGACGTGGTGGTCCGCGGGTACCGCATGGACGAGGTGGACCAGCAAGTTGCCGACATGCAGGCCGAGATCGACACCCTTCGTGGTCGGGCCGACGCATCGCCGACGGACGTCGAGCCCGATGCCCTCATCTGATCGTCCGCTGGCTCCGGTTCGCCTGGACGTCGTGATCAACGCGCCGGTCGAGACCGTGTTCGAGGCCTTCAGCCAGTGGTCCGAGCAGGGCCGTTGGATGGTCGGGACGAGAGTTGAGGTGCGCTCCGGTGACGGCGCCTGCGTCGGCTCCGAGCTCGCCGCCTGGACGGGAGCTGGCCGGGCCGGCTTCTGGGACACCATGGTGATCACCCGCTGGGAGCCGCCGTACCGCGTCGACGTGGTCCACACCGGTTCGGTGGTCAAGGGCACCGGAACCATGGAGGTCATCGCGCTTCCCGGTCGCCGCAGCCGGTTCGTCTGGGCCGAGGAGCTCGATCTGCCGCTCGGGGTCCTCGGGCGCATCGGGTGGCCGGTGGCCCGCCCGGTGTTCCTCGCGGGCGTGAAGCGGTCCCTCGAGTCCTTCGGCCGGCTGGTCGAGCAGGGCGTGCTCCCGCGCTGAGCCATGCCCCGACGCGAACCGGGCGCCGGGCCTCAGCGATAATGGTCCCCTGCCCACAATGCGCGTGGGCTCTTGTCTTATCGCAGGACGAATGGAAGGGGACGCACATGGCCGCGATGAAGCCGCGGACGGGCGATGGCCCGCTCGAGGTGACCAAAGAGGGACGTGGCTACGTCATGCGCGTTCCGCTTGAGGGCGGCGGTCGCCTCGTAGTCGAGCTGAACGGCGAAGAGGCCAAGGACCTCGGGGAGAAACTGCTCGCGCTCTTCGCGTAACCCCACCTGATGCTGAAGGGCCCCGAACTCACGTTCGGGGCCCTTGCCACGTCTGGAGCGATGTCGCGGAAGTCAGCTGCGGTCGCGCAGTGATGCCACCAGGAGTCCGTCGCCGACGGTGAGCAGTGATGGCATCCAGTCGTCGTCGGACTTGGCGCCCGCGAGGGTGTCGCGCACGGCGACGGTCTCAGGGTCGCGCTCGCCGGCGTCGGTCACCAGGCCGCCCCACAGGACGTTGTCGAAGATCGCCAGTCCGCCCACGCGCAGCAGCCGCTTGGCCTGCACGAGGACAGCGGGGTACTCGGTCTTGTCGCCGTCGACGAACACGATGTCGTACGCCGCGTCCGACAGCCGCGGGAGCACGTCGAGCGCGCGTCCGGCGATCAGGCGGGTGTGGACGTGGTCGTAGCCGAGCGCGGTGAAGGTATCGCGCGCCACCCGCTGGTGCTCGGCCTCGACGTCGATGCTGGTGAGGACACCGGCGGACGTCATGCCGGACAGCAGGGCTGCCCCGGAGACACCGGTACCGGTGCCGACCTCGACGACGTTCTGGGCGTTGACGGACGCGGCGAGCAGGCGCAGCAGCCCGGCGGCGGGCCGGCTGATGGGCACGCAGCCCAGCTCCGCGCCCTTGTTGCGGGCCTCCCGGATGGTCTCCGAGTCGTCCTCCCACGCGTCCACGAAGGACCAGGAATGCTTGGAGGGAAGGTCTGACGAAGGTCGGGTCTCGCTTGCGATGATGCACCTCCGGGGTTGGCGTCCGCTTCGCCGGCATTTGTCTTGGCCGACCGGCGGCGTACACCCGGAGCCTAGCCTGAACTACGGTAGGGGGCGGGGGCCGTTCGGCCTCAGTCCGTCGTGTCGTGGAGGCTGAAGATGTCCGACCAGACTCCGCCCTTCGGCGTGCCGTCCCTTCCGCCGCCGCCGTCATCTCCGCCGCCGCCCGCTCCGGTGCCCCCAGCGCCGATCCCAACGCCCTACCCCGTCGTGGCCGAGCCGCAGCCGGCTCAGCGGGTCGTCGTCACTCAGCGCCGAGGCCCGGGTGCGCTCGGAACGATCCTCATCGCCGGTGTCGTGGCTGCAGTCGTGGGCGCTTTCGCCGGGCTTGCCGGCTACATGATCGGGCGCGGCGTCGACACCACTGAGGCCGCCGTGAGCACGCCGACCACGCCCGTGGTCATCCCCCAGTTCGGCGGCGGCACCTCGCCGCGCGCGAACGGCTCGATCTCCACGATCGCCGATGCCACGTTGCCGGCCGTCGTCTCCATCCTCGCCGAGGGCACTACCCAGTCGGGCAGCGGCTCGGGCTTCGTGGTGCGGCCCAACGGCTACATCATGACCAACAACCACGTCGTCGACCTCGTCAAGGACGGTGGCACTCTCACCGTCGTGTTCAGTGACGGGAAGCGCTCCAAGGGAACGGTCGTGGGTACCAACACGTCGTACGACATCGCCGTCGTGAAGGTCGACCGGACCGGGCTTCCGACGGTTCCGCTCGGCAACTCAGCCGATGTGAAGGTGGGTGACACCGCGATCGCGATCGGCGCACCGCTGGGCCTCGAGGGCACGGTGACCTCGGGCATCATCAGCGCGCTCAACCGGCCCGTCACTGCGGGCAGCGACACGTCCACTCAGGAGTCGTTCATCAACGCGATCCAGACCGACGCTGCCATCAACCCGGGCAACTCCGGCGGCCCGCTCCTGAACGGGAACGGGGCCGTCATCGGCGTCAACTCCGCGATCGCCTCGCTGGCTCCAGGTGTCAACGGCGAGGCCGGGAACATCGGCCTGGGCTTCGCGATCCCGATCAACTCGGCCAAGCGCATCGCCGAGGAGCTCATCGCGACCGGCAAGTCGCGCACGCCGCTGATCGGCGTGAAGCTTGAGATGTCGTTCGCAGGGCCGGGCGCGAAGGTGCAGAGCGTCACGTCCGGAAGCCCGGCCGACAAGGCCGGCCTGCGTGGGGGCGACGTCATCCTGGAGGTCAACGGCCGGAGCATCGACGACGCCACCGAGTTGGTCGTCGAGATTCGAAATCACGCGCCAGGTGAGAAGATCGACTTGGGGTACACGCGAAGCGGCCAGGACCAGAGCACAACGCTCACGCTGGCCGACGACGCCGACGCGGGATAACGGGGCCAGACATGTTCGACATCGGTATCGGAGAGATCCTCCTCGTTGCCGTGATCGGCCTGCTCATCTTCGGCCCAGAGCGGCTTCCTCGCGCTGCCGCCGATGCGGCCAAGTGGCTGAACCAAATCCGGACCATGGCCTCGGGGGCGCGCAAGGACCTCGCCGATTCGGCGGGCATCGACATGAGCGAGACCATGGATGCGGTCAAGTCGCTGCAGGAGTTCCATCCGCGCAAGCTCGCGTCGTCGCTGTTCAATGACGAGTCCGGGACCGCTGCCAAGGCTGCAGCGCCGGCGGCCGAGACGCCACCGCCGCCGCCCCGACCGGCCTTCGATCCAGACGCCACCTGACGCAACTGCCCACCAGGTGGCCGACTGATCGCCGGCCAATCGGCCTAGCGGCCAGTCGGAGTGATGCCCAGCGACATGCCGGCCAGTCCTCGTCGTCGAGTGCCCAGCGTCCTGGCGATCTCGCGCAGCCCGATGGCTGCCGGCGCATCCGGTGTGCTGAGGACCAGCGGAGATCCGGTGTCGCCGCCCTCTCGCAGCGCGACGTCGAACGGGATGCGTCCGAGCAGCGGCACCTCGGTGCCGAGCGTTCTGGTGAGTGTCTCCGCGACGAGCGCTCCGCCGCCGACGCCGAACAGGTCGATGGGCTCGCCGCAGTGCGGGCACGGGAACGAGCTCATGTTCTCGATGACGCCGGCGACCTTCTGGTGCGTCATCGCGGCAAGGGTGCCGGCGCGGATCGCCACGTCGGCCGCCGCAAGCTGCGGGGTCGTCACGACGACGATCTCCGCACTCGGGATGAGCTGGGCCGTGGACATCGGGATGTCACCGGTGCCCGGCGGCAGGTCGAGGAGCAGGACGTCGAGGTCGCCCCACCACACGTCGGCAAGGAAGGACTCAAGGTAGCGATGCAGCATCGGGCCCCGGAAAGCGATCGGCTCGTGAACGCCGCCGGGCTTGAACGGCAGCATCGAGATGACGCGGACGCCGTGCACCTGTGGGGGCATGATCATGCCCTCGACCTGCGTCGGCGGCTCGTACGCGCCGAGGATCCTCGGGATCGAGTGGCCGTAGATGTCCGCGTCGACGATGCCGACCGTCAGGCCGAACTCGGCCATCGCCACCGCCAGGTTCGCCGTGACTGAGGACTTGCCTACGCCACCCTTGCCCGAAGCGATCGCGAACACCCGGGTGAGCGATCCGGGCTGGGCGAACGGGATGACGCGCTCCTCGCGACCCCGCAGGGTGCTGCGCAGGGCCGCGCGCTGCTCGTCGTCCATCACGTCGAGTTCGACGGCTACTGCGGTCACGCCTGCCACGGCGGACACCGCGGAGGTGACCCGCTCGGTGATGGCGTCGCGCATCGGGCAGCCGGAAACGGTCAGGTAGATGCCCACGCGCACGGCGCCGTCGTCGGCGATGTCGACCGACTTGACCATCCCGAGCTCGGTGACCGGGCGGTTGATCTCGGGGTCGTTGACCGTGGCGAGGGCGGCGTTGATCGCGTCGAGCGACGGGGCAGGCATACCCCGATGCTAGTTGGCCTCGTCGGGCGCGCCTTCTGAGAGCCGTTCGACCCGACGAAGGGTCTTGCGCTGCACCTTCTTCTGCTCTGCCGCGTGCTTGTTCAAGGCGCTGATGATGTCGTCGACCTGGTCGCGCAGTTCGCTGCGCACGAAGTCGCGGGTGGCGGCCTCGCCGAGCGCGATCCGGAGCGCCGCGATCTCCCGGGCCAGGTAGTCGCTGTCAGCGAGCAGGCGTTCGGTGCGCTGGCGGTCCTCCTGGAACTGCACGCGGTCCCGGTCGGTCTGCCGGTTCTGCGCGAGCAGGATGAGCGGGGCCGCGTAGGACGCTTGCAAGGAGAGCAGCAGGGTCAGGAAGATGAACGGGAACGGGTCGGGGGCGCCGTCGTTCATGGCGAGGTTGAGTCCCACCCAGATGACGATGGCAATCGTCATCCACATGATGAATGCCCACGAGCCGATGTGCCGGGCGACGCTCTCGCTCACCGCCCCCCAGCGCTCGCTGTCGACCGAGGGGCGAAGTGATCGGCCGCGCTCGAGCGGCTGGTCCATGCGCGCCGAGCGACGCGTGCGGTCAGTCGCCATCAGCGGGGCCCATCGGGAGGTCGTCGTCATCCTCGTCGCGCCAGTCCTCGGGCAGCATGTGGTCGATCACGTCATCGACCGTGACCGCGCCTAGCAGGTGGTTGTTGGCATCGACGACGGGAAGTGCGACGAGGTTGTACGCCGCGAACGTCCGAGTGACCACGGCAAGCGGCGTATGCGGGCCGACCGGCACCAGGTTCGAGTCGACGAGCGACGAGACGAGCGTCGCTGGCGGCTCGCGCAGAAGCTGCTGGAAGTGGCAGGTGCCGAGGTAGCGGCCGGTCGGTGTCTCGGTGGGCGCCCGCGTCACGTAGACCTGCGAGGCGAGGGCGGGCGACAGGTCGGGGTTGCGAATCTGGGCCAGTGCCTCGGCAACCGTCGCGTCCGGCGGCAGCACGATGGGCTCGGTGGTCATCATGCCGCCGGCGGAGAAGTCGTCGTAGCTCAGCAGCCGACGGATGTCCTCGGCGTCCTCCGGTTCCATGCGGTCGAGAAGGTCCTCGGCCCGCTCGGGCGGCAGCTCGGAGATCAGGTCGGCGGCGTCGTCGGGGTCCATCTCCTCCAGCACGTCGGCCGCGCGCTCGGCCTCGAGCATCTGGACGATCTCGACGCGGTCGTCCTCAGGCAGTTCTTCCAGCACGTCGGCGAGCTGCTCGTCCTCCAGCCCGCGGGCAACCTCCATGCGCCGCTTCGGCGACAGGTCGTGCAGCACGTCGGCAATATCGGCTGGGCGCATCGTGTCGAGCTTGGACAGCAGTTGCTCGGCGGGCTGGTCGGCTGCTGGGAGCGACAGTCCGCGAACGTCGGTCCAGTCGACGATGATGGACTCCCCGCGACGGCGCAGTCCGCCACCGGACTTGCGCACGAACAACTGCGTCACGAACCAGTCGCGTGAGCGTGCCTGCTCCACGGCGACGTCGAGGACCGTCACCTGCTCGCCGGACTCGATGAGCTCCACGGTGCGGTCCAACAGTTCGCCGGTGACGAGAGTCTCGTTGCCACGCTGCTCGAATCGGCGCAGGTTGACCGTCCCGGTGACGATCACCTGCCCGGCGTCGATCGCGGTCACCTTGGTCATGGGGACGAAGATCCGACGACGGGGCTGGACCTCCACGACAAGGCCGGTCAGCCGTGGTGGGTTTGCGCCGATGCGAAGGACGACGATCGCGTCGCGTACCTTGCCGACCTGGTCGCCGTTCGGGTCGAAGACACCGATGCCGGCAAGCCTGGCGAGGAATACTCGAGTTGCGGCGCCGGTCGTCACGTCGAAAGGCTACCGCCGTCACGAGGAAGGAAGGCCATGGCTACGCCGTCTGACGCGGCACGTCCGGCGCTCACCCGTCCTCCCTCGCGCGATCTTGCACTCCTCGGGGTTGCGGTCGCGTTCATCTCGTCGTCGGGCCCGCTCATCGCCGCGACCGTGGCGCCGGCCCTCGCCATTGCGTTCTGGCGCTGCCTGCTCGGCTCGGCGGCCACCGCGCCATGGATGCTCAGTCGCCATTGGGCCGAGGTCCGCCGCCTGTCCCGGCACGAGTGGTGGCTGGTGGCCAGCGCCGGCCTTCTGCTGGGGGCGCACTTCGCCACCTGGATTCCGTCACTGCGGTTCACGACAGTGGCGTCGTCGACGGCTCTCGTGGCGACCCAGCCGGTATGGGCGGCGCTGATCGCCCGCCAGCGCGGTGGCGTCATCCCCCGCCCCGCATGGATCGGCATCGCGATCTCGCTGCTGGGGGTGCTCATCCTCACCGGCATCGACGTGTCGATCGACCCGCAGCACCTGATCGGCGATGGGCTCGCCCTCGCGGGCGGTGTCCTCGCGGCCGCCTACGTCACGGTGAGCGAGTCGGCCCGCAGAACCGTATCGACCGCCACCTTGACGTCGGGGCTCTACGCATCGGCGGCCGCGCTGCTGCTGGTCATGTGCGTCGTGGGCCATCAGGCGCTGACCGGATTCGCCCTGAAGGACTGGATCCTCATCCTTGCGCTCACTGCGGGCGCGCAACTGCTCGGCCACACGCTGATCAACAAGGTCCTGGCAACGACGTCGGCGACGATCGTCTCGCTCGCGATCCTGCTGGAGATGCCGGGGGCGACGATCGTGGCGGCCGTCTTCTTGCACCAGTTCCCGCCGTGGCAGATCATCCCCGCCGTCGCGCTCATGTTCGTCGGCATCGTCCTGGTCATCCGCGCCGGGTCGAAGGAAGTCCCGTCGGAGTCCTCGCCCGTCTGACCGGGCTGCCGGTGTGCGGCAAGTGCCGGCCCGCCCGGCGTCGGGACACTAGATTCGGTCCGGTGAGCGTGCTGGCGATCGATCAAGGCACGTCGGGCACGAAAGCGATCGTGGTCGACCCCGACGGACAGGTCCGCTCGCTGGCCGAGGTGTCGGTCCGGCCGGTCTACCTCGACGGTGGGGGCGTGGAGCACGATCCGATCGCCCTCCTGGACTCGGTCCTCGACGCCGGTCGGCAGGCGGTGGCAGCGGCAGGGGTCGGCATCGACGCGGTGGCGCTGGCCAACCAGGGCGAGACGGTCCTGGCGTGGGACCCCGGCACAGGTGAGCCGCTCTCGCGGGCAATCGTGTGGCAGGACAGCCGCTCCCAGGGCATATGCGACCGACTGGCCGACCACCGGGACCTCGTGGCGTCGCGCACCGGGCTCGTGCTGGACCCGTACTTCTCGGCCCCGAAGATGACGTGGCTGCGCGAGAACGTCACACGCGAGGGCGTCGTCACCACGACTGACACGTGGCTGGTCAACCGGCTCACCGGCGAGTTCGTCACCGACGTCACGACCGCGAGCCGTTCCTTGGTCCTCGACATCGACGCTGTCGACTGGGACCGCGAACTGCTCGACGTGTTCGGGCTCGCCGGGGAGGGGCTGCCGAGGCTCGTGTCGTGCGACGAGATCGTCGGGACGACAACCGCGTTCGGCGCTGATGTTCCGGTCACCGGCCTCATCGTCGACCAGCAGTCGGCGCTGCTGGCGGAGCGTTGCCTGCACGCTGGTGCCGCGAAGTGCACCTATGGCACCGGCGCGTTCCTGCTGGCGAACGTGGGCGATCGCGCCGCCAGATCGGCGAACGGCCTGACGACGTCGGTGGCCTGGCGCACTCGTGCCGGCACCGAGTACTGCCTCGACGGGCAGGTCTACACGGCTGCGTCCGCCTTCCGCTGGCTGACCGGACTGGGCGTCATCTCCACCTCGCGCGACATGGACGTCGTTGCAGCAGCGAGCAGCGACGGAGTGCTCTTCGTGCCCGCGCTCGCCGGGCTCGCCGCGCCGTGGTGGCGGTCCGATGCGCAGGCCGCACTGGTCGGGCTGAGCCTCGCCACCGAGCGCGGCCACCTCGTGCGTGCGGTGCTCGAGGGCATTGCCGCTCAGGTGGCCGACCTCGTCGGCGTGATCGACTCGGACACCTCGGTGTCGGTCGACACCCTGCGCGTCGATGGCGGCCTGACGAAGTCCCCGGTGCTGATGCAGATCCAGGCCGACCTGCTCCAGGTCCCGGTGGAGGTGTACCCGTCGGCGCATGCGACCCCTATCGGAGCCGCGGCGCTGGCGCGCTTCGCCCTCGATTCGTCGTTGCGCTTCGAGGACATCGTGTGGCCGTGGACCGCCGAGTCGGTCTACGAGCCGCAGTGGTCGGCCGACCGCGCGGCGGACTTCCTCGGCCGCTGGCGCGCCGCAGTGAGATTGTCCCTGCCGGCGAAGGAGCGATCGTGAGGCGTCAGGCATGAGCACGATCGACGTGGATGTCGCGGTCATCGGCGCAGGCGTGGTCGGCTGCGCCGTCGCGCGGGAGCTATCGGCGTACGACCTTTCCGTGGCAATCATCGAGGCGCGCGGCGACGTCGGGGACGCGACCAGCAAGGCGAACACGGCGATCCTCCACACGGGGTTCGATGCCGTGCCCGGCTCCCTGGAGTCGACCATGGTGGCGCGTGGCTACCACCTGCTGGGTGAGTACGCCGAGCTGGTGGGCATCCCCGTCGAGCGCACAGGCGCACTACTCGTCGCGTGGACGCAGGAGGAACTCGACTCCCTGCCGACGCTGCGCGAGAAGGCGCTCAAGAACGGCTACCAGGACTGCGCGATCGTGGGTGCTGTCGACGTCTATCGGCGCCTGCCGCACCTCGGCGCCGGCGCACTCGGCGGCCTGACGGTCCCCGGCGAGTCGATCATCTGCCCGTGGACGACGACGCTGGCCTACGCGAACGAGGCACTCTCGCGCGGTGCGCGGGTACTGCTCTCGCATCGCGTGACAGGTGTGGAAGTCGGAGCGGGGCGCACGCTGCTGAACACCACGCAGGCGCAGGTCTCGGCGCGGTGGGTCGTCAATGCAGCCGGGCTCGGAGCCGACGTACTTGATCGACTGTTCGGCTACGACCGCTTCACGGTGGTGCCGCGTCGTGGCGAGCTCCTGGTCTTCGACAAGCTGGCCCGGCCGCTCGCGGAGTGCATCGTGCTGCCGGTCCCCTCGTCGAAGGGCAAGGGCGTGCTCGTCAGCCCGACGATCTACGGCAATGTCATGCTCGGCCCGACGTCGGAGGACCTCGACGACCGCGCGAACACTGCCACCTCTGAGGCCGGTTTCGAATTCCTCCTGGCCAAGGGCCGCGCGATCATGCCGCAACTGCTCGACGAGGAGGTCACCGCTGCCTACGCCGGACTTCGGGCGGCCACCGAGCACAGCGACTACGTCGTCGACGCTGATGCGCCGCAGCGCTACGTCCTGCTCGGTGGCATCCGTTCGACGGGCCTGACGGCGTCGATGGCGTTGGCAGAGCATGTCGTGGAGCTGATGTCGGCGGCGGGGCTCACGCTCGAGCCGCGAGCCGGACTGGCCTCGCCACCGCGGATGCCCAACATCGGCGAGGCGTTCCCCCGCCCCTACCAGCGGGTGGACCTCGTCGAGCACGATCCTGAGTACGGCCGCATCGTGTGCTTCTGCGAACGCGTCACCCGCGGCGAGATCCGCGACGCGCTCACCTCGCCCATCCCTCCGACCGACCTCGACGGACTGCGGCGACGCACCCGTGCCTGCATGGGGCGGTGCCAGGGCTTCTACTGCGGCGCAGAGGTCGATGCCCTGCTCAGGGGGATGTCGTGACGATGCAGCGGACCGTCGTGCAGGCGGACGTCCTCGTGGTCGGGGCAGGCCCGGCAGGCCTCACCGCGGCCACCGCCCTGCGCGAGGCAGGCGTGGACTCTGTCATGGTCATCGAGCGTGAGACCGATGCCGGCGGCATTCCTCGGCACAGCGATCACACGGGCTACGGACTACGTGACCTGCGTCGCGTGCTCACCGGTCCGCAGTACGCGCGGCGCCTCGTCGACCAGGCCAAGGACTGGCGCGTGGACCTGCGGACATCGACGATGGCGACCGACTGGGCCGCGGACACATCCTTGTTCGTGACCGGTCCGGGCGGGCGCGTGCGCGTCGAAGCTCGCGCGGTGATCCTCGCCACGGGTGCCCGCGAGCGCTCGCGATCCGCGCGCATGGTCCCCGGTGATCGTCCCAGCGGCGTGCTGACCACCGGCCTGCTGCAGAGCCTCGTACACCTGCGGCACGAGCGCGCGGGGGGTCTTATCGGCACGCGTGCTGTCGTGATCGGCGCCGAACTGGTGTCGTGGTCCGCAGTCGTAACGCTGCGGGAGGCGGGCTGCGAGACCGTGCTGATGACCAGCGAGTACGAGCGACCCGAGTCGTACGCCGCCTTCAACCTCGCAGGCCGCACAGCCCTGCGCGTCCCGGTGTCCACATCGACGCGGCTGGTCCGGATCATCGGACGGGAGCGGGTGGAGGCGGTGGAGCTCATGCGGCTCGACACCGGTGCGCGACGCATCCTCGAGTGCGACACGGTCGTCCTAACCGGCGACTGGGTCCCCGACAACGAGCTCGCCCGAGTGCGCGGCCTGGCCATCGACGCCGAGCACCGCGGTCCGCTGGTCGATACCGCGCTGCGCACCTCGGCAGCCGGCATCTTCGCGGCAGGGAACCTGCTGCACCCCGTCGACACTGCCGACGTCGCGGCTCTCGACGGCCGTCATGTGGCCGTGCAGGTGACGGCGTGGCTGCGGGGACTCGCCCAGCCGACGGAGTCGACGAGGGTCGTGCCGGGAGCGGGCCTGCGCTGGGTCGTTCCCGGGGTCATCCGCCCGGGCGACCCGGCGCCCCCGCGCGATCGCGTCCTGGCATGGCCGACGCTCTACCGGCCACTGCCACGGGTGATCGTCGAACAGGGCAGCGTGATCGTCGCCAGTCGTCGCCTTCCCTGGCCCGCCTCCCCGGGTCGGGTCCTCCGCTTGCCATGGGGTCTGTTCGGCGGTGTTCGACCAGGAGAAGGAGAGGTCACGGTGAGCATCACTTGACGGTCACAGTCGGGGCGATCTTCCGCCCCCAACTGCCGCCCGAGCGACTGGGATCGGCGATCCGGGCCGCCGAGGCGTGCGGCCTGCGCGAGGTGTGGCTCTGGGAGGACTGCTTCCTCGAGAGCGGCATCGCCACCGCCGCTGCCGCCCTGGCGATGTCCGACGACCTCGTGGTCGGCATCGGACTCCTGCCGACACCGCTGCGCAATGTGGCCCTCGCGGCGATGGAGATCGCGACTCTCGAGCGCCTGTTCCCCGGCCGCATCCGCATCGCGCTCGGGCACGGCGTCCAGCCATGGATGGAGCAGGCGGGGGCGCGAGCGGAGTCGCCCATGACGCTGATGCGGGAGTACATAACCGCTCTGCGTGCCCTGCTGTCAGGCGAGTCCGTCTCGGTCAGCGGTCGGTATGTCCAGTTGTCGGACGTTCAACTGGGGTGGGCCCCGAGCACGCCGCCGCCGTTGCTGATCGGTGCGACCGGTCCGCGCACCCTGCGGCTTGCCGGTGACCTGGCCGACGGCGTCGTGCTGGACTCCGTCACGTCACCGGACCGCGCAGTGGCGGCCCTCGCCGAGGTGGACGCCGGGGCGGCGGAGGGTCGCCGCCGAGCCGACTTCCAGGCCGTCGTGTACTTGCGAGCCTTCCGCGGCGACGCTGCCGAGCAGCTGGCCATCGAAGCGGCACCCGATGACGTGGGCGGAGTCATCGGCCATGGGGTGGTGGGGGATGTCGCGGAGGTGGTGGGGGAGGTACGCCGGTTCGCCGCCGCAGGGGTGAACGCGGTGATCCTGCAGCCCTCGGCGGTCGAGACCGACGTCGAGGGGTACTTCGCCTTCGCTGCAGACGTCGCTGCTGACGTCGCTGCGCAGGTCGCGGCCGAGGTGCGCTGACCGGCGCTCGTCAGGGTGGCGCGGATAGGATTGAATCCAATCTGGCGACGGTGGAGGTAGGCGTGCTGAGGTCCCGACGGTCCAATCTGGCAGTTCCCGGCAGCAGTCCGAAGATGCTCGAGAAGGCCAAGGGCCTTGCCGCCGATCAGGTCTTCATGGACATCGAGGATGCGGTTGCGCCGATCGCGAAGCCCGAGGCCCGCAAGAACATCGTGGCGGCGCTGAACGAGGGCGGCTACGAGGGCAAGGTGCGGTCGGTGCGCGTCAATGACTGGACCACGCAGTGGACGTACGCCGACGTGATCGAGGTCGTCGAGGGTGCCGGTCCGAACCTGGACTGCATCATGCTGCCGAAGGTGCAGAACGCCGAGCAGGTCAAGGCGCTGGACATGCTGCTGACGCAGATCGAGAAGTCGAACGGGTTCGAGGTTGGGCGGATCGGCATCGAGGCGCAGATCGAGAATGCGATCGGGCTGATCAACGTCGACGCCATCGCGCAGGCGTCCCCGCGCGTTGAGACCATCATCTTCGGGCCTGCGGACTTCATGGCGAGCATCAACATGAAGTCGCTGGTCGTCGGCGAGCAGCCGCCGGGCTACGACGTCGGAGACGCGTACCACTACATCCTGATGCGGATTCTCATGGCGTCACGCGCCTACGACAAGCAGGCGATCGACGGCCCGTACCTGGCGATCAAGGACATCGAGGGCTACAAGCGCGTCGCTGGTCGCTCGGCAGCCCTGGGCTTCGACGGCAAGTGGGTGCTGCACCCGGACCAGATCGCCGCTGCGAACGAGGTCTTCAGTCCGCGGCAGGACGACTTCGACCACTCCGAGCTGATCCTCGACGCGTACGACTACTACACGTCGGCGGCGGGCGGCGCGAAGGGCGCGGTCATGCTCGGTGACGAGATGATCGACGAGGCGTCCCGCAAGATGGCGCTGGTGGTGTCGGCCAAGGGCCGGGCCGCAGGCATGGAGCGCACCAAGTCGTTCGAACCGCCGCAGGCCTGACAGGGGGATGACATGACCCGGCTCGCCCAGACTGATGGTCTGACCGAGGACCAGCGCGACATCCTCGAGGCCGTCCGCGTCTTCGTCGACAACGAGATCATCCCTGTTGCCAACGAGCTCGAGCATGCGGACGAGTACCCGCAGGCGATCGTCGACGGGCTGAAGGAGATGGGTGTCTTCGGCCTGATGATCCCGGAGGAGTACGGCGGCCTCGGGGAGTCACTGCTGACGTACGCACTGGTGGTGGAGGAGATCGCCCGTGGCTGGATGAGCGTGTCGGGCGTCATCAACACGCACTTCATCGTCGCCTACATGCTGATGCAGCATGGCACGCCCGAGCAGAAGGAGTACTACCTGCCGCGGATGGCCACTGGTGAGGTGCGCGGTGCGTTCTCGATGAGCGAGCCGGGCTGCGGGTCGGACGTGGCGGCGATCACGAGCAAGGCCGTGCGCGACGGCGACGGCTGGGTGATGAACGGCGCGAAGATGTGGCTGACGAACGGCGGCTCGTCGACGCTGGTCGCGGTGCTGGTGCTCACGCCGGGCGAGGCCGACGAGGGCGCGTCCGTGTACAAGAAGATGTCAACCTTCCTTGTCGAGAAGCCGTCCGGGTTCGGGGAGGTCCGCCCGGGCCTGACGATCCCCGGCAAGATCGACAAGATGGGCTACAAGGGTGTCGACACCACCGAGATGGTCATGGACGGCCTGCCGCTCACGCCGTTCGACCTGCTCGGCGGAGTTGCAGGCAAGGGCTTCTACCAGATGATGGACGGCGTCGAGGTCGGTCGCGTCAACGTCGCCGCGCGAGCATGCGGGATCTCGATCCGCGCATTCGAGCTCGGCGTGGAGTACGCGCAGCAGCGGGTCACCTTCGGCAAGCCGATCGCCGAGCACCAGGCGGTCAGCTTCCGGCTCGCCGACATGGCGGTCAAGGTCGAGGCCGCGCACCAGATGATGGTGAAGGCCGCCCGAATGAAGGACTCCGGTGAACGCAACGACCTCGAGGCCGGCATGGCGAAGTACCTCGCGAGCGAGTACTGCAAGGAGGTCGTCGAGGACTCCTTCCGCATCCACGGGGGCTACGGCTACTCCAAGGAGTACGAGATCGAACGGCTCTACCGTGAGGCACCCATGCTGCTCATCGGCGAGGGCACGGCCGATATCCAGCGCATGATCATCGCCAGACGGCTGCTGGAGGACTACAAGAGCCGCGGCTGAGCGGTCCCGGACCTCGCAGAATCCCGTTCAGGGCGCGCCTGCAGAGGCCGCGAAGGGATACTGAGGGTTAGCGAGGAGACCCGGATGCTGAATTCGGCTCGGTGGCGAACCCAAATCGTGGGTGGGGTCGCGATCGCCGTGCTCCTGGTCGTCTTCGTATTCGACGTCGCATTCGGGTCGGTGATGCTCATCCCGATGGTCTACATCGTCGTCGTGGCCGTGACCGCATTCGTGTCAGGGCCTCGCCTCACGGCTGGCGTCGCCATCCTCGCCTTCGTCCTGGCGCTCCTTGCCGGCTTCGCCAACGGTGACCACAGCAGCAGCACCTACTGGCTACGCGTCGCCGTCGTGTGCGTCGTGGCGGGCATCGCACTCGTGTTCTCCATCGCGTTGTCGAGGCGGGAACGGCAGGCGACCGTTGCCGCCGCCCGGTACCAGTTGATCGCCGAGAACGCTTCGGATGTGGTGTTGGTCTGGGGACCAGGCCTGCACCTGGAGTGGGTCTCGCCGTCGGTCGAGGCCGTGCTCGGCTGGCGGCCCGACCAGCTCATCGGCTGCCGAGTGTCGGATCTCCTCGAGCAGGCTGACATCGATCGCATTCGCATGATCCAGCGTGCGGTCGTCGAGTCGGGGTCCGCCGAAGGGCACGTCGAGGCTCCGTACCTCACGGGCTCCGGCGGGCGGCGCTGGATGGCGATCGCCGGGCGCGCCCGCCTGGACGCGGATGGAAAGGTCGCCGGCGGTATCGAGTCGTTGCGTGACATCCAGGACGAGGTCGCGGCCCGGACCGCACTGGTGGAATCCGAGCAGCAGTACCGCCTCCTCGCGGAGAACACGTCGGACGTGGTCATCCGGTGGAACGCCGCCAGGCGCGTGGAGTGGGCGTCACCCTCGACCGAGGCGGTCTTGGGCTGGGAGCCGAGCGAGTTCATCGGCCGCCACGTCACCGAGATCGTGCTCGCCGAGGATCTGGCACGGGTCGCCGAGTACAAACTGGATCTGCTGGCCCACGGACGGACCGACGGCAGCGTGGAGGCGCGCTATGCGACGAAGGCGGGTGGCTGGCGGTGGATGGCGGTACGTGGGCACGCTCTGCTCGATGACGAGGGACGCGTCGTCGGTGGTCTCGAGGGCCTGCGCGACATCGAAGTCGAGCATACGTACCGCGAGCAGCTCAAGTTCCTCGCGGAGCACGACCAGCTCTCCCAGCTGGTGAATCGAGGTGAGTTCCTCTCACGGATGACGGCTCTGCTGGCGCACGGGCCACGATCGGGAAGCCGACTGGCGCTGCTGTACATCGACGTTGACAACTTCAAGTCGATCAACGACACGTGGGGGCACAACGCCGGTGACAAGGTCATCGCGGAGACCGCTCGGCGGATCGGAGCCTGCGTCCGCACCGATGACATCGTGGCGAGGTACGGCGGCGATGAGTTCGTCGCCGCCCTTCCGGCCGTGCATGGCCACGCTGATGCGGAGGCGGTGGCCGAGAAGGTGCACAAGGCGATGACTGTCCCCATCATGCTGAACGACCACTCGATCGTCGTCACGGTGAGCATCGGGGTCGCCTTGGCTGAAGTCGACGGGGACCTGGAGGGCGTGCTGCTCGAGGCCGACCGTGCCCTGTACGCGGCGAAGGAATCCGGTCGCAACCGGACCGTCGTGCACTCTGTGGGTGCCAGCCCCTAGCGTGGGGCCGTGGCAGACATCCCGTGCGTCGGCGCCGTCGTGCGCGACGAAGCCGGTCGCCTACTGCTGGTACGAAGGGCGAATCCGCCGGCCCAGGGCCGATGGTCCATCCCCGGCGGGCGGGTCGAGGCGGGGGAGTCCCACGAGGATGCCGTGGTGCGCGAACTGCTGGAGGAGACCGGCCTGGCCGGGCGGGTCGTGCGCGAGGTCGGCACGGTACGACGCGATGCCCCTGCTGGCGGCACGTACGTGATCCGGGACTTCCTCGTCGCGGTCGATGCGGGCACGACTCCGATCGCCGGCGACGACGCAGCGGACGCTGCATGGTTCGCCGTCGATGAGCTGGATGGCATCGACACCAGCGACGGACTGCTGGACGCACTTGTCCACTGGGGACTCATCGAGCCCCGAGCCTGAAGCCTCGCGGCTACGGTGGCGGCATGACTGCGCAGCGGCTCATCGCGGTGTCGCCGACCAAGCTCGATGTCTGGCAGCAGTGTGCGTTCCGCTTTCGGCTCCAGTACGTCCAGAAGGCAAGGGTCGACGGAGTCTGGGCGCACCTGTCCATGGGCAACGCCGTGCATGCGGCCCTGCGCGACTGGTTCGACGACGAGGACCGACGGCCCGAGGGCGCCGCCGGGCTCGTCCGCGCGAACTGGTCGGCGCTTGGCTTCCGCGACGATGAGCACAGCGCTCACTGGCGGGTGATCGCTGAGCAGATGACGACCAGGTACGTCGAGCAGCACGCCGCCGACAGGCCCGTCGGTCAGGAGCGCACGCTGGGCAGCCTCGCCGAGCACGTGACGATCAGCGGACGGATCGACCGCCTGGACGAGCGCGACGGTGAGCTCGTTGTCATCGACTACAAGACCGGCAAGACGGTGCCGACCGTCGACGACGCCAAGGTGTCGCGCGCGCTGGCGATCTACGCGCTCGTCGTGCAGCGATCGCTGCGCCGGCCGGCGTACACCGTCCAGTTGCATCACCTCCCCAGTGGCGTGGTCGTCGAGCACCGGCACACGGACGATTCACTGGCCCGTCAACTCGCCCGCGTCGACGCCATCGGGCGCGACATCGGCCGTGCGCTCGAGTCAGGACTCGACTCCGACTTCCCGACGTCGTCGGGACCGCTGTGCGGCTGGTGCGACTATCGCGACCTGTGCCCCGACTCCGCGGCAGCGCCCGCGCAGCCGTCGTGGGCGGGGCTGCCGGACTCGTCGGCTGAAACTGATAGTTTCCCGATATGAGTAGTGGTGAAACCGCGGCAGACGACGCCGGACTGCCGGTCATCGACCTTGAGGCGATCCAGCGCGAGGACGCGGTCGAGATCGCGCGCCTGCGTTCAGCCCTGCACGACTCTGGCTTTCTCTACCTGAGCGGTCATGGCTTCGCGCCCGAACTCGTCGATCGCATGTTCCTCGTGGCGCGTGAGTTCTTCGCACTGCCTCGTGCCGATCGCATGGCCATCGAGAACATCCACTCGCCGCACTTCCGGGGCTACACGATGGTCGGCAACGAGTACACGCAGGGGCAGGCCGACCAGCGCGACCAGCTCGACCTCGCCAACGAGCGCGAGGCACTTGACCTCTCCGACGATGACCCGAGGTACCTGCGCATGATCGGCCCCAACCAGTGGCCGGCTGCTGTGCCCGAGCTTCGTCCGATCGTCCTGGAGTGGTTCGTCGAGGCGAAGCGCGTCACCGTCGCCCTTTTGCGCGGCGTGGCATTGGCCTTGGGCCAGCGGGCGGACTTCTTCGACCCATGGTTCGACGAGCACACCCACGACCACCTCAAGATCATCAGATACCCCGGTCGCGCGGACCGCGAAGGCGACCAGGGTGTCGGTGCGCACAAGGACTACGGCTGGATCGCGCTGCTCCTTCAGGACGACCTCGGTGGGCTGCAGGTGCAGACGCTCGACGGCGAATGGCTCGACGCGCCGCCGATTGCGGGCACGTTCGTCATCAACATCGGCGAGATGCTCGAGATCGTCTCCGGCGGTTACATGCGGGCGACCGTCCACCGCGTCGTCAGCCCCGACACCACGCAGGACCGCATCTCGATCCCGTTCTTCCCCGGACCGCGACTGGACGCGGTCGTCCCCGTGGTCCGGCTGCCGCCCGAGCTGGCCGTCGAGGCCCGGGGCATCGAGCAGGACCCGGCCAACCCGATGAGAAGCACGTACGGCGAGAACGCCATCAAGGGCTGGCTTCGGGCGCATCCCCGGGTGGCCGCGCGATGGTGGACGGATGTAGCCGGTTAACCCCGTCGCGGGAGTGGGCAGTGCGCTCGACGGCTGCTAGCCGCCGAAGATCACGCTGCCGTACTTGAACAGGATCATTCCCGTCAGGATCGCGAAGATGATGATCACCCCGAGGGTGTCGACGCCTACGCGAAGCCAGCCGCTCAGCGTGGTCTGAAGTCCGGCCGGCAGTCCCAGGTTGTTGTCGAGGATGTTGACGCGCAGCATGCTGACGAACACGGTGGTCGTGGTGATGGTGATGAGAAGGCACCACGGGCACAGGGCGCCGATGACGAAGTAGGCCTGGTAGAACAGCCAGTACGCGAACAGGAAGCCGATCAGGTAGACGACCTGGGCTGCGTTCATGAACCAGCGTGGGAAGCGCACCCCGCCCAGTGCTGCCACCGCGATGGTGATGACGACCGGCTCGGCGATCAGTCCCAGGAAGGCGTTCGGGAAGCCGAGCAGGCTGGCCTGCCACGACAGGCCGACCTTGCCGCAGGAGATGGCGGCGTTGATGTTGCAGCTGAGGTCGGCGTTCGGGTTCGCGGCCAAGGTGATGGCGTCGATCGACAGGACGAGGGAGGCCACCAGGCCGATCACTGAGGAGACCAGCATCTCGGTGAAGGTCTTGGGGTGTCGGCGCTGGGCGCGCGTGGGCACCTCAGCCTCCTCGACGGCGACGGACGTCGCGTTCATGCGGTCTCCCTGCGTGTCTTTCCCCGGGCGGGTGCCCCATGAGCGTACGTGGCCCGCCGGTCGTCGTGCGACCGACCTCCCGACGCGGCCTGCCCCTGCCCGTCCTCTACCCGTCCTCTACCCGTCCTCTACCCGTCCTCCACCCGTCCTCGAACTCAGCCCAGACGGCCAGTCGGCCGTCATCTTGGTCCCAGCCCCAGCGGTCCGCCAGGGCCGCCACGATCGCCAGGCCTCGGCCGCCCTCGTCCTCGGGGGACGCCGGACGCACCTGAGGCTCCCCGGCCGCAGCGCCCGAGACGACCGTGAGCCGCAGGCCGGGCGGCCTGAGCGCGAGGGCGAGCTCGACGTCGCCCTCGCCGTGCTCCACCGCGTTGGCGACCAGTTCGGATGCGACCAGTTCGATGTCCTCGAGCCGACCGTGGGCGGGGAGGGCATCGCGCACGAGGGCGCGGGCCTGCGCAGCGGACGGCAGGTGACCGGCCAGGGTCCAGCGGCCGATCGCGCGGATCTCGGTCATGACGTGGTCCTACCCCCTTGACGTCCGATCAAACCCCATTCGGACCCCTTGGGGGGCTTCGACCCGTCGGGGCCGTATGGTCGAAGGCGTGGCACGGATCCTGGCGGTGGCGAACCAGAAGGGCGGTGTCGCCAAGACCACCACGGTCGTGAACCTCGCTGCGGCGCTCGTCGAGCGCGGAGCCCGCGTGCTCGCGGTCGACCTCGACGCCCAGGCGTGCGCCACGTTCTCGTTGGGCCTGGACCCAGAGGACCTCGAGCTCACCGGCGCCGACGCCTTCATGGGGCGCGAACCCAACCGACCCGTCTCCGAGCTGATCGTTCGGACCGACGATGGCGTCGACCTCCTGCCTGCGGCGATCGACCTTGCCGGTGCCGACAGGGCCCTGGCCGGCGTGATGGGGCGCGAGTACGTCGTGCGAGACGCCCTTGCGCCGCTCGCGGGGCAGTACGACTGGATCCTGCTGGACTGCTCGCCGTCGTTGGGGATCATCACGATCAACGCACTCACGGCGGCGCATGCCGTCATGGTTCCGCTGCAGTGCGAGACGCTCTCGCACCGTGGGGTCGGGCAGTTGATGGAGACGATCGTTGACGTGCAGCGGCTGACGAACCCGGACCTGCAGATTCTCGGTCTCGTGCCGACGCTGTTCGACGGGCGGACGACGCACGCGAAGGCGGTACTTGCCGACCTCGGTCCGCGCTACGGAGTGCGCGTCTTCTCGCCCATCAGTCGCTCGATCAGGTTCGCGGAGGCGCCGGCGGCCGGGCGCAGCATCCTCGCGACGTTGAGTGCGTCAAAGGGGGCCAACGAGTACCGCGTCCTGGCACTCGAGGTCATCGAGGCGTGGCAGAACTGATCGCGTCGTTGCCGTTCGGTCGTAGCACAGCAGCCGACTAGCCCTCGGTGGCAGCCTGTCCGCCCTTGGTGCGGCGCCGCTGGCGGCGCTGCTTGGGCTTCGAATCGTCGACAGGTGCTGGCGTCCGGGGTGCAGCCGGCTTGTCGCTGTGCTTCTTCGACTCGCCTTCGTGCTTGCCGCCGTCGCGCCGCTGACCGTCGTGCCGCTGACCGTCGTGCCTGCCGCCATCGCCCTTGCCGCGATGGCCGCGGTCACGGTCGCCGCCGTGGTGCTTGTCGCCGTGGTCATGCGTCTTCTTCTTGCCGGTCTCGCCGAGGTCCTCGACCTTCTCGGCGGCGAGGCCCTGGCGGGTCTGCGACGCCTTGGGCAACTGCCCGCCGGTGCCAGCCGGGATGTTGAGGCCGGTGTACACGTGGTCGCTGGTGGAGTAGGTCTCGATCGGGTCCTTGAACGGGAGCTTCAGGGCGCGGTCGATCATCTGCCAGCGTGCGATGTCCTCCCAGTCCACGAACGTCACTGCGGTGCCGGAATGCCCGGCGCGGCCGGTGCGGCCGATGCGGTGGAGGTAGGTCTTCTCGTCGTCGGGGCACTCGTAGTTGACGACGTGGGTGACGTTGTCGACGTCGATGCCACGGGCCGCAACATCGGTCGCGACGAGCACGTCCACCTTGCCGGTGCGGAACGCACGGAGTGCCTGCTCGCGGGCGCCCTGCCCGAGATCGCCATGCACGGTGCCCACGGCGAAGCCGCGCTCGGTGAGTTCGTCGCACACCTTCTGCGCCTTGCGCTTGGTGCGGGTGAAGATCATGACGAGGTCGCGGTCCTTGGCCTGCAGGATGCGGGCGAGGAGTTCGACCTTGTCCATCGGGTGGACGCGCCACACATGCTGCTCGATCGCGTCGACAGTGGCATTCTCGTCGCCCATGTCCGCCGCGCGCAGGTGCGTCGGTTGGCTCATGTAGCGGCGGGCGAGGTTGACGATCTGGCCCGGCATGGTTGCGGAGAAGAGCATCGTCTGACGGACGGTGGGGATCTGCGCGACGATGCGCTCGACGTCGGGCAGGAAGCCCATGTCGAGCATCTCGTCGGCCTCGTCGAGGACGAGAACGCGCACGTGCGACAGGTCGAGGTCGCGGCGGTTCGCCAGGTCGATGATGCGCCCGGGCGTGCCGACGACGACCTCGATGCCCTTCTTGAGTGCGTCGATCTGCGGCTCGTACGCGCGCCCGCCGTAGATTGCCAGGACGCGCACGCCCTTGATGCGACCGGCGCGCTCGATGTCAGTGGCGACCTGCAGGCCCAGTTCGCGGGTCGGGCAGACGACGAGTGCCTGGGGCTTGCCCTGGGCCTCACCGAGTGCCTCGTACGCCTCCGTGCCGGGGATCGCGATCCGCTGGAGCAGCGGGATGCCGAAGCCGAGGGTCTTGCCGGTGCCGGTCTTCGCCTGGCCGATCAGGTCGCGGCCCTCGAGCGCCAGCGGGATGCACTGCTGCTGGATCGGGAAGGCGTGCGTGATGCCGTCGGCCGCGAGGGCCTCGGCAAGCTGCGGATCGGCGCCCAGTTCGATGAACGTGGGGGCGGAAGTGGGGTCGACGTTGGTGGTCGAGTCGGTCATTTCGTCCGTTGTCGCGTTGCTCAGGGGAACTCCCGCTTTAGGAGCATCACGCTTGTGATGTCGCCCAACTGTACCGGTGACGTGCCGATAGCCTTGCCCCACTATGACCGAACAAGGCCCGCCCGCCTCGGCGCTTGACACCGACCCGGAGTACCGGGCGGCGATCATCGACCTGTTCGGGGTGCTCGCCTACGGCGAGCTCACGGCCTTCGAGCGGCTTGCCGCGGACGCCGCCATGGCACCGACCATCGACGACAAGGCGGCTCTGGCCGAGATGGCCACGGCGGAGTACCGCCACTTCGTGGTCCTACGGGATCGGCTCGCTGGGCTGGGCGTTGACCCACAGGAGGCGATGGCGCCCTTCCGTCGCGCCCTCGACGACTTCCACGAGCACACCGCGCCGAGCGACTGGCTCGAGGGCCTGGTGAAGGCGTACGTCGGCGACGGCATCGGCATCGACTTCTACCGCGAGATCTCGAACTTCGTCGACCAGGACAGCCGCGCCCTGGTCGTCAGTGTGTGCGACGACATGGGTCAGAAGGACTTCATCGTCGATCGGGTGCGCGCGGCCATCAACGTGGACCCGCGGGCCGGCGGTCGCCTGGCGCTCTGGGGACGCCGGCTCGTGGGCGAGGCGCTCTCGCAGGCGCAGCGGGTTGCGGCCGATCGCGATGCCCTCTCGACGCTTCTCGTCGGCGGAGTCGACCGGCCGGGCACCGACCTCGCCGAGATCGGCCGTATGCTCGCGCGCCTGACCGACAACCACGCACGCCGCATGTCCGCCCTCGGCCTTGCGGCCTGAGCGAGCCCCGTGCTCGTCAAGGAGCCGACGATGACTGACGCTGCGACACCGCGGACTTCTGCGGACCTGTTTGACGAGCACATGCAGGCCGAGCTCGACGGCGACCTGGACCGCACGATGGCGACCATGTCCGATCACCCGCACCTGAACCACGTGCCGGTCCGGGCGGGCGGCTTCGGCGCTCCGTCGGTGCGTGACTTCTATGCCAACCACCTCGTCGGGAAGTTCTTCCCGCCGGACGTGGAGATCCTCACGCTGTCGCGCACGGTCGGCGACGAGCAGGTCGTCGACGAGTTCGTCTTCACCTTCACGCACACGCAGATGATCGACTGGATGCTTCCCGGCGTCCCGCCCACCGGCCGCCGCGTCCGCATCCCGCTCGTGGTCATCGTCAAGGCGGCGGAGGGGAAGGTCGTCCACGAGCACATCTACTGGGACCAGGCCTCCGTGCTCGCGCAGATAGGGCTGCTCGACCCAACTGGGCTTCCGGTCACGGGTGCCGAGCAGGCCGAGCAGTTGCTCGACCCGACGCTTCCCTACCGATCGGAGTTCTAGCCGCCGAAGCCCACGCGTCGCGAGGAGACAGCGCCGATCTCGACGTAGGAGATCTTCGCCGCATTCACGAGGATGGTGCGACCGCGGTCGTCGGTCAGGGACAGCAGGCTGCCGGCCTCGATGGCGGCCTTGACCGCAGCGGTGACGGCCTCGGGAGTCTCGTCGCTGTCCAGGGAGATCTCGCGCGGCGAGTCCTGGACTCCGATCTTTACCTCCACAGCAGTGCTCCTTCTCGTTCGTCGCGTGCGGGTCGTCGGTTGACCACCATCGTGTCAGGCGTCGGGCACGCCGTCACGCCCGGGAGTTTCGCTCGTAGAGATCAGGTGCCCTCGTCGTGCGGGGGATGCGTGCGGGGGAAGCCGCGGATGCCCCGCCAGGCCAATGCGGTGATGAGCTCGGCTGCCTCCTCGCGGCTGACGGACTGCGCGTCGCCGGCCAGCCAGCGGCGGGCCGCCACCTGGACCATGCCCTGCATCCCGGACGCCAGCAGCAACGCCTGCTCGTCGCTCAGCCCGGTGTCCTCGGCGATGACGGCTGCGGTCTGCTGGGCCAGCACGAGGTTGGCGGCGTCGACCCGCTGACGCACCTGCGGCTCGTTGGCCAGGTCGCTCTCGAACACCAGCCGGAATGCCCCCGCAGGATCCTCGACGAAGGCGAAGTACGCCGTCACCATCCCGCTGACGCGTTCGCGGTTGTCGGTCGTCGTCGTGAGGGCCGCGTTCGCGGCCGCCCGGAGCTCGTCGATCCCGGCGTCCAGGAGGGCCAGGTAGAGGTCGAGCTTGCCGGGGAAGTGCTGGTAGAGCACCGGCTTGGAGACGCCGGCGTGCTCGGCGATCTCGTCCATGGACGCGGCGTGGTAGCCGGACGAGGAGAAGACCTCGAGGGCCGCGGCCAGTACCTGCTGACGACGCTGCTCGCGAGGAAGTCGAGCGGCGCGGACGCCCTCGGTCGCGGTCATCCTGGCATCCTACTAGCCAGTAACTAAGACGGGCGGCTCTCCCACGGTCCGTTATCGGGTCGATACGCTGCCTGCATGAGCAACTACGTCGTCCCGGCCACCCCCTGGCCCCGTGAGGACGTATTCCTGCCCAATCGCACCCTGAGCGTCCGGCACGCCGAGCCGACTGGCGAGGGCCTCCCGCTCGCGGTCTTCCTCCACGGTCTGGGCGGCTCGTCCCTCAACTGGACCGACCTCATGGCCCGCCTGCGCGACGACGTGGACGGCTTTGCAATCGACCTCGGCGGCTTCGGGCAGAGCCCGCCCCCGCGCGACAGCGATATGACGATGGCCGGGCACGCCCGCTCGATCGCGGAGTTCATCGAGTCCCGCGGCCGGGGTCCGGCTCATGTCTTCGGCAACTCGATGGGCGGCTCGGTCGCACTGCAGCTGGCCGCGCGCCGACCGGACCTCGTCCGAACGCTCACGATGATCTCGCCGGCGCTGCCCCAGGTGTTCGCCACCAAGTCGAACTTCCACCTCCCGGTGATCGCTGTGCCGGGCGTCGGCGAGCGACTGGTGCCCAAGTACCTCGAGAGCGATGCCGGCGCCCGCGTGCGCGGCACCATCGACGTCTGCTTCGCCGATCCGTCCCGCGTCTCATCCCAGCGGATGGCCGAGGCGGTCGAGGAGGTCAAGAGCCGTGACCACCTGCCGTATGCATCGGATGCATTCCTTCGCAGCCTGCGTGGACTGCTCAAGACGTTCGTCGACGTCGGCCCGAACCGCCCGTGGAAGCTCGCCGAGCGCGTGACGTGCCCGACCCTGGTGGTCTACGGACGCAAGGACCCGCTGGTCGATGCGCGCAGTGCGCACCGTGTCACCAAGCACTTCTCCGACGCACACGTGGTGGTGCTGCCCGACAGTGGCCACGTGGCGCAGATGGAGCATCCGGACTTCGTCGCCGCCGCGTGGGAGCGCTTCCTTCGCTAGGCGCGGTCGAGCACCTCGAGGTCGGTCAGCCAGCCGGCGGCGCCGATCCGTTCGTACGTCGAACGAGCCTGTGCCAATGCCTGCTCGGCATCGTCGGGTCGGCCGTTGGCGGCGAGCCACCGGCCGAGTTCCTCACAGGCACGTCCGGCGTGGACGACCGCCCCGAAGTCGACGAGGGCCGCGACGCCCGCCCGCAGGTCCGCTTCGACGATTGCTGGATCGTCGCCACGAGCCGCGCCGAGCAGACCGCGCAGGCGCAGATACTGCGCGTTGACGGCCGGGGGGACCGCTCCCTCCTGCGCCGACGCGACCGGCTGGATCAGTCGCTCCGCGAGGTCGAGGTCGCCGGCGGCGATGGCAGCCAGCACGAGGGGCGGCCACAGGTGCATGAAATCGTCCTCGAGGCCGAGCGCCGAGAGCAGCGGGCCGATGGTCTCGTCGGCAATGCGCGCTGCGTCTGACAGCTGGCCGTCGGCCAGGGCGTGGACGAGATGGAGGTTGCCGGTCCACGCCCGATCGGCTTCGGCGTCGGACAGGGAGATCGCCGACACGGACGGCAGTTCCCTGCCGCGGGCTTCGGCAAGCCACGTGCCGATGCAGGACATCGACAGGGACATCGCGGGGATCGCGATGTCCTCGAGCACCTCGGCAAGGAACTCCTCGAGTTCGTCGAGGCGGCCAGCGACCCACAGGAGCAGCGCGAGGTTGCCGGACGCATACGAGGTGAATGTCGCCGAGCCCGCTCGTCGGGCCGTGTCGAGCGCCTCGCGGATGGTGGCCATGGCCGCGTCGAGGTCGCGGCCCATCTCGATCACTCCGACGGTGACGAGAGCCGTCGCGCGCTCCGTCAGGAGGTTGTTGTCTCCGGCGACCTTCGCAGCGCTGACGAACATGGCGCGCGCGCTCAGCGGCGCGCCCATGCCGGCGTAGCGCATCCCGATGATCACGTGGGCGGACGAGATCGCGGACGCGTCGTTGAGCGCCTCGGCGAGGACCAGTCGGCGCTCCGCGTAGTACGCACCGCGGTCCAAGTCGCCGCGGTTGATGTACGAGGAGGCGAGGGTGCCGGCCACGCGCAGCAGGGCCCGTTCGGCTCCGGGCGTGCCGTCCAGCGCCGCCCATCGCGCTTCGCACAGGGCGATCGCCGTGGCGTTGTCCTGCAGGGACATCAGCGCCGAGCACTGCAGGCCGACGGCCCGCCCTGCCTCGATCGGCTGGTCGGTCTCGTCGTAGTAGGCGCCCGCCTCGCGGGCCAGGGACTCGGCTGCCGAATACGCGCCCGCGTCGTTGGCCTCGGTCGCGGCCATCACCATCAGGCGGGCCTGCCCTTCGGGATCCCGTACGCGACCGCGGGCCGCCTCCAGGTGCCGGAACGCCTCCATGGGCGCACCCAGGCCGGCAGCGCGCACTGCCGCCCTCTCGAGCAGGATCACGGCTTCGGCGGCGAGGGCCGGGCCGTCCGTGTCGCCCATCGACGCCGAGTCGATGGCGTCCATCAGATGCTGCGCGATGACGGCCGAGAGGTCGCCGCCGTCATCCGACAGTCGGGTGAGGTACTCCGCAGCGGCCAGGTGCCGCGCCTTGCGGTCGCGCTTGGACTGCGTCGAGTAGGCGACCTGCTTGACGACGGCCTGGACGAACCGGAACTGTCCGCGCTCGGACGAGAACCGGTCCTGCTGAACCGTCAGGATCTCCTTGCGGGTCAACGACGACAGCCGGGAGTCGAACGCCGTCTCGTCGACAGGCGCCGCCTTCTCCTCCATCCACAGCAGCGCCTCGCGCGTGAACGACGTGCCCAGGACGCTGGCCTCCGTGACCGTGCGTCGCTCGTCGGGCGTCAGTGCGTCCAGGCGCGCCGCGACGAGGGCGTGCAGGGTCATCGGCGCGCCGATCGCCTCGAGATCGAGGTTCCGGGGCTCGGCGAGGACGTAACGGCCCCGCTGCGGGATCACCAGGTCACGGTCGATGAGGGCGCGGATCGTTTCGACCGCGAAGAGCGGCACGCCCGCAGCCCGCTCGACGAGGGCCGATCGCACCCGCACGGGGAGGTCGTCGACCAGCCCGTCGATGAGCCTGGCCATCGCGTCCTCGTCGAGTGCCTCCAGCCGCACGACGGATGCGCGCCGGGCGCCCAGGCCCGGCCGACGGGCCATGAGCTCGGGGCGGGCGATGGCGAGAACCAGGATCGCGGTGTGCGCGGTGGACAGGAGATGCTCGACGAAGTCCAGAAGCCCATCGTCGGCGTAGTGCGCGTCGTCGATCACGAGGACGACGGGATCGTCGCCGCCCACCCGTTCGAGGAAGGTCGTCCACGACGCGAACAGGTCCTCGCGCGCGAAGGAGCCGCTGCCGATGCCCAGCAGGGTGGCAAGGCGCGGGCGCAGCCAGGCTCGCTCATCGGGGTCGTCAACGATTGCCTCGAGTCCGCGATCGAGGCGGTCCTCGACCGTGGCGCCCTGGTCCATCTCGAGCAGCCCGAGCCTGGGGCGCAGCGCCTCGGCGAGTGCCCAGAACGCCACGCCGTCGCCGTAGGAAAGGCAGCGGCCGCGATGCCACAGCACGGTTGTCGCCAGGCCGTCGACGTACTTCTCGAACTCCCAGCCGAGCCTTGACTTGCCGATGCCCGCCTCGCCGTCGAGGACGAGCAAGTGCGGTCGTTGTGCCTCCTCCGTCGCATGGAAGGCGTCCTTGAGCGCTCGGAGCTCGGCTTCGCGCCCGACGAGCGGAGCCTCCAGTCCATCGATGCGCGCACCGCTGCTGAGCTCGGCGATCACCTCGCCGGCCGCGAACAGGCGCATAGCGGCGGACTTGCCCTTGAGCTCGTGCTCGCCGCGGTCCTCGAATGTGATGGCCGCCGACGCAAGTGACCGCGTCGTCCCGTCCACCCAGACGTGGCCGGGCTCGGCCACCGACTGCACCCGCGCAGCGGTGTTGACAGCGTCGCCAGCGACCATGCCCTCGACCTCGATCGCCATGTTGACGGCGACCTCGCCTGTGACGATGCCGACGCGCATCGCGAGTCCGGGTGCGCCTACCTCGGCTCCCATGTCAGCGACCGCCTGGGCCAGTTCGAGGCCGGCCCTGACCGCTCTCTCGGCGTCGTCCTCATGGGCGAGGGGCACGCCCCACACCGCCATGACGGCATCACCGATGAACTTCTCGATCACCCCGCCGTAACGCGAGACGATGACGCGGCACCGATCGAAGTAGGCCGACAGGAGTTCGCGGACGTCCTCGGCGTCGCGGCCCTCCGACAGCGGAGTGAAGCCGACGAGGTCGCCGAAGAGCACGGAGGTGACCCGGCGCTCGGTGACGGGGCCTGCCGTGGCCGCCTGAGGGTGGGAAGCGGGAGCCTCTCCGACGGGGGCGCCACAGGTCGCGCAGAACCGCGCGCCGGGCGTGAGCGGGCTCCCGCACGCCGCGCAGGTCGCCTCGACCGTCGCGGTCATGCTCGAACCATAGTCAGGCCCAGCCCCTCATAAGCGGCGTTCGATCGCACCCGATTACGGGTGCTTTGGCCTGATTGTCTCAGGGGCTACTTGGTGAGCTCCGTGACCATGCTCTGGACCCCGTCGGCGACGGCGGTGACCTCGGGCAGGGTGATCGGGGTATCGGCTGGGGTCGAGCCGGCCACGGCGGTCGTCGTGAGCCCCCAGACGGAGATGAGGTTCGGGCCCACCCGGCGGAGCACCTGGTTGACCTGGTCGCTCTGGCTCTGCAGGCAGGACGGCGCGATGGTGGCCCCGCCGACGCATTCGCTCGACGTGTTGGTGAGGACCTGAGTGGTGCTGTCGATGGCGACGGCGAGGTGATCGGGGGAGACGAGGTCGGCCTTGGTCGTGAACTGCGAGAGCGAGTCACCCACGGTGTACTTCGTCGAATCGGCGGTGCGCTGCACGGAGAACCGCGCGCACTTGTCGATGGCTGCCTTGGCCTGCGCCAGGCTCAGGCCCGAGTCGGCGATGGACACCACGAGTGCGCTGTTGCCGATGGTGTACGACGCGCCCGTGAACGTCCTCGTGTCCTTGGGGACCGTCAACGCCCAGACCAGCGCGTACACCTCCGTGCACGAGGCCGGGTCAGCGGACGAGGTGAGGCGGAGGTCCTTGTCGGCGTAGCTCGCGATGTCCGGGTCCTTGGTCACGGCCGCGCCGACAACTGTCTGGATGTCCTCCTTCTTCGGCATCGCGGCGCGCGCGAGCGCGTCGCCCATCCAGCCGCTTGCGCCTGACGCCGCTGCACTCGGGGCAGCGGTAGGTGCGGTGCTGCTCGGCCCTGCGCTGGGTGACGACGTGGCGGACGCAGCCGGGCTGGACGCAGCAAGGGTGGACGTGGCTGACGAGCAGCCCGCCAGTGCCAGTGCGGTGGCGACCGCGACCAACGCGATCACCCGGGTCCTTGCAGGATCTCGCACGTCTTCCCCCTCGAATCTGTGGGCCTGGTCCTCGCCCGCGTGCCTTGACCACTGTAGGTCAGCCCGGCTTTCCATGGCTTCAGCAGATACCGTGCTCTCAAGCACGTGCTGCGCGTCAAGGTGGGAGGCTCCCGTGGCCATCGTCGTGATCGTCCTTGTCCTGATCGTGATTCTCGCAATCATCGCCGGCCTGCAGTTCAACAAGCTGCGCCGGCTCGACCTGCAGGCCCAAGGCGCCTACGCGGGCATCGAGACCCTGCTGACCAAGCGGGCCGACCTCATCCCCAACCTCGTCGAGACCGTCTCGGGCGCAGCCGACTTCGAGCGCGGCACCATGGAGGCGGTCACGGCGGCACGGGCCCAGGTAAGCGGTGCTGGCGGCGTCGCCCAGACGGCTGCTGCCGATGGCGAGCTGACACAGGCGCTCGGCCGGCTGTTCGCGGTGGCCGAGGCGTATCCGCAGCTCACTGCGACGGCGAACTTCAGGGACCTGCAGGCGCAGCTCTCCAGTGTCGAGGGTGAACTGCAGTTCGCCCGTCAGTACTACAACGACTCGGTCGTGCAGCTCAACACCGCACTTCGCACCATCCCGTCGATGTGGTTCGCCGGCATGGCCGGCGTCAAGGAGCGGGAGCTGTACGCGGAGCCCGACGCCGAGCGTCGGTCTGCTCCCAAAGTCGACTTCTCATGAGCGTGGGGCGTCGCCGCCCGCTTGCCCTGCTGGGCTCCGTCCTGACGGCAGTGGCCGCCGTCATCGTCCTGGCGGCTCCGGCTCAGGCGGAGGACATCAACGCGTTCAACGTCGCGGTCTCGGTCAACGCCGACACCTCCATGAGCTTCACCGAGACGATCAACTACGACTTCGGGTCGGAGAGCCGTCACGGCATCTTCCGCGACATCCCGGTGTACGACGTCCTGGATTCGGGCGAGAATCGTTACTACGGCGTGAGTGTCGAGTCCGTCACACAGGATGGGCAGGTAGCGACCTACGAGCTCAGCGACAATGACCGCTACCTCGAGATCAAGATCGGTGATGCCGACACGCTGATCACCGGCGCGCACGTGTACGTCATCAAGTACACCGTGCGCAACGGCCTGCGGGTGATCACCGCTCAGGACATGGCCGACGGGCAGCTGCCGGCGTCGGTCGCGCAGGGCGACGTGGAGATGTACTGGGACCTCATCGGCGATGCGTGGCAGGTGCCGATCGCCGACGCACGTGGGGCCATCACCGGCCCGGCCGATGCGCTGACGGCGTCGTGCTTTTGGGGCTACTCCGGGAGTACGGCAACGTGCCCAGCCTCCGTCTCGGGGTCGGCTGTCTCCGTCGGCGGGATCGCTCTGCAGCCCAACGAGGGAGTGACCGCATCCGTCGTCTATCCGCGGTCGGCTTTCACCACCGCTCCTGTTGAGGACGTGCGCACGCCCGATGTCCCGTTGGGGATCTGGACCTTCCTCGGTTCGATCCCGGTCGCCGGACTGTTCCTGATCGTTCCGGGCATCTTCGCCGCCTTCATGCGGCGCAAGGACAAGGGTGTCGACCTGAACGCTGCGCCTCCTATGTACGAGCCGCCGGACGGACTGTCACCGGCGGAGATGGTGGCTGCATGGAAGGGCGAGAAGGACGCCGGCGAGTCGCGGGTGCTCGCCGCGACCCTGGTCGACCTGGCGGCGCGCGGCTGGGTGGTGCTGCAGACCGGCGATGAACTGGTGGTCCGCCCGACGGCAGGCGGCCAGGGCGAACTTCGCCCGTGGGAACGGGACTTCATTGACCAGTTGATGCCCGGCGGTGAGCCTGCCGTGCTGCAGAAGTACGACAAGGAACACACGGAGGTCTGGACGAGCACCTATGGCGAACTGGTGACGGCGGCCAAGGCTTCCGGTCGCCGGAATCCCAACGGCGACAAGCCTGACAAGCGCTGGAACTGGCTGCTCATCGTGACCGTCGTGTGCTTCGTCCTGGGCTTCATCACCATCTTCTTCGCCGGCGCGGTAGCCGCCTTCCTCATACCGGTCGCCATCGGTTCCCTGATCGGCTTCTTCATCGCACGGCTGATCACCCCGCGTCAGGAGACGCAGCAGTCCGCCGAGTTCATCGCGAAGGTCAACGGCCTTGAGCGCGTGCTGTCCACCGACCCTTCGGTGGCCCGTCGCGACGTGGCGATCAAGCTGGGGCTTCCACCCGCAGCAGTGATGGCCACGATGCTGCCGTTCGCGGTGGTCTTCAAGCTGGAGAAGTCGTGGATGGGTGCCTTCCCCGACCTCACGCCCGCTGACTTCGCGGCAACCGGATTCGGCTTCCTGACTCTCGTGCAGATCAACGGCCTGGTGAACTCGACATCGTCATCCGCGCACGCTGCCACGATGACGCAGAGCAGCGGCTCGGGCGGCGGCGGCTTCTCCGGTGGTGGCGGCGGCGGAGGTGGTGGCGGCTCCTGGTGAGTCGGCCGTTGTCCACAGGCGCGGGATTGACCATGGCCCGCACTGATGTGATCGACGTACCGTCGAGCGCATGGATGCCCTGCTGGCCGTAGAGGATCGCGTGCGCGACGGCGTGCGAACGCATGGCATCGACCCCCAGCTCGAACCCGATGCCGTCCGTGCGCTCGTCGACGATGCCGTGGCCGACGTCGTCGCCGAGTGGGTCAGCCGGGACCTCGACATGCTGCTTGAGCCCGTCGAAATCGCCCGTCATGCCTTCGACGCTGTCGCCGGATTCGGACCGTTGCAGCCGTTCTTCGACGATCCGCTCGTCGAGGAGCTATGGATCAACGATCCGGGCCGCGTGTTCGTCGCCCGCAACGGTCGCAGCGAGCTCACGACCGTCGTCCTCACTGCCGATCAGGTTCGCGACCTCGTCGAGCGGATGCTGCGGCAGTCGGGCCGGCGCCTTGACCTGTCGAGCCCGTTCGTCGATGC
This sequence comes from Actinomycetes bacterium, assembly GCA_037130755.1. GTDB lineage: Bacteria > Actinomycetota > Actinomycetes > S36-B12 > S36-B12 > UBA10649. The sequence continues at coordinate 35,271 of JBAXSI010000002.1, forward strand.
GATGCTCCCCGACGGCAGTCGCCTTCATGTCGCCATCCCCGACATCACGCGAAGGCACTGGGCCGTCAACGTCCGACGCTTCGTGGTCCGTCCTCGCCATGTCAGCGACCTCGTCGCGACGGGGTCGCTCACCACGCAGGCGTCGGCGTTCCTCGACGCCGCAGTGGTGTCGGGCCTCAACATCGTCGTGGCCGGCGGAACGCAGTCCGGTAAGACCACATTCGTCAACGCCCTGCTCGGCTGCGTGCCTGCTCACGAACGGATCGTGTCGTGCGAGGAGGTGTTCGAGCTTCGACTCGAGCATCCTGACTGGGTAGGCATGCAGACCCGCGATGCCAGCCTCGAGGGAACGGGCGAGGTGCCGTTGCGTCGGCTCGTGCGCGAGGCGTTGCGCATGCGGCCGACAAGGCTGATCGTGGGCGAGGTCCGGCAGGCGGAGTCGCTCGACCTACTGGTCGCGATGAACAGCGGTATGCCGTCCATGGCGACGTTGCATGCCAACAGCGCACGCGAGGCCGTCACGAAACTGTGCACCCTGCCGCTGCTCGCGGGCCAGAACATCGCGTCGGACTTCGTCGTGCCGACGGTCGCGGGGTGCGTCGACCTCGTGGTTCACCTGGCCACGGAGCGATCGGGTGCTCGACGCGTTCGTGAGATCGCCGCGCTGCCCGGGCGGGTCGAGGCGGGTGTCATCGAGATGGCCGACATCTTCGTCGACCACGGGTCCGGCCTGCAGCGCGGACGCGGACTGCCGCCGCACGAGCAGCGCTTCTGCGCGCATGGCTACGACCTCGCCGAACTGCTCGGCCGTGGGGAGTGAGTGCGCATGCAGCCCACTCCTGTTCTCGGTGCAGTGCTCGGCCTGCTGGTCGCTGGCGGTGTGTTCCTCGTCATCGGGGCGTGGACGGCGCCGCGGGCGGAGCGAGCCTCTCGCGAGAGCGTCCTCACGCGGGTCATCCGTCAGGCGGGGCTTCCTCGGGTACGGCCGATCAGCGTCGTTGCGGCCTCGGTCGGCGCGGGACTGGTCGTGGGGATGCTCGCCCTGGTGATTACGGCCCTGCCCGTCGTGGCGGCGATGGCGACCGTGGTCGCAGGTTGCGTGCCCGTCGCGCTGCTGCGCAGGCGCCGGCGACTGCGCACGAGGGCGCTGCGCACCAGCTGGCCCGACGCTGTCGACACCTTGTCGTCGGCGATCCGTGCGGGGATGTCGTTGCCCGAGGCATTGATCGAGTTGTCGCGTTGCGGTCCTGAGCCGCTGCGCTTCGCGTTCGCGGACTTCGCTGCCGACTACCGATCGTCAGCGTCGTTCGGCGTGTCACTCGATCGACTGCAGGTCCGCATGGCCGATCCCGTAGCCGATCGGGTGATCGCCTCCCTGCGCATCGCCCGCGAGGTGGGCGGCTCCGACATCGGCGTCGTGCTGCGCACGCTCAGCTCGCTGCTACGCGAGGACGCGCGGGCGCGTGGTGAGATCGAAGGCCGTCAGAGCTGGACGGTGTCCGCGGCGCGACTGGCGGTGGCGGCCCCCTGGATCACTCTGGCTTTGCTGTGCACCCGGCCGGAGGCAATCCACGCCTACCGCACTGTCGCGGGTGCGTTGGTGCTGCTCACGGCGGCCGGGCTGTCCTTGGTCGCCTATCGGTTGATGCTGCACATCGGCCGACTGCCCGACGATCAGCGGCTCGCGGCATGAGCCGGGCCACGTGGGGCGCGATTCTCGGCCTCGCCATGGGCGCGGGCCTTCTCCTGGTCGGCTCCTGGATCCGCGCGCGCCGACCAATGACGGTGCTGGAGCGGATCGGTCCGTTCGTGGGCTCTGTCACGGGCGTCCCGACGGGTGTGGGGGAGCGGGCGACCACCGCTACCGCGTGGTCGACGCTCTGGTTGCTGGTTGGTCCGGTCCTCGACTTTCGTTCGGGCCGGCCACGCCCTGGCGGTGTCGGCGCGGCGGAGCGACAGTGGCTTCGACATCTGGCGTGGGCAGCCGTGGGTGCTGCGGTCGGTGGGGCGATCGCGCTGGCTACGTCGCACGACGGAACTGCTGGCCTCGGGGTCGTACTGCTCGGCGCGCTCGGTGCCGCTGCGGGCTGGCTCGGCTCGGACCGGCGCGATGCGCAGCTGCAGCGTCGTCGTCGACGGCGCATTGAGCGGCAGTTGCCGGGCGTCGCTGAACTGATGGCCTTCGCGGTGGCGGCAGGGGAGTCCCCCGTGGCTGCACTCGAGCGAGTCGCGAACACTGCGCAGGGCGACCTTGCCGACGAACTCGATGGGGTCGTGTCCGACGTGCGCAGCGGTGCGCCGTTCGACATCGCCGTCGCGGCCATGGGCCGGCGCGTGGCGTCGGTCCCGGTTCAGCGATTCGTCGACGGCCTCGTCATCGCGCTTGAACGAGGCACCCCGATCGCCGACGTCCTGCGTGCGCAGGCAGCCGACTGCCGCGCCGACGAGCATCGACGTCTCCTCGAACTGGCCGGCCGCAAGGACGTGCTGATGCTGGTCCCGGTCGTGTTCTTGATCCTCCCGGTCGTGGTGCTCGTCGCACTGTTCCCAGGCATCCAGAGCCTTCGGCTCGTCGTCACGTAGCGCTGATCTGCAACCACCACGAAGGGAAATCGATGTTCACGCTCCTTCAAGCGCTGTCCGCATTCGCGGCGCGACTGCGCGCAGCCACCGATGACCGTGGCGATGTGCCCGGCTGGGTGCTCGTCACGGTGATGACCGCAGGCCTGGTCACTGCTATCTGGCTGGTCGCGGACGGGCAGCTCACCTCGGTGCTCGACCGTGCCATCAGCTCGGTCTCGCAACCCTGACGTGGCCAGCAGGCTCGTCCTCACGCCACGACGGGAGCATTGCGTGCGTCGTAGCGATGAGGGTCGTGGTGATCACGGCAGTGCCGTCGTCGAGTTCGCTCTGGTGGCGCCGCTGGTGCTGCTGCTCGCGCTCGCCGTGGTGCAGGTCGCCCTTGTGCTCGAGGTACGGGCGACGCTGACCTCTGCCGCAGCCGAAGGAGCCAGGGCAGCCGCTCTCGCGGGAGCCGATCCGGCGGCCGGAGTGCGCCGGGCGCGGACCTTGCTGTCGCAGAACGTCGCGGCATCGGTCGTGCGGCAGGTCTCGGCGGTGCGCGCGACGGTCCACGGGCTCCCGGTCATGGCCGTGCGAATCGAGGCCACGCTCCCACTGGTGGGCCTGCTCGGTCCGTCCACGATGACGGTGGTGGGCCACGCGCTTCAGGAGGCCCAGTGACGCGAGTGCCGCGAGAGCGACGCGATCGAGGTGGCGCGATGAGGCGGCACGACGAGGGCTCGGCCATCGTCGAGTTCATCATCGTCGGGATCGCGATCATGGTTCCGCTGGTGTACGTCGTCCAGTGCGCGATGGTCGTCCACTCAGCAACGCTGGCCAGCTCGCAGGCGGTTCGCGAGGCCGGGCGGGCGTTCAGCACGGCGGTCGACGACCTCGCCGGCCGTCAGCGCGCGGCTGCTGCCGCTCGACTGGCCTTCGCGGACCAGGGGCTCGCGCTGCCTGCGGGTGCGTTGCGCATGGAGTGCCCGGACGGCCCGTGCCTGGCGCCGGGGTCGGTCATCGATGTCCGTCTCGACTGGCAGGTGCCGCTGCCGTGGCTGCCCGCTGACTGGTCGGGTCGAGGCCGGGCCGCTGTGCCGATCAGTGCGCATCAGCGTGTGCCGGTCGACGACTTCCGCGGCGACCCGGAGTCGTCGGCATGACGCGGCTCACGAGGGACGACGAGGGCAGTGTGCTGCTGCTCGGGATCGGACTGGTCGTGGTGTGCGTGCTGGCCGTGGCGGCGCTCGTCGATGCGTCGTCGGCCTTCCTGCAGCGCCAGAAGTTGTTCGCGGTCGCCGATGCGGCGGCGGTCGCGGGCGCGCAGGCCATCGACCTCCCGGCGTACTACGCCCATGGGGCGACCTCCGCCACCCGGCTGGAGCCAGCCGCGGTCAGCGCCACGGTGACCCGTCATCTGGAGAGAGCCGACGCCCGACGGGCCATCCCCGGGATGGTGGTCACGAGAATCTGGTCGGACGGGCAGCAGGTCGTCGTGGGACTCCAGTCGCCGCTTCGGCTGCCGTTCCTGTCCGGCCTTTTCGGCGGTCAGGTCGCCGTCGAGTCGTGGGCTCAACTGGACTACCGCGGCTTGGGCTGACGGCCTGGCCGTACGCTGGTCCATCGTGGCTCCCCTCGACGTACCCGACCGCATCGCCGCCCTCGAGAACACGATGGGCAGCATCGAGACGGTCCTGGACCTGCCGGCCATGAAGGTCCAGCTGATCGAGGTCGAGGCGCAGGCCTCCGCACCGGACCTGTGGGACAACCAGGAGAACGCTCAGAAGGTCACCTCCCGCCTGTCGTTCCTGCAGGGCGAGCTGCGCAAGGTCGAGGCGCTGCGAAGCCGGCTCAATGACCTGCCGATCCTGTTCGAGCTCGCCGACAGCGAGGAGGACGACGCTGCGCTCGCCGACGCGATGAAGGAGCTCGAGTCACTCGAGACGATGGTCGCCGAACTCGAGGTGCGCACGCTCCTGTCAGGCGAGTACGACTCGCGCGAGGCGTTCGTCAGCATCCGCTCGGGTGCAGGGGGCGTCGACGCGGCCGACTGGGCAGAGATGCTCCTGCGCATGTACACCCGCTACTGCGAGCGGCACAACTGGCCGTTCGAGGTCAACGACACGTCCTACGCGGAAGAGGCCGGCATCAAGTCGGCGACCTTCCACGTCAAGGCGCCGTACGCGTACGGCACGCTCTCGGTCGAGCAGGGCACCCATCGGCTGGTGCGCATCTCGCCGTTCGACAACCAGGGTCGTCGGCAGACGTCGTTCGCGGAGGTCGAGGTCATCCCCGTCGTCGAGCAGACCGACCACATTGACATCCCCGATGACGAGATCCGGGTCGACGTCTACCGCTCGTCGGGCCCAGGCGGCCAGGGCGTCAACACCACGGACTCCGCCGTGCGGATCACGCACATGGCGACGGGCATCGTGGTCTCCTGCCAGAACGAGCGGTCGCAGATCCAGAACCGCGCGTCGGCGATGGCCGTGCTCCAGTCCAAGCTGCTGGAGCGGCGCCGGCAGGAGGATCAGGCGAAGATGGACGCGCTCAAGGGTGACTCCGCCGGCTCGTGGGGGAACCAGATGCGTTCCTACGTCCTGCACCCGTACCAGATGGTCAAGGACCTGCGCACCGAGGAGGAAACAGGCAACACGGCCGCGGTCCTCGATGGGGAGATCGACAACTTCGTCGAAGCAGGAATCCGCTGGCGCAAGCAGACCGCTACCGCTTAGCAGCACCTTCCTCCGCTTACACTGTCACGGTGATCCTCTTCGACCACGTGACCAAGCAGTACGCCTCCCAGACGCGTCCTGCGCTCGAGGACGTGTCCCTGGAGATCGAGAAGGGGGAGTTCATCTTCCTCGTGGGGCCGTCAGGATCGGGCAAGTCGACGTTCCTTCGCCTCGTGCTCCGTGAGGAGCGCCCCAACAAGGGGCAGGTCTGGGTCCTGGGCAAGGAGCTCAACCGGCTGTCGAACTGGAAGATCCCCGCGATGCGCCGCCAGATCGGCACCGTGTTCCAGGACTTCCGGCTCCTGCCCAACAAGACGGTCTTCGAGAACGTGGCCTTCGCCCTCGAGGTGATCGGCAAGCCGTCGTCCCAGATCAAGAAGGTCGTGCCCGAGGTCCTCGAGGTCGTGGGGCTGGAGGGCAAGGAGGGCCGGCGCCCTGACGAGCTCTCCGGCGGCGAGCAGCAGCGCGTGGCCATCGCCCGCGCGTTCGTCAACCGCCCGATGATCCTCATCGCAGACGAGCCCACCGGGAACCTCGACCCCGCCACGTCCGTCGGAATCATGAAGCTACTCGACCGCATCAACAAGCTGGGAACCACGGTTGTCATGTCCACCCACGATTCGCAGATCGTCGACCAGATGCGTCGACGCGTCATCGAGCTCGAGTCTGGGCACGTGGTCCGCGACCAGTCGCGAGGCGTCTACGGGTACGCCCGATGAGGGCGTCGTTCGTCGCGAGCGAGGTAGGCACCGGGCTTCGCCGCAACCTCACCATGACCATCGCGGTGATCATCACCGTCGCCGTTTCACTGGGGCTCTTCGGCGCGAGCCTGCTGGTGCGCGCGCAGGTCTCGACCATGAAGGACTTCTGGTACGACAAGGTCGAGGTGTCGATCTTCCTGTGCAGCAAAGGCAGCGACACTCCCTCGTGCGCGGGCGGCGCGGTCACCGACGCGCAGCGTCAGCAGATCAAGACCGACCTCGAGAGCCTTCGCCCGCTCGTCCAGGACATCTTCTACGAATCGAAGGAAGAGGCGTACAAGCGGTTCAAGGAGCAGTTCAAGAACTCGCCGATCGTCGACAACGTCTCGCCGAACGCCCTCCCCGAATCCTTCCGCGTGAAGCTCTCGGACCCGACGAAGTACGAAGTCGTGGCGTCCGCCTTCGCCGGCCGGCCGGGCATTGAGCAGGTCAACGACCAACGGCAGATCCTCGACAAGTTCTTCCGGCTCCTTGGCGGCCTGCAATTGATCGCGCTGCTCATCGCCATGGCCATGCTCGTGGTTACGGTGCTGCTCATCGTCAACACGATGCGCGTTGCCGCCTTCAGCCGACGTCGTGAGACGAGCATCATGCGGCTCGTGGGCGCATCGAACTTCTACATCCAGCTGCCGTTCCTGCTCGAGGCGGCGCTCGCCGCTGGCATCGGCGCGCTGCTGGCAATCGGGACCTTGATCGTCACGAAGGCGGTGCTGATCGATCAGGTGCTGGCGCCGTCCTTCCAGTTCACGGCCTTCGTGGGCTGGGACGCGGTGGCGACGATCGCGCCGATCATGCTGATCGTCGGCGTGGGACTGGCAGGGATCGCGGCGTTCTTCACGCTGCGCAAATACCTGCGCGTGTGATGTCTCTCCCCGATCCGCATCTGATTCCCAAGCCCCGTCGCCTCTCGCGGCGGGGCTGGATCTTCGCATCGGTCCTCATCGCGACCGTTGCTGCCTTGTACCTGGTCGTTGCCATCTTCTACAACGTTGTCGGCGGCAGCTTCTTCCAGGGCGACGCGCCGGACACCACGGCGGGCATCATCGTCGAAGTCGAACCGACGGCGGTCGATGCGCAGCAGGACCAGGCGAACGTCCACATCAGATTCGTCGCCGCGGGCCCGGACATCGTCGATGACACCGGCCGTCTTGTCGACAACACGCGCGTCCTCCTCACTTCGAGCCTGGGCTCGGAGGAGATCCGATTCCCGGCTGGCGAGCCCTTGGGCCAGAAGGAGGTGGTCGTCGGCCTCGACGGCGAGGAGGCGCGCTACCCGCTCGACGTGCACGACGGGTTGATCACAGTCCAGATCGACACGTATGCGAAGAACTCCGATGGCACGTTCACCTCTGGCGGGCCTGTCTACGCCAGCTTCGGTCAGACGACGAGGAATGACGGCTGGGGTATCAACGGCTGGGACACCGTCATGACGGCGGATGACCACCCGGGCAGCGCCAACCTGTCGCTGTCCTATTCGAGGGCCTTCTCGACGAAGATCTTCGCAGCGCTTCTGCTGATCCTCGTGATCATGCTTTCCGGGATCGCCCTGGCGGTCGGCGTGCTGGTGTCCACTCGACGCCGAAGTGCGGAGATCGGCCTGATGGCGTACGCGGCGTCCCTGCTGTTCGCGCTGCCTGCCCTTCGGGCCTACCTGCCGAACGCGCCGCCGATCGGCGCCTCCATCGACATCTACGTCTACCTGTGGGTCATCGTTGCTGCGATCATCGCGGTGACACTGGTCGTCACGGCTTGGATCGGTCAGAGTCGCGAGAGGATTCTCGCCGAGCGCGCCGAAGCCAAGGCCGCCATCGCCAACCAGACGGGGGACTGAGCGATGCCACGCGAGAAGGGCCGCAAGTTGATCGCCCAGAACAAGAAGGCACGGCACGACTACTCCATCGAGGACGTCTACGAAGCCGGCATGGTGCTCACCGGTACTGAGGTGAAGTCGCTGCGCGCCGGACGTGCGACGCTCTCCGACGGATACGCGACGATCGACGACGGGGAGGTGTGGCTGCGCGGAGTCCACATTCCCGAGTACACGCAGGGCACCTGGACCAACCACGAGCCGCGCCGTGCTCGCAAGCTTCTGCTGCGCAGCGACGAGATCCGTCGTATCGCCAACAAGGCGAAGGAGTCGGGCATCACGCTCGTCCCGTTGGCGCTGTACTTCCAGGACGGCTACGCCAAGGTCGAGATCGCGGTCGCGCGGGGCCGTCGCTCCTACGACAAGCGACAGGCCATTGCCGAGCGTGACTCCAAGCGCGAGGCCGAGCGCGCGGTCGGGCGTCGCACCAAGGGCATCGACTAGCGCCTTTCGGCATCGACTAGAACGGTGGGCCGATACTGCCAGTCGGCGCCTTCGCGACGACGGCCGGCTTGGGTGCTGGCAGCGTTCGTGTGATCAAGGCCGGCGGTGGGTCCACTTCGTAGGTGCGGCCCTGCGGTGATCGCCACACGACCGATCCGTCGGCGCGCGACTCGATGATATTCCAGTGCGCGTGCGTCTTGAGCTGGTGATGACGGGTGCACAGGCTCCCGGTGTTGTCGAGATCGGTCGCGCCGCCGTCAGCCCAGGCGACCGCGTGATCGATCTGGCAGCGGCTCGCCGGTCGCGTACACCCGGGGTGCCGGCAGGTGGCGTCGCGAAGGCTGAGGAAGGCGCGCATGGCTTCAGTGACTCGGTACGAAGCCCGGCCGCGATCGAGAAGATGCCCGGTGACGGGGTCGGTTACTAGCCTGCGCAGCTCGGTGGGTGCATCCGGATCGGCGAGCAGGGTGCGCACCGCATTGGCGGAGACCGACTGGGGTCCGACCTGATCGACGACGATCGTGCCTGGCTCGCCGGCCTTCTCGATGACGACGGCCGCATCGACGACCAACTGGATCTCCGTCACGACCATCGCGCCGGCGAAACCGTTGGTGGCGCAGAGAGCGTCGACGAGTGCGTTGACCCGGAGCTGCCCCAACGTCGAGTCGCAGTCTGCTCGCTTGGCTCGGGCAAGCGCATCGATGGCGGCATGCACTCGGACGGCGTGCTCGATCGGCATCCGGGCGAGGAGGACACCCAGCCCGTCGTCGTCGGCGTAGATGCGGACGTCGATCGCGGCCTTGGCCCGCTGGCGGCGCAGTTCCTGTGCATCGGCGTCGATCGCCGCCACGACCGCACGCGCACGCGCACGGGTCTTGGCCGGTGTGGTGCGCTCGGCAGTGGGCAGGACGCGATGCTGCAGGCGCGCGCAGGCCTGCTCGAAGTCGGCTCGCTCGAGCGCGTCAGCGGGGGAGTCCTCATCGGGGCACTGGTGGCACGCAGCGTGCGAAGTACTGAGACGCCGAGCTTGGTCGGCGATGACGCGCGCGTGCTGGGCCGTGATGCGCCCGGCGGCCAGGGACAGCCGCGTCGCCGCGAGCGGGCCGGCCAGCAGCCGAGCGGTCACCAACTGGTCGTGCATGGCGCCGGGGGACCGATGCAGGGCCGCGGCGACCTCCTCGCGGACCTCGTCCGGGATGGCGACCATCCGGTCTGCCTGCGTCAGGGGGTCAGCCACGGTGATCAGTCGCTCGCGCCGGTAGGCGCCGGCGACGGCGACCAGGGCGCGGGCCTCCAGAGCCGCCAACCGGCTTTGCGCCCGTTGAAGTTCGATGAGGAAGTCGATAGCGCCGGCGCCGGTCAGGTCTTCGGGCTCGGCGTCCAGGACGTGGCAGGCCTCGTCAGCGGTTGGCGGCCACGGCAACTGGTCAAGCGGCAGGCACCAGGTGGGGTCGTCAGCAAGGACGTCGGGGAATGCGGTGTGGTCCCAGTCGTCCCAGCCGACCGGGACGTCGGGGAACGGCCCGTCATCGGGTCGGTGGCCGAGTTCCAACGTCATGCTCCAAGACTAGAAGAGGGGTCTGACATTGCCCTTGGGCGAAAAACCGTTGGGGACACTAGCCCGTTTGCACTACGACTGTGCGTTGCCGGAGACCCCGTAGGGCGTGTAGCCGAGGAAGCCTCGGAGGTTCCGGTGAGGGTTGCCGGCGATGGTCGTTTGCGGTCATTTGGTGGGGCCGCCGGGCGGGCGTACCCTTAAAGTCCGACCGGATTCGTCCTCGTCGGACTGATTGATAACTGAACATGGGGGTGACAGGTTTCGACGGACAGATGTCTTGACCGGAGAAGCGCGTCGAGAATCAAGGTGATCTCGTTAAGAATCCTTGACAACAAATAACTGCCAAAAACACGCAGTCTGCTGAGTCCTACGCCCTCGCGGCGTAGTACATAGATCAGCCGTCAGCCCAATGCGTCCCCGAATTGGGGTCTGACGTCGCTAGGGGACTCACCAATCGCTCCGGTCACGGGAGCGGGCGGAAAGCCAAACAGTGACTGGGCCGTCACCGCACAGTGCCACACGAAGTGCGGGGGCCGAGTAGCGACAGCGTGGCTACACGCGTAGAAGAACGGAAGGGACCTGTACGGACCCGGGTTCGATTCCCGGCACCTCCACCATGCTGATGGCCCAGGGGTGATCCCCTGGGCCATCAGCATTGTTGGGATGGGCGGTTCGTGAAAAGACCTCCCACGAGTTCGTTGAAATGGGGGGCCCGACAGCAACACTGTCGGGCCCCTTTTCGGCCAGCGCAGGTAGCGGTCACGGTTTCGTGCCAGGACGTCAGTAGCGGCATCGCGGTGACGTCAGCGACGCAGAGCCGGGCGCCGCATCTCCTTTTCGCCCGCTTGCCCGGGTAAGCCCGAAATGTGAGCGCACGCAAATCGACCTCAGCCGGCGAATCCCTGAGATCTGGGCGGTTCGCTACATATCCTGCTTGGGTGAGGAGGATCCGCGGGCGCAGACGTGATCCCGCGCTCCTGGCTCGGCGCGACACCATCATCCGGGAGCAGGTAGCCCGAGAGACGCCGTGGGTCATGCTGGCGCTCGCGCTGCTCATCGTGTTCTTCGATGTCATGTCCGCTGTTGCTGGACTGGTCGCGCCCCTGGGCTACTACGTCTCCGATGTCATCCAGGGGGTGTTCTTCCTGGTGGCCGTAATCCTGGTTGGGACGAAGGTGGTGTCGGCGAGGTGGGCGCCTGGATCTTCGCGGCGGCGATCGTCGTCAACATCACGGCGTTGAGCTACCAGCAGACCGTCGATCCCAGCGGGAACGCGATCGGCATAATCCTGATGACCATGGTGCTGTTCGGTGGCCTGCTGGCGATGTGGCTTCCCTTCGTGATCTCGGCCGTGTTGATCGTGTCGATCGTGTCCTACACCCTCGTGACGCTCAATCCGGCAACGGCTGCGCCCTGGATCATCGCCACGATCACCGGTGTGGGGGCGAGCGCTGCGCTGCTGGTGGCGCGGCGCAGTTCCGCCATGGCACTGGCGGTGGCGAGTGTCGAGACCGAAGGCCTGGCGATGCGCGACCACGCCACGGGGCTGTTGAACCGTCATGGCCTGGAGGCGGCGGCTGAGCAGTTCACCGGCCTTGCCAATCGAGGTGGCCAGCCGGTGTTCGCCATCTTCATCGACGTCGTCGGCCTGAAGGCGGTCAATGACCGCTTCGGTCACGCCGCCGGTGACCTCGTCATTCTTCGGTCCGCACAGGCGATCCGCGCGGCCAGTCGGGGCGCCGATCTCGTCGCCCGCTGGGGCGGGGATGAGTTCCTCGTGGTGGGGATCGGACCCGAACCGAATGGGCTTGATTTCGCCGATCGCATCGCCGCGTGCCTTGACCTTCACGGCCTCGAGAACGCGTGGCAGGGGGGCCTATCGGTCGGGACGGCAGGGGACGAAAGCGGCGAGTTGTTGATGGTGATCGCGGAAGCGGATGTCGCCATGTATACCGCCCGTCGGAACCGTGATGCCGGGCCGACCGAGGCTCTGGTCTTGGCTCCTGAGTAGACGGCGGCGATTCCGTCGGCCGCCCTCGAACCCGGATGGCAGACCGCTGCTGGAGTTCATCGGTGACGATGGCGGCGTCCCGACGCGGTCGTTCTCGGACATCCAGGAGTGCGACGCCTAGCGCGGCTGGGACTGCGTTCCGAATCCGGAGCGGGCCAGCGAATGGCAGTAGCGTGTTCGTGTGCGCAGCCGACTGCTCGTGATGGCTCCGCTGCTGATTGTCCTGTCGGCATGTGGGTCTGGCGCGACGGACAGCACGCCCGACTGCGGCTGGGACCTGCGTACTGATGCCGGTCGCCAGGCGAATGGTGAGCGGCTGACGTTCGCCACCCAGTGGTTGGCGACGAATCCGGGTACGCCAGTCCCGGCACCGACCAGCTCGTTCTGGCACGGCGAGTGCCCGACGCCGTCGCAGGTGCCGGGCCCGCCGGAGGGGGAGGGTGATCACCCCGATGGCTAGTGAAGTCAGCCCGTCGATCTTCGGCCGCGTTCGTCTGGCCCTCACCCCCGAACCGACTCCGGTGCTGCTGCGCACGGGCATCGCGGTTCTCATCGACGTCCTTGTGGTCTTCGCGGTCGTCCGGACGGCCCTGGTGTTCGCCGGTCACGGTGAGGTGGGTCTCACGCACGCCGTACTGCCGGCCGTGTTCGGCGGCATCTTCGGGTTCCTCGGCTCGCTGGGTGGTTCGGCCCGCAGCGGACTGGCTCGAGCGCTGCTGCTGTCGCTCGCGTCGTTCCCGTTGACGTTGCTGGCCATCGCCGTTCGCGACGTGCCGATCGCCGCCGGGCTCGCATTGGCAGCGGTCGCTGCTGGCGCCGGGTTCCTTGCCTGGCACGGCGAGCCGCTGGCGACCTTGGGCAGCGTCCTGCTCTACATGTTCTTCCTGCCGCTGGTGTTCGGGGCCGGCTCAGGCGTGCCGATCGGATACCTCGCGCTCGGCTTCGCCGTGATGGTGGTGTGCTCGGTAGTGCTGCGGGGGATCGTCGCGCTGCTGCCGCGCCATCGTCGCGCGGCGCGGGTCAAGGCCACCGACGAGGCAACGCACACTCGACGCTTTGCGCTCGTCGCACAACCGCAACTGTCGCGCCTTCGCCGCACGACACTGAGGTCGGCGATCGGCCTGGGGGTAGGTGCGTTCGTGATGGCCCTGACTCGCCGGCACGACGCGGTGTGGGTCCTGATGACGCTGATCGCACTGATCCCGCCGGCGCTGCCCTTGACGATCGATCGGCTGCTGCAGCGACTCGCGGGCACCGCCGTCGCGATGGTGCTGCTGACCGCAGTCGACGCCCTTGTGCCGCCGGGACCCTGGCGACTGCTCGCCCTTGCGCCCGGCATCGTCATCACGATCGCGTACATGCGGCGCAGCTACACGCTGTCGGTGATGGGTATCAGCCTCGTTGCCGTGCTGGCCTACGCCCAGGTGCAGGCACCGCTGGGCGAGGCCCTGCTCTTCCGCGGCATGGACACCCTCATCGGTGCGGCCATCGCCATCGCGGTCACGTTGATCATCCCGGTGGGGCGGCGCCCGGAGCCGGTGTGGGGTAGGTGACGCGGGCCGTAAGTTACGGTACAGTAAGTTACGCAACCGTAGGTTACGGAAGGGTAGGTTCCACGATGAGGCAGTCAGTCCTCCTCCACAGTCACGAGGTGGCCTATGTCGACCACGCGGGCGCGGGCATTCCGCTGCTCCTGGTCCATGGCGTCGGCTCCAGCCTCGAGACGTGGGGCGACGTGCCCGACCGACTCGCGGCCACCGGCTTCCGCGTGATCGCCGTCGACCTGATCGGCCACGGCGAGTCCGGGCTCGGCAACGGCGACTTCAGCCTCGGCGCCAACGCGAGCGTGATCCGCGACCTGCTCGACCATCTCGGCGTCGGCCGCGTCCACCTCGTGGGCCACTCCCTGGGCGGAGGCGTGAGCATGCAGTTCCTCTACCAGTTCCCCGACCGGGTGGAGACGCTCACGCTGGTGTCCAGCGGTGGCCTCGGCCCGGACGTGGCGGCCACGCTGCGCGCGGCGACGCTGCCAGGCTCGCGCATGGTCATCCGGCTGGCCAGCCGGCCCGGCTTCGTCAGCACGGCGTCCTGGCTTGGGCGTGCGCTCAACGCGTTCGGCAAGGACGTCGACGCATTGAGCCCGCGGGCCATGAGCCGGCTCAGTGCGCTCAGTGACGACGGCCGGTCCGCCGCGTTCCTCGCGACGCTGCGCAGCGTCGTCGGCCCGGCCGGACAGACCGTGTACGCCATGAACAAGCTCCAGTCCGTCGACCCCGAACGCGTCCTGGTGATCTGGGGCGCCGAGGACCCGACTCTGCCTGTGCAGCATGCCTGGGACACGCACGAGCAGTTGCCCGGCAGCCGCATCGTCATCGTCCCTGGGGCGCACCACCACCCGCACACCGACAACCCGGACCTGTTCGTCCGAGCCCTGGTGCAGCACGTGGGCCTCCCCGTTGCACACTGAGTCATGTGAGGGATGGCGCTCCGCAAGAGGCTGACTTCGAAGCACGCGGATTGGTCCGCGTGCACGACGACGACCTCGTCGCGGCAGCACGGGTGTTCGCCGCGGCCATGGTGGACGATCCGCTCCACTGCTACTTCGTGCCCGATGCGCGTCATCGACTGGAGCGACTCCAGGACGTCTACGAGTTCCGGCTGAAGACTCGTCGCGAAGCGTGGGCGCTCCCTGGCGGCCTCCATGCGCTCGCGCTATGGGAACAGCCCGGTTTGACGATCGCCGATGGCCGGCCGCCGTGGGACAAGGTCCGGGCCGGGTTCGCTCTCGTGGCAGGCGGTGCTCCGTCCGCCCTTGTCCGGATGCTGAAGTACAAGTCCTTCGCCCGCCGCGTTCGCGCGCGCATCCTGCCGGGACCGGCTTGGTACCTGGACACCATCGTCGTCGACCCGGCGCACCAGCGCCAGGGTCTGTCAGGGCGGCTGCTGCGGCCGTTGCTTTCGGTCGCCCACGGCGATTCTCTGCCGGTGTTCCTGGAGACCCAGAGTCCGGCGAACGTCGCTATCTACCGCCGGTTCGGCTTCGTGGTGGCGGATGAGTCGACCGTTCCGGGCGCCCCCATGACCCACTTCGCCATGGTGATGAACCCGTAGGAAGCCTTGTCGGAGGGTTTACATATCTATATGGTTTGTAAACCGAACTTCGGAGGTGCGATGAACTGGCGCGACCGCAAGCGGTACCTGTGGCTCTTCGCACTCCTCATGCCGTGCCTGCCCTTCGCCGCTGTCGGCCTGTTCATCGTCACGGGTTGGGGAGTCTGGCTGTGGCTGGGGCCGATCGTGATCCTCGGCGTCGTCCCGATCGTCGACGTGCTGGCCGGACGCGATTCCTCCAACCCGCCCGACGATGTCATCGGGCAGTTGGAGAACGACCGCTACTACCGGTGGATCACCTACCTGTTCCTTCCGATCCAATACGCCGCTTTCGCCTTCGGATTCTGGACGATCGAGAACGGCGAGCTCACGACCGTCGAGAAGGTAGGACTGTCCGTCACCGTCGGCTTCATCGCCGGCCTGGGAATCAACACGGCCCACGAGCTCGGGCACAAGCGCGAGAGCCACGAACGGTGGCTGGCCAAGATCGCCCTTGCGCAGAGTGTCTACGGCCACTTCCACATCGAGCACAACCGCGGGCATCACGTGCGCGTGGCGACGCCTGAGGATCCCGCGAGCAGTCGGGTAGCGGAGAGCTTCTACCTGTTCTGGCCGAGGACTGTTTTCGGATCCGCCCGCAGCGCGTGGCGGATCGAGGCCAAGCGCTACGCGGCGCGCAAGCAGCAGCCGTTCCGTATCGGCAACGACGTGCTCAATGCCTGGCTCATCTCAGCCGTTCTCTGGCTCGTCATGGTGCTGTGGCTCGGAGTGGGCGTGCTGCCCTACCTCGTCATCCAGGCGGTGGTGGGATTCACGCTGCTCGAGGCCGTCAACTACCTCGAGCACTACGGGATGCTGCGCCAGCGGGTCGGATCCGGCGATCGCGAACGCTACGAGCGCGTCGAGCCGCGACACAGCTGGAACGCGAACAACATCGCCACCAACGTCCTGCTGTACCACCTGCAGCGGCACAGCGACCATCACGCGAACCCGACCCGCCGCTACCAGGCGCTACGCGACTACGAGGAGGCTCCGCAACTGCCATCGGGATATGCCTCGATGATTCTGCTGGCGCTGGTGCCGCCGCTGTGGCGGCGAGTGATGGACGCGAAGGTGCTCGAGCACTTCGACGGTGACATGAGCCTGGCGAACATCCGCCCGAGCCGGCGCACCAAGGTCCTCGCGCGGTATCCCGTCTCATCGAAGCCGCTTGGCGCGGCCGGGCCGGACGTGACGACTCAGCTCGTCACCGAGGATCCGCCTGTCGCGGGGAACGCACGCGGTGGCCGGTGTCCTGGCTGTGGCTACACCTACGACCAGGTGAGCGGGGACCCGCGGGAGGGCTTCCCCGCGGGGACACCCTGGACGTCAGTGCCCGACACCTGGATCTGCCCGGACTGCGGCGTTCGCGAGAAGTCGGATTTCGTCGCGCTCGACGGTGCCAGTACGTGACGGCGGTCGCGGGGGACCGGGACACGGCGACGCGATCACGCATCCTCGAGGCTGCCGAGGAGCTGACGGTGGCGGGCGGCTGGTCCTCGGTGACGATGGCCCGCATCGCGGAGCACGTCGGTGTCAGCCGGCAGACGGTGTACAACGAGGTCGGCTCGAAGCCTGACCTCGCGAAAGCGCTGATCCTCGAACAGCTCGCGGCATTCCTCGACGTCGTCGAGCGGGCCTTCGATCGCCACGGTGACGATCCGGTCGCAGCGATTCGGCAGGCGACGCGGGGCGTGCTCGAGCACGCTGAGGGGCACGCCCTCCTGCGGACCGTGGTCGCGGCGCCGCAGGGCACGGACAGCGACCTGCTGCCGTTCCTCACGACCCGATCGGCATCCCTCCTCGGGTCCTCCTGCGACGTGCTTCGGGACCGGCTCGCACCGCTGACGCCGCACATGTCGCAGGCCGAGCGCGACGCGAGTATCGACGTCATCGTCCGCACCGTCCTCAGCCATGTCGTCCAGCCCTCGAGCACCCCGAGGCGGACTGCGGAATCCCTCGGCTGGACTGCTGACCGCCTGCTCAGTGCGCGCGTACCCTTGGAGTGAGTTCAAGGCAAGTGGGGAGACCTCCGTGAGAACTCCGAAACCGCGCGACACGACGCGTCGATCGCTGCGCTGCCGGCTGGGCTTCCACGCCTGGGAACTGATACACGGCCCGACGGGAGAGCGCTATGACCTCTGCTCCCGCTGCGGGGACGTCGGACCGGGAATGCCGACCGGCTTCGGGTGGAGCGCCTAGCGCTCACGGTGCCGGGATGGTGATCCTCCACAAGGGCCACGGCGAGTCCTGGGACCGTCACGGCGTGCGGTCGGACTGGGAGGATGACGGCGTGGAGGCGTTGCTCGCTGGTCTGGTCATCGGTCTCGGATCCGGCGTGGCACCGGGTCCGCTGCTTGCCCTGGCGATTGCCACGACGTTGCGCCGTGGACTCGCGGCCGGCCTCGCGGTCGCGTGCGGGCCGTTGGTGTCCGACGCCCTCATCATCGCCCTGACGGTGACAGTGGTCAGCCAGCTCTCCGACACGGCCGTCACTGTGCTGTCGCTCATCGGTGGCCTCGTCATCGCGGCATTCGGCATTGAGACGCTGCGAGCCGCGCGCACGGCTGATGTCGACTCGATGCGCGAGGAAGTGGCCGAGCCCGAGCGCGGACGAATGCGCTCCCTTGCCAGTCATCCACTGGCGCAGGCAACGGTGCTCAACCTGCTGAATCCCGCCCCGTGGCTGTTCTGGGCCACCGCGGGAGCGGCCCTGCTCCTGTCCTTCTGGGATCGCAGCCCGGCTCTGGGTGTTGCCTACCTCGTGTTCTTCTACGCGGGGCTGGTCGGCAGCAAGGCGATCGTGGTGCTGGGCATCGCGGCCGGGCGTCATCGGCTTTCGACGCCGGTCTATCGCCTGATCCTTGCGGGTGCTGGCGTGCTCATGCTGGTCCTTGCGGCCGTGTTCCTCGTCCGCGCTGCAACAACGCTGTGGTGACGGACTCAGCCGAGCGCAGGGAAGGGTCCGACGAGGTCCCAGCCGCCGTCGGCGACGAGTGTTGTGCCGGTGATGTAGTCGCCGGCAGGCGACAGGCAGAACGCGATGATCGAGGCGACCTCTTCGGGTCGCTGCAGTCGCTTGAGCAGCATCATGTCGGCCACACCTTGCGGGTCCAGGCCGTAGCCCTCCCACGCCTCGGTGTGGACGATGCCAGGCGCCACCGCGACGAGTCGGATGCCATAGCCGCCCCATTCGACGGCGAGGGTCTTCGTCAGGCTCTCCATCGCCGCTCGCGCGGCGGACGAGTGGGCCATGCCGGGGATGCCGCGCTGTGGCGTCATCGTGACGCTCGCGACCTTCCCGTACCCGTTTGGGATCATCGATCGTGCAGCCACGCGTGTGGTGAGGTACCAGGGCGCATCGAGGTTCAGGCGCGTCACGGCGCGAAAGCCGTTGGCCGACACGGCCTCGGCCGGGGCCATGAACTGGCCACCGGCGTTGTTGACCAGCAGGTCGATGCGGCCGTGCTGCTCGAGCACCCGATCGAGGGCCGCGTCGACGTCCTCGAACTCGCGCAGATCAACGGCGATCGCGGTGACCTGCCCGGTCTCGGCGAGGTCGCGCGTCTCCTCCAGGCGCTCCAGTCGGCGACCCAGGACGACCACCTTGGCCCCCAGCCGGGCCAGTTGAAGGGCGGTCGCGCGGCCGATGCCTGACCCGCCACCGGTGACGAGGGCGACGCGCCCGTCGAGGCAGCCGGGCTGCAGGACGTCGGCGGGATCGGTCATGGCTCCTCCGGGGGTCGGGTCGGGTCAGCCTAGCCGGACATCTTGACGCCCGTATCAACTTGACGCTAGCGTCAGATTCGTGGCACCGGTCCTGCGCACCCACGTGGATCCGCGGTCCGACGAGTTCGCCGCCAACCGGGCGGCCCTGCTCGCGGCGATCGCGGAGATCAACACGCTCTACGGCCAGGTCGTCAGCGGGGGCGGCACCGCCGACCCGCAGAAGAACGCCAGGACGGTGGCCCGCCATCGCGACCGCGGCAAGCTGCTGCCGCGCGAGCGCATCGCCCTGCTTCTGGACCCGGGCTCGGCCTTCCTCGAGCTCTCGCCCCTCGCCGGCTGGGGCACCGACGACGCCATGGGCGCGGGACTGGTGACCGGCATCGGCCGGGTCAGCGGCGTCGAGTGCATCGTCAGCGCCAACGACCCCACCGTGAAGGGCGGCTCGCAATCGCCGATCACGGTGACGAAGGCGCTGCGCGCGATGGAGATCGCGCACGACAACCGGCTGCCCCTCATCTCGCTCACCGAGTCTGGCGGCGCGGACCTCACCAAGCAGGTCGACGTCTTCAACCCCGGCGGTGCGACCTTCAAGAATCTCACCCGCCTGTCGGCTGCGGGCATCCCGACGATCACGCTCGTCTTCGGTTCATCGACGGCGGGTGGCGCCTACGTGCCGGGCATGAGCGACTACGTGGTGCTGCAGAAGGACTCCGCACGCGTCTATCTCGGCGGGCCGCCGTTGGTGAAGATGGCCATCGACGAGGATGCCGACGACGAGACCCTCGGCGGTGCCGAGATGCATGCGCGGGTCTCCGGGCTCGCGGACTACCTCGCGCTCGACGAGCCCGATGCCCTGCGCATCGGACGTGACATCGTCGGCCACCTCAACTGGACGAAGCTCGGCCCCGGTCCGGCCCTCGCGCCGCGCGCGCCTCTGTACGACCCCGAGGAACTACTCGGCATCGCGTCGGCCGACATCAAGATCCCCTTCGAGGCCCGCGAGGTCCTCGCGCGGATCCTCGACGCGAGCGAGTTCGACGAGTTCAAGCCGCTGTACGGCTCCACGCTCGTCACGGGCTGGGGGCACCTCAACGGATTCCCGGTCGGAGTGCTCGCCAACAACGGGATCCTCTTCAGCGAGGAGGCCCACAAGGGTGCGCAGTTCATCCAGCTCTGCAATCGCATGGACGTGCCGATCCTGTTCCTGCAGAACATCACTGGCTTCATGGTCGGCACGAAGTACGAGCAGGGCGGCATCATCAAGGACGGCGCCAAGCTGATCAACGCGGTGAGCAACTGCGGTGTCCCGATGATCACGCTGATGATGGGTGCGTCCTACGGCGCCGGCAACTACGGGATGGCTGGACGGGCCTACGACCCGCGCTTCATCTTCACGTGGCCCAACCACCGGATCGCAGTGATGGGGCCCAAGCAGCTTGCCGGCGTCCTGACGATCGTCGCCCGACAGAAGACCGAGTCGGCGGGCCAGGTGTTCGACGAGGAGGGGTTCGCGCCCATCCGTGATGCATTCGAAAAGCAGGTCGAGGACGAGTCCACGGCACTGTTCGCGACCGGCCGGCTCTGGGACGACGGCGTCATCGACCCGCGCGACACCCGCACCGTATTGACGATGGCACTGTCCGCCGCCCACTCCGCCCCCGTCACCGGCACCGAGCGCTTCGGCGTCTTCCGGATGTGATGACGATGACGACTCCGATTCGTTGCATCCTCGTCGCGAACCGCGGCGAGATCGCCTGTCGCGTCATGCGGACGGCACGCGCCCTCGGCATCGCCACGGTCGCCGTGCACTCCGACGTCGATGCCGATGCGCCATTCGTGCGGCTGGCCGATCGCGCGGTGCACCTGCCGGGCGTGACCAGCGCAGAGACGTACCTCGACGGCGGCCTGGTCATCGAAGCGGCACGAAGGTCTGGCGCCGACGCGATCCACCCCGGCTACGGCTTCCTCTCGGAGAACCCGGGGTTTGCCCGGGCCGTGCAGGCGTCGGGACTGACATGGATCGGCCCGACTCCGGAGTCCATCGAGGCGATGGCCCTTAAGGTCGAGGCGAAGCGGATCGCGGAGGCAGCGGGTGTTCCGCTGGTGCCCGGTGCTGAGCTCCCCGCGGGCAGCACGGACGAGGCGGCCTTGGCGATCGGCGACGGCGTGGGCTACCCCCTGCTCATCAAGGCGAGCGCCGGCGGCGGCGGCAAGGGCATGCGGGTGGTCACCGAGCGTGGCGACCTCGTTGAGTCCCTGCAGTCCGCGCGCCGTGAGGCCCGTAGCGCATTTGGCGACGACACGGTCTTCCTCGAGCGGTATCTGACTGGCGCCCGGCATGTCGAGGTCCAGGTGTTCGGTGACGTGCACGGTGCCGTCCTCCACCTCACTGAGCGGGAGTGCTCGATCCAGCGTCGTCACCAGAAGGTCGTCGAGGAGGCGCCCTCGCCCGGAGTCACCGATGCCGTGCGCGCCCGCCTGCACGAGTCCGCTGTCGCGCTTGCACGGACGATCGGCTACGTGGGCGCCGGCACCGTGGAGTTCATGGTCTTCGGGTCGGGGGAGGAGCAGGAGTACTTCTTCCTGGAGATGAACACGCGGTTGCAGGTCGAGCACCCCGTCACGGAGCTGATCACCGGTATCGACCTCGTCGCCTGGCAGATCGCTGTGGCGCAGGGACAGTCGCTGCCCTTGACGCAGGAGCAGGTCGAAGTGAGCGGCCATGCCATCGAGGTGCGGCTCTACGCCGAGGACCCGGCCAACGACTACCTGCCCGCGACGGGAGTCATTCACCGTTTCGCACCGCAGGAGCGCAGCGGCCTGCGCGTCGACTCCGGCGTGGTCAACGGCTCTGTCATCACGCCGTTCTACGACCCCATGCTTGCCAAGGTCATCGGCCATGCGCCGACTCGGGACCTGGCCGCATCCGTACTCGCCGACGGCCTGGCCCGAACGGCGATCCACGGTCCGGCCAACAACCGGGACTCGCTGGTCGCGATCCTCCGGTCGCCGGCCTTCCTCGCCGGTGACACGACGACGGCTTTCCTCGACGAGCACCCCGATGTGTCGCGACCGGTGCTCGCGGCCGACGACCAGACCCGTCACGTCGTCGCCGCTGCGGCGGCCATCGCGGCGCTCGACGCTCCCGATCCGACCGTTCCGCTGGGCTGGCGCAACGTCCCGGGCGTGCCGGAGTTCGTCTCGCTGCGCAGTCGGACCGCAAGTGAGGTCATCACGGTCCTGCAGGATGCCGGCGGCATCGTCCGCCTGGCCCGTACCGACGCCTCGCCCTTCGGCAGGGTCTTCGACCTCGACTCGTCCACCGTCGACGACGTCGTCGTGCACGTTCGATACTCGACGCGGGACGGCGGGTCCGACATCGTGCATGTGCACGCGCAGGTGGGTGGAGTGGCAGCGGTGTGCATCGTCTCGCGCTATGGCGACGAGGTGTTCGTCGACGACGGACTCTGCAGTTCCGCGTGGACGATCGAGCCGCGGTTCGTCGACCACTCCACAGACGCCGCCGGGCACGGCCCCGCCACGAAGGTGCCGGGCACGATCACCGCGGTGCAGGTGGCGGCTGGTGACGCGGTCGTCGAGGGACAGGTGCTCGTCATCCTCGAGGCAATGAAGATGGAGCACTCCATCCGCGCCGATGTCGACGGAGTGATCGAGCGGGTGCTCGTCGAGGTGGGTCAGTCGGTCGAGGCGCACACCGTCGTCGTCGAGTTCCGCGAGGATGGGGAGGCGTCGGATGGCTGAGCCCATTCGCATCGCCAACTGCAGCGGGTTCTTTGGCGACCGCATCGATGCGGCTCGCGAGATGGTCGAAGGCGGCCCCATCGACGTCCTCACCGGCGACTGGCTCGCCGAGTTGACGATGCTCATCCTGGCACGCCAGAAGATGAAGCACGGCAACGGTTTTGCTCGCACCTTCATGACCCAGATGGAACAGGTCCTGGGCACCTGCCTCGATCGTGGAATCCGCGTCGTCAGCAACGCCGGCGGCCTCGATCCCGAAGGGCTCGGGGCGGCGGTGCATGAGCTGGCTTCGACACTCGGACTCAGCGTGAGTGTGGGTGTGGTCAGTGGCGACGACATCGCACCTCGGCTCGGCGACCTTGCGTCGACCGGCGAGGAGTTCATCAACCTCGACACCGGCGAGACCATGGCCGGCGCGGGTGTGCACCCGATCACGGCCAATGCCTACATCGGCGGCGAGCCGATCACCGCGGCACTCGACGCCGGCGCGCAGATCGTGATCACCGGACGCGTGACCGATGCTGCGCTCGTCATCGGGCCTGCGGCCTGGCGCCACGGCTGGGACTACTCAGCCGCCCGCGCGGGCGACGCGCAGATGCTCGATGCACTGGCTGGCGCACTCGTGGCCGGGCACGTCATCGAGTGCGGCGCGCAAGCCACTGGCGGCAACTACGCGTTCTTCACGCAGGTGCCTGGCCTGGAGCACCCGGGCTTCCCCATTGCGGAGGTCGCTGCCGACGGCAGCAGCGTGATCACCAAGCACGAGGGCACGGGCGGCATGGTCACTGTGGGCACCGTCACGGCGCAACTGCTCTACGAGGTCGCCGGGCGTGAGTACTTCAATCCCGACGTCACGGCCCTGTTCGACACGATCCACCTCGATCAGGTGGGCCGCGACCGCGTGCTCGTGAGTGGGTCGACCGGCGCTCAACCGCCCGAGCGGCTCAAGGTCGCGATGAACTACCTCGGCGGTTTCCGCAACACGCTGACCCTCGTGATCACCGGGGGACTGGTCGAGGAGAAGGCCGACCTGGCCCTGCGCGCCTTCGCCGGGGTGACGCTGGCGGATGCCAGTGCACTCGGCGCGGCAGACCTCGCCGCGAAGTCGTCGCTGGAAGTCGCCGAACTGACTGCTCAGCTCCAGCGCAGCCCGCACACTGACCCGGCCCTGCCCGCCGACGCGCAATCGTTCCTGCGGATCACGGTCAAGGACCCCAACGACAAGGTGGTGGGCAAGGCCTTCACCGAGCCGCTCATCGAGGCGGCGTTGGCCTCGTACCCCGGCTACTTCCCGACCACGCCGCCGGGTCCAGCTGCGCCGTACGGCGTCTATTGGCCCACCACGGTGTCGCGCGACGCGGTTACGGCGATTGCCACGGTCGACGGCGAGCAGGTCTGGTCAGGCGGTGCGTCGTCGTGAACGAGGCAGTCGTGGCACGCCCGCTGGGGACGTTCGTCGGGGCCCGTAGCGGCGACAAGGGCGGCAACGCCAACGTCGGCCTGTGGATCGTCGACCCAGTTGAGAGCGCGGCCGTCACCTTGGCGCACGGTGGGGTCGCCGCGCTCGAGCCGGACGCGTCCGCGGTCGCCCTCGCCGATGCGAGGTATGCGTGGCTGCTGACCGTCGTCACTGTCGACGGGATCCGACGTCAGCTGCCCGAGTGCGCCGACCTCGAGGTCGATGTTCATCCCTTCCCGAACCTGCGCGCCGTCAACGTCGTGATCCACGGGGTCCTGGGGCGTGGCGTCGCCGAGTCGTCGCGCGTTGATCCTCAGGCGAAGGGCCTCGGCGAGCATGTCCGTTCGCGACTGGTCGAGATGCCAGCGCGCCTTCTTAGCCCCCTGCTCCCGGAGGACGGTGAGCAGTCGTGACCGCTGAACTGGCGTCGGCCTCCCGTGAGCCGCTCTCCGAGCGCGGCCGGCGCACGCGCGAGCGACTCGTTGCAGCGGCGCGCGCCGTGTTCGAGGAGCGCGGCTTCGACGCGACGCGAATGAGCGACATTGCGGCAGCTGCGGGCGTCAGCCACGGAACCGTCTACACGTGGTTCCCGACGAAGGAGGACGTGCTGCACGCGGCGGTCGACTCGGTGACCGAGGAGATGTACAGCGTCCTCAGCACGCCGGACATCACCGACCCCATCGAGCGGATCTCTGTTGCCAATGCCCGCTACCTCGAGGTGCATCGCCAGACCGCACGCCTGATGGAGGTCGTCGCCCAGGCCGCGGTGAACGATGCGTCGTTCCGTGCCGTTCTCACCGACCTCCGACGCACGCACGTAGACCGGGTGGCCAAGACCATCGAGAAGCTGCAGAAGGACGGGCACGCTGCCCGCAGCCTCGATCCGCGGATCGCCGCCGCCGCGCTGTGCGCGATGGTCGAGGGCTTCGCCCGCCACTGGATGGGCGGTCAGGGCGAGCTCGGCCCGGTTGCCCCTGAAGCCCCCGTTGTCCGAACGCTGACCGAACTATGGGCCCGATCCCTCGGGCTCATCGAACCTGGAGGTAACTGATGCTGTTCACGGCCGAGCATGAGCAGTTCCGCAAGTCCGTGCGCAAGCTGGTCGAGGAGGAGATCAACCCGTACGCCGACGAGTGGGAGGCAGCGGAGATCTTCCCGGCGCACGAACTGTTTCCCAAGATAGGTGCCATCGGTGGATTCGGGCTCGAGTACGACACCGAGTTCGGCGGCGGCGGCGCTGATCACTCCTTCACCCTCGTGCTTGCCGAGGAGCTCGGCCGTGCCGACGTGGGCGGCGTGCCGATGGCGATCGCAGTGCAGGCGGGCATGGCCACGCCGGCGCTCGCGCGCTTCGGCTCCGATGAGCTGAAGCGTCAGTTCCTGGAGCCGACCCTGGCCGGCGAGATGGTCTGCTCCATCGCGGTGAGCGAGCCAGGAGCTGGCTCGGACGTCGCGGGCATCACCACGCGGGCCCGACTCGACGGCGACGACTGGGTGATCAACGGTCGCAAGATGTGGATCACGTCCGGCACGCAGTCCGACTGGGTGTGCCTGCTCGCGCGAACGTCCGACGAGGGCGGCTACCACGGCATGAGCATGATCATCGTGCCGACGGACACGCCTGGGTTCAGTGTTGGCCGCAAGCTGAAGAAGATGGGCAACAACTCGTCGGACACTGCCGAGCTCGTCCTCGACGACGTTCGCGTTCCCGTGCGGTACACCATCGGCGAGGAGGGCCGCGGCTTCCAGATGCAGATGGCGCAGTTCCAGGACGAGCGCCTGTGGATCTGTTACATGGCCGTCACCGGTGCGCGGCGTGCCATCGACCGCACGATGGAGTACCTGCACATGCGCGAGGCGTTCGGCAAGCCGCTGATGGCCAACCAGTACATCCAGTACACGCTTGCTGAGTTGATCGCCGACATCGATGTGCTGCAGGGGTTCCTCCACCACACCGCCGAGCGGTACGTCGCAGGCGAGGACGTCACGCGCGCGGCGACGGTAGCGAAATTGCAGGCGGGCCGACTCAGCCGCCGGGTCGCCGACGCGTGCGTGCAGTTCCACGGCGGCATGGGCTATGCCGAGGAGCTGTGGGTGGCGCGCTACTTCCGCGACTGTCGGCTTGGCAGCATCGGCGGCGGCGCCGACGAGGTGATGCTGCGCATCATCACCGCGCTCGAGGGCATGGGCAAGCGGTGACGTCGCAGGCGGCAGCGCTGTACGACGTCAGTGCCGGCGTGGCCACGATCACGCTGAACCGGCCCGAGGCTCGCAACCGGCTTGATGCCGAGGCGGTGGCGCTGCTCGTCCAGCACTTCGACGCGGCAGCGCAGGACCCGGGAGTGCGAGTAGTCGTGCTCACGGGCTCGGGCTCGACATTCTGCGCGGGCGCCGACCTTGCGGCTGCCGCGGCCGGCGACGAGGCCGGCTTCGCCGGTTCCGGACCTCAGGCGATGGTGCGCCTGCTGACAACGATGCTCGACCACCCAAAGCCGATTGTCGCCAAGGTGCAAGGGCACGTCGCCGGTGGTGGCAACGGACTGGTCGCCGCGTGCGACATCGCCGTCGCGTCGAGCGACGCGCTCTTCGCCTTCAGCGAGGTCCGGGTTGGTGTCGCCCCCGCGGTGATCTCCGTCGCGTGCTTGGCGGTGATGGGTCGACGCGATGCGCAGGAGTTGTTCCTGACCGGCGAGCGGGTCGACGCCCAACGGGTCCGCGAGGCTGGGCTCGTCACGCGAATCGCTCCGCCCGACGCGCTCGACGCGGTCGTGGCCGGGTATGCGGCGCTGCTGATGGCTGGTGGGCCTGAGGCGCTGGCGAAGGCCAAGAGGCTGATCCGCCGGGTCCCCGGACTGTCGCGTGACGAGGCGTTCGCCGAGACGGCGGAACTGTCGGCGAGCCTGTTCTCCTCCGCGGAGGCTCACGAGGGGATGACGGCATACCTGGAGAAGCGCCCGCCGTCGTGGACGGCCTCAGCCTGACGTCGTCGGTGTCGCCTCGGCCAGTAGCCCCAGGTGGTCGAGAACCCGGTAGGCAACGCCCTGATCGGTGAGCTCGCCGCTGCGGACCAGTGCGATGAAGGTCGGCGTGTCAACGACCAGCACCTTGCCGAACTCGTCACGGTCGAACTCCGGGTCGGCCACCTTCGTGCAGCCGATCGCGAGGGCGACGAACCGCTCGACGGTGGAGTTCGCGGTCATCCAGTTGCTGCCGATGACCTCGATGCTCGACGCCCGATAGCCGGTCTCCTCCAGAAGTTCACGAGCGGCCGTCTCCTCGATGCTCTCGCCGTCGCGTCCGTAGCCGCCGGGAAGCTCGTCGAGAACCTTCATCGGGCCTGGGCGGAACTGGCGCACCAGGAGGAAGTCCCCCGAGGGGACGCGTGCCACGACAGCGACGGTCCGGGAGCCCTTGACGACGTCCCACTCGGACACCTCGCCGTCGGGCATCTGGAACGTGCGGCGCTTGACGGTGACCCAACTGGAGTAGGCAGGGTCCTCCGAGAGAAGCTGCCACTCCTCGTCGGCCTGCGGGTCCATGGACGCTCATAGTAGAGCGGGCGACCGGCGTGTTGCCGGATGACCGCGAGGTGGATGATGAGCAGGTGACCTCGCAGACCGCGCGCCGCCCTGTATGGCGGGTCGATGCAGCGTGCCCCCTGCGGCTAGGCCAGCCCTGCAACCTGTGCCACCCCGAGGCGCATCTTGGTCCGCAGGACTGCCCCACGGTGGCTCTCGTCATGGAGGACGATCTCCTGCGGGCCGAACTGGTCAGGCGCCGGTCAGCCGAGGCGAACGGCTCGGCCTAGGTACTGGCCGAACGCATCGAACGCGGTAGAAGCCCGCGCCATGTGCTGTGGGCTGAGTGGCCGGAACGGCACGAACTCGATGACGACCTCGGTGCGCTTGATGCTTCGCGTCCACGTCCCGACGGCCCGACCGTCGATGCACAGCGTGGGGCGGAAGACACCGTTGCCGCCCGGGACGACCTGTTCGAAGTCGTCCGGGCCGAGCTGCACGCTGCGGTCCTTGTAGCCCAGGATGAATTCGTCGAAGCCGGGCAGGGCCACGGCAGCCGACCGAGTTCGGCCGATGCCGTCCATCCTCTCGTCGAGCTCCTTCGTCAGCCACACCTCACCGCCGCGGAACGAACCTGGCACCAGCCGACCGACGTTGGACGCGACGCCGGCCTTCACGTCCGTGAGCGTGAGCCCCGACCAGCCCGCGAAGTCCCGCATGTTAGCTGGACCGTGGCTGCGGAAGAACCGGAAGGTGAGCTCGGTGAGCGCCTCCGATCTTTCGAATCGCACCTGACTTGGCGCCCAGGTGTCGATGAGGGCGAACGTCTGCTCGCTGCCCTGATTCGGCCCCAGGCAGATGACGCCCGTCTGTGCGGCGTATCCGAGCAGGTGGTAGCCACGTTGTCCGTCGGTGGCGATGCCCGCCTGCTGCAGTGCTGCCAGGCAGTCGGTGCGAGTCAGGCGGTCCGTCTCGCGCAGCGCCGCCTCGAGAACTGCTGAACCTCGCTCCGCCTCAGAAACGTCCAGGCCGAGCTGCCGGCGTCGGGCGACAGAGGCGTTCAGCGCCCTGATGCCGGTCAGCTCCAGCATCCATCGGACATCACGTGCGGGGACGATGTGGATGGTTCCGCGCATGGGCCACGTACGGACGACCTCAGCCCGTTCGAACGCCTCATCGACATCCGTCTCCTGAGCGCCGGCCAGCCGGACGCCGAGTGACCACTTGCCGCTCGCGGCGTCCTGAGCCTGCATGGCGCCGAACCACGTCGCGATCTGATCGAACGATGAGGGCTGATACCCGGCGAGCAGCAGGCTGTGCAGACGTGCTCGGGCAACGGCTGACTCCGACAGTTCGCGCACGGGTTGCATCTTGCCCTGTGGACGTCACTAGGGTCGACGCGTGACGTCACAGCGGGCAATCGGGCGCTGACGCGCGATGCATGCGGCCGAGCTCCTTATGCGGGTCCTGCCCCTCGCCATCGCGGCTGCCTTCACGCCTACGCTGCTCGCACTCCAGCTGCTGGTGGTGGCCGGGGAGTCGTGGGTACGACGTTCGATCGCGGTCGCGGTAGCGAACGCCGTGGCCTTCGCGATCGTCATCACCATCGTGCTGGCCGGGCTGGCGCAGTTGCCGGATCAGGGGACCGGGCACCTTGGCCCGATCGATCGCTGGATCCGCGGAGTCTGCGGAGCCCTGCTCCTGCTGGCATGCGTGTTCTTCCTGTGGCCGCATCCGGAGATGAGCAGGAGGGCGCAGGCATCACTCGAGCGGCGCGCGAAGAACGCCTCGATCTGGGTGTTCTTCGGGCTGGCGTTCTACTTCAGCATCACGGACCTGTCGTCATTCATCGTCCTCATCCCCGCGCTGCACGAGGTGACGGTGTCGACGCTCGCGATCGAGTTCAAGGCCGTCGTCGTGCTGATCGTCCTCGCCGTGGCCCTCTCGACCACCTGGCTGCCCCCGACGGCACGTGCGGTGCTCGGAAGACGGATCACGCCGTTCCTCGACCGCCTCTACCAGTTCGTGATGACCTACCAGTTCCAGATCGTCGGCACCGTGTGCCTGATCTTCGGTATCTACCTGCTGGCCACCGGGCTCACCGGCGGGGGATAGCGCTTCGCCCAATCGGGCTGACGGGTGGCCCGAAGTGCCTTACATTCGACCGCATGTGCTGCTTCGTTCTTGTGCTCGGGTTCCTCGGCCCTCGGCTTGCCTTCCTGTTTGTGTGGCTGTTCAACAGTGCGCGCATCACCGTCGCCTTCGGCGGGAGCTTCTGGTGGCCCCTGCTGGGCCTGCTGTTCCTCCCCTGGACGGCGCTGGCCTGGGTGGCCGCGTACGCCGCCGTGGGTGGAGTGACCGGGATCGGCTGGGTCGTCGTCGCCTTCGGGTTCCTGCTCGACATCGCCAGCTACAGCGGTCGCCTCGCCCAGAGCCGCTACGAGACCCGAGCGGCCTGATCGCCTCATCACGTTGCCTGGAGGAACCATGTCCGCACGACTCTCGGTCGCTTCGATCCTCGCCGACTCGGCACGTCGGTTCCCTGACAAGGAGGCGTTGATCCTCGGTGACACCCGACTGACGTACCAGCAGGTCTGGGGGATGGCCCGCCGGTTCGCGGCCGTCCTGCGCAACGACGGGGTGGGTCCGGGCGACCGCGTCGCCCTGCTGCTGCCCAACATCCCGCACTTCGCCTTCGCGTACTACGGCGCGATCGCGATCGGCGCCACGGTGGTGCCGGTGCACGCCCTTCTCAAGGCCGACGAGATCGCCTACACGCTGACCGACTCCGAATGCGTTGCCCTGATCACCGCTGCGCCGCTGCTTCCCGAGGCAGCGAAGGGCGCCGAGATCGCGGGCGTACGCCTGTACTCCGTGCTGGACTCGGATGCGGACTTCTCAGACGTCGCCCGCATCGATGCGATGGCCATGCAGGTCGAGCCGATCTCCGCGCTCGTGCCGCGCCGTCCCCAGGACGAGGCCGTGATCCTCTACACGTCGGGCACCACCGGTAAGCCGAAGGGCGCGGTCCTCACGCAGGACAACATCCTGTGGAACACCACGATGTGCGCTTTCGACATCATCGACATCAAGAGCGACGACGTCGCACTCGGTGCGCTGCCGCTGTTCCACTCGTTCGGCCAGACCTGCGTGATGAACGCCGGCTTCCGTGTCGGCGCCACGATCGTCCTCATCCCGAGGTTCGACGGCGTCGCGGCACTGGACCTCATGGTCAAGGAGAACGTGACCTACTTCGCGGGCGTGCCGACGATGTACATGGCCCTCCTCGCCGCCACCGAGCAGACCGAGTCCCGGCCGAAGCTGCGACTGGCCGCCAGCGGTGGCGCCGCCATCCCGGTCGCCGTGATCACGAAGGTCAAGGAGGTCTTCGGGGCGGAGATCCTCGAGGGCTACGGACTGTCGGAGACGTCGCCCGTCGCGACGTTCAACCAGCAGGTCTACGGTCGCAAGCCGGGCTCGATCGGCTGCTCCATCTGGGGTGTCGACGTCGCGATCGCCAACGCCGACCTCGAGGGCGCAATCGAACTGCTGCCGAGTGGCACCAACGGCGAGATCGTCATCCGCGGCCACAACGTCTTCGACGGGTACCTCAACAAGCCCGAGGCCACGGCGGCGGTCATGGTCGACGGCTGGTTCCGCACAGGAGACATCGGCTACGAGGATGAGGAAGGCTTCTTCTTCATCGTCGACCGCAAGAAGGACCTCATCATCCGCGGCGGCTTCAACGTCTACCCGCGCGAGGTGGAGGAAGTCATCGCCCAGCATCCAGCGGTGGCACAGGTTGCCGTCGTCGGCGTCGCCGACGATCACTACGGCGAGGAGATCCACGCGGTAGTCGTCCTCGTGACACCGGACGCCATCGACGAGGTCGAGCTCGGCGAGTGGGTCAAGGAGCGGATCGGCCTGCACAAGTACCCTCGCCGGATTCACATCCGCGAGAGTCTTCCCACCGGGCCGTCGGGCAAGGTGCTCAAGAGAGTCATTGTTGAGGAACTCGGCTAGTCGTCGACCTGGCCGAGCCACGATCGCGCCACAAGCATCGCGACGGCCGCGAACAGCGCAACGGTCCCGGACACGATCAGGGGGACCACGCCGCTGCCGGACCCGCTGGTCCACAGCACGCCCGCCCACAGGCCCGCAGTCAGGATCGCTCCAGCACTCAAGGCCTGGAACACTCCCTGCGCGCGGCCACGGTGCTCGTCCGGCACGAGGGATGACACCCATGCCTTGCCGACGCCGTCCGTGAACGCAGGGAACAGCCCGTAGATCGCGATCAGCACGTAGACGGCGGGCCCTGAGTCGACGAGGCCCAGCCCGAGGTAGCCGATGGCGAATGCCACCAGGCCCACCGTGTAGACGATCGGACGGGGCCAGCGATCGGCGAGCACCCCGGCCGGGTACGAGCCGAGCGTGTAGACGACGTTGAACGCCACATAGGCGAGCACGACCTGCGTGGTGGTGAAGCCGAGTTCCATGACCCGCAGCAGCAGCAAGGCGTCCGGGAAGTTCACGACCGCGATGGCGACCAGCACGATGGTCACCCGCCAGAACGCCGGCGGCAGGGGTGTCGGCGCGATGAGGTGTTCCCTGGGCGGCTCTGCGGGACGAGGTGCCGGCTTGGGCTCGCAGACGAGCAGCACGAGCAGTACGGAGAGCACCGCGGGCACGACCGCCCACCACATGGCAGCACGCACGTTGTCGTTGAGCAGGGACAGCGCCAGAAGTCCGAGCAGTGGGCCGATCACTGCGCCCAGACTGTCGCCCATGCGGTGGAAGCCGAATGCGCGGCCGAACGCCTCGGGCGGGACGGACGACGCGATCAGGGCGTCGCGGGGTGCAGCGCGAACCCCTTTGCCGAATCGATCGACGACCCGTCCGGCGAGTACGACCGGCCAGATCCACGCGGCCGCGACGAGCACCTTGCCGACGGCGGCGAGGGCGTAGCCCGCTGCGACGAAGGGTTTGCGGCCGCGCCGGTCCGACCATCTACCGGAGAAGTACTTGGTGATGCCCGCGGTTGCCTCGGCGATGCCCTCGATAACGCCCAGCACCACCGGTGGTGCGGCGAGCACGCCGGTGAGGAACAAGGGCAGGAGCGGGTACAGCAACTCGCTCGCAGCGTCCTGCGTCATCGAGACCAGCGTGAGGATGACGAGGTTGCGGGTCAGCCACGAGCGTGCCGGCACGGCCATGGACTCCCCTTCCCATGACGAACGGTAGGGATGTTCGCGGTCGTGCGGCGCTGCTCGGCGGATTTCCGGCAGATCGGGCATACCCTGCGAACGTGCAGGGGGTTGATCGATTCCGCATGGCCATAGATGCCGTGCTCGATCCCTACCTGCTGACCACCGCGCTGCGCGGCCCCACGGGGGCGATAGCGGACTTCCTCATCGTCGATGCGAACGTTGCCGCCTGCGAGGCCCTGGGGTCCGACCGCGAGAGCCTCATCGGCCGAACCGTGCAGATGACGATGCCGCACACCGTGGCGGACGACCTGATCTGCGCCTGTGTGTCCGTGATCGAGGAGCAGGGCCGGTACGAGGGCCGCGACCAGGCCTACGTGAGCATGCCTGCTGCAGACGCACCTGACTGGTACGACGTCCGCATCGTGCAGGTCGCTGATGGCGTCGGGGTCACCTGGCGGAACGTCACCGAGCAGCACGAGGCGCATGACGAGCTCGTCAGGAGCGAGGCGCGCTTCCGGCTGCTGGCGGAGAACGCCTCCGACTTCGTGTACTTCGCCGACGAGGATGGCCGGGCCGCATGGGTGGCTCCGACCGTCACCCGGACCCTGGGCTGGTCGGTCGATGAGGTCGAGGGCTCGTTCGTCACGGACCTGGTGCATCCGGACGACTGGGATGTCGTCGTGGCCCTGCGTGAGGTCACCGCCTTGGGCGCCGAGGTCGTGGCGCTGAGCCCGGGCGCGCTGAATCCCGTGATCGCCCGACTGAGGCAAAAGGACGGGCACTATCGCTGGATGAGCGTCACGGCGACGCGTGTCCAGGAGTTGGGCAGCCAGAGCCAGAGCGTCGTCGTGGGCATGCGCGACGTCGACCAGCTCGTGGCGACGATCGCCCTTGCCGAGCGAAGCCAGCGGGACGACCTCACGGGACTGGCCAATCGGCCATACCTCCTCGAGCGCATGGAGAAGCTCATCGGCGAGTGCCGGCGCACCAGCGACCAGCACGCCGTCCTCTACTGCGATGTCGACTACTTCAAGGAGATCAACGACACGTATGGCCACGCCGTCGGTGACGAGGTGCTCCGCAACATCGCCGCGCGCATCCGGCGCAGCGTTCGTGAGAGCGACGTCGTCGCGCGACTTGGTGGTGACGAGTTCGTGGTGGTGCTGCAGGGAGTGGGCGGCCCAGCCGACGCTGAGGCGGTCGCGGCCAAGATCCAGTCGGCGATGAGCGAGGCACTGCTGGTCGACGGCATCGACCTGTCCCGCAGCTTCAGCATCGGTGTGGCCATGGTGCGTGCGGACTCGACGCCGGACCGGGTCCTACGCGATGCGGACGCCGCCCTGTACGAGGCCAAGGAGGGCGGTCGGGACCGCACCGTGACGCACCGGGGTCATGCAGTAGCCAGCTGAACCCGATGGATCACCGTGTGGACCGGAGTCGGCCCGCCCTGCGATCGCACGGCCAACAGTTCGGTGACCGGCCAGGACGGGCCGGAGTAGGACTCCAGGAAGGCTGCCGCGGGGCGGGCGTCCGAGCCACGCGAGCGGGCCAGGGTGAGGTGCGGCCGCCAGGGCCGGTGCTCGAGGCGGAAGCCGGCCCGCCGCAGGACGACATGCAGGCTGAGGCCCAGGTCGGCAAAGCCTTCGGTGTCGTCGTCATGCACCCCGTGGACGCCGGTCCACATGATCTGCCGGCCGAAGACACCCGATCCGACCAGTCTCAGCGACGGACCAGGGGTCCGCGCCGCGATCGCGTCCAGATGGGCGGCGACCGGCTCGTCGGCGTGGTCGTCGACATCGCCGAGGAAGGCCATCGTCACGTGCCACCGGTCCGCGGGCTGCCAGCGCAGGTCACGGCAGGCGGCGAGGTGCCTGATCGCGTGCACCCGGTCCCCAAGATCCTCGATCGCACCCGACGACGGGACGATGGCCACGAAGAGGCTCACGAGTGCCTCAGGCGGAAACCCGGTCCAGTTCGGCCAGGTCGTCAGTGGTCAGTTGCAGCGAGGTCATCGCCCTGAGGTCGTCGAGCTGATCGGTGTTCCGCGCGCTGGCGATCGGTGCGGTGATGGTCGGCTGCGCGAGCAGCCATGCAAGCGACACCGCCGCAGACGTCGTGCCGTGGCGGTGGGCGCACTGCTCGAGCGCGGCCAGAATCCGCTCGCCGCGAGGGTTCGCATACTGTGCGACGCCTTCGGCTCTCGGACTGTCGACGATCTGTCCCGCGCGGTACTTGCCCGTCAGGAAGCCGCGGGCCAGGCCGTAGAACGGCAGGCTCGCGAGTCCGTTGCTGTCCACCACTTCGCGCACCGAGTCCTCGTAGCCGGCCCGTTCGGCGAGGTTGTAGTGGTTCTGCAGGGCGACCAACGGTGCCAGCCCCTCTTCTGCGCTGACCGCGATGGCCTCGGCGAGGCGGTCGGCGGAGAAGTTCGAGGCGGCCACGTGTCGCACCTTCCCTTCGCGGACGAGCTGGTCGAAGGCGCCCAGCGAATCCTCGAGCGGGACGGCATGGTCATCGAGATGCGCGTAGTACAGGTCGATGCTGTCGGTGCGCAGCCGGGTGAGGGAGTCATGCGCAGCCCGACGGATCGTGTCCGGCGAGAGTCCTGCGGCGCTCGGCAGCTTGCCGACCTTCGTGGCGATGATCATCTGGTCGCGGTTGCCGCGAGCGGCCATCCAGTCACCGATGATCGTCTCGGACTCGCCGCCGACGTTGCCCGGCTTCCATGCGCTGTACGCATCAGCGGTGTCGATGAAGTTGCCGCCGGCCCCGACGTAGGCGTCGAGCACGGCATAGGAGGTCGGCTCGTCAGCGGTCCAGCCGAACACGTTGCCGCCCAGGCACAACGGGGCCACCTGAAGGCCCGTGCCACCCAGCGGGCGACGGCCTGCGAACGGTGCGCTTTCGCTCATGCAGGGATTCTCACACCACTGGGTCAGGCGCGCGTGCAGAACATGAGGTCGGTAATGGCGCGGCCCTCGCGCAGCGCGCGCTCCTCGTAGTGCGTCACCGGTCGCCATGCCGGGCGTTCGATGCGACCCCCGGTCCAGCCCGGCTGGGCAGCGAAGGTCTCCTCGATGGCGACGACATATGCGTCCCAGTCCGTCGCCACATGCCAGCAGCCACCCGGCCGCATGCGCGATGCCACCAGTTCCAGGACCGGACGCTGGATGATCCTGCGCTTGTGGTGACGCGCCTTCGGCCAGGGGTCGGGGAAGTACGAGCGCACCCCGGCCAGTGCACCGACGGGGATCATCCGCTTGAGCACCGTCAGGGCGTCGGCCTCCATGACGCGGACGTTGGTGATCCCCGTCCCGGCGATCAGGTCGAGGAGGTTTCCGACGCCGGGCGTGTGGATGTCGAGCGCGAGGATCCCCGAGCGCGGCTCCGCGGCCGCCATCTGCGCGGTGGCCGCGCCGGTGCCGAAGCCGATCTCGAGGATGACCGGGACATCAGCTCCCCACACGCTTGCGAGGTCGATCTCCTGATCGCCTGGCTCAAGGCGCCAGCGAACCTCGCTCAGGGCAAGCAGCTGTCGCTGGGTGATGCGACTTCGTCGCGGCTTGTAGGTGCGGATGCCCGGGCCGAGGACGCCTGCGTCGGCGTGCCCGCGCAGTTCGTACCGTCCCGTCATCCGGTGACGCGCAGTCGCAGGGGAGCGTTGACACGATGCCGACGATCCGCCTCGATCCGCCACGCGGACTGCCGTCCGCGCGAGCGGAACTCCCACAGTCCGTCCTCGCTCGGCCCCTCGGAGACCAGCGCCGTGTCCTCGTCGATGCCGACAACGATCGCGGTATCCGTGACGAGAGGGCGCATGACGAAGTCAGGGATCATGCGGCTGTACTTGTCGAAGTGGGGAAGCACGCGGATGTCGGGGACGACGCCGAGGCCGTCGACTCCACCGCGCTTGGGATGACGGAAGTCGGGGATGTAGCCGCCGAGTGCCATGGCACCGG
This sequence comes from Actinomycetes bacterium, assembly GCA_037130755.1. Classification (GTDB taxonomy): domain Bacteria; phylum Actinomycetota; class Actinomycetes; order S36-B12; family S36-B12; genus UBA10649. The sequence continues at coordinate 71,993 of JBAXSI010000002.1, forward strand.
CGCTGCAGCCGGCCAAGGACGCGCCGGCTCGCCATTCCTCCTGGATCGCTTCCCACACTCGAGTGCCGCGCAGTGCCTTGGCCAGATGGCTGGGATTGCCACCGGAGAGGTAGATGAGCCCCGCGCCGCGGATCAGGTCCGCGTTGGCGGCATCGTTCGCGGTGGCCGCATCCCGCACGTCGACCACCACCTGCTCGGCATCGAGTCGCTCAGCAGCCTCGGCGCCGAGTTGGTGCCAGCGCGCCAGCGATCGTTCGCCCTCCGGTGATGCCGCCGTGGCGAGCTGGACGTACCGGCGCGGCCGACCCTCCAGCAGCCAGCCCTCCACGTCCTGCATGACCGGCAGGTACTCGCCACTGCCGACGAGAGCCAGTCGTCCGGGGGTGTTCATCGCCCCACCGTAGGAGAAGAGGTCATGGGCGGCGAATCCAGTGCTCGCGCGGCGGCAGCGCCGGTCCGGCCCACAGGCCGATGATCAGGGCGACCAGATGGAGAGCCACGCCGAATGCGATGACTGCCCAGGTGCCCAGCGGGATGAGCGTCCCGCAGATGGCCGTCGCCAGTGCGAACGCCGTCATGCGGAGGCTGGCCGAGGTGGTGAAGACCTGTGACTGCACGTGCGAAGGTGCCTCGCGCTGCCTGACCTGGAACATGCCTGACACAAGGGGCGGCTCCGTCGCACCCATCGCGAATGCCGCGACGAGCAGCGTCCACGTCGTCGGCGCCAGCCCGATGAGCACGAGCATCAGCCCCGACAGGGCCATCGACACGATGATCGCGCGGTCGGGGCGGACGACGGGGTGGCGCGCGAACCACAGTGCGGTAGTGACGCCGCCGACGGCGAAGGCGCCGAGGATCACTCCGGTGAACTGCAGGGACCCGGTCAGCGACTGGGCGAGCAGGGGGGCGGCGACGAAGACGGCGGCCTGCCCGGCGAAGCCGACGGTGGTGATGATGGCGGTGCGACGAAGCGACACCCGCCGGACGATCGTCCCCATCCCGGCCTTGAGGTCGTGTCCCAGCGTCGTCGTGACGACGTGGCCTGGATCGGCATGCAGCGGGACCATCCGCAGCATCACCAAGGACACCATGAGCAATAGCACCGGGAGCCAGAGCGGGGCGGTGTCCGAGACGACCACTAAGGCGGCGGCCAGCGGCGGCGCTGCAACTGCGGCGACGCTGTAGGTCGCGGCATCCAAGGAATAGGCCCGCTTGATGGCGGTCGCGGGGATCAGGCGCGGCAGTTGCGCGCTCCATGCGCCGGTGATCGCCGGGTATCCGAATCCGGCGACGACGGCCATGGCCATGACCCAGCCGACCGGGACTCGGCCGATGGTGAGCGCAACGGCGACAAGCCCTCCAGCCATCGTCGCCATGGCCAGGGCGAAGCCGCGACGCGGCGCACGCGATCGATCCAGCAGGGCCCCGACGACGGGCCCGCCGATCGCCGCGGAGGCGGTCAGTGAGGCGACGAGGTAGGAGCCGGTGGTCGCGTTTCCGATCGTCGCGATCGCCGCGATCAGCAGTGCGGGGCCGGCCGACTCCGTCGCCGAGCGAGCGAGGGTCGCGGTCACGAGGTACGCGGGCAGGGCGGGGAGGCCGGTCCGCATCACGAGCCCACGGTATCCGCGGGCCTTCCTTGGAGGGACGTCCCGGTGATTGCGGGTCCCTTGGATGCCATACCCCTGCGGGTATCGGGTTACACTGGGGCCATGAACATCGAGCCAGCGGTCAGCCACGACATCGTGATGCGCCTCAAGAGGGCGCGCGGGCAACTCGACGGCGTCATCAACATGATCCAGGAGGAGCGCAGCTGCAGCGACGTGGTCACGCAGCTCGCCGCGGTGTCCAAGGCCCTGGATCGCGCGGGATTCAAGATCGTCGCGTCCGGCCTGCAGCAGTGCTGGGAACACGGCGACGACGCGCCGATGACGCGCCAGGAGCTCGAGAAGCTCTTCTTGTCCCTCGCCTGAGCCGCGACCTGTCCGATACCTTCATTCCACCGAACGACATGGACCCCACCAGCAAGGAGCAGAAATGACCACGCAGGTCTTCAAGGTTTCCGGCATGACGTGCGAGCACTGCGTCGCGTCCGTCACTGAGGAGCTCACCGAGCTTCCGGGCGTCGGGGCCGTGAATGTCGATCTGGTCCCCGGTGAGGTCTCGTCCGTGACCGTCGAGAGCGAGGCCGAGCTCGACGCCGCTGCGGTGCGTGCCGCGATCGACGAAGCCGGCTACGAACTCGTCGACTAGGAAGCGAGGTCCGGCCTCGTCCTGCATGATCGGGGCGTGCCCGACTTCGATGTTGACGCAATAGACCTAGCCGAACTCCGCACGCGCCGCAGCGCGAAGTGGCGCGAGTTCCCGCCGGACGTGCTGCCCTCGTGGGTCGCCGAGATGGACTTCCCACTCGCGACACCCATCGCCACCGCGCTGCGCAATGCGATCGACCGCTCCGACACCGGATACCGCTCCTTGCTGGGCCTGCCACAGGCACTGTCGCTGTTCGCGGCCCGTTCGTGGAACTGGTCGGTGGACCCGGCCGACGTGCTGGTCGTGCCGGACGTGGTCTCCGGACTCGTGCATGCCGTCAACGTCTTCACCGAGCCGGGCGACGGGGTCGTCATCAACCCGCCCGTCTATCACCCCTTCTTCATGGTGGTGGACGACGTTACGCACCGGACCGTGGTCGAGGTCCCGATGGCTCGCGCCGACGACGGCAGCTACTCCCTGGACCTCGATGCACTGGCACTGGCGTTCGCGCGCCCTGACGTGACGGCGTACATCCTCTGCAGCCCCCACAACCCCTCCGGCAGCGTGCCGACGCGCGCAGAACTGGAGACGATCAGCTCGCTCGCCGAGCAGCACGGCGTTGCCGTGATCTCCGATGAGATCCATGCACCCCTCGTGATGCCTGGCGCCCAGCACGTGCCGTACCTGACGGTCGCTCCCGATCATGCCCGGGCAGTGACCGTGATCTCCGCGTCGAAGGCGTGGAACATCCCCGGCCTGAAGTGCGCGCAGATCGCTACGACGCCCGAGGTGTCCGCCGAGTTCGCGCGTCGGTTGCCGCTGGAGATGTCGTTCGGCACAGGGCACTTCGGGGTGATTGCGCAGATCGCCGCGTACATGGACGGAGCAGAGTGGCTTGAGCAGGTCGTCGGGATCCTTGACGGGAACCGTCGCCTCCTGACGGAGTTGCTGGCCGCCCGGCTGCCGCTTGCGGGCTACGTCACACCACAGGCCTCCTATCTGGCCTGGCTCGACCTCGCCGCTTACGGGCTGGGCGATGACCCCGCTGAGGTGATCCGCGAACGGGCGCAGCTGGCCCTCAGTCCCGGCCTGAGCTTCGGCAGGCAGGGTCGAGGCTTTGCCCGACTGAACTTCGGGACGTCCCCCGTTCTGGTGGCCGAGATTGTCGATCGGCTGGCTTCCGTGGTGCAATAGTTCAGTGAGGCGCCTTCCCCTGGCCGCCGCGTCGGCGGCTGCCCTGATCGCTGCCTTCGCCATCCCCTCTGCCGCTGCAGCTCCCGTGATTCACACCGCGCCGCTGGTAGCGCCGGCGAAGGATCGCTACGCGGTGGGCGACTCCGTGATGCTCGGCGCGAAGTCGAACCTCAAGGGCAAGGGCTTCAAGATCGTCGATGCCGTCGAGAGCCGGCAGGCTTACCTGGGACCTTCACTCCTGCGCAAGCGGGGCGTGACCCTCCCGAAGAACGTCGTCGTCCACCTCGGCACCAACGGCACCTTCCCACTGTCGGTCTGCAAGAAGATCGTGTCGGCGGCCGGGCCGGACCGGCGGGTCTTCCTGGTGACGGTGCACGTGCCGAGGTCGTGGCAGAAGCCGAACAACAAGGTGATCCGTCAGTGCGATTCGGCCTTTGCGGCAGACCGGGTGCATGTCATCGACTGGAACACGGCGGTCAAGGCGCACCCGAAGTGGCTATACGGCGATCACACGCACCTTCGCCCGGCCGGCGCCAAGGGCTTCGCGTCGCTGATCGACTACAACGTCGACCAGGCCGTCGCCGCCGCGCACAAGCGGGCTGTCGACGCTGCCGCCGGGGCCGGTTCCGCGGGTACTGTCACGCTGTGACCTCAGACGCTCTCGTTGCGCCACTCTCCGACGATTGCGAGCAACTGCGCCGTGACCTCATCGAGCGGCAACTCCCTCCGGTGTGGTCGCTGGATGCCCAGACTGCTCGCCGTCTCCACCGCGAGGGCGCCGATGCTGTCCGGGCGGCATGGCAGCCTCCGCTCGACTCGCTGCCCGTCGTCACTGAGGATGTCGTTGCCGTCGATGGCCGTCCCGCCATGCGCATCTACCGCAACACCGAAACGGTGAACGCGGCCGTCACCATCGCGTGGTTCCATGGCGGTGGCTGGGTGCTCGGTGATCTGGAAACGGGGCATGCCGCGGCAAGCACGGCCTGTGCACAGACCGGCTGGGACGTCGTCAACGTCGACTACCGGTGCGCTCCTGTCGATCCCTTCCCGGCCGCTGTCGACGACGCGATCGCAGCCACCCAATGGCTGCTGGACGAGGGCCGGCGCGTGGTCGTGGCAGGCGACAGCGCCGGCGGCAATCTGGCAGGCGTCGTTGCGCAGCGGCTTGCTGGCCACGCCGGACTGATCGGGCAGGTGCTCGTGTACCCGGCCACCGACCCCACGCTGTCGTACCCCTCGGTCGAGGAGTTCACCGAAGGCCCCTTCCTGACCGGGCGCGACATGAAGTGGTTCTACGACCAGTACCTGCCCGCCCGCCAGGACCGGACCGACGATCGCCTTGACCTGATGACGGCAGAGCGCGACAGGCCAACCTTGCCGGCTGTCGTCCTCACCGTTGGCCATGACCCCTTGCGTGACGAGGGCATCGCCTACGCGCGACTGCTTGGCGCGCGAGGGGCTGAAGTGACGTGGATCCACGCCCCTGAGCTGTTCCACGGCTGCGTCACGCAGTCCGGCGTGCTGCCGTCGAGTGCCGCGCGCGTCCGCGAAATATGGCAAGCCGCACGTCAACTGTTCACCTGACCTGTGGACTTGGTCACAGGACAGCGTTTGCATGGGCTTTGTGGTCATCCGTACGGTTGCACTAAGGGCATCCTGTGACCTTCACCGTCACGCCATGCCCCTGCCCGAGCGTCCCTGCGACAGCACTGGAGCGAGTACATGACCATCCCCGGCCTGGAAAATCCGCCGACCAAGAACAAGCAACTGCTCAAGTGGGTCGAGGAGACCGCGGCGCTCACGAAGCCTGATCGCGTCGAATGGGCCGATGGCTCGGAGGAAGAGTGGCAGCGCCTGACGCAGCTGCTCGTCGATGGCGGCACGTTCATCCGCCTCAACCCGGAGATCCGCCCGAACTCGTTCCTCGCGCGCTCGGACCCCAGTGACGTCGCTCGAGTCGAGGACCGCACGTTCATCTGCTCGGCACGCGAGGAGGACGCCGGCCCTACCAACAACTGGGCAGAGCCGTCCGAGATGCGCGAGAAGCTGCACGGACTGTTCGACGGCTGCATGCGCGGCCGCACCATGTACGTCGTGCCCTTCTCCATGGGCCCGCTCGGCTCGCGGATCTCGCAGCTCGGCGTCGAGATCACCGACTCGCCGTACGTCGTGGTGAGCATGAAGATCATGACGCGCATGGGGCGCGCGGCGCTCGACCAGATCGGCGAGACCGGCGAGTTCGTCCCGGCCGTGCACACCGTGGCCTTCCCGCTCGTCGATGCCGCGGGTACGCGTCGCGACGACGTCTCGTGGCCGTGCAACTCCGAGAAGTACATCGTCCACTTCCCCGAGACCCGCGAGATCTGGTCATTCGGGTCCGGGTACGGCGGCAACGCACTGCTCGGCAAGAAGTGCTTCGCGCTGCGCATCGCCTCCGCCATGGCTCGCGACGAGGGCTGGATGGCCGAGCACATGCTCATCCTCAAGCTGACGTCGCCGACCGGTGACTCGCGCTACATCTCGGCGGCGTTCCCGTCGGCATGCGGGAAGACCAACCTCGCCATGCTCGAGCCGACCGTGCCCGGCTGGACCGTCGAGACCGTGGGCGACGACATCGCCTGGATGCGTTTCGGTGAGGATGGTCGGCTCTACGCGATCAACCCGGAGGCCGGGTTCTTCGGTGTCGCTCCGGGCACCGGCATGGCCACCAACGCCAACGCCGTTCGTGCCCTGTACGCCAACTGCATCTACACGAACGTCGCCCTCACGGACGACGGCGACATCTGGTGGGAGGGGCTGACCGATGACGCGCCGGCTCACCTGATCGACTGGAAGGGCCGCGACTGGAATCCGGAGTCACCGGAGCCGTCGAGCCACCCGAATGCTCGCTTCTCCGCGCCGGCGGGCCAGTGCCCGTCGATCGCGCCGAACTGGGAGGACCCGGCCGGCGTGCCGATCGAGGCGATCCTGTTCGGCGGCCGTCGCGCTACGAACGTCCCGCTCGTGGCGGAGTCGTTCGACTGGGCGCATGGCGTGTTCATGGGTGCGACCGTCTCCAGCGAGATGACGGCTGCTGCCGTCGGCGGCGTCGGCCAGCTGCGGCGCGACCCGTTCGCCATGCTCCCGTTCTGCGGCTACAACATGGCCGACTACTGGAGCCACTGGCTGAAGATCGGCACCATGACCGACGCCGCCAAGTTGCCGCGCATCTACGCGGTGAACTGGTTCCGCAAGGACGCCGACGGCAACTTCCTGTGGCCCGGATACGGCGAGAACTCCCGGGTGCTCGAGTGGGTAGTGCGCCGGCTCGAGGGAGTGGTCGAGGCAGCGGACACGCCGATCGGCCGCGTCCCGGAGCGGGGCGACCTCGCGCTCGAAGGGCTTGACGTCACCGCCGAGCAGCTTGAGGAGCTCTTCGCGATCGACCCGGTCACCTGGCTGGCCGAGTCGAACCTGACCGAGGAGTACTTCGACAAGTTCGGCGACCGCGTTCCGGCCGAACTGCGCGCGCAGTTGGCCGCACTCCGGGAGCGCCTGAACAACGCCTAACCCCTCAAGTCGCCACTCGCGGAAGTGGGGTTAGGACAGGGTGGCGACGAGGATCGCCTTGATGGTGTGCATGCGGTTCTCGGCCTGGTCGAACACGATGCTGGCCGGGGACTCGAACACCTCGTTGGAGACCTCGACCCCGTCAGTCAAGCCGAAGTCGGCCGACAGTGACCGGCCGATGGCCGTCTTCTGGTCGTGGTAGGCCGGCAGGCAGTGCATGAACTTCGCGTTCACGGCCGCCAGTGCCATGGTCGACGCATCGACGCGGTACGGCCGCAGCAACTCGACGCGTTCTGCCCAGACCTCCTTGGGCTCGCCCATCGAGACCCACACGTCCGTATGGACGAACTCCGCTGCGGCGAGGCCCTCCTCGGGGTCCTCGGTCAGCGTCAGCCTCGCGCCGGTCTGCGCGGCAAGATCCGACGCCAGGCTGCGCACCTCCGCGGTCGGCCAAAGTGCCTTCGGGGCGACGATGCGGACGTCAGAGCCCATGATCGCGCCCATGACGAGCAGTGAATTGCCCATGTTGCTTCGGGCATCGCCGAGGTAGGCGTAGGACAGCGGCGCCGCCGTATCGACGGTGTGCTCGCGCATCGTCAGGAAGTCGGCGAGCATCTGAGTGGGATGCCACTTGTCGGTGAGGCCGTTGTAGACAGGCACGTCAGCGAAGGCGGCCAGTTCGTCGACCGTCTCCTGCGAGGCGCCCCGGTACTCGATCGCGTCGAAGATCCTGGCGAGCACGCGGGCGGTGTCGGCGGGTGACTCCTTGTGGCCGATCTGGCTGCTCGCCGGGTCCAGCACGGTGGCGTGCCCGCCTTGGTCGCGGATGGCGACCTCAAAGCTCACGCGGGTGCGCGTCGACGTCTTCTCGAAGATGAGGGCGATCTGCTTGCCCACGAGGCGTTGGCGCTCGCTACCGCTGCGACGCTCGGCCTTGAGCTCGGCCGCGAGGGTCAGCAGCCCGTCGAGTTCTGCCGTGGTGAAGTCGGCCTCTTTGAGGAAGTCACGTCCGGAAAGGGTCACCGCTGAACGCTACTAGGGCGCTCGAGGCGAACCTCAGGCGATGCCAGCCTTTGCTCACGCGAGTCCTAGCCTTGCTCCGCGAAGGCAGAGCCTTCGCTCACGCGATTCCTAGCCTTGCTTCGCGAAGGCAGAGCCTTCGCTCACGCGATTCCTAGCCTTGCTCCGCGAAGGCAGAGCCTTCGCTCACGCGATTCCTAGCGCACGGGGCGACACGGCCGCCGCGATCTCCTCGCTGGCCACGCGCAGGCCTTCGCCGCGCTCGCGTGGGTAGTGCCGCGAGTCGAGCCGGGCGTAGATGTGCTCGCGGTCCTCTTCGGACAGCCCGCCCCAGACGCCGTACGGCTCACGGGCGCGCACGGCGTAGTCGGCGCATTCCATGCGGACGTCGCAGCTTGCGCAGACGATCTTGGCGGCCCGATCACGACGGGCTCGCGACGAGCCGCGCTCGTTCTGCGGGTGGAAGAACAGGAGCGGGTCGGCCTCACGGCATGAGCCGTGCTCCTGCCAGTGCCACTGGGCATCCTTGGGCACCTGTGCCAGCGGTTGCTGGGGCATCTCGCCATCCTCCCGACCCGATCTCGTCTCGTATCACGGTAGTTGTCCCGTTTCAACTCGGAAACCGACAAAGGTCCCGTTGCGCAGGGCCTTCGGCCTCGAGAGGATCTAGGCTTCCGTGTCCCCTGTATCGGACGGATCTGCTGACTTTGCGAGCGATTCGCGAACTTCGTCCATGTCCACGCCGCGGATGGCCTGGATGAGGTTCGTCAGGGCCTGCTCGGGCAGCGCGCCGGCCTGCGAGTACAGGACCACGCCGTCGCGGATGGCCATGAGGGTGGGGATCGAGGAGATGCCGAAGGCGCTGGCCAGGCCCTGCTCGGCCTCGGTGTCGACCTTGGCGAAGACGATGTCGGGGTTGGCGCCGGAAACGGTCTCGTAGACCGGGCCGAACTGGCGGCAGGGGCCGCACCACTCGGCCCAGAAGTCGACCAGCACGATCGGGTTGCCCTCGATCGTCCCGGCGAAGGTGGACTCGGTCACGTTGATGGTCGTCATGACCCCAAATATACCCCTTGGGGTATTGCCGCGCGACGATCGGCCCGGCGACGCCCAGGGCGGGGAAGGCCTACAATCCGCCCATGACTTCCGAGCCGCTCGAGACCCCGGGCCTGTCCGGCGGGACCCTGCTGGAGGAGCGCACATCGCTCACCAACGACGACGGGGACCACGAGCGGTTCGCCCACTACGTCCAGAAGGACAAGATCGTCGAGAGTGCCGTCACCGGCACGCCCGTCAAGGCCCTGTGCGGCAAGACCTGGGTGCCCGGTCGGGATCCGTCGAAGTTCCCGATCTGTCCCGACTGCCAGAAGATCCACGCCGGGCTTCCGCGCGGTGGCGGTTCCGGGAACGACTCCTGAGCCCGCCCCCGGCGCAGCTGGGGGACCACGAGAACCGTTCCGTGTGGGGTGCTGAGCACCGCGCACTGACAATCGGCATCGTCTCGCTCGTCACCCTCTTCGCCTTCGAGGGCATCGCCACCACGACGGCGATGCCGGCGGTCGCGAAGGATCTCGATGCCCTCGGCGGCTACACATGGGCGTTCAGCGCCTACGTGGCTGCCTCGCTCATCGCCATGGTCGGCGGGGGGCTGTGGGCGGACGCTTCCGGACCGCGTGATCCGCTCGTGGCGAGCGTCGTCACGTTCGCGGCAGGCGCCACCGTAGCCGGGCTGGCCCCGGGGCTGCCGCTGCTGGTGGCGGGCCGGGCGCTGGAGGGCCGCGGAGGAGGGGCGCTCATCGTCGGCCTCTACGTGTTGATCGCGCGGGCCTACTCCGTCCAGCAACGGCCCAGGGTGTTCTCCGTGGTGTCCGCCGCCTGGGTGATCCCGTCGCTGGTGGGACCGCTCCTGGCCGGGTGGCTGACGGACAACGTGTCCTGGCGCGCGGTGTTCTTGCTCGTACCGGTGTTCGTGATCCCGCCGGCGATCCTGCTCTTCCCGCGCATCCGTGGGCTGCACGAGGGCGTGCCGCACGCCTCGACGCGGACCAGGCTGATCGCGGGACTCGCTGCGACGTTCGGGCTGTTCGCGGTCCAGGACGGCGTCCTTCGACTGTCCGTGGCGGGTGGGGTCGAGTTCCTGATCGGCGTCGTCGTGCTCCTCGTCTCGTTGCGCTACCTCCTGCCACACGGCGCTCTCGTCCTTCGCCGCGGACTGCCGACGACGGTCATGATGCGCGGCTTCCTGTCGGGTGCCTTCTTCGCCGCCGAGGTGTTCCTTCCGCTGGCCCTCGTGCAGATCCGCGACCTGTCCATCACGCAGGCGGGTCTCGTGCTCGCCGCCTCGGCGACCATGTGGTCGATCGGGTCCTTTCTCCAGGCCCGGATCCCAGGGGACCGGGACCGCGGTGCCACCGTGCGCGCGGGCGCCCTGCTCATCGCGGCGTCGGTTCTGACGCTGCCGCTATGCCTGCTGCCGGCCGTGCCCCCGTGGATCGCCGCGTTCTCCTGGGCGGTCGGGTCGCTCGGCATGGGGTTGGCCATGCCCTCGATTGCCGTTCAGGTCATGCGGTTGTCCCCGGAGTCGGACCAAGGCATCAACAGCGCCGCCATCCAGATCATCGACTCGGTCACCGTGGTCCTCGCGGTGTCGATCCTGGGACTGGGCCACGCCCAGGCCGTGGCCGCGGGCGGTGCCACGGCGGCCACCTACACCGTGCTCTGGCTCGGCGCCGGCGCCCTGGCGCTGGTGGGGGCAGCGGTCGCCGGACGCATGCGACCTTTGTCTATCGATATAGCCGGGTAATCATCACCGGCAGCCGTCTGAGAGGATGACGGCGCCGATGCGACCGCCCTCGGCTCGAAGGAGATCCCCCTACATGTCCGGCCTGCCCACCCGCCGTGCCCTGATCCCCGCCCTCGCCCTCGCCTCCGCCGGCCTCATGCTGGCGGCCTGCGCGCAGGAGCCCGCGGCGTCGTCCTCATCATCGGCGGCCGCCGCCACCTCTGCTGCCGCTTCCGCGGCCGCTTCGGCTGCTGCCTCCACCGCTGCCTCCACCGCGGCTTCGAGCGCCGCCCCGGCCGCCTCGTCGGCCGCCGCCGCCCTCGACGGCTGCTCGCCGGAGAACCTCACGCTGGTCAACCCCGGCGCGCTGACCATCGGCACCGACACCCCGGCCTACCCGCCGTACTTCGTCACCGATGACCCGGCCAAGCAGGACGCCGGCGACCCGGCCAGCGGTCAGGGCTTCGAGTCCGCCGTGGCCTACGCGGTCGCCGACAAGCTCGGCTTCACCAAGGACCAGGTGAAGTGGACCGTCGTCCCCTTCAACTCCTCCTACGCACCCGGCGACAAGGCGTTCGACTTCGACGTCAACCAGATCTCGATCACCCCGAAGCGCCAGAAGGTCGTGGACTTCTCGGACGGCTACTACACGGTGAACCAGGCGGTCGTCGCGCTGAATGACTCGCCCATCGCGGGCGCGACCTCGGTTGCTGACCTCGCCAAGGCCAAGCTCGGTGCGCAGGTCGGCACCACGAGCCTTGACTTCATCACCAACGTGATCAAGCCGGCCGACAAGCCCTTCGTCTACAACGACACCAACGACGCCAAGAGCGCCCTCCAGAACGGCCAGATCGACGGCATCGTCGTCGACCTGCCGACCGCGTTCTTCATCACCGCGGCCGAGATCGACAACAGCAAGATCGTCGGTCAGTTCAAGGCGCAAGACGGCGGCGAGCAGTTCGGCGCGCTCTTCGCCAAGGGCAACCCGCTGGTCACCTGCGTCAACAAGGCGCTTGCCGCGCTCAAGGACTCCGGTGAGCTCCAGCAGATCCAGGACCAGTGGCTCGCCGGCGCGGCCGCGCCGTACTTCACCGAGTAGTGCAGACGGGTAGCGACGCGTCCGATCCGGCGCGGCACTACCCTCACGCAGCATGACCACGACAACGCCAGCGCCTGGCAGCCCGGTCGCCTACAAGGACCCGGTGCGCCAGGCGCTGGCGCGTCGAAAGGCCCGCCGCGACGCCTTCGTCGGCATGGCCAGCCTGATCGGCTTCACCATCGTCGTGGCCGTCCTGGTGTCGCGGACGCCCGGCTGGCCGGTGGTGCAGGAGACCTTCTTCAACCCGGCCGAGTTCAAGGACACCCTTCCGGGGCTCCTCGAGGCCTTCCTGCTCAACGTCAAGATCTTCCTCATTGCCGAGCCGATCATTCTGGTCTTCAGCCTGCTCATCGCCCTCACGCGGACCCTGCAGTCGCCGATCTTCCTGCCGCTGCGGGTGCTGGCGACCATCTACGTCGACGTGTTCCGGGGCGTGCCCACCATCCTCGTCATCTTCCTGCTCGGCTTCGGCGTGCCGGCTCTGCGGCTTCAAGGCGTTCCGACGAACCCGGTGTTCTGGGGCACGGCGGCGCTGATCTTGTCGTACAGCGCCTACGTCGCCGAGGTCTTCCGCGCCGGCATCGGCTCGGTCCATCCCAGTCAGCGGATGGCGGCTCGCTCGCTGGGCCTGTCGACGCTGCAGACCAATCGCTACGTGGTGCTTCCGCAGGCGATCAGAAACGTCGTACCGCCGCTGCTGAACGACTTCATCTCGCTGCAGAAGGACACGGCGCTGGTGTCCGTCCTCGGCCCGATCGAGGTCCTGCGGCAGGCGCAGATCGATGCGTCTTCGACGTTCAACTACACGGCGTACGTGGCGGCCGCCTGCATCTTCATCGCGCTGACCATCCCGATGACGCGATTCGCTGACTGGGTGCAGGCGCGGATGTCGCGGCGCCAGCGGGCGGGAGCGGTCGCATGACGACGCAGACGCTGCTGGACGCCAAGGGCGTCTGGAAGTCATTCGACGACCACGCCGTCCTGCGCGGACTCGATCTCGAGGTCCGCCTGCATCAGGCGGTCGTCCTGATCGGCGCGTCCGGTTCGGGCAAGTCGACGTTGCTCCGTTGCATCAATGGACTCGAGTCGGTGGACGCAGGCTCAATCATCCTCGACGGCGACATCGAGGTCACGGATCCGTCGATCGACCTCGACAAGATCCGTCGTCGCATCGGCATCGTCTTCCAGTCGTACAACCTGTTCCCGCACATGACGGTGATCGACAACGTCATGCTCTCGCCACGCAAGGTGACCAAGACCCCGGCCGGTCAGGCCCGCGACGAGGCCATGGAACTGCTTCGCCGGTTCGGGCTGGAGACCAAGGCCGACGAGTACCCCGATCGACTCTCGGGCGGGCAGGCCCAGCGGGTGGCGATCGTGCGGGCCCTGGCGATGCAGCCGGAGCTGATGCTCTTCGACGAGATCACCTCGGCCCTGGACCCGCTGCTGGTCGGCGAGGTGCTCGACGCCGTCCGGGAGCTGAAACTGGGCGGCCTGACCATCGTCATGGCGACTCACGAGATGGGATTCGCGCGAGAGGTGGCCGATCGGGTCTGCTTCCTCAAGGAGGGGATCGTGCTGGAGGAGGGGCCGCCAGAGCAGGTGTTCGGCGACCCGATGCACGAGCAGACCCGGGAATTCCTCGCTCGCGTGCTGGGCTGACGTCCTGCTGACACAATTTGGGGTCTCTTCACCCCATGTGTGTCACGCCCCTGCGGCGGGTTGATGCGCCTAGGATTCTCGGCGGAACGCATCGTGCGTTCGCATCGGTGGTTGGAGGAGATATGACCACAGTGGATCAGGAGTTCGTCGAGGTCGACGGTGGGGGCATGGGCTCCATCGGCGAGCACTGGGGAGTGCTCCTCTTCCTTGGTCTGACGAGCCTCGTCGTCGGCATCATCGCCCTGGTGTGGCCCGGCGCCACGATCGTCGTCATCGCCGTGCTGCTGGCGATCTGGCTGATCATCTCCGGCATCTTCCAGATCATCCGCGGCTTCAGCCGTGGACTCTCCGGCGGCATGCGGGCCCTGCTGTTCATCGGCGGCGCGCTGTCATTGATCCTGGGCCTCATCGCGATCGGCGGCATGTTCCGCGCGGTGGAGATCCTGGCGATCTTCATCGGCATCGCGTTCTTGTTCCGCGGCTTCGGCTCGCTGTTCCTTGCTGGCGAGCAGAAGGAAGGCCGCGGCTGGAACATTTTCGGCGGCATCATCATGCTGATCGGCGGCCTGGTCATTCTCGTGTACCCGGGGATCTCGCTCGTCACGCTCGCCTGGGTCACCGGCATCTGGCTGATCGTCAGCGGGATCTTCGAGATCATCGCGGCCTTCCGCCTGCGCTCGGTGCACAAGGCGGCGACGGCCTGACGATCTCCACTGGTTCCCGCTGATGGCGGCGGAGACCTCCCAGACCCTTGACCGAGGGCTGCGGGTCCTTGAGGTGGTGGCCGAGTCCCCGGATGGGCTCACCGTCACCGAACTGGCCGCAGCCCTCGGCATTGGTCGTACCGTCGTCTACCGGCTCGTGGTGACGCTGGAGAACCACGCCTACCTGCGTCGGTCGTCCGACGGCAAGTGCCGCCTGGGACTCGGCGTCCTCTCCCTGGGCCGAATGGTGCAGCCACTGGTGCGCGACACCGCGCTTCCGGCACTTCGCCTTCTCGCCGACGCCGTTGGGGCGACCGCCGTCCTGACGATCGTGGACGGGCAGGAGGCCCTGTCGGCCGTCGTCGTGGAGCCCACCCGCTCCGACCTGCACGTGGCGACTCGGCCGGGCTCCCGCTACCCGCTCGAGCACGGAGCTGCCGGTCGGGCGATCCTGGCGGCCCGCACCACGGCCGGTCGCCCCCTGGATCCGCCGTGGGTCATCGCCACAGGCGACGGACCCCAGGGCGCCTACGGCATCGCGGTCCCGGTGCTGGGCGTACCCGGTCTCGAGGCCAGTGTCGGCGTGCTGGCGTTGAGGGAATTGAACGAGGCTGATGTGGGCCCGCGGGTCGCGCGTGCGGCCGGGGAGATCGCCCGGGCGCTGCGCTAGTCCCAGCAGCCGGTGATCGTGGCCGTCAGCCCGTCGAGCACCTGACGCGTCGACAGGGCCGAGTACTTCGCCGGCCGGTGATTGACCAGGATCGAGAACACCCGTTCGCCGCCCGAGACCGTGTCGGCAATGCCCGAGAGCGCAGTGGTGTCGAACAGCGATCCGGTCTTCGCATGGACGTCGCCTCGCGCGCACTTCGACTGGTTGGTGGTGAACCTGCCGAACCGCGAGGACAGCGTGCCGCTCTTCCCGGACACGGGAAGGGCATCCGCCGCGAACATGGGGGCGAACGTGTCGGCCTTGGTGATGCGGGCAAGGCGGAGCACGTCGGACAGGAAGCGCGGCGACACTCGGTCCTTGCGCGACAGCCCGCTGCCGTCGAGCAGCTGCATCGAACCGTCGTCGATCCCGAGCTTCGTCAAAGTCTCGTGGGCTGCCGCGTGGGCGCCCTGCCACGTGGCCGGGTGCCCGGTGGCCAGGGCCACCTGCCGGTAGAGGATCTCCGCGACGTTGTTCTCTGACTCCCGGAGCATGAGTGCGACCGCATCGGCAACCGTGTGCGGGCTCGCATCCGCGATGACCCCCGCATCGTCGGCCGCGTCGGCCCCGTCTCCGAGTCGGGCGTGCACTCCGTTGTCGCGGAGTGCGCTCACGAACACCTTCGCGGCGTTGCCCGCGGGGTCCGGGGAGTATTCGCCAAGACGCGCGAGCGGCACCACGGGCGCGGCGACGTAGGGCAGGTACTGAGTGGTCCAGCCAGGCCCGCGTCGCGAAGCGGGGAACAGGTTCGTGTCGACGTGAACGGTGACCTTCGCATCGTGCGGCAGCGACTCGGCGGCGGTGGCGGCCAATTGCCGCAGATCGCTCGACGAGAGCAGCGGGTCGCCTCCGCCCTGGAGGATCACGTCGTTCGACGTGGCACCCGTTCTTACGAAGGTGTGGAACTTGGCGTCGGCGCCCATCGTCTCGAGCGCATCGACGGCCGTGACGATCTTCATGTTCGAGGCGGGCAGCATCAGTCGGTCGGCGTTGTGCGACGAGACGAGCGTGCCGGTGCCTGCATCGATGACGACCAGTCCGATGTCACTGCCCACGTGGGGGTTGGCCAGGCGCCTCTGCAGCAGTGCATCGACGCCGGGGTCGCTCGTGCCGCCGTCGGTCGCCGCTGCCCACTGCGGTGTGGCAATGCTCACACCCAGCAGGAGAGCCCCCACGGCGAGGGAGGCGGCACGGGGAATCGCCCCTATGCGCCCTCGTGGCGCGGTCGTCATGGTGACCATGGTGCGACAGGCCGCATCCGTGCCGGTGCCCGGGGTCGTGCAGCGAGTAACGCACAATGGCAGGACTGTCCCCGCCCGAAGAGGTCTGCTGTGCGCCGTGCCGTGATCGCCCTGCTGTCCATGCTGATGGCGGCTGCGCTGGTCGGAGTGCCGACGGCAGCCAACGCCGACGCACCGCCGCCCAAGAAGGTGGCCAGCGGGTGGATGCCGTACTGGATGACGTCACCTGCTCATCCCCAGGGCGTCAACTCCGCCGTGCAGAACGCCGGGATCTTCACCGACGTATCGCCGTTCTGGTACTCAGCCACCGGGAAGCCGGGCGGCGGCGTTCAGGTGGGACTCAACCCCAACTTCACGAACGGCAAGGCCAACGCTGCGTGGGCCATGGGCCAGCTCAAGGGCGCCGGACTGGTGGTTCTCCCGTCGATCGCCGACGGATCCGGCAGGGGCCGCATGGCCGCGACTCTCGCCGATCCGGCGCTGCGGGCGGCCCACATCGGCGACATCGTCAACACCGTCATGAGCAACGGCTACGACGGTATCGACCTCGACTACGAGACGTTCGCCTTCACCGACGGTCGGGGGTCGTGGGCGGCTACTCAGCCGAACTGGACCGCCTTCATCAACGAGCTCGCTGCGGCGTTGCACGCGCAGGGCAAGCAACTGTCCGTGACGATCCCGCCTCCGTGCACCTCGAGCGGCGTCTGCGGTCCGACAGCGGGCTACTCGGTCTACAACATCGCAGGCATCGCACCGGCCGCTGACCGGATCCGGATCATGGCGTACGACTACCACGTCGGCGCCGCTGGTCCGATCGCGCCGATGCCGTGGGTGCGCGCCATCGTGTCGTACTCCGTGTCGGTGATGGATGCGGCGAAGCTGCAGATCGGTGTGCCGACGTACGGTCGTGCGTGGGGTGTCAAGAAGGCTTCCGGTGGCTACCAGACGTCGGGAACCTGTCCGTCGACCAGCTCGGCCGCCTACAAGTCGCTGGTCTCGTCGCAGTCGGTCAACGATGCCGACGTCCCGGCACTTCTCGCGTCCGTCGGCAAGACCGATGCCGACGTCCAGTGGGCGCCGACGGAACAGGAGAACGTCCTCTACTACGACAAGACACTGCAGTGGACGGACTCATCCGGTGCCGCCCAGACCTGCAAGGCCAGTCGAGTCCTGTGGTTCGTGGGGCCGCAGGCCGTGCTGGCCCGCACGCAACTGGTCGGCGAGTTCGGGATCAACGCCGCCGCCTACTGGACCGTGGGCGGGGAGAACCCGGCACAGTGGGCGCTGCTGGGCAGCTACGGCCAGTCCTTGGCTCCGGCGAGCACGGACATCTCCATTTCGGGCACGCCGGCCGTCGTCTACGGGTCGCCCATGACGGTGACGGCCGTGGTGTCGTCTCGTGGCGTACCGGTGGTGGGTGCGGCTGCGACGGTGCAGTTCCTCCCGACCGGCAGTAAGAAGTGGACGGACGTGCAGGCGGCCACGACCGCTCCCGACGGGACCGTGTCGTTCCAGGTGCAGCCGCAGTCGACTGGTGACTGGCAGGTCTTCGTTCCTGGCGCGCCTGGTCGCGTCGACGGGACCAGCACTCCGTTCACCACTCAGGTCATCGCGTTGGTGTCGGCCACGCCCGTGGCCACCAAGGTGAAGGCGAAGTCGACGATCATCGTGAAGGTGCTCGTGCAGCCAGCCATGCGTGGCCAGAAGGTCGCGCTGCAGATCAAGCGTGGCGACGGCTGGCGCAACGTCGCGCGCGGCACCACCAACGCCCGCGGTCGGGACAAGCTGCGCGCCGAGGCGCCGAAGGTGAAGGGCCTGTACGTCTACCGGGTGGTGGCCGTGGGCCAGCAGTCCATCCTGTCGGGGGCCTCGAACGAGTTCCCGATCCGCGTCACGAAGTAGGCGGGGCCAGCAGGCTGACGGCAGGCAGTTCGAACCACTGCAGCGATCGGAAGTCCTCGGACAGTCCCGTCGTGGCGGAGTCGCCGATCTCGTCAGTCAGGGCGTCGAGCAGGTCGCGCGCCTGCACTAGGTAGTCGGCCAGCGCGGACTCCGGTGCCCTGTCGTTCTGCTCGGGGTAGCGGAGCACGCCGGCCGGGTCGTAAGTGAGGTCGGTCAGGCGAAGTGGCGGCTCGACGGCGCCGTCGCGGTGGTGCCACCGCCCGGAAGTCGCATCGAACCGGTACTGCGGGGTGAGCTTCCAGCCCTGCTCGGCGACGAGGTCGACGGCCGACACGATGTACTCGAAGACCGCGTCCGAGATGAAGTAGTTGAAGTTCACGCGGACCCATCCGGGCTTGATGCCCTCGCAGCCATGCGTGATCTCGCGCTCGAACTCGTGGCTTCGGGCGATGTCGATGCCGAGGAGTCGGTGGCCGTAGGGGCCGGCGCAACTGCACCCGCCGCGGGCCTGAATCCCGAACAGGTCGTTGAGAATCGCCACGACGAGGTTGTGGTGCATGAAACGGCCGCCGGGCCGTCGGATCACGAACGAGACGATCGACAGCCGCTCGGCGTTGCGATTGCCGAGGATGTCGATGGCGGAGTTTGCCGACCACGCCGCGATAGCGCGATGAACGAAGTCCTCCTCGTGCGCTCGGATCACGTCGACGCCCACGGCATCCTTGAGCTGGAAGACCAGTCCCGCTCGGATCGACTCGACGATGGCGGGAGTGCCGCCCTCCTCGCGATGCTCGGCGTCCGTGAGGTACTGGTGATCCTCAGGGTTGACGTAGGCGACGGTGCCGCCACCAACGACGTCGGGCACCGAGTTCGACAGCAGCTCGCGCCGAACGATGAGGACGCCAGGGGTTCCGGGTCCGCCGATGAACTTGTGCGGGGACAGGAAGATCGCATCCTTGTAGGCGAGCGGGTGCTCGTCGCACCGCGGCATCATGTCGATGTCGACGTACGGTGCGGCCGCGGCGTAGTCCCAGAACGCCAGCGCGCCGTGCTCGTGCAGCAGCTGGCTCACGGCGTGGGTGTCCGTGACGATGCCGGTGACGTTGCTGGCGGCGCTGAACGAGGCGATACGGAGCGGGCGATCGGCGTACGCGTGCAGTTGCCGTTCGAGCTCGGCGAGATCGATGTGACCGTCGGAGTCCTCGCGGATGGTGACGACGTCGGCGATCGTCTCGCGCCACGGAAGTTCGTTGCTGTGATGCTCGAACGGCCCGATGAAGATGACGGGTCGCTCGTCGGCGGGGATGTGAGCCGACAGGCCGTAGGCGCTGTCCAGGTCGGCGGGCAGGCGCAGGTTGAGGATCCCGACGAGGCGGTTGATGGCGGCGGTCGATCCGGATCCGCAGAAGATGACGCAGGTGTCTGCGTCGCCGT
Source organism: Actinomycetes bacterium (assembly GCA_037130755.1). Taxonomy (GTDB): domain Bacteria; phylum Actinomycetota; class Actinomycetes; order S36-B12; family S36-B12; genus UBA10649. Next base: position 91,542 of record JBAXSI010000002.1, read on the forward strand.
TGACTGCCTCTCGGATGATGCGTCGGGCATCCTCGCGAAGCCGCGTGGTCTGAAGGCCGGTGCCGCTCGACTCCGTGTGCGTGTTGGCGTAGCGGGGAAGTACCTCGGCTCGGATGAAGTCCTCGATGAAGGACAGGGCGCGCCCGCTGGCGGTGTAGTCGGCGTACGTGACGCGTCGGGCACCGAACGGGCTGGTCATGACCTGGTCGTCGCCGATGACGCTGGCCCGGATCCGCTCGAGCAGGGCGGGCTCCGGCAGGCTAGGAGCACGCCCGGGGATGTTGACTGCTGGCACCTGCTCACCCTAGGCGCTTCGGGTTGAGGGCGTCAGGCAGCGAGCCCGGTGGGAGGATGGCTCTGTGTCTGTTGCCCCCGCCGAAGTGGAGCGGCCTGAGGTCGACGAGGCGACGGACCGGCCGTGGATCACGATCGTGTGGAACGACCCGGTGAACCTCATGTCCTACGTGACCTACGTGTTCATGACCTACTTCCACTACGACCGCGCCAAGGCCGAGTCGCTGATGCTCGACGTCCACGAGAAGGGCAGGGCGGTCGTGTCCAACGGCAGTCGCGAGGAGATGGAGCGCGACGTCACCGCGATGCACGGCTTCGGGCTGTGGGCGACCATGCAGAAGGACGACTGATGGGGCGGCCGTACGGCTTCTCCCGAGGCCGCCGCCGTGAGCTGCGGATCAACCTCGAGCAGGTCGAACGCGAGCTGCTGCTCTCGCTCGCCAAGCAGCTGATCGCCTTCGTCGAGCCGGACCCCGTGTCCGCGGATGCCGATCCGCTGGCGACCATGGTCGGCATCGACCTGTCCGCGGAGACACCGGACGATCCGGCCTTGGCCCGACTGCTGCCGGACGCCTTCATCGACGACCCTGATGCGGCGGTGGAGTTCCGTCGTTTCACCGAGCGGGACCTGCGCGCAGGGAAGGTCGCCAATGCGACCACCGTCGCGACCGACATCGAGGCCGGCCTCGACGTGCTGCCGGACGATCACGTCGCTGCCTGGCTCGGCTTCCTCAACGACACGCGACTGGCGCTGGGCACGCGAATCGAGATCACCGAGGACAACCACGACGAACTCGACGCACTCCCGGACGAGGATCCGCGCGCCGGGATGTTCCACGTGTATGACTGGCTGACCTACCTGCAGGACTCGTTGGTGCAACTGCTGCTGCCCTAGGGTGTGCCGGTGCTCGTCATCCGCCAGGACCTCGTTGACGCCATCGTCGCCCATGCGCGCGCCGATCACCCCGACGAGGCGTGCGGGGTCGTGGCCGGTCCGTCTCCGGATCAGCCGGAGCGCTTCATCCCGATGGTCAATGCCGCTCGGTCCCCGACCTTCTACGAGTTCGACTCCACGGACCTGCTGCGCCTCTACCGCGACATGGACGACCGTGACGAGGTGCCGTCCGTGATCTACCACTCCCACACCGCCACCGAGGCGTATCCATCGCGCACTGATGTCTCGTACGCGTCCGAGCCCGACGCCCACTACGTGCTCGTCTCGACCCGGGAGACCGGTAACGCTGCTGGACCGGCCGAGTTCCGGTCCTTCCGCATCGTCGACGGAGAGATCACCGAGGAACCGGTCGAGATCGTGGACTAGGGCCGCGCGCCTACCCGTTCTGCAAAGGGTTCGCATGTGCGAACCTGCTACAGCAGGTCGGGAATGCCAGTTCCTAATCTGGCGTTCCCTGTCCACAGTCCCGCACCACCCCCTGATCCTGGAGCAGCAATGGCAGTCGAGGTCCGCGTGCCCACCATCCTCCGCACCTATACGGGGGGAGAGAAGGCGGTGAGCGCCGAGGGGGAAACCCTGGCGGCAGTGATCAAGGACCTGGACGCCAGTCACCCCGGCATCGCCGAGCGGATCGTTGACGACAACGGCCTTCGCCGCTTCGTCAACGTGTACCTGAACGACGAGGACGTTCGCTTTCTGGACGGGCTGGACACTCCCGTCGCCGACAACGACTCGATCACCATCCTGCCGGCAGTCGCTGGCGGCTGACCGTGCGATTCGACTCCCTGCTCGACTCCGTGGGGGGCACCCCGCTGGTCGGACTGCCGCGCCTGTCCCCGTCTCCGCAGGTGCGGCTGTGGGCCAAGCTCGAGGATCGCAATCCGACCGGGTCGATCAAGGATCGCGCCGCGCTGGCGATGGTGGAGCAGGCTGAGAAGGACGGGCTGCTCGAGCCGGGCGCGACGCTGCTGGAGCCGACGTCGGGAAACACGGGCATCGCGCTGGCGATGGTCGCCCGCCAGCGCGGCTACCAACTGGTCTGCGTCATGCCTGAGAACACCTCACGCGAGCGCGCGCAGTTGCTGCAGGCGTGGGGCGCGAGGATCGTCTGGTCGCCGGCCGCGGGCGGATCCAACGAGGCCGTTCGCGTCGCCAAGGAGCTCGCGGCCGAGCACCCCGACTGGGTGATGCTCTACCAGTACGGCAACGCCGCGAACGCGCAGGCGCACCACGACACGACCGGACCCGAACTGCTGGTCGACCTGCCTACGATCACGCACTTCGTTGCTGGCCTCGGCACGACCGGCACTCTCATGGGCGTCGGGCGCTACCTGCGCGAGGCGAAGCCCGACGTGGCGATCGTCGCCGCGCAGCCGCGCTACGGCGAGATCGTCTACGGCCTGCGCAACCTCGACGAGGGTTTCGTCCCCGAGCTCTATGACGCCTCGGTGCTCACCACGCGCTACTCGGTCGGCGGTCGGGACGCCCTGCGCCGCACGCGCGAGCTGCTCGAAATCGAAGGCATCTTCGCCGGCATCTCGACCGGTGCCATCCTCCACGCGGCCCTCGCGATGGCCGCGAAGGCCGACGCCGCCGGCACGCCCGCGGACATCGCCTTCGTCGTGTGCGACGGCGGGTGGAAGTACCTGTCGACCGGGGCGTACGAGGGCACTCTGGACGCGGCCGAGGACCTGCTCGACGGCCAGCTCTGGGCCTAGGGCCCGGGGTCCCGCAGCCTGCTGGCCGTTCGCCCTAGGCTGGTAGGGCCATGAATGACGCACCCATCGGGATCTTCGACTCCGGCGTCGGCGGGCTCACGGTGGCCCGCGCCGTCCTCGACCAGTTGCCCCATGAGCCGGTGCGCTACGTCGGCGACACCGCCCGAGGTCCCTACGGCCCTCGACCCTTGGCCGAAGTGAGGGCGTTCTCGCTCGAGATCATGGACCACCTCGTCGACAACGGCGTGAAGCTGCTCGTCATCGCCTGCAACTCGGCCTCGGCGGCAACGCTGCGTGATGCGCGCGAACGCTACGACGTCCCCGTGATCGAGGTCGTGCACCCTGCAGTGCGCCGCGCCGTCGCTGCCACGCGTACCGGACACGTCGGTGTCATCGGCACGGCCGCGACGATCACCTCGGGTGCCTACGAGGACGCCTTCGCGGCGGCGCCGCAGGTGAGCCTCACGACGATCGCGTGCCCCCGGTTCGTAGAGTTCGTGGAGGCTGGGATCACCAGCGGTGACGAGCTCATCGAGGTGGCGCGCGAGTACCTCGACCCGATGCACGACGCCGGGGTCGACACCCTCGTCCTCGGCTGCACCCATTACCCCCTGCTGACGGGCGTGATCTCGTACGTGATGGGCGAGGGCGTCTCGCTGGTGTCCAGCGCCGAGGAGACGGCCAAGGACGTCTACGGAACGCTGGTCCGTCACAAACTGCTCCGCGACCCGGCCCTGCCCGACCCGGTGCACCAGTTCATGGCGACAGGCGACCCGACGCAGTTCCAGCGCCTGGGCCGCCGCTTCCTCGGGCCGGAAGTCGGTCGAGTCGAGGTGATGCCGTGAGGCTCACCGTCATCGGCTGTGCGGGGTCCTACCCGACACCGGACTCGCCCGCGTCCTGCTACCTCATCGAGCACGACGGCCACCAGATCGTCCTCGACCTCGGCAACGGCGCGCTCGGGTCGCTGCAGCGTCATATGGACCCGGTTCTCGATCCGTCGTTCTGCGGGGTCGTCCTGAGTCACTGCCACATCGACCACTGCGCGGACGTCGGCTCCTTGTACGTCATGCGTCACTACGGGCCGACCCGACCACCGGCTCGGCTGGACCTCGTCGGGCCTATCGAGATGCGTGCTCGGCTTGCCGGCGTCTACGGGATGGCGGACGAGTCCGCGCTCGACGTCGAGTTCGCGATCGGATCCCTGACTGACACACCGATGTCGTTGGGCCCGTTCGAGATATCGGCCGTGCCGGCCCGTCACCCGGTGGAGTCGTACTCCATCCGGGTCTCGGCAGGCGGGCGCTCGATCACGTACTCCGGCGACACCGGGCCCAATCCCGCCCTTCCCGTGCTCGCCAAGGGCACCGACCTCGCCCTGTTCGAGGCGTCCTTCGTCGGCACGGACAACCCGACCGACCTTCACATGAGCGGCGCCGACGCGGCGCGGGCGGCCACGCAGGCGGGTGCGGGGCTGCTGGTCCTGACCCATCTGGTCACGTGGAACGACAACGACGTCGTCATGCGCGAGGCGGTCGAGCACTTCACTGGGCCTATCGAACGGGCCGAGCCGGGGATGTCGATCGCGCTGTGATGGCCTCGCTCATGCTCCCTTAACGGTCAGCCCAAGCTCGCGCGCCCCAGCGGCCTGCCGGCTATCGAAGGTGACGAAGTTCGCCGTGGTGCCGAGTGCCCGTTGAGCCGACGCCACGTGAATCGCGTCGAGTGATCGAAGCGCCGTGCGCTCGGCGAACTGCGCCGCGAGCTCGCATACCTGCGCGTCGGCCTCGATGACGAACATCAGCGACAGATCCTGCATGAAGAGCGTCTTGGCCATGCCGCGCTCGACTGGATTCTCGATGCGCGAGATGCCTCTGCGCACTTCGACTACGGCGACCCGCGAGGTGAAGATGCCGCCGGCGTCGTCGAGGAGTCCCTGGGCCGCATCCGAGTCCGGCTCATCCAGGTAGCGCTTGAGCAGGGCGCTGCTGTCGACATAGGCGGGCATCACTCGGCCCGGTCATCGTCAAGCAGCGCAGCAACGGACGCGGAGGCCTGGTAGCGGGGCACCGTGGGAAGCGGTCCGCGCTTCTCGGGCGGAGTAATCCACCCCTCCGACAGGCCCAGGTCGACATTCGAGAGGTAGTTGGGCGGCACCAGGTGTGCGGTGACACGACCGCGATCTGTGATCGTGACTACTTCCCCTTGGCTCACCCGTCGCAGACACTCAGAGAAATGTGCCCTGGCCTCGCGAATCCCGACGTTCATGTAGTCACTTTAACTCATGAATGTAGTCACTTCAAGATTCCGTGTCCCCGTGGATCAAGCGCACCTCCAGCGTGCGACGGCCTGACGACCTCACGAACCCGCTGGATAGGGTCGCGCCATGACACGATCCGATGGCCGGGCGGCCGATGAACTGCGTCCCATCACCTTCGAGCGGGGCTGGCTCGAGCAGGCCGAGGGGTCCACGCTCGTCTCCTTCGGCCGCACGCGCGTGCTGTGCACGGCCTCGTTCTCCAAGGGCGTCCCGCGCTGGCTCAAGGACTCCGGCACCGGCTGGGTCACCGCCGAGTACGCGATGCTGCCGCGCGCGACCAATACCCGCAACGACCGCGAGTCGGTCAAGGGCAAGCTAGGCGGGCGCACGCAGGAGATCTCCCGGCTCATCGGTCGCAGCCTGCGGGCCGTCGTCGACATGAAGGCCCTGGGTGAGAACAGCATCCTCATCGACTGCGACGTCCTTCAGGCTGATGGTGGTACGCGCACCGCGGCGATCACCGGTGCGTACGTCGCACTGAGCGATGCCATGACATGGGCGCGCGGTCAGGGCCTCATCAAGCCGGGCGTCGAGCCGCTGAAGTCGTCCGTCGCCGCCGTGAGCGTCGGCATCGTCGACGGTGAGCCTCGACTCGACCTGCACTACGACGACGATGTGCGCGCCGACACCGACATGAACGTCGTGATGACGGGCGACGGCCGATTCGTGGAGGTGCAGGGAACGGCCGAGGGCGAGGCGTTCGACCGGGCGCTGTTGGACCAGTTGCTCGACCTCGCCGCCACGGGCTGCGGGCGGCTCGCCGAACTCCAGACCGCGGCGCTCGCCGCGACCCTCGCCCCGAGGGGGTGACGGTGCCGAAGTCGATCGTCCTGGCGACGAGGAACCGCCACAAGCTCGCCGAGCTGCATCGCATCCTCGACGCGGCCGGCCTCGACATCGAGTTGCTCGGCGCCGACGCCTTCCCCGCCCTGCCGGACATTCCCGAGACCGAGTCCTCATTCGCCGGCAACGCCCTGCTGAAGGCACGGGAGATCGCGCGCATCACCGGGCTGCCGGCCGTGGCCGACGATTCCGGCCTGTGCATCGACGCCCTCAACGGCATGCCGGGGATCCTGTCGGCACGTTGGTCCGGACGTCACGGTGACGATGTCGCCAATCTCAACCTCGTCCTCGGTCAGCTCAGCGACATCCCCGACCGTCGCCGCGGAGGTGCCTTCCACTGCGCGGCGGCGATCGCGCTTCCCGACGGCACCGAGCGCGTGGTCGAGGGAACGATCGAGGGGTCCATCATCCGCGAGGCTCGTGGTACCAACGGCTTCGGCTATGACCCGATCTTCGTGCCAGTGGGACGCACGCAGACCATGGCCGAGATCCCCGCGGAGGAGAAGGACGCCATCAGTCATCGCGGGCGCGCGCTCGAAGCACTGGCACCCGTGATCGCCGAGTTGCTGGCGCACTGATGCTGGGCGACTGCTACCCCTGCCGCATGACGGCGCATATCGATGAACTACCGCCGCGGGAGAAGATCTTCATGCAGGGCGGCTGGCGCATCGCGCACGCGTTCAACTCCGCCCTGCCGGGCTGGCTGGTCCTCGTCCCGACGCGCCACGTCACCGGCCTCGACGAGCTCACGACCGCGGAGTCCGAGGAGCTGGGGCTGCTCGCTCACCGTGCATCAGTCGCGTTGAAGTCCGTGACCGGCTGCTCGAAGACATACCTGATGCTCTTCGCCGAGGCCGAGGGCTTCAGCCACCTGCACGTGCACGTGGTTCCGCGGATGCCTGACTTGGCCCCAGAGGTGACCGGTCCACGGGTCTTCGCCTTCCTGGGCGAAGACGAGACGGTGTGGGTATCCGATGCCGATCAAGACGCTGTGTCTTTGCGGCTGCGATCGGCGCTGGCCGTCGCGAGGTGAGTGCGGGAGAAGGGAGTCGAACCCTCACGCCCGAAGGCACACGGCCCTAAACCGTGCGTGGCTGCCTATTACACCACTCCCGCTTGTGAAGTCAGTCTAGATGTCGGCGCCTCGACCGGGCGTGACGACGGCCCTCGGCAGAAGGTGGGCGTCTGAGAATGACAGTTGGGGCATAGGAACCTCAGGTTCTCCGCGACGCAGTTGAGCGGATCTCCATCACGGTGGTCCACGTGAAGAATGAGAACAGCCCCGTTCCAAACAGAACCAGTGCCGCATTGCTCGCACGTGTAGTCACGGCCGATCTCGATGAGCGAGCGCCGCAGGTATCGGGCTTCTATGCGCCGTGAGGTAACTGGCAGTCGGATGAGGAATTCCTCAGGTCTCTTGCGCGGCAAGATCTTCCCTGCATTGTGACCCTGCCCGGTGAAGTGCGAACTATCGAGCCCGAGCGCTCGGATGCGCTTGCTGATGTGGGAGTGCGAACCGCCTGCGGTTCAACGTATGCCGAGGGTGTGACATGGACCGGGCTGTCACGGCCCTGGTGGCGTCGCGCCAGTCAGGGGCGCAGCAGCGGGAACAGCGGGTGATCCATAGCGGCGCCGGCAGGGAGTTCAGCTTCCAGCCCGTCGAACTGCGGTGAGGTGCGCCACGGGCGCGGGGCGTGCGTCGCGTCATCCCCGAGGAACCGCAACGAGAACGCGCGACGACGGGAGGTTCCCGGAACCCCGTAGGCGTGGTGCGCCGTGAGCATGTGGAAGAAGACGACGTCGCCGGGCTCGAGCGCCCACGCACGAACGTCGTAGGCGCCGCGATCACTCTCGATGTCGGGCAGTTCGTCGAGTGACCCTTCGGGGAACCACTTCGCCTGCTCGGTGAGGAAGGTGCGCGGCATCAGCCAGCCATCGAGATGGGAGCCCGCGAGGAACTCGAGGGTCGACTCGACGGGAACAGGATCGACCGGCATCCACATCGAGCAGTTCTGGAAGCCCTCGACGTTGTAGTACGGCTGGTCCTGGTGCCAGGGCGTGTGCTGCCGCGTGCCCGGCTCCTTGACGAGCAGGTGGTCGTGGAAGAGGCGCACGGTGGTGCTGCCCATGAGCGCGCCCGCGACGTCGGCGGCCTTCGACTCGAAGGCGATCTGCCGGTACTCGGGGATGCGCTGCCAGTTGCAGAAGTCCTCGACGAATCGACCCGGATCGTCGTCCTGGCTGGCGACACCGAACAGCGGACCGGGCTCGGCGAGGTTGCGCTCGATGCCGCGGCGCACCACCTCCACCTCGTCGACGCTGAACAGCGACCGGAGTACCACGCACCCGTCAGCGCGGTAGGCGTCGATCGCCGCCTGCTCGATGGCGGTCATGCCAGCCCGAGGTCCTTGATCAGCTTCGCGACATGTCCGGTGGCCTTCACGTTGTAGAAGGCCTGCTCGATCTTGCCCTTGCCCGAGATGAGGAAGGTCGACCGGATCACGCCGGTGACCACCTTGCCGTAGAGCTTCTTCTCCCCGAAGGCGCCGTAGGCGGTGAGGACGGACTTGTCGGGGTCCGAGAGCAGCGGGTAGGTGAGGTGGTCGCGATCCTTGAACTTCGCGAGCTTCTCCGGCTTGTCCGGCGAGATGCCGAGGATGGCGATGCCGTGCTCACCGAAGACCTCGAGGCGGTCGCGGAAGTCGCAGGCCTCCTTGGTGCAGCCAGGCGTCATGGCGGCGGGATAGGCGAACAGGAGCACCTGCTGCCCCGCGAAGTCCTTCAGGCGCACGATGGCGCCGGTGTCGTCGGTGAGGGCGAAGGCGGGAGCCTTGTCGTCGGGCGCGAGGGTCATAGTGGCCTCCTGGGGCGGTGCGGGGGAGCACCACGCTAGGCGATGGTCGCCAGCCTTCTGTCCAAGACCATGCAACTGCAAACGATTTGCAGAAAGACACCGGTGAACTTAGGGTTCCCTCATGCGACTCAGGGCGTCCCTCATGCCGATCGCGGTTGCGCTGATGCTCGCCGCCTGCTCGTCCGGTTCCTCGGCTGGCTCCTCATCGGAGCCTACGGCTGCCGGCCAGGGTCCGCTCGTCGCGACCACGGTCTCGCCGATCACCTCGATCGCGGCCTCGATCGCCGGCGACCGTGCGCGGGTGCAGGGCATCGTCCCCGAGGGATCCAACAGCCACACCTACGAGCCGGCCCCGCAGACTGCGGAGCTGCTGAGCAACGCCGATCTCATCCTCGTCAACGGACTGAAGCTCGAGGACCCCACGGTCGAGCTCGCGAAGTCCAACAAGAAGGAGTCCACGCCGATCGTCGAGATCGGCACGGCGGTCCTGCCCGAGTCGGACTACATCTACGACTTCTCCTTCCCGAAGGAGGACGGCAAGCCCAACCCGCACCTGTGGACGGACCCCAACTACGCGATCAAGTACGCCGCGGTGATCCGCGACCAGCTGAGCACGCTCGACCCGACCAACGCCTCGTACTACTCCGCCAACTACGACTCCTTCGCCAAGAAGGCCAACGAGCTGGCCGACGCGCTGCGGGCCGATCAGAAGACGGTTCCTGACGGGAACCTCAAGCTGCTGACGTACCACGACGCCTACGCGTACTTCGCCAAGGACTTCGGCTGGCAGGTCATCGGAGCGTTGCAGCCCAAGAACTTCTCCGACCCGACGCCTTCTGAGGTGGCCACGCTCATCGACCAGGTCAAGGCCGAGAAGGTGCCGACCATCTTCGGCTCCGAGGTGTTCCCCTCGTCGGTGCTCGAGGAGATCGGGCGTGCGACGGGAGCCCGCTACGAGGACTCCCTGCGCGACGACGACCTGCCCGGCACACCTGGGGAGCCGGACCACTCCTGGCTCGGCCTGATGAAGTACGACTACTCGACCATGATCAAGGGCCTGGGCGGGAATCCCACGAACCTCGATGCGGTTGACGTGACCAGTTCGGTTCCCGACAAGGCGGAGTACCCCCAGTGAACAGAGCGCGGCCATGACCGGCACCGGGGTCGGCCCTGAGCTGATCAGGCTCGACGACGTGAACGCGGGCTACGGCCAGCACGTGGTGCTGCACGACGTGTCATTCCACATCCACGAGGACCAGTTCACCGGCATCGTCGGGCCGTCCGGCGCGGGTAAGACGACGCTGCTGCGCGTGCTCCTCGGCACGCTCGGCACCGAGTCCGGCACGCTGTGGCGTCGACCGGACCTCCGCGTCGCCTACGTGCCGCAGCTTGAGACCGTCAACTGGAACTTCCCGGTCACGGTCATGGAGTGCGTACTCATGTCCAAGACCCGCGGCCGGCTCCTGCCGTGGGCCAGTCGGCAGGAGAAGGCGCAGGTTCTCGACGTGCTGGACCGGCTCGGCATCGGCGGCCTGTCCCAGCGTCACATTCGCGAGCTCTCCGGCGGCCAGCAGCAGCGGATGTTCCTCGCTCGCGCCCTCCTTCGCGACCCGCAACTGCTCCTCATGGACGAGCCCACCAGCGGTGTCGACGTGTCGACCCGGCATGACGTGCTCCACTTGCTGGCCGACCTGCACGAGGAGGGCGTGGCCATCGTCCTCACCACGCACGACCTCAACGGCATGGCGGCGCACCTGCCGCACCTGGTGTGCGTCAACCATCGGATCGTCGCTGACGGCACCCCGAACGAGGTCATCACGCCTGCCGTGCTCGAGCAGACGTTCGGCGCCCGCATGGAGGTCCTCGAGCATCTGGGCATGCGGGTTGTCGTCGACGAGGCCCCGGTCTCGTACCTGCCCGGGGTGAGCAACTGACATGGAGACACTCCTCGCGCCCCTGGCCTACGCCTTCTTCCAGAAGGGGCTGCTGGTCGCCTGCCTGTCCGGCGCACTGCTCGGGTTCATCGGCGTCTACATCGTCCTGCGCGGCATGAGCTACATCGGCCACGGGCTGTCGCACTCGATCTTCGGCGGATTCGCGGCGGCGCAGCTCTTCGCGGCGCAGTTCTACGTGATCGGGGCCGGACTGTGGGGAATCGCGTCGGCCCTCGCCATCACGGTCGTGGTGAAGAAGAGTCGCGTCGGAGCCGATGCCGCCATCGGAGTGATCACGCTCGCGTCGTTCGCCCTGGGCGTCGCGCTGTTCGCGAAGTTCGGGAGCACCGGTCCGTCCTTCGACAATGCGCTGTTCGGCAGCATCCTGGGGATCACGCCGATACAGATCCTCGGGCTGGTCGCCGTCACCGTGCTGACCGGTCTGTTCGTGTTCTTCCGCTACCGGGCGCTGCTGTTCAGCACCTTCGATCCGGACGTGGCCACGGTGTCCGGAGTGCAGGTCGCTCGCATCGAGGCGTCGCTGATGGTGATCCTCTCGCTGGCGATCCTGGCCACGCTGACCGTCGTCGGCGTGACCCTCGTTGCGGCCATGCTGGTCATCCCGGCGGTGATCGCGCGCATGCTGACGGACTCCTTCGGACGGATGCTCACCTACAGCACGATCGTCGGTTCGATCTGCGGTCTTGCCGGCATGTACCTCAGCTACTACGCGGGCGTGCCGTCCGGCACGATGATCGTCCTGGTGGGCGCCGCGCTGTTCATCGTCGTCCTCGCTTTCACCGGGGGACGGGGTCTTCGGCGCTCCGCCGGATTGGACAGCCACTCCGAGGACCTGCTCGCCGAGCCTGCCGCGTAGGCTTGCGTTCCATGTCGGACGTCATGCCACCCGCCCTGGACGCGACCACGCCCGTGAAGGCCCCTGCTCCCTCCGTGGAGGACCTGCAGGCGGAGATCGAGTCCGCTCGCGACGACCTGGTCCAATCGCTCAACGAGCTCAAGGCGCAGACCAAGCCTGGGGCCCTGGTCAAGCGCGGACAGCGCAACGTCCTGGGCTTCTTCACCGACGAGTTCGGCGGGGTAAGGCCTGATCGCGTGGCGATCGTCGGTGCCGTCGTGGTCGGCATCCTCGCTCTCGGCGCGCTTCGCCGCCGCCGCCGCTAGCCAGCGTCCGTGGCCGCGAGTGCACACGAAGTCGTGACGTCCCCCGACACCACCCCGAACCCCGACGGTTCGGTCCCGATCAAGCTGCTCCACGATCGCGTCCTCGTGCACGAGGACAACGACGGCCGCGAGCGCAAGTCGCTTGGCGGGATCGTCATCCCGGCCACCGCGCAGGTCGGCCGCAGGCTCGCCTGGGCCAACGTCGTAGCGATCGGACCGAACGTTCGCAGTCTCGAGGTGGGCGACCATGTGCTGTTCGAGCCGGAGGACCGCGGGCTCGTCGAACTCCAGGGCATCGAGTACGTCCTGCTGCGCGAGCGAGATGTCCATGCCGTGGCAGTGGAACGTGACCAGTCGTCCGGCACCGGTCTGTATCTGTAGGTGACGTGACAGAGACTCCACTGCGCCGACCGGTGCTCGTCGGTGGGACTGGTCGCAGTGGTTCCACGATCGTGGGCCACCTGCTCGACAACCACCCCGATCTGACGCTGACCCGCCCGATGGAGGTCAGGTTCATCGCCGGGCATCAGGGGCTCGCGGACGCGCTGGCGAAGGCGCAGCGCAAGCCTGGCAGCTCCGAGGCGACGGCGGCCGCGCAGTTGGCAGTGGACCGGCTGCTCAACCGGTGGTTCTACCGCGCCGAGCACGTGGGGCTGCACGAGTCGATGTCGAAGGACGAGGTCGAGGAGTGGTCGAAGGACTATCTCGCGACGTTCGGCACCGACGCGGTGACGGCCACCCGCACGTTGACCGATCGCATCATGGCGCGCATCGCGGCGCGGCTGAATGCCACGCGCCTGGTCGACACCACTCCGGCCAACGCCCGCAAGGCCGATCGGCTCGAGCCCATCTATCCGGAGTCCAAAGTCGTCATGGTGACCCGCGACGGCCGCGACGTCTCCGCGTCGTTCGTCAGTCAGAGCTTCGGGCCGGACGACGTGTTCGAGGCGCTCGACCAGTGGGAGGCACGCATGCTGGCCTCGCATCGCGCGGCGGCACGGTGCCGCGCCGACCGGATCCTGACCTTCGAGCTCATGGACCTCGTGGTCCGTGACCGAGCAGTCACGCTGGCCCGACTGTGCGACTTCCTCGGCGTGCCGGTCGACCCGGCGATGGTTGCGTGGTTCGACGAGAACGTGACGAGCGATGGCATGCACCCGGGCCGTTGGCGTCGGGACTTCGATGACCAGACAGGTGCACGCATCGATGAGCACTATGCGGCCGCCTGCGCGCGCTTAGCGGCTGAAGGCGTCCCGATCCCCTCCTGACGGGGGGCGTTTTGCCGCGAACGGGGCGAGTGTGATTACATCTGCCTCACAACTGAATACCTCATCCAGAGGGGCAGAGGGATACGGCCCGTTGAAGCCCCGGCAACCTTTTCGGTGACTCTCGCGTGCGAGGCCGCCCGAAAGTGGTGCCACTTCCGACCTGAAACCAGGGCAGATGAGAAGAGAGGCCTCGTCATGACTGTTCAACTGACCAACCCCTCGCTGGGATCGGCGTACGCGCTGAAGTGCCGCGAGTGCGGCGCCACCACCGAGCTCGACGCCAGCTACGCCTGCATGGAGTGCTTCGGCCCCCTCGAGGTGGCGTACCACCCCACCGCGATCACGCGCTCGCAGATCGAGGCGGGTCCGCTGTCGATGTGGCGCTATGAGGCGCTGCTGCCGGTGGTGCCCGGGGCCGGTGGCCGGCCGGGTCTGCAGCCGGGCCTGACCAAGCTCGTCCGCGCGGACAACCTGGCTGCGGCGCTGGGTGTGAAGACCCTCTGGGTCAAGGACGACTCGGGTAACCCGACGCACTCCTTCAAGGACCGCGTGGTTGCCGTGGCGCTGGAGAACGCGCGGCGGCTGGGCTACGGCACCATCGCCTGCGCGTCCACCGGCAACCTCGCCAACGCGGTGGCAGCTGCCGCATCGCGAGCGGGTCTCAAGTCCGTCGTCTTCGTGCCGTCAAATCTCGAGGCCGGCAAGATCGTGACCACCGCCGTCTATGGCGGCACGCTGGTCGCCATCGACGGCAACTACGACGACGTCAATCGGCTGTGCAGCGAGGTCGCGTCGTCGCGTGACTGGGGCTTCGTCAACGTCAACCTCCGGCCCTACTACGCCGAGGGGAGCAAGACGGTCGGCTACGAGGTCGCCGAGCAGCTGGGCTGGCGCCTGCCAGATGCCGTCGTGTCGCCGGTGGCGTCCGGCTCGCTCCTGACCAAGGTCGACAAGGCGTTCCGCGAGTTCGTCGAGCTCGGTCTGGTCGACGAGCACGAGTACCAGGTCTTCGGGGCGCAGGCCACGGGCTGCTCGCCGGTCGCGCAGGCGTTCCGTGCTGGGCACGACGTCATCCGCCCGGTCAAGCCCGACACGATTGCGAAGTCACTCGCCATCGGGAACCCTGCCGACGGGCCTTATGCGCTCGACGCCGTCCGCCGCACCGGTGGGGCAGTGGCTGACGTCTCGGACGACGAGATCGTTGGGGGGATCAAGCTGTTGGCGCAGACCGAGGGCATCTTCGCCGAGACTGCAGGCGGGGTCGTGGTGGCCACCTACCGCAAGCTCCTGGCCGAGGGCCTCATCGATCCGGCCGCAGAGACCGTGCTCCTGAACACCGGCGACGGACTGAAGACGCTCGACGCGGTCGCCCCGACATCGCAGCCCACGTTCACGATCTCCCCGTCCTACGACGACTTCGAGGACAACTACACCGAGGTGACCTCATGAGTATCGCCGTCAAGGTCCCGACCATCCTCCGCACGTACACCGGCGGCGTCGCCGACGTGACGGTCACAGGCGCAACGCTCGCCGAGGCGCTGACGGACCTCGACACGCAGTACCCGGGAATCGGCGCGCGGGTGCTCGACGACGAGGGCAAGCTGCGTCGTTTCGTGAACGTCTACGTCAACGACGATGACGTGCGGTTCCTTGAGGACCTGCAGACGCCCACGCCGGATGGCACGAGCATCTCGATCATCCCGGCGGTTGCCGGCGGCTGAGGAATGAGCGCCGCGAGTCCCGGAGGCAGCCGGCCATGAACGCGCGACGGTTAGCGCTTCGTCAGGGGCGTGCGTGACTAGGTGAACGCGGTGAGCGCACTCCACCCGATGACCAGTACGAGCAGTCCACCTGCGCAGGTGGCCAGGAACGGTCGCATGCGCTTGGCGACCTGGGCCAAGCCGAGCAGGAAGAACGTGATCGCCAGCACGCTGAGGATCGCCACGTAGGTGTCGCTGCGTGAGTTCCACAGGTTGTATGCGTCGGAGGCGTCGTTCTGCTGAGCCACCAGGTCCTTCTCCCCTGCAGCGCGGGCATCGAGGTAGCCCTTGACGTCAGGGAACCCGTCAGGCGTCGCTGGGGCGAACGCCGGATCGGCATAGATGTCGGACAGTGCCTGAGCCTGGTCCGCGCGTGCGTGCGCTGCTGCGGCGAGAGCGCCGAGTTCCTCTGCTTCGGACGTCTTGCCGGCGCTGCCCTGCTGAAGCGCCGCGTAGTCCAGCGCCAGGCTCTGCTGGGTGTTGGCGAGGACTTCCGTGACCAACCGGGTCTGGTAGCCCTCGGCGACGGTGTCGCTGACCTGCCGCGCGGCCGCGGTCAGCACGAGTCGCTCGGAGTCACGGTTCGCGGCGTCGCCCTGAGTGCTGGCCTCGACCTCGAGCCCGGCGACCACGGCGGCGACGATGGTCGTGAGCAGGGTCAGCACGACCACCGTGCGACGCCCGCGATCGCCGGTCACAGGATGCCGCCTCGGCTCGTGACGAACCAGGCCTCGATGATGAGGAAGGCTCCGATGCCCACCACCCACAGGGCCACGCCGACCGCCAAGTTGAGCACGCGCCAGCGCCCTGCGGTGATCTCCGCCATGCCGAGCCAGAACAGTGCGATGGCCAGCAGCACCGACAGGATCGTCAGCCAGCGTTTCTCGTTCGCGTAGTTGTCCGCCGTGGCGAAGGACGTCGTCGGGACGATCGCCTGGTACTGCTGGTCCTGCTCCTCCATCTGCGCGACCCGACCCGGAACGTCGAACGTGCCGAGGGAGGTCGTGAGGGTGCCTTGGGGGAATGGCCCGGCGAGCTGGCCCATGCTCGGCACGAGGTTGTCGCGGAGGCTCGTCCCGGCAGCAGCCAGCGCCGGGTGGCCGCTGTCGATCAGGGACTTGGCCTCGGCAGCTTTCATGGCGGTCTGCACGGCATAGTCCGCCTCGCCATAGGCGCCGGTCTCGTTGATGTGGTGCATCGCCGCCTGCTTGCTGACGTCGATCAGGCCGGCGCGATTGGTGTCGGCCACCTGCGATCCGACCACGCTGGTGCGCCAGGCGGCGAAGGCCGCAGTGACGGCGACGACGGCCAGCAGGATCGCGATCGCGACGTCCAGCCGGCTCCCGGAGTGGTGCTCGATCGGCTCCTGATCGGTTGCCACCAGTGCCCCCCACTCGGCAGATGAAGAAGGCCACCCGAGGAGGGTGGCCGACTTGGTGCACCGCCAGGGACTCGAACCCCGAACCCGCTGATTAAGAGTCAGCTGCTCTGCCATTGAGCTAGCGGTGCGCGAGCAGGAACATACCACCGGGCCGATACCATCCAAACGTGGCCCGGCTCCGACCTGCGAGCACCGCGACGACGGTCGCGCTCATCGGCATCGTCCTGGTCATCGTCGCGATCCAGATGTCCTTGCCCCCATCGGTGACCGTCGGACCAACGTGGCTCATACCCGTCATCGAGCTCGGTGGCATCCCGATCGCCATTGCGTTGACGATGTGGCTGGGCTCCGACGAGCCGGTCGTGCGAGCAATCATGACGGCCTATCTCGTGTTCCTCGTCCTCGCGTGCGTCACCAACGCTGTGTTGCTGCTTGTCTCGCTGCTTCGCGGCTCGGAGGACACGGGGGAGTACCTGCTCTTCGCGGGGTTCGGCGTTCTGGCCATCAACGTCCTGAGCTTCGGGCTGGTCTACTGGTGGATCGACGGCGGTGGACCGGGTCGCCGCAGCGACGGCACCGTCACGCTCCCGGACTTCCTCTTCCCGCAGCAGGGCCAGGGCCAGACCGAATGGAGGCCGGGGCTGATCGACTACCTCTTCACGGCGTACACGAACATCATCGCGTTCAGCCCAACGGACACCATGCCGCTGACGCATCGGGTGAAGATCCTCTTCACCGTGCAGTCCGCCACGGCGCTGCTCACGGTCGTGGTGACCTTGAGCCGAGCCGTGAACCTCATCCCCGGCGGCCTTCCCGGGACGTGATCACTGCACGATGCGGACTGGGGTCTCCTTGAGCGCGATCGGCCCCGCCACGGGCTTGCAGGTGTTGGCCGTGTTGCAGACCTGCGTGTAGCCCTCCGGGGCGGTGTAGATGCCGGTGTTGTTGACTGCCCAGGCGATGATCGAGGGGATCCCGTTCTTCTCCACGAAGCAGTTGACGACGACGCCGTCGTCGTTGCAGCCGTTGAACGTCGAGCCCACGAGCCACTGGTGGATGATCCGCAGGCCCTCGACGGCGCCCGAGTCGTTCGTCAACTGCATGCCGAGCAGCGGATACGGCTGCGGCGTCCAGATGTACCAGTAGGTGCGGGCGAAGCCGAGGTGCAGTGAATCCAACTCCGTCTGCACGACCCAGTCTCGGGCTTTCGGTCCCTCGATGGTCTGGTGCGGATTGCTGGGGCCGGGCCCCGCGAGTCCGTAGTTGAGCTCGGTGTCCCACACGGGCTTGTCAGGAGCCCCCGCCGCGCTGATCGCCTGCTTGACCGTGGCGATGAAGGCAGCGCGCTCGTCGGTGGTCTGCAGGCTCGACGGGTACAGGTGCGCGGCGAACACGTCGATGGGCCAGCCCAACTGTCCCAGTGCCGCGAGGTAGCGCGGGAAGAACCGCGAGAAGCTGCCGGCCAGGCGCACCGTGGTGCTCGCTGCGACCACCTTGGCCTTCGGGTCGCCCGTGTGGATGATGTCGGCCGCGCTCTTGGTCATCTTCGCGAGCGTCTCCGGCGTGCCGTTCCAGAACATGACGAGGCTCGCCTCGTTCCAGATCTGGTAGGACGTGATCTTGCCGGCGTAGCGCTTCACTACGGCCCGCACGAAGGCGTCCCATGCCGCCAGGCTCTTGGGCGTGGACGCTGCACCGGGCCCGGGGTAGTCGGTCTTCTTGATCCTCGAGGCGTTCCACGTCGGGGTCCCGCCGAGCACCAGGAGGATGTCCTTGACGCCGTGCGCCCGCGCGTTCGTCACGGCGGCGTCAAGCGGCTTCCAGTTGTACTGGCCCTTCACCGCCTCGATCTGCGACCAGTTCGTGCCGTTGTCCCACAAGCGGAGCGCGCCGAACGGATCGTTCCGATCCGGCCAGGCGCCGTCCTGGACGCCTGCGACGTGCATGCCCGTGATCGTGGCGGGGATGACCTCGCCCATGTGCGCACCGCTGGGCGTGGCCGAGGGCGTCGCGGATGCCGAAGCGCTCGGGGTGAGGGCCACTGATGCCGACGGAGTCGGGACGGTGGACCCGGCTGCGGTCGGCACCGCGCTGACGGCGGCGGCGCTCGATGCGGGTGTCCCGGTGTCCGTCGATGACGAGCAGCCGGCGATCGCGACGGCGAGCACAGTCAGGCCAATGGCGACGTGGGTGGTGATGAGGCGGCGAGGCACTCGAACAGCCTACGGTCGCACCGCCGCAGAGTTCCCCGCGACCTTCATTCCGGACGTGTCAACCGCCTCGAACGCCGCCGCCGGGATGGTCTTGAGCTCGTCGATGAGGTTCGCCGGCCAGTCCGGGTCGGCCGTGCCCTGGAAGTACCAGGGCGAGCCATTGTCTGCGAGCACCAGCCCGTACTGCTTCAGGGCGGTGATGACGGCATTTGCCTCCTTGCTGTGGCCGACGGTCGGGTACGTGGACTTCAGCCGGAAGCGGGCGCCCATCGGCGGGAACTGCGGGTCATTCGTCGATCCGGCCTGATGCCGCGCTGGCCACACGAAGGCACGCCGGGTCACGTTCGTGGTGAACCTGATCGCGTGGTCCACCCGGCCGGCCGACACCTCATCCCATCGCAGGAGCCCGGGGAGGATCGGCAGTCCGGCAGCGTCGGCAGAGGTCCAGGTCGACGGGCGGAGCCGGTTCGACCTCAGGTCCCATGTGGCTCCGGAGCCGGCGGTCCAGCCGTCCTCGCTCTCGTGGGTGTTCCACGTCTCGAAGAGGGTGCACGTTGCCGAGTCCACGATGATCGCGTGTCGGTCACCTTCGGAGGTGGGGCCGCCTTCGATGAGCGTCTCCTTGCCGAGGGGGTAGCCGATCGAGTCGCTCTCGTCGGCGTAGTCGAACGTCACCGATACGCGCGGTGTGCCGTCGACCACGGTGATCGGGATGCCGTAGGGCACGTCCTGGGCGCCGTAGCTCGGGCCGAAGTCCGGGTGCAGGTTGATCGAGGAGTGCATGTGCGACATCCACGCGGCCGAGAGCCGATTGACGGGCAGTCGGTCCACTCGTGCGTGCCAGTAGTTGTCATCCGGGAACATCGGGCACGCCGTACCCGGGATCGGGTTCGTGCGCGGCGCGGCCCCACGATCCGGCGCGCTCGCCGCCGCAGGTGCGGCGGCCTGTGATGCCATGACGATGAGGGCGATCGCCGTCGCCAGTGCGGGCAGTCGCAGGCCGTCGGGGGCACGGACCATCCGCCCAGTATCGGTCGGAGCGACTCCTGTGTCAGGCCGGCAGGGAGTGCAAGGGCTGTCATTGCTGTGTCGTTGGTCGCACGAGCGGCACGTCGGTTCGACTCGAAGGCTCGGCGGCAGGAGTATGTGGATACGACCGTCATCGCGGAGAGGCTTCCAGATGGACCAGCGCCGGTGGTACGAGCGGCGATGGCTGCCCTTGATACTTACTGCCCTCGTGCTGCTCCTCGCCGGCGTCGGCACGGTCATGCTGGAGGCCGGCCTGACACCATTCCTGGTCCTCCTGCTTGTCCTGATCGTTCTGGGCGGTGTGGTCCTGCTCCTGGCCGTCAGGATGAAGGGGCAGCACGACCGCATCCTTTCCCGGGAGACCCAGTACCGGCTGCTCACGGAGCACGCATCCGACGTCGTCGTGCAGGTCGCCCTCGACGGGACCCTCGAGTGGATCTCGCCTTCGGTGACGAGGCTCCTCGGCTACGAGCCAGCACAGCTCATCGGGACTCATCCATGGGACCTGGTCCACCCGGACGACCGGGCCGCGGCCGCCGCCAACCTCGCCGATGCTGCCACGCCGGGTCATCAGCCGTCGCCCCTGGCGACGCGGTTCTGCAAGTCGGATGGCTCATATGTGTGGCTGTCCGCGGCGGCGCGGAAGACGCCCGAAGGCCTGTTCGTGGTGAGCTTCCGCGAGGTCGACGAGGAGGTTCGTGCGCGGCAGGCGCTCCTCGACTCCGAGGTGCGTTATCGACTCCTGGCCGAGAACGCGATGGACCTCGTGTTCTCCCTCGACATGCACGCGGTCATCACGTGGGTTTCCCCGTCCGCTGTCAGGATGCTCGGCTACGGTCCGGAGGATCTGATCGGGCAGTTCGGCGGCATGCTCATCGTCGAGGAGGATCTGCCGCTGCTGCTCAGTGCCGCGGCCGATGCGCGCACGGGTCTTCCGGTGTCCTGCCAGATTCGCATGCTCATGAAGTCCGGCGACGAACGGTGGGTGGAGGCCACGCCGAGAGCGCTGCACGACGATGCGGGCGACCTCGTCGGTGGGGTGATCGGTGTGCGCGACGCCCACGAGGAAGTGCTCGCCCGCACGGCCCTCGTCCACGCGTCCGACTACGACGCACTCACCGGGCTCGCCAACCCGGCGCTGGCGCTGGCCCGGATCCAGGGCGTCCTCGACACGCACGAACCAGAGGCGTGGGCGTTGGTGTGCGTTGGGGTGGATGGGATGACCGCCATCAACCAGGCCTACACGTACGCCGCTGGGGACGCCGTCCTCGCGGCCGTGGCCGCCAGGCTCGTGACCGCGGTCGAGGACGAGACCAGCGTCGCGAGGATTGCCGGCGACGAATTCGTCGTCCTGGTCGACGGAATCTCGGACGCCACCGATGCCGCGAGCGCAGCTGCCCAGCTGCTCAGCGTCGTGCGCGGGACGGTCGATTTCGGCGGAGTGCAGATCGATGTCTCGGCAAGCGCTGGCATCGCCCTCGCGCACGGCGGTGACGTTCAGGGCTTGCTTCGAGACTCGACCGCGGCGATGCGGCAGGCGTCGGCGAAGGGTCCCGATCACTGGGAATTCCTCGACGGCGACGTGGCCGAGCAGGCACGGCGCGCTCTGTCGCTGCAGTCCTCCCTGCGCGAGGCGGTCCGGCAGGGTCGCATTGAGCCCTGGTTCATGCCGATCGTCGGACTCACGGACGGCGCGGTCGTCGGCTACGAGGTCCTCGCGCGATGGATCAGAGGCGACGGCCGGATCGCATTGCCTGCGGAGTTCCTGGCGGTAGCGGAGCGCACGGGGCTCATTGTCGACATCGACCGCGCCATGCTCGAGCGCTCGGTGGCGCTACTGGGCGAGAACCAGGGCATCGAGCGACTCGCCGTGAACGTCTCGGCGGCGACTCTCGCCAACGGATCGCTGACGGCACTGGTCGTTGACGCGTTGCAGAAGTCGGACGTCGACCCGCGGCGGCTGCACCTGGAGGTCACCGAGACGTCACTGGTCAAGGTCACGAAGCAGGTCCGACGAACCATGGAGGAGATCGCCGGCCTGGGAGCCTCCTGGTGGGTCGATGACTTCGGCACCGGCTTCTCGTCGATCAGTCACCTGCGCGACTTGCCGATCAGCGGACTGAAGTTGGATCAGTCTTTCACTGCAGGCGTGACGCGGCCGGACACGGCGGCCGCGCGACTGGCCCTGGGCCTGGTGGGCCTTGCTTCGGGCCTTGGACTGAAGACCATCGCCGAAGGCATCGAGAACGCCGAGCAGGCGGAGGTGCTCACCGCGCAGGGCTGGCAGATGGGCCAGGGCTGGCTGTTCGGTCGCCCCATCGGGACGACCGCTAGCGCAGCGTGAGGCGCACGATCCGATCGTCGCCCGCGCGGACCTGGCCGCGGCCGTCGGTGTTGCTGGTCATCAGCCACAGGGATCCGTCCGGCGCGGTCGACACGGTCCGGATCCTGCCCAAGTCGCCGAGATTCATGGCGACCGGCGTACCGGCAAGGCGACCGGAGAGCGGCACCCGGAAGAGTCGCTGTCCGGCCAGGGTCGCGACGTAGGCCGCGGACCCGGCAATAGCCACCCCGCTGGGTGACGCCGTCGACGTGGGGGTCCACTGCGCGATCGGGTCGACGAAGCCGGCGGCTCCCGCGGCACCTTCGTGCATCGGCCACCCGTAGTTGCGGCCGGGGCGAAGGAGGTTGAGCTCGTCGACGGTCTTCTGGCCGAATTCGGTGGCGAACAGCCGGCCGGCCGGGTCGAACGCCAGGCCCTGAACGTTGCGATGGCCCAGGGTCCAGACCAATGACCGCGGGAACGGATTGTCCTTCGGCCGGCCGCCGCTGGGCGTCATCCGGAGCACCTTGCCGCCGAGGCTGCCAACGTCCTGGCTGAGAGTGCCATTGGTCGTGTCGCCGGTGGAGGCGTAGAGCATGCCGTCGGGGCCGAACACCAGGCGGCCGCCGTTGTGGAACTGCGCGCGGGGGATCCCGGCCAGCACGAGTCGTGGCGCGCCGAGTCGTCGGCCGTCCCAGGGCATCCGCACGATGCGGTTGTCGGTCGCCGAGGTGAAGTAGGCATACACCCACCGCGGCTTCGGGCCGGGTGGCACCGCGATGCCGAGCAGCCCGCCCTCGCCGTACGGTGTCGCACCCGGTACCTGGCCGACGGTGCGCACGACCGTCGCCGCCCCTGGCCGGATGCGCTTGATCAGGCCGGTGTCGCGCTCGCTGACCAGTGCAGTTCCGTCCGGCAGGAACGCGAGCCCCCACGGTGAGGTCAGCCCGGTGGCGATGGTCTCAGTGCCCCGAACGCGTTCAGGCGGGCGTGGCTGCGCATTCGAGATCGAGGTGGGCGCAATGACGACGAGGGCGAGCAGTAGTGCCGTGGCAGTGAGTCGTGCCCAAGTGCCCGCCGTGCATCGCCGCACGCGAACGGGCGTGTTCGCGCGAGTCTTAGTCCGGAAGTGAGGCGGCAACAACGACCTGGCCCCTTCCTCGCCGCTTCGCTTCGTACATGGCGGCGTCGGCCCTGCCCAGAAGTCGATCGACGGGCTCTGACGGCCCGGCGAGCGCAGCGCCGACACTGAGCGTCGCGTCCACGTCCCCCACGGGCAGGTGAACCGGGCGGGCGGTTGCTGCAAGCACCTTCTCGGCGATCTGCGTCACGTCGTCGAGGCTGGCCACTCCGTCGAGGATGACGAGGAATTCATCGCCGCCGAGCCGGGCGATCATGTCGCCCTGCCGGACGGTCGTGCGGATCCGTGCGGCCGTCTTGCGAAGAACCTGGTCGCCGGCGGCGTGACCCCTGGTGTCATTGATCGCCTTCAGGTTGTCGACGTCGCAGAACAGGACAGCGAAGTCGTCGCCGGGTCGTTGCGATTGGCGCCCCATGTCGGCGAGCCGGGTCAGGGCGGGATCCCGTTTGAGTACGCCGGTGAGGTCGTCGAAGGTGGCCCGACGCTCGAGGTCCTGCTCGATCCTGACCTCATGGTCGATTGTCCGGAACGACACGACATGCCAGCCATCGGCAGAGCCGGCTTCGATGGATGCCTTCGAGTGGGCCTCGATCCAGTGGTAGCTGCCCGTTGCGTTCCGCATTCGCCATCGGCGGACCCCGGGAACGGGGGAGGGCTCAGCATCGGTCTCCACCAGCGCGCCGATGTCGTCCGGGTGGGTGAACTCGCGGATCGGCCGGTCCTGCCACTCCTCAGGTCGCCAGCCGAGCATCTCGTGCAGCGACGGCGACGCCCAGAGCACGACGCCGTCCTTGATGCGCAGGACGACGTCCGAGGAGTGCTCGGCCAGGAGGCGGTACCGCTCCTCGGACTGCCGCAGCTCGGCCTCGGCCCGGTGCTGCTCGCTCACGTCGATGGCGATGGCGACGCCGCCGACAATCGTTCCGGAGCCATCGACGATCGGATTGACGCGAATCATGAAGTGTCGGCTGCCATCCAGGGACGGCATGTCCGTCGTCGATGACTGACCTTGGAGGGCAGCCACGTAGAGGGGCTCGTAGACCGCCCATCGTTCCGGAGACAGCACGTCGGAAACGAGGCTGCCCTCCAGGTCCCCCGGGTCGATGCCCGCGGAGGTGATGGCCTCTCCTCGAGCGACGCGATACCGGAGGTTGGTGTCGAAGACCATCAGCGAGGCGTCTGGAAGGCTCTCGAGGGCGTCGGTGAGGAGCTCCCACTGCTCGTGCTGGACCTGGATGTCCTTGGCGCCCCCTATCCATGCGTCGACTCGACCGTCGACGACTGCCGGCCTGGCGTTCACCTCGAACCAGCGGTAGGAGCCAGTGCTGAGCCGGATCCGCACCTCTACGGAGACCCGTCCTTCGTCGATCGGGTCTGACGTCGCCTCGATGAAGCCCCCGACGTCATCCGGATGGATGAAGTCTGAGATGGCCCGTCCGACGAGCTCCGTGCTGACCCACCCTGACGCATGCTCCACGGAAGGAGAGATCCATTCAATGACTCCGTGGGCGTCGCCGCGGAAGACGACATCGGACGCGTTCTCCGCGAGAAGGCGGAATCGCTCGTTCGAGTGGGCCAGTTCCAGGGCCTGGTCGTGTCTCTCGGTGACGTCGCGCCAGGTCTGGCTGACGGCGTCGCCGGCCTTCACGGCTCGCACGTCGTAGCGACGCACCCGTCCGTCATAGATGTCCTGCGGGTAGGACCAGTCGTCCAGCACCAACCTGAGGCCCCGGTCGACGACACCGACGTACATGTCGAACAACTCCGTACTCGTCGCGGCCGGGTGCAAGGACAGGAGGCGGCTCCCGAGGAGCTCATCGCGGGTCATCCCGTGGAAGTCGAGGGCGGCAACGTTCGCGTCGGCATACTCGAAGTCGAGGATGGCCCCCTGATCGTCGCGCACTGCTGCCAGGAGGACGAACGGGTCGAGCATCGCATCGAGCAGTGCTTGGAGGCGGATTCGCTCTTGGGCCTCGGACTCACGGGCTTCAACAAGATCCGTGACGTCGCGGACGGCACCGTACAGCGCCACTGAGCCATCTGCTCGCTTCCGCTTCACGCATCGGTGGGCCGTCCAGATCAGTCGCCCGTCCCGGGCGATCCAGCGCAGCCTGAGGTCGATGACCTGATCGATCTGGGCTTGGGCCGCAGACTGGAGGGTCGGGACATCGCGAGGGTCAAGAAGTCGAAACCCGAGTTCGGGATCGGCATAGTGCTCAGCCGGGCTATAGCCGACAAGCGCCTCCACCGACGGCGACACGAATTCGAAGGCGACGTCGGGCTCAAGGCGCAGGACGTAGACGGTGTCGGCCAGCGCAGTCGCCATCTCGGCGACGAAGGCGTCGTCCGCTGGGTCACGATGCGCGTCGGTCGGCACCGTCGTCATGCCGGGCCTCCGATCGGTAGTCGAAGTGTCACCTTGGGGTCTGCACTTCGCGTCCAGAATGACACGATCGGACCGGTTTGGGCGGTCGATGCGCTCCGTTCACGCGTGCGGATAGGGACGGTCCAGCTGCCAGGTGAGTTCCTCGGGTGGAAGGGCCTTGGAGTAGAGCCAGCCCTGCGCGGTCGGACAGCCCATCGCGATGAGCTTGGCTGCCTGCTCGGGATGCTCCACCCCCTCGGCCGTGACGGTGATGCCCAGAACCGTGGCGAGGGCGATGATTCCCGCGACGAGGTCGCGGTCGTAGTCGGGCTTGGCGGTGAGAGCGATGAAGCTTCGGTCGATCTTGATGACGTCTATGGGGTACTGACTCAGGTAGGTCAGTGACGCGTAGCCGGTCCCGAAGTCATCGATGGCGATGCCGATGCCGCGGTCGTGGATGCCGTCGACGTTGTCACGGGCAGTGGTGGTCTGGTTCAGCAGCGCGGTCTCGGTGATCTCGATGCACAGCAGTCGGGGATCCAGTCCGCTTGCGGCCAGCGCGTCGTCGATCGTGTCGAGGAGCCCCGCGTCGGCGAGTTGGAGGGCGGACGCGTTGACCCGAACGGTGATCGGCCGGTCGGGACGGGTCGCGGCCCAGGTGGCGCCCTGGTTGCAGGCTTCCCGCAGGACCCAGTCGCCGATGTCCAGGATCAGGCCGGTCTCCTCGGCGACCTCGACGAAACGATCGGCATTCCAGATTCCTCCGTCAGGGTGATGCCAGCGAAGGAGTGCCTCGACGGCGGTCACCGCCCCGGTGGCGAGGGTCACCTCTGGCTGGTACCAGACGGCGAACTGGTCACGTTCGAGGCCGTGCCGGAGGTCGGCTTCCACCGCCAGGCGGGTGGTGACTGCCGTGCGAAGGTCCTCGTTGAACACTGACACCCGGTCGCGGCCGGCGCCCTTGGCCGCGTACATCGCGGTGTCGGCCTCGCGCAGCAGGTCGCCGGCGTCACTCACGTCGGTGGCGATCGCCACCCCGACGCTCGTGGTCGCGTACAGATCCGCCCCGCCGAGGGTGAACGGGGTCCGGAACGCTGCGACGAGCCGCTCGCCCGCCCGGACCGCCTCGGCCGGGTCGTCAAGGTCACGCATCACGACCACGAACTCGTCGCCGCCGAGGCGGGCCGTCAGATCACCGGTCCTGACCACCTGCTCGATGCGGGCCGCGGCGTCGACCAGCAGGTCATCACCTGCAGCGTGGCCAAGGGTGTCGTTGACGTCCTTGAACCGGTCCAGGTCCAGCATCAGGACCGCGGTCTCGCGGCCGGACCGGCGTCCGGCACTGACCGCCCTGTTGATCTCGTCCAGCAGCGCGGCCCGGTTCGCCAACCCGGTCAGCCCGTCATGGGTCGCGAGCACCTGCAGCGCGTCGCTGGCGGTCTTGCGCTCGGTGATGTCAAGCGCCACCCCCTGAAGCCCGACAATCCTGCCGTCCGAATCGCGCACCGCCTCCCCACGCGCCAGCATCCAGCCGTGGGAGCCGTCTGGTCGGACCATCTCCAGTTCCAGTTCGTAGGGGACACCCTTCTCCTGGGTGACCGCCAGGTCCCGGCTCAGTGTTTGCCAGCTCCCGGCGGTGAACAACTGGCTGTGCTTGCTGAAGTCCGGCACCGGGCCTGTCGGGTCCAGCCCTTGCATGAGGAACAGCTCCTCCGACCAGGTGACCTCGCTCGTCGCGATGTCCAGCGTCCAGCTGCCAACGTGGGCGATGCGCTGCGCCTGTTCCAGCTGCGCTCGGCTTGCTTCCAGGGCGGCCTCTGCCAGCTTCCGGTCGGTGATGTCTCGGCTCGTCTGGACCACGTGACGGACCGACCCGTCCGCGGCCGCCTCCGCCGCGGCATTCGTCTCGTACCACCGGTGGCCCCTTGCGTTGACGATCTCGAACTCGAAGGTGACCGGTTCCCCGGTGGCGAACACCGTTCGGCGGTGCTCGTCCCAGGGCTCAGTCAGCTCGGGTGGGTAGCCGAGCTCCGCGAAGGTCCTGCCGATCCAGCGTTCGAGCGGGATTCCGGTGCTCTGCTCGACCGTGGCGTTCACGTACTCGAAGCGACCGTCGCGGTCGAGGCGGATGACGGCGTCGGTGGATGTGTCCAGCACCGTGCGCAGGAGTTCCTCATTCTCGGCGAGGGTCTGCTCGGCGAGTTTGCGCTCGGTGATGTCCAGGGTGACCCCGTGCAACTCGATGATCGCGCCGTTCGCGTCCCGGATCGCCTCGCCGCGTGCCCACGTCCATCCCTGACTTCCGTCGGTCCTGACCGTCTGGAGTTCCAACTCGTACGGGGTTCCGCTTGTCTGGGCCAGCAGGACAGCCTCGGCCAGGCGCTGCCAGCTCTCGGGTGCGAACAGTCCTTCCTGGTCAGGGAAGCTCGGCACCGGCGCTGTCGGGTCCAGGCCGAACATCTCGTACAGCTCCGGCGACCAGACGACGACTCCGGTGGCCACGGCAAACTGCCAACTGCCCAGGTGGGCGATGCGCTCGGCCTCCAGCAGCGCTTCACGAAGGCTGTGCTCCTTGGTGACGTCGAGGATCTGTGCGATCCGGTGGCTGACGATCCCGTTCGCGTCGAGCACGACCGACACGGTCACATCACCCCAGATCACCCGGCCGTCGCCGGTCACGTACCGCTTTGTCAGTCGCAGGCTCTGCCGGCGACCGTCCACCAGTTCCCTCACCAGATCGGCACCCACCGAAGCGTCGTCCGGGTGGGTGACGTCGAGGAAGCCCAGGTTCAGCAGCTCGTCCTCGCTGCGCGCCAGCAACTCGCAGATCGCCGGATTCACTCGGATGAGCCTGCCGTCGTTGGCGACCAGGCATGTCGCCACTCTCGAGCGGTCGAAGGCGAGCCGGGACTGCTCCTCGCTGGCGGCGAGCGCCTGTTCGGCACGGTTGCGGTCGGTGATGTCTCGGGCGGCCGCGAACACCCCGGCGACTTCGCCGTGCTCGTCGCGGTAGACCGTGGCGTTGTAGAGCACGTCGGTGCTGGTGCCGTCGACGTTGCGGAGTGCCAGGGGGTAGTCGGTGACCGAGCCGGCGCTGAATGCCCTTTGGTAGCCGGTGCGGGCCGCGCCGGGGTCGGTGAAGTAGGAGGTGAAGTCGCTGCCGATCAGGTTCGGACGCTGGATGCCGGTGGCCCTCACGGTGGCTGCGTTGACGTCAGTGATGACGCCGTCGGCACTGATGACCACGAGCGGGTCAAGACTCGCCTCGATCAGGCTCCGAGAGTACGCGGACACTCTGGCCAGCTCTTCCTCCGCGCGCACTCTCTCCTCGATGTCGACAATGATCGAGAACAGCAGCGGCCGCCCGTCCCGGATGGGGGTCGAGTGGACGTCGACCCGACGGATCTCGCCGCTGGCGAGGCGGTGCGAAGCCATGAAGATGCCGGACCCAGCATCGTGGGAGCGCACGCGGGCCAGCAGGGCGGTCATTTCGTCGGCGGGCAGCACGTTGATCTGACCGATGGACATCGAGAGCAGGTCTTCTGCCGAGTAGCCGTAGAACGCGACGGCCGAGGCGTTTGCATCGACGATCTGCCCCGTATCGGGGTCCAGGAGCAGCATGACGGCGTCATGCTCATGGAACATCGCCGCGAACCGGTGCGCTAGCGGTTCGGTGCCCGTTTCGCGCAGCCTGTCGCTGGATGGGGGTTCTGAGGCGGGCGGCTGACGGCGCTGGTGGGTTGCCATGTCTGCCCCCCTATCGGCATTTTGTATCGACAAGACCCACTATCGGGAGCGTAACCCGTGAAGGGAGGCGATGGTTCTCGCTGAACCAATGTCCGGGAACGCAACCAGTCTCCGACTTGTTACCTGTCGTGAGATTTGTGTTGTTGTCACCAGATTTGCACCGGATTGCTCCGACTGCCCTCGGAGCGTCCTGAGACTCCGGGCTCCTGCTGCTCACGGCGGCGCGACGACCTTGCTGGACTTCGTCCGTTTGGTCACGACCACCCGCTTGTCGGGGGTCACCGAGATGGTCCACGTGGAGGACTGACCGGAGTACGCATTCGGGTTGGTGAGTCGCAGTCCGGAGTCCACGTTCGTGATGGTGTCAGTGGATGGGTCCGCGGGCGGATGGGAGAAGTCCTGGTTGGCCGCGACTTGGCTGCGCACGTGGGCGATCAACTCCCGCCGGGTCATCGTCGCGGCCTTCTCGCGCGCGCTGCTGGCCGCATTGCGCACGGAGTAGTAGGCCGCCGTCGTGTCCTGAGCGGCGTGCAGGGCCGCCTTCACGTAGGACTCGGGCAGCGCTGAACTGAAGTCCGGCACGATCAGCTTGGGATTGGTGAACGTGACCTGCACGGTCTGGGTGGAGCCCGGGCCGGCTCCGCCGGGGGTCTTCGTCGAGAACGACTGGAGGACGAGCGCGCCGGTGGGCAGTTGGGTGAAGGTGGCGCTGACGGTCTGGCCGGGACTGCCGTCGGCCCCGTACGTCCACGAAGCCGAGACGATCCCTGCATCACTTGCCGAACTCGAGGAGATCGCGCCCACGGGATCGAAGGCCAACAGGCGAAGGACGGGAGGGGTGCTGCCGGCCGGCTCAGGGTCCGCACGGACCCAGGACGCCTTGCGCAGCGTCGGGTAGCGGCCCGCTTTCGGCAGGGAAGGCATGGGTTGATACCTGATGCCCACTCCGTTCTTGGTGACCGTCCAGGTGGTTGCGTCCGGCTCGGAGTCGGTCATGCCTGCCTCGCGGTAGCTCGCGCGGGTCACGGCACCGCCCGGTCGGTAGTCCGTGACCTCCCGGTAGCTGATCTTCGCGGCGACCTCGTCTGTGACGGTGCCTCCGCCGAGCATGACATTCGTCTGCGCTGCCTTCGCCGCGGCCTGCACCTGGGGCCAGGTGACTTGATCCGCGGCTGACGCAGACGTCGCCGGCACGAGGGCCACCGCGACGGATGTGAAGGTGGCGAGTAGTGCGCGGGTAAGCCGCATGATGCCCTCCCGCCTACACGCTACGGCTCACGACTGCGTGATGGAGCGGTGAAGCAGTGGATGGTGAGGCCTGGGTCGGCGCGTACAGCCGGAAATAGCTGAACTAGCCCCTTCCGGAGATCGTCTCGATCCAGTTGGACTCAGCCGCCCCTGGCGGCAGCGAGGGACCGAAGAGCAGGTCGACCGATCCCTCGTCGTTGACGGCGATGCCGCCCGGGCTATTGCGGCGGGTGGGTCGCCGTGCCGTGCGGGTTCACCAGATCCGTGATGCTCCCGTCCGCGGCGGGGATTGGCCCGGGTCGCCCGTAGAGGTAGCCCTGGCCGTGGGTCCAGCCCTGGGCGCGCAGGATGTCGGCCTGCTCGGTGGTCTCGATCCCTTCGGCGATGCTGACGATGTTGAGTCCGTGCGCGAGTCCGGCCAGTCCAGCGGCAAGGGCCCGTGACGTGTCGTCGGTGGTGAGCTGGCGGGTGAAGGTCAGGTCGAGTTTGAGCCCACTGACGGGGAGATCGCGGAGCAGCGCGATGGAGGAGTACCCGGTGCCGAAGTCGTCGACGTGAATCCCGATGCCTTGGTCGTGCAGATCGGCGAGGTCCTCGCGGGTGCGGTCGAGGACGGACAGGATGGCTGACTCCGTGACCTCGATGACGATGCGTCGCGGGTCGATGCCACGCGCGTGGATCCTCGCGAGGAAGCGGTCGTGCCATCCGGGTCGGGTGATCTGGCTGGGGGAGTTGTTGACGCTGATCGCCACCGTCACATCGGGCCGGTGCTGGAGGAGGTCGAAGACCTGTTCCAGCACCTGGTCGTCGATCTCGTCGACGAGACCGGAGTCCTCAGCGACCTGCAGGAACTCCGCCGGCGCGAGCAGCCCGCGCAGGGGGTGATTCCAGCGGACGAGGGCCTCGTAACCAGCGACCGTGGCGTCGGGCAGCGACACGATGGGCTGGTAGTGCACGACGAACTGCCGCTCACCGATGGCCGTGCGCAGCTCGGCCTCGGTGACAAGACGCGCCATCGCCTCGGCGTGCATCTCGGGGTCGAAGAACGCCCACCGTGATCGTCCGGCAGCCTTGGCCCGGACCAGTGCTGAGTCGGTGTCACGCAGCAACGACATGGGAGTGGACGTCGGGTCGGACAGGACGATGCCGATGGAGGCGGACACCGTCACGGAATGTCCCCCGGCCAGGCCCACCTGGCTCACCGCCGCCCCGAGCCGTTCCGCGATCGCGATGGCCTCAATCTCGCCCTGGGTGCCGGGAGCGATGACAATGAACTCATCCGCGCCGAAGCGTCCGACCCGGTCCCCTGGGCGCAACGCGTGCGAGATCCGACCGGCCACGGCGACCAGCACCTCGTCTCCGACCGTGTGGCCCAGCGAGTCGTTGACGATCTTGAAGTTGTCCAAGTCCAGGAAGAACACCGCAACCGCGGAGCCGGAACGCCGGGCGAGGGCCAGGTCGGACTCGAGAATGTCCAGGATCCAGAGCCGGTTGTAGAGCCCGGTGAGCGGGTCGTGAAGGGCGAGGAAGCGTAGCTGCTGCTGGGCCCGGTCCCGGTCGACCGACACCGAGACCAGGTGCGCTGCGTCCCGCCCGACCTGCTCCTCGCGGGCCGTCAGCGGCCGCGGCGGGTTCGATGTGAGCGTGAGTTCGCCGAGCCGTTCGTCACCGGCTCCGGCGATGGGGATCGTGCAGGATCCGGGGTCCCTTGCCTCGACGGCTGCGGTGCTGCTCTCGCCCGCTGGCAGGTCGGCAGCCATCGGTGATGAGGTCCCGTCGCCTTCGAGGCGGATGGTGCAGCGCAGGCCCGGCAGTATCTCCTTCACGTTCGCCCGCACGAACGTGACGATCGAGTCGAGGGTGTCCCCGCGTGCGATCCGCTCGAACGCCTGGCCCTGCTTCTCCACGAGCAGTTCCGCCTGCCTTCGGAGCGAGATGTCGCGGTAGGTGAGTGTGATGCCGTCGCCGAGCCGCGCGGCGTGCACGTCGAGGACCCGCCGGTCGGCCTCTTCGTGCCCGGTCGTGATCTCGAACGTTGCGGGGGCGCCGACCTCGAGCACACGCAGGCACTGCGCGTAGCACATCGACGCGTGGGACCAGGATGCGGTGATCTCGCGAAGGCTCCGCCCGACCACCGCGTCGCCGCCGGCGAGTACGACGGCCTCGGGGTTGGCATCCACGCAGACGAGGTCGACGACGCCGCCGGCGTCGTCCCGGACAGCCTCGAGGATCACGATTGCGTCGACGAACGTGTCCATTGCCGAGCGCAGTCGCTCCGTGTTGACCGCAAGGGCAGTCGTCGCCGCTTGGCTGCTCGCCTCTGCTGTCTTCAGGGCCGCATTCTCAGCAACGAGTGCGAGCGCGCGCCGCACGGCGTCGCCCAGCCGTGCCGGGCGGTCCTTGAGGACATAGTCCCAAGCACCCTCGCGCAGCAGTTCGAGAGCGGCCTCCTCGCCGATCTGCCCGGACAGGAACACGAACGGGGTTTGGGGAGCGAGCCGTCGCGCCAGCCTGAGTGCCATCTCGCCGGACCAGCCGGGGATCCCGAAGTCGGACACGATCACTTCGGGGTCGAACCGGTCGAGTGCCTCGGTGAACGCCGCCTCGGTGTCGACGACCTCCACGACCGGGTGGAGTCCCTGGCCGGTGAGGGCGCGCACGGCGAGTTCAGCGTCGGCGGGATTGTCCTCCACGATCAGGACGCGCAAAGGCTTGGGAGCCACCGCGGTCCCGCCACCGGCGCCCACCGCGGTACTCACGGCGCGTCGGGCAGGGGTGGCGACTCGTTGATGAGCAGCCAGAACATGCCCAGCGTCTTGACCGCGTCGGAGAACTCCGCGAAACTCACGGGCTTGCGCACGTATGCGTTCGCACCTTCCTGGTAACTGGAGAGGATGTCCTCCTCCTGGAGGGATGAGGTGAGCACGACGACGGGGAGCAGACGGGTGTGGCTGGAACCGCGGATCCGGCGCAACACCTCAAGCCCGTCGATCTTGGGCAGCTTGAGGTCGAGCAGCACGAGGGAAGGCAGCGTTGCGCCGTCCCCGAACAGGTGCTCGAGCGCCTCAGCGCCGTCGTGCGCGACCACGACGCTGTTGGCGACGTTGTTCTTGACCAATGCCCGCACGGTGAGGGCCTCGTCGTCGGGGTTGTCCTCGACGAGCAGGATATGGGCCTGGTTCATGTCTGCTCCGATGGGTTGAGGGTGAAGCGGAACGTGGCCCCTTCATCGACGGCGGCCTCGGCCCAGATGCGGCCACCGTGGCGCTCGACGATGCGTCGGGCGCTCGCCAGGCCAATGCCGTTGCCGGGGAACTCGCTGGAGGAGTGCAACCGCTGGAACGGCTGGAACAGCTTGTCAGAGTAGGCCGGGTCGAAGCCCGCGCCGTTGTCGCGCACCACAAGGCAGAAGGGGGCGTCCGTCACGGTCTCGGTGCCTACCTCGATGCAGGCGTCGGGTCGCTTCGAGGTGTACTTCCAAGCATTGTCGAGCAGGTTCTCCAGCACCGTGTGCAGCAGCGGCCCGTCCCCCCGGGCCTTCATGCCGGGCTCGATGACCACCTGGACTCGGCGGTCAGGGTCGCGGTCGGCCAGGCCCTCGAGGATCGTGGCGCACTCGGCGCTGACGTCTACCCCTTCGACGTGCAGCACGGCGCGCGACACCCGCGACAGCTGGAGCAGGTCGTCGATCAGCCCCGCCATCTGTCGACTGGCCGCCTCGATCCGGTGGGCATAGCCCCGGCCGGTCTCGTCGAGGGTGTCGGAGTACTCCTCCAGCAGCGCCTCACTGAACCCGCTCATCGCTCGTAGCGGCGATCGCAGGTCGTGCGACACCGAATAGGTGAACGCCTCTAGCTCGGCGTTCGCGCGCCGGATCTCGTCTGTGCGCTGCTCCACACGTTGCTCCAGGACCGCGTTCAACTGCCTGACCTCGGCTTCCGCCGCCATCCGGTGTCTGGATTCCCGGGCGACTACCTCTTCCGCGCTCTTGCGTTCGGTGACGTCGCGGCTCGACTCGATCACGTGGGCGACGGACCCGTCCGGGCCGAACTCCGGGGCGACGCTCGTCTCATACCAGCGGTGCCCCTCCGCGTTGTCGATCTCGAACTCGAACGTGACCGGCTCGCCGGTGGTGAACACCGTTCGGCGATGGACGTCCCACGACTGAGCGAGTTCGGCCGGGTAACCCATCTCCTCGAACGTCTTCCCGATCCACCGCTCGGCCGGAATGCCGGAGATCTCCACGACCCGATGGTTGACGAACTCCACCAGGCCGTCGGCGCCGATTCGGATCGTGGTGTCAGGCGAGGTATCGAGCACGGCCCGCAACAACTCCTCGCCGGCGACCAGTGCCTGCTGCGCTGCTTTGCGCTCGGTGATGTCGCGTGCGGCGGCGAAGACTCCGGCGACGTCGCCGTCGGGGTCGCGGTAGACGGAGGCGTTGTAGAGCACGTCGGTGACGGAGCCGTCGACGTTCCGGATCGCCAGCGGGTAGTCGGTGACTGAGCCAGCGGCGAATGCCTCGCGGTAGCCGGCACGGGCCTGGTCGGGGTCGGTGAAGTAGCCGGCGAAGTCACTGCCGATCAGGGCCTGCCTTGGGACGCCAGTGGCCGTCACGGTGGCCGCGTTGACGTCGGTGATGACGCCGCCAGGACTGATCGTGACCAGCGGGTCAAGGCTCGCCTCGAGCAGGGACCGCGCATACCCGGACACCCGGACGAGCTCCTCCTCGACCCGCACTCGGTCCTCGAT
This sequence comes from Actinomycetes bacterium, assembly GCA_037130755.1. Lineage (GTDB taxonomy): Bacteria > Actinomycetota > Actinomycetes > S36-B12 > S36-B12 > UBA10649. Next base: position 126,869 of record JBAXSI010000002.1, read on the forward strand.
GTCGACGATCAGGGCCCGGTTCGCGTTCTCCCGGTCCGTGACATCGATGAAGGTCACGGTGACCTGCTCCAGCTGCCCGCTATCGTCGACGCTGGGAAGTGCATTGACCTCCAGCCAGACATCGGGTCCCGCGGACGGCCGGACGATCATGGTCAGCCCGTGAACCGGCTCCATTGACGAGATCACCTGCATCACGGGGAACCGCTCCAGAGCCATCGGGGAGTGGTCGGCCTCCAGGAACACCCAGCTGGGATCGGTCGCGAGTCGGCCTTCAAGATCCTGGAGTCCGAGGAGGGCCCGTGCGCGGTCGTTGGCCTCGATGATCGCGGTGTCGGCAGCGTGGACCACCACTCCGGCGCTCAGGGCGGCCAGAAGTGCTTCGTATCGGCTCGTCACGAGATCCCACCTCCCGACCACTCGGGGGATTCGTCACTCCATACTTGACAGCCCTGCGCTTTCGAGGCTACACCCCGCTGCCCCCCGACGCGGCGTCGTGCGATCGGTGACCACCGTGGACGGTTGCGACCATCGGGCGACGGCGGGCACGCCTTTGCACACCGCCGGCCCATTCAGTGGCACGGGTACGTGTGGTCCAGGAGTGGGGTGATCTGGTCGGGGGGGAGGGCGAGGGAGTAGAGGTAGCCCTGCGCCGATGGGCACCCCATGTCGCGGAGGTGGGTGGCCTGCTCGGGGTGTTCGACGCCTTCGGCGGTGACGGTGATGTCGAGGATGGTGGCCAGGGCGATGATGCCGGCGACGAGGCGGTGGTCGTGGTCGGGGAGGGTGGTGTCGGTGATGAAGCTGCGGTCGATCTTGATCACGTCGATGGGGTACTGGTGAAGGTAGGTCAGGGAGGCGTAGCCGGTGCCGAAGTCGTCGAGGGCGATGCCGATGCCGCGGGCGTGGAGGCCGGCGAGGTTGTTGCGCGCGGTGGCGGTCTGGCGCAGCAGCGCGGTCTCGGTGATCTCGATGCACAGCAGCGCGGGGTCCAGGCCGCTGGCCGCCAGGGCGTCGTCGATCGCGGGCAGCAGTCCGGTCTCGGCGAGTTGGAGGGCGGAGGTGTTGACGCGGACGGTGATGGGCCGGTCGGGGCGGGCGGTGGCCCAGGCGGCGCCCTGGGCGCTGGCCTGGTTCAGGGCCCAGTCGCCGATGACCAGGATCAGCCCGGTGTCCTCGGCGACGTCGATGAACCGGTCGGCGGTCCACACCGTCCCGTCGGGGTGGTGCCAGCGCAGCAGCGCCTCCACGGCGATCACCGCCCCGGTGGCCAGGTCGATCTCGGGCTGGTACCACACGGCGAGCTGGTCGCGTTCGAGGGCGTGCCGCAGGTCGGTCTCGACAACGCGACGGGTGGCGGCGCTGATGCGCAGGTCCTCGTTGAACACGGCCACCCGGTCGCGGCCCGCGTCCTTGGCGGCATACATCGCGGTATCGGCCTCCCGCAGGAGGTCTCCGGGGTCGGGTGCTGCAGCGACGTCACCGGCGATGGCCACCCCGATGCTCGCCGTGGAGTACAGCTCCGCCCCGGCAAGGGTGAAAGGAGCCCGGAACGCGTCCACCAGCCGCCCGGCTGCCCGCACGGCCTCGGTCGGGTCGTCCAGGTCGCGCATCACGATCACGAACTCGTCCCCGCCGAGGCGGGCCACGAGGTCCCCGGCACGCACGACGTGCTCGATCCGAGCTGCGGCGGCGACCAGCAGGTCATCACCGGCGGTGTGCCCCAGGGTGTCGTTGACGTTCTTGAACCGGTCCAGGTCCATCATCAGGACTGCCGCCGGCCGGCCCGACCGCTGTCTCGCGCTCACCGCCCTGGTGATCTCGTCCAGCAGTGCCGCCCGGTTCGCCAGCCCGGTCAGCGGGTCTCGGGTGGCCAGCGCCTGCAGCACGTCGCTGGCGTTCTTGCGTTCGGTGATGTCGAGCGCCACCCCCTGAACTCCGGTGATTCCTCCCGCGGGGTTGCGTACCGCCTCGCCGCGAGCGAGCATCCACCCGTGGGTGCCGTCGGGTCGGACCATCTCCAGTTCCAGCTCGTAGGGGGAACCAGTTGTCTGGGTCTGGGAGATGGCGGTATTCATGCGAAGCAGGCTCTCCGGGGTGAAGAAGCGATCGGACTCGGCGTAGTCCGGGACTGGGCTCTCCGGGTCCAGGCCCCGCATCAGGTACATCTCCTGCGACAGCGTGACCTGATTCGTGGCCAGGTCCAAGGTCCAACTGCCGACATGGGCGATCCGCTGCGCCTGCTCCAACTGCGACTGGCTCGCCCGCAGCGCCTCCTCCGCCGCCTTGCGCTCCGTGATGTCACGACTCGTCAGGATCACGTGGGCGACCGCCCCGTCCGGGCCGAACTCCGGGGCGACGCTCGTCTCGTACCACCGGTGACCCTCGGCGTTGTCGATCTCGAACTCGTAGGCGACAGGCTCGCCGGTCTCGAACGCACGTCGGTCGTGGGCCTCCCAACTCGTCGCGAGGTCGGCCGGGTAGCCCATCTCGATGAATGTCCTTCCGATCCAGTCGTCGAACTGGATTCCGGACACGGCGATTACCCGACCGTTCACGTACTCGATCCGACCCTCGCTACCGACCCGTATAGTCAGGTCATTCGACGTGTCGAGCACCACCCGCAACAACTCCTCGCTTGCGACCAGTGCCTGCTGCGCTTCCTTACGGTCGGTGATGTCGCGGCTCGTCTCGATCACATGGGCGACCGCCCCGTCCGGGCCGAACTCCGGGGCGACGCTCGTCTCATACCAGCGGTGACCGTCGGCGTTGTCGATCTCGAACTCGAACGTGACCGGTTCCCCGGTGGCGAACACGCGCTGGCGCTGGGCGTCCCAGCTCTGAGCCAGCTGGACCGGGTAGCCCATCTCCTCGAACGTCTTCCCGATCCACTGTTCGAAAGGGATGCCGGAGATCTCCACGACCCGTTTGTTCACGTACTTAATCCGGCCGTCGAGGCCGATCCGTATCGTGGTGTCCCGCGACGTGTCGAGCACCGTCCTCAATGACTCCTGAGCGGCGGCCAGCGCTTTCCGGGCGAGTACCTCGTCCTGTATGTCTCGTTGAGTTGCGATCCTGCCGATCGTTCCGCGCTCGTCGACGACAGCGGCGCTGACCACGCCGCCCATCCACCGGTACTCACCACTGGCCATGCGCGACCGCAGCTCGAAGCGCACCCCGGTCTCCCCGCCAGTTGTGCGGGTCCGCACTTGAGGTACGACCGCGAGATCGTCCGGATGGACGAGATCCGTGCCCTTGGTGCCCACCAGGTCATCCGGTTCGTATCCCAAGACCAGTCGGACACTCGGTGACACCCACAGGAAGACACCGTCGGGGTTGATCAGGCTGACCATGTCGGTGCTGTTCTCCGCCAGCAGCCGGTAGCGGCGCTCGCTGTTCTCAAGTGCCTCCTCCGCAAGCACTCGGTCCTCGATGTCGGTGATGATCGAGAACAGCAGGGGCGTACCGTCGCGAATGGGGGAGGAGTGCACGTCCACCCTGCGGATCTCGCCGCTGGCCAAGCGATGCGGCGCTACGAAATGGCCGTGCGCACGGGATGCTGCTTTCGCCAACAGGCCAGCCACCTCGTCGGCAGGCATCACGTTGATGTCGGTGATCGACATCGAGCGCATGTCGTCCACGCTGTATCCGTAGAACGAGGCCGCCGACGGATTTGCGTCAACGATTTCCTCTGTTTCGGGGTCGATGAGCAGCATCACCGCATCGTGGTCGTGGAACACCGCGTCGAAGCGGTGCACGCCGGCGAGAACCTCGACGTCCGAGGCTTGGCTCGTGCCAAGGTGAGCGGCGGGTCCGTTTTCGTCTCCCGGGCCACCGCGTTGACCGTGGTCTTGGCCGGCCATCGCTGTCCCCCTTTAGGCAAGTGGCGACTGGAACCCCGTCGTGAGCAGCGTAGACCCGCCATCGGCCGCAAAGCCGCCGTCGGGGCCGGCGAGGGATCCGGTCGGGGGTGGTGGAGGAGAGGGGTGATCTGGTCTGGGGTAGTGCGGGGTAGTACTGGAAGCCTGCTGCGGGAGAGAGCGTCCCCTTGTGCCGTGAGCGCATCTGACTCGGCATCGGGGGGTAGCCCAGCCCAGTGACCCTGCCAACAACTACTTGGGGTGAGTGACGGGACTTGAACCCGCGACCACCTGGACCACAACCAGGTGCTCTACCAGCTGAGCTACACCCACCATGAGCATCGCGGTGCCGGGGGCGCCGTCCTGTCATCCCGCCGCGAAGCGGGAAGGTGATTCTATCGAAGCCAGGTCCGGTGTCTCATCGGACCCGACCTTCGAGCCAGATCGGTACGCGGCTGCCTACGAGTGGCCGGTCTCCTCGTCGTCCGGGCCGGCGGCTGTGCCGTGCGTGACGACGTGGTTCTCGCCGATCGCCTTGGCCGTCTCGGAGTCCGGTCCGGGGTGCGGGACGAACGCCGCGTCGCGGTAGTAGCGCAGTTCTGCGATGGACTCACGGATGTCGCCTAGAGCCCGGTGGTTGCCGGTCTTCTCTGGCGTCGCGAAGTACACGCGCGGGAACCAGCGCCGCACCATCTCCTTGAAGCTGGACACGTCGACCAGGCGATAGTGCATGTGCTGGTCGAGGGCAGGCATGTACCGCGACAGGAAGCCGCGGTCGACGTAGACGCTTGAGCCGGCCAGCGGCGCCTTGCGCGCCTCGGGAATGTGCCGCTGCACGTACTCCAGGACCAAGGCCTCCGCATCGGCGAGTGGGATGCCGTGGGGGATCTCGGTGATGAGGCCCGACTCGGTGTGCATGTTCACCACGAACGGGTCCATGGCGGCGAGGGGTGCCTCACTCGGCTTCACGACGAGGCTGATCCCGGAGTCGATCTCGGTGAGGTCCGCCTCCGTGACGATGCAGGCGATCTCGACGATCTCGTCGAAGGACGGGTTGAGGCCGGTCATCTCGAGGTCGATCCACACCAATCGGTCACCAGTAGCCATGACGACAGCCTAGGAGTCGGGTCGGACGAGTCTTCGGCGGGCGGTTAGCGCACGAGCCAGCGCACGATGTCGAACTCGGTGACGATTCCGACGAGGCGATCACGGTCGTCGAGGACCGGTACGGCCTCGATCGCGTTCTCGGCCATGATGCGTGCCGCGACGATGGGCGACTGCATCGGCTTTGCGGAGACGAGGGGAACCATCGCCATGACCTCGCTGACCTTGCGCTTCCCGAGGTTCTCGGCCGTCGCGGGAACTTCCGCGAGGATGTTGCGGTCGCTGAGCACGCCCATGCAGGCGCCGTCCTCGTTGATGACGACCAGGTGGCGCAGCCCCGAGACGAACAGCAACTGCCAGGCATCCCAGAGCGACTCTGAGACTTCCACCGTGAGCACCGGGTTGGACATGACGTCCGCGATCAGGATGTCCTTGTGAGAGTCCAGCAGTTCGGCAGCAGTCATGCGGCGCTCCTTTCTGGCTCAAGCGGTGGAACGACCACGACGGGACGCTGCGACTTGTGAAGGATGCCGTTGCTGACCGAGCCCAGCAGGGCTCCCATGGCCGGTCCGTGACCGTGCTTGCCCACCACCACGATGGCCGCTCGGTCGGACGCTTCGAGGATCGCCTGAACAGCAGGCGCCCGGACCAGTCGCTCCTCGACGTCGACGTCGGGGTAGTCGGCGCGAAAACCAGCGAGCACCTCGGCGGTCAGGCGGATCTCCTCGTCGGCCACGTTGCTCAGCGGCACGGGGACCGGACCGTTCGGCACGATCAGGAGGTCATAGGCGGGGACGTCCCACGCGTGCACGGCGACGATGCGCAGGCCGCGTCGGCTTGCCTGGTCGAACGCGAAAGCGAGAGCCGACTCGACCGCGGGCGATCCGTCGATCCCGACGACCACGGTGTCGCCGTCGTTGCCCGAGCCCTCGCGAATGACTCCGACCGGGCATTGCGCGTGCGCGGCGATCTGCGAGCTCACCGAGCCCAGCAGCAAGCCCTTGAACCCGCCGCGGCCACGCGATCCGACGACGACGAGGCAGGCGGTCTCGGAGGCCTCGAGCATCACCGCGCTGGGCGAGCCGACTGCGACGCGAGTGCGCGCATGCGGTTGGCCGACGCTGATCGCCTGGGCCTCCAATTGCTCGTGCGCCTGCAGTTCCAGTTCGTCGAGAAGATCGAGGCTGGGCGGCAGGCTGACGCCGAGGCCGCCGGTCGCAACCGGCGGCAGGAGTGCGTGGACCAAGGTGAGTTCGCGACCGAGCACGCGGGCCTGATCGGCCGCCCACGCCGCCGCGGCACTGGCCGACGGCGACCCGTCAAACCCCACGACGACGCGATCGGTGAAGGCGTCCCCGTCGGTCATGGGGACAGCATGGCCTCCCCGGTCGGTGCAAGGGATGGGGAGACAGACCCCGAGGGCAGGGACCTAAGTCCCCATCTTGTTCAGGTTTGACGGTCTGCGGTGTCGGGTCTTTTGGATTCCCTGCCCCTACAATTCGCCCAACGGGTGGACATGTCGAAGATCGTGGAGAGGTCAACGTGACGAGCACAGGCCGTGGCTCTGCGCCCGCGTTCTTGATCGCGGTGCTGGCGCTGGCGGGCATCGCTGCCCTGGGCGACCTTGGCGATTCGCCCACCGTTGCGGTGGCACTGCTGGCCACCGTGCCGCTCTTCGCTGCCATCTTCCTGGGTCCGCTTGGCACGATGGCCGCGGCAATCCTGAGCGTGGTCGCCGCGCTCGCCATCACGTGGCTGCGATCCGACGGGGACTACTCGACATACCTCGTTCCGTTGATCGCCGTCGGCGTCGCCTCGCTCGTGGCGTTGCTGTCAGCAACGGTTCGCCATCGCCAGAGTGCGGCGGAGTCGGCGGCGCAAGGGGAGGCCTCGACTGCCGACGAGGTCTCCGAGGACATCGACGCCATGTCCGGCCTGCTGAACCGTCGGGGTGCCGTCCGCGCGCTGGGTTCTCACAACGTGGGTGAGGAGCGCGTCATCGCCTTCATCGACTGCGACCTGTTCGGACGCGTCAACGACGAGTACGGCCGAGACGTCGGTGACGAGTTCCTGCAGGCCATCGCCGGCCGCCTTCGCCACGCACTGCCGTCGCGCGACAGCGTCTCCCGATGGGGAGGCGATGAGTTCCTGGTGGTCGTGTCCGCCGACGCGGACTCGGCCGTGGCTGCTCTGCACCGAGTCACCGGCACCATCAACGGCCATCCCATTCGCACGTCCGCCGGACCGATCGAGGCGACAATGTCGGCGGGCGCAGCATCCTGGCTGGTCGGGCAGGAACTCGAGGACGTCATCGCGCGTGCCGGACGCGCCCTCCGTGCGGCCAAGGAGTCCGGTCCCGGGCAGATCGTCCTCGACACCGGCCCCAGCATCGAGCGACTCGACACACCGGTGACCACTTAGGCCAGCGGCACGTGGTGGCGGGAGCGCATCAACGACTCCTGCACGACAGAGGCGACCAGTTCGCCGGCGAGGTCGTAGAACAGGCCGCGGGCCAGCCCGTGGCCTCCACCGGCAACCGGAGTGTCCTGCGCGAACAACAGCCAGTGATCGGCATGCACGTCCCCGTGGAACCACAGGGCGTGGTCGATCGAGGCCAGTTGAAGTCCCTCGCGGGCCAGGTCCGCCAGATGCGGGGCCAGGGCGGTGCTCACCATCGTGAGGTCCGACAGATAGGTGAGCGCGCAGGCCTGACTGAGCCAGTCGTCGGGCATGGCATCGCGGATACGCACCCACGCCATGCGTTCGTAGCGGCCCGCCACCTTCTGCAAGGCTTGATCCGCGTGATCGATGCGAAGGTCGATGATGTTGGCGCCGGGGAAGTCCAGGGCTCGTCGCTGCTCGATGTCGGTGAGCTGGCTCTGCAATGCGGGGAAGATTGCCCCCAGGTCATCGGGTGGGGCCGCGTCCGGTGGTGCGGCTTGATGCCGCGGACCGTCATCGCGGGTGGCGAATGACGCCGTCATCATGAAGATCGTCTCGCCCTGCTGAACGGCCCGCACGATCCGTGTCGAGAACGACCGACCGTCCCGCGGCCGCTCCACCAGATAGGTGATCGAGTCCTTGGTGCCGCCCGGGCGCAGGAAGTAGCCGTGCAGGGAGTGCACGCGCCGCTCCGGATCGTCCACGGTGCGACCTGCCGCGTTCAGTGACTGCGCGGCGATCTGACCGCCATAAGCCCGTAACGGTGCTCCGGAGTGGCACCAGCCGGTGAAGATGTCCCGATCGACCTGATGCAGCGCGATGCGGTCGGTGAAGTGCTGCTGGTCCGGGGGCTCGGTCACGTCAGGTCAGGCGAGGCCGGCAGACGTCCTGGCGGTGACGTTCTCCGTGGGCAGCGGGAAGCCCGCGCGGTCGCACGCACGCTGGACGCGCAGGGACTGCGTCGCGAACTTGGCCTGTGCATCCTTGGGGAGGTCGGCGAGCGCCTGCTTCTTCTTCAGAGAGGCGATCTCGGCCTTCATCCGCGTGGCGTTCTTCAGCAGCTTCTGGTCGGCGGTGCCGTCAGCGACGGCGAGCTTGGCCTGCGTGACCATCTCCTTGAGCAGGCGCTTGAAGTCGGCCTTCACCTGGTCTTCTGTCATGTTGCCGTTCTTGACCGCTCCGCCTGCGTACTGGCTGTTCAGCACATCGAGCTGGAAGTAGGCCGAGCAGGCCTGGCCCGCCGAGCTCGTCGGCGAGACCGAAGCCGCGGTGCCCGACGGGGCAACCGCTCCGCTCGAGCTCGACGGCAGGATCGAGGTGGAAGCCGACGTGCTCGCGGACGTAGCCGAGTCGGAGGACGACGAGCACGAGGTGAGGAGCATGGTCGCCGCCGCCGCGAGGGCGGCGAGGCGGAGCGCCGTGCGGGCACCGGTCGAGATCATCGGACTACCTCCTGGTCCAAGGCGTATGTCGCGTCGCAAATCTCTCATGAGACCCGCGGCGACGGGCCGAGGTTTCTACTATCTCTCGGAATCTCGGTGACCGGCTTGCGGGGTCGGGCCTCCTAGTGGAGTAGATGTCGACAATCCGGGCTCCTGCCCTCAGCGTGGCTACAGTGAGGGCCGGGGGCGAGGCTCGCCCGCGCTGGGACGACACGCTTGGAGGGGTAGTGCTGAAGTCCATTCGTTCGCTGGCACTCGCGGCCGTGATCGTGAGCGTGGGGACGCTCGCGGCCTGCAGCACGACCAAGACGCTGAACACCGAGGACGTGCAGACCGCGATCGCGAAGGGCCTGACCGACCAAGTGGGCGGGACGTTCGACGTCACCTGCCCGCCAGAGATCACGGCCGAGAAGGGTGCCACGTTCACGTGCCAGGTGAAGGACCCGACTGACGGGACGTCGGCGACGGTCACCGTCACACAGGAGGATGCGGACGGGAAGTTCAACTGGAAGGTCACGGCGGCGCAGAGCGCCAGCGCGGCCCCGGTCGCATCCCCGTCAGCCTCCTAGGGCCGAAGCGAAGAACCGTGACGGGGCCAGTGGGTTTCGTTCGCGGGCTTCGACGTCCTGAGGCGTTCCATGGCTCCGGCGTCGCCAAGGGCTTCTTCGAGGGCTGGTACATCAAGCTCGTGTCCGCCGACCGAACGCAGCGCTGGGCGGTGATCCCCGGGATCTTCCGCGGCCTGGAGCAGCCGGGCCAGCCGCCGCGAGACGAGGCGTTCGTCCAGGTGCTCAACGGCTCAACGGGGGAGTCCTGGTATCACGTCTATCCCACGCACGACTTCGTCGCCTCGAGTGAGACGTTCGACGTCTCGGTTGGTGGCAACCGCTTCTCGCCCTCGGGTGTCACGTTGGACCTGCCGCAGCTCACGGGGCGCATCTCCTTCACCAGCCCCATGGATCCTTGGCCGGTGACGTGGCGCTCGCCGGGGATCATGGGCTGGTACGGACTCGTGCCCTTCATGGAGTGCTACCACGGCGTCGTCTCCTTCGGCCACGGTCTGGCGGGCACCATCGAGGTACTCGGCACGGCCGAGTCGTTCGACGGCGGTCGCGGGTATCTCGAAAAGGATTGGGGCAAGGCATTCCCTGCGGGCTACGTGTGGATGCACAGCAACCACATCGACGCCGATCCGGACGCCAGCCTGGTCGCGTCGGTGGCGATCATCCCCTGGCTGCGCAGTTCGTTCCGCGGCTTCATCGTCGGCCTCAAGCATCAGGGCCACCTGTACCGCTGGGCGACCTACAACGGCGCGAAGGAACTCGACCTGGTGATCGACGACTCCCATGTGCGCTGGGCCCTGACAGGGCCCGACGGGGTCCTGAAGCTGTCTGCCGAGCGGGTCCGCGGCGGCCTCCTGCACGCCCCCTTGCGCACCGCCATGCACCAGCGAGTCGAGGAGACCATGGACGGCCGGGTGAGCGTCATCCATGAGGACGCCCACGGCCGGGTCCTTCTGTCCGGCGAGGCCACCTGCGCGGGCATGGAGGTCTTCGGGGAGATCGACCGGCTCCTGGCCACCGGCTCCCGCTAGCCGCGCCGACCGGCGAAACGCCCTCAGTAGGGGGCAAATTCCCTGCCGTTCACCTTTGCCATGTACCCTCCCGGTAGCGCGCAGGCAAACGCATGGTTCGCGCAGGTAAACGTGAGGTGGATCAATGAAGGAACTGCTCGCTTACATCGACGCAGGGTCAGGCTCCTACCTGCTGGCGGCCATCGCCAGCGGTGCGGCCGGAACCTGGTTCTTCGTCCGGTCGCAGTTTGCCAAGTTGCGTGGACGCGGTCTGGACGACAGCGTCGTTGAGGTCGAGTCGACCTCGACCGATGCCTGACGCCTGCCCTTCGTGACTGAGTCGAGTTCGGCGAGTTTTCGCGACCCCGAGAACGCTGCCTTCGAGCTTGACGGCACGTGGTACCGGATCGCCGGGCCGTCGTCCGCCAAGGCCCTTCGCGACCTGAGGGCGTCCGCCCTGTACTCCGCACTCGTCGCTGAGGGCGTCCTGGTCGAATACGCCGAGTCCGACGCCCCCACCGCTGAGTCCGTTCTGGCCGCCTTCGGGCGCACCGGCCAGCGCGAGGTAGCCGGCGGCACTACCGTCTTCGCGGTCGCGCCGGTCGACCTCATCACCTACCCATGGGAGTGGCCGAACTCCCTGCTGGAGTCGGCCGCCCTCCTCACCCTCGACCTGCGCACACGGCTGCTGGGCATCGGCTTGGACCTGAAGGACGCGTCGGCGTTCAACGTGCAGTTCCGCGGCATGAAGCCGGTCTTCATCGACCTCGGGTCGATCGAGGTGTGGCGACCCAATCCGTCGTGGAACGCGTCGCGGCAGTTCATCGAGCACTTCATCAATCCCCTTGCCGTCGGGTCCGGGGATCGAGTGACAGCGGCCGACGCCTGGGATCTTGGCAAGCGGCGCGGACTGCGCTCGGAGGTCGCCCGCCAACTGCTGCCCAAGGGCAGGCGCCGCAGCCTTTCCCTACTGCTCCTTCAGGCGACGACCCGACCGGTCGAGAAGAACGCGCCCTCGGAGTCGAAGTACGCCAAGGAGGCGTCCCAGAACAAGGACCTCGCGCGCAACGCGACCCTGTCCCTGACGAAGCGGCTGCGCAAGCAGGTCCTCAAGCTGCACGGCAAGAAGCACGGCACCACCTGGGTCGACTACGGCACTCGCGACCACTACGGAAGTGAGGACCTCACCCGCAAGTCGGCCTTCGCCACGGAGTTCGTGAGTGTCGACGGCCGCAACCGACTTGTCCTGGACGTCGGCGGCAACGACGGATTCACCGCGGCGCATCTGGTGCGGCACGCGGGCGCCCGCGTGATCGTGATGGATGCGGACGCTGGCGCGCTCGACGTCCTGCAGGAGGGTGTGGCCCGAACGCCCGACGTCGCATCGAGCGTCACGCCGATCCTCGGCGACATCACTAATCTCACCCCTGCGTCAGGGCTGCTCGATCGGGAGTACGCCGGCTTCACGTCGCGCGTCCGGCCGTCGGCTGTGGTCTGCCAGGCCGTCCTGCACCACGTGGTCATCACGCAGGGCGCGCCCATGCAGTTCGCCGTGGATGCGCTGGCCGCGTTCGGTGCCCCGGTCCAGATCGAGTTCGCGACCGAGGACGACGAGAAGTCTCGGCTGCTGCTGAGCCAGATCCCGAACTGGTCGGGCGACTACTCAACTGAGGCGCTCATCGCCGCGCTCAGGCACCGATTCGCCAATGTCGAGGTGATGGGAACCACTTCGCCCACTCGAGTCGTCGTAAACGCATGGGACCTGCTGGATCGCTCGTGAGCGAGCCGAAGGGCCGGGCCCCGCTCGGGCAGCGCATCAACCTGAGCGCGATCGACAACGCCTCCTGGATTCTGTCGGTCGGCATCCTCGCGGTGGTCATCCCCGCCAGCGACAAGATCGCCTCGAACGACGTCTTCTTCGCCGCGCACGGCGTGTCTCCGGTCGCCTGGATCGTCCTGCTGGTCGCCGGCCTGATCGTCGTCTGGCTCGTGCTTGCAGGGATCCTCGGCCTGCTCCGTCGATGGCTGCCGGCTCGCGGCTTCGACATCGTGGCGTCGATCCTGATGCTGCTGATCACCTGGTTCTTCGTCGGCAACGTCCTTGCGCGGACTGTGTTCGCTGCCAACCCGAACCTGGGCCCGATCGCCGGCCTCGTCGTCGCGGTGCTCATCACGCTGGCCGCGCGTCGGTTCCACATGGGCTCGGCGCTGTTCGTGTTCGCCTCGATCGCGGCTGCCATTCCGCTGGTCATGACCGTGTGGAACGGCGCCCAGACCCCGGCGACGACTGCCTTCGACTTCTCGTCCACGACCCCGCCGTCGGTCCTCTATGTCATCTCCGACGAGCTCCAGTACCCGTTGGCCTTCAACGCCAAGGGCGAGGTGCGGCCTGAGCTGCCGAACCTGCGCGCGCTCTCCGACACCGCGACCAGGTACACGCACGCCTATGCCGGTGCGAACTACACCGACTGGGCCGTGCCCGCGCAGCTGACCGGCATCTCCGATGTCGCGGGGCAGGGCAATCAGCGGATGGACAAGGTGCGGGCCGGCCTGGGGATCGTGCCGGGCATGTCCGGCACGTACTCGATCGTGATGCAGTCGCCGATCTTCCAGTTCGAGTGCAAGGAGGCGGGCTGCGCCAGCGTCGGATCCGATCCGGGGGTGGGCGCGATCGAGCGCTACTGGTCCTTCGCCAAGGACACCGCCGCCATCGCGGGCAAGACCGCTCTCGCCGAGCCGTTCGCCAGCTACTTCCCGTCCCTGGACGGCAAGTGGAAGGACTTCTGGAGCGGTGGCGACGAGTTCGGCAACGGCGCGGAGGGCAATTCGGTCGACAAGGCCATCGCCGGGATCGCGGCCTCGGTCAAGCAGTACCCGGAGACCCCGTTCTTCGCCTTCTGGCACACGATTCGCACCCACGCACCCTGGGCGGTCGACGGCCAGGGCCGTGACCTCTACCCCGCTCGACTTCCAGTTGTCGAGGGCTCGCACATGGTCGGGACGGACAAGGACGGGAAGTTCTCCACCCAGGACCTGCAGTACCTCGAGCGACGTCTGTACGCCGACTCGGCGATCGACTTCGACCGGCAGTTGGGCAAGATCCTCGACGAGCTGAAAGCGACCGGGCGCTTCGACAACACGATGATCGTCGTCACCGCGGATCACGGGGCGACGACGGGCATGACGGCCGACCGCCGATTCGGCGACACGCTTGCCCAGCGCTGGGGCGAGGTCGCGCATGTCCCGCTCGTCATCAAGTACCCCGGCCAGACCTCGAGCGACGTGGTCACCGGCGTCCGTTCGACCGGCCAGATCGCCCAGACCGTGCTCAACACGGTCGGCGGGACCGTGACCGACGGACTCAAGCTCTCGCCCGACCTCACCAAGGACCTGCCCGGCGGCCCGGTCTTCACGACGGTGGCCGGGGGAGTCATGACGCCTTGGAAGTACGCCGGCGTCAAGGAGCCCAATCCCTGGCGGCAGGAGGATGTCGCGCCGCCGAACCCTGCGTACCCCTTCGCCATCGACGTTGACCCGGCGCAACTTAGCAAGGTGGTACCGGCCGGTGCGAAGCGGATGTCGACCGTGTCGATCAACGCGCTTCCCGGCCAGTCGGACCAGCAGGTCCTCGTCGTGACGCGGACGCCGGGAGAGTGCCCCAGCGACGAGTCGCCCAGTCTGGTGACCTCAGGCGACACCGTCATCGGCGCTGTGCTCTGGGAGAAGACGACCGGCACCGGTTCCTCGAACGCGCGAGGGTGGGCCATCGTCCCCAAGTCCGATCCGACGTCCTACCGGGTCTACTGCAGCGCCTCCTGACGCCTCGCGAATCTGCTGTGGGCCACCTGTGGCCCGCCTGAAGACCTTTCTCTGGGGGACCTTCGGCACTTAGTACAGGTCTACACATAAAGGACCGTCATCCCCCAGTGCTTGACCCTTCAATTGGGAGGTCCCGTGATCGCGAGTTCGGTTCTTGCAGTGGCCGAGAATCCGCCCCCGTATCTGTCTGTGGGCGTCTTCTCGGTGTCTGTGCCCAACGCCATCATCATCGGAGTCATGCTGGCCCTGTTCGTCCTGGCCATCGTCGTTCCCTTCCCCAAGGACAAGGACCAGTCATGACAATGACCGATCCTGAGACGAGCACGAGTGCTGCCGAGAATGACATGTGGACCGCGAAACTGAGGCGGTCGTGGGAGAAGAACCTCCCGCCGGACAAACTGCTGCCGGACCGTCAACCGGCCTATGTGGCCTCGTGGATCTACGTCTTCGGCGTGGCGACCATCGCCGCACTTGTCGTGGTCTTCGCCAGCGGCTTGGTGCTCACCCTCGAAGGCCCCTCGTGGTACCACGTGTCGTCCGTCGGCCTCTTCGTGAACAGCCTCCACTTCTGGAGCGTCCAGCTGTTCTTCATCTTCATGGTGGTCCACCTGTGGGGGAAGTTCTGGATGGCCGCCTGGCGCGGTCGCCGGGCAATGACCTGGATCACCGGGGTCGTCTGCTTCCTGGGCTCGGTGGGCACCGCCTTCACCGGCTACCTGATCCAGAGCAACTTCGACTCCCAGTGGATCGCCAGCGAGGCCAAGGACGGCCTGAACGCGGTTGGTATCGGCGCCTTCTTCGACACCGAGAACTACGGCCAGGCACTCCTCCTGCATGTGGCCTTCCTGCCGCTGGTCGTCGGCTTCATCGTCATCATCCACGTCCTGCTCGTCCGTAAGCATGGCGTCGTGCCGCCGCTCGACTATGCGGAATCAGCGGCCGGTCAAGAGGCCGCTGCGGCCGCGAACGCGGAGGTGAGCAACTGATGGCGACGCACACGTCCACCGTGAACGTCGACGCCCTGCCGTGGAAGGGGCCATGGCGCAGGTACGACATCATCAAGGAGGGTGTCGCCGCGATAGTGATCATCAGCATCCTCACGGCACTCCTCGCGGCGATCTTCAGCTCCCCTGACTCGAAGGCGATCACCTTCAAGGAATGGGCGACCGCATCCCCGGAGGCCTTCGCGGCCACCGCGGTGCAGGAGCTTGCCGGGACGAGTGGGTCGGCCACCTACGGCCCGCCGTACAACTCCGCCAGCGACGGTCTCAACGTCGGACCGCTGTACCTGCAGAAGTGGGCTGGCGTGAGCCACCCGCTCGACCCGGTGAACTCGTTCGTCATCGAGCCGCTTCGGTCGCTGCCACCGTCTACGGACGTCACTGCGGCACTGGCGGCGTGGGACAAGGCGACACCTGACCAGCAGGCCGCTTGGGCGACCGCCCTGGACACAGCGATCGCCGACGCTACTGCCGAGGACGGCAGCATCGACATGTCCACGGTCGCCGCGGGCGACTACGGTCCGGTGCCGGTCCTGGCCGCAGGACTGCTCGCAATGGCTAAGTCCGGCGCTCTCGACGGCGTACTGAAGTCGGGTGACACGTTCTTCGCCACCGATACGACAAACCAGTTGATGTTCCTGGGTGATGGCACCTACCTCGAGGACGCGGCCGTGGCCAACCACCTCGGCGGCGGCCAGTGGGGCATGATGAACGAGACGGGACCGTTCCCGGGCCAGGCATGGCTGTGGCTGTACTCGTTCTGGTACCAGATCCCGCCCTTCAGCGATGAAGAGCAGCAGCCGTTCGGCGCCAACGCCGATGCGTATATCTGGGTGATCATGGGGCTGCTCTCGCTCATCTTGATGCTCCTGCCGTTCATCCCCGGTCTTCGTTCGATCCCGCGATGGATTCCGATCCATCGCCTGATCTGGCGGGACTACTACCGCAGGGTTCGCTGACCCTACGTGTGCTGGGTGCCGATCCGCCGTTGCTGGCGGGCCGGCACCCAGCGCGCTTTCGGACCTACGATGAAGCGATGAGCAGGCACGCACGACCGTTCGGCCTGGTCGTCATTCTGACTGCGGTGCTTGGCCTCTTGGCTATTGCGCCCGCCGTGGCACGTCCGGGCCAGCCGGTCCCGCCGGTCCCGCCGGTGTCGCCTTCTGATGGCGCAGCGGCGCTGGCCCAGGCCCCCGCCCCGGACACGCTCGCCGGGCTCTACTCGACGACGAGCATGGACTTGATCCTGCTCGAGCGTCGCAAGGGGCCTGCTGCAGCGCTCAAGGCTCTGGAGCGCCGAATCGAGAAGGATGGCCGACTCGGCGGCGTGTGCCACGCGATCGCCCACGAGATCGGTCACGAGGCGCTGACCGAGGCCGGCGGCAACGTCAGCAAGGCGCTCACGAACCGCAATGACGTGTGTGGTGGCGGCTACACGCACGGCATCATCGAGGTGGCCCTCGGCTCGTCGAAGCATCCGGCCAAGGACCTGCTCGTGGTCTGCGCTCCCAAGCAGGACGGATCCTGCTTCCACGGCGTCGGGCACGGACTGATGTTCGCGACGGGAATGGACCTGGCGCGCTCACTGCGACTGTGCGACAAGTCGCCGACCTCGATGCTCGTGGCACGATGCGGCGAGGGCGTCTTCATGCAGTTGTTCGGCGCGGACGCCAGTACCGCGCATCTCGGCGGCGCGAGCCCGCCCACTCTCGCCAGCGCCCGTACGACGTGCCGCGGAACGCGCGCCCGGTATGCGGCGAACTGCTGGTTCTACGCCCCCACGGTCTGGCTCGCCGCCCGCCCCGACGACTTCACCGGGGCGATGGGCTGGTGCTCGGCCGCGGGAAGCACCCTTGGCGCCCAGCTGTGCGCCAAGGGAGTCGGCAGCCGAACGATCAAGTACCACCCGGACGACCCGCGCATCGGCGCGGCCGTCTGCGCGGCGTCCGGGGACCTCACCGACCCGTGCCTGTCGGGCATGGGGTCTTACTGGTCGGTGCACTTCAAGGGCCAGAAGCCGCCCAGCGACGTCTGCGGCCACCTGGGCTCCGCGGCACTGGCGACCCGGTGCCGGGCGGTCACCTGACCCTTCGGGCTACTTGTCGTCGGTGTCCTGCTCCGCGTCGAAGGCCTCCTTGGCCCGCTCGAGGTCCTGATCGCTGCGCAGTGCGCGCAGCTGGCTGGTGGAGTCGACCTCCTCGCCGCTCTCCAGGTCGAGTGCGGACATGCCGGGGGGCAGGTTCGACAGGTCGGGTGCGATGACCAGGTCAGGAAGGCCCGCGTCCGGCATACGGACCGTCTCCTCCTCGAACACCGAGCCCGCAAGGATCAGCTCGGAGTGGGAGCGCTGGGAAAGCGTCTCGCCGCGGAAGAAGGCCGGCGCGATGCGCGACCAGACGATCATCAGGATGGCTCCCACCAGCAGCGTGCCGATACCGATGACGAACACTCCTCCCACGCCCCACAGCGTCGTGCTGCCGTAGTCGGGCTGGGCGTACTGGTAGCAGGCGATGACGAACGCACCGAGCAGCATGGTTCCGCCCAGCAGCGGGAACAGGAACTTCATGAAGAAGCCGTCGACGCTCTTGAACGCCGAGTGGCGGTAGAACCAGACCGCGGCGAAGCCCGTGAGTCCGTAGTAGAAGGCGATCATCAGGCCAACGGCGGCGATGGAGTCGCCCAGCACGTTCTCGCTGACCAGGGTCAGTCCGACGTAGAAGATGATCGACACCAGGCCCATCCAGACGGTGGCAGTCGTCGGGGTCAGGTACCGGGGATGGATACGCGCGAAGTAGGGCGGGATCGCCTTGTAGGCGCCCATGGCCAGCGCCGTCCGCGCCGTCGGCAGGATGGTCGTCTGCGTTGAGGCCGATGCGGACGAAAGGACGGACAGGATGAGCAGAGTTTCGAGGATCTTGCCGATGCCGGAGTCTCCGAAGACGGACGGTCCGAGTGCGTTGAAGACGTCGCTGGAGTTCTCCGGGTTCGCCAGACCGAGATCGGCCTCGCCCACGCCCGCGAAGGCTACGGTGGCGACGCTGACGATCGCGTAGGTGAGTAGCAGCAACAGGGTCGAGATGATGGCCGCTCGCCCGGGGGTCTTCTCCGGGTTCGAAGTCTCCTCGTTGATGCTGACGGCGGTGTCCCAGCCCCAGTAGATGAAGACGGCGATCAGCGTGGCCGTGACCAGGGCGCTCAGCGAGATCCCGGACGGCCACAGCCAGGACAGCTCCGGCGTCAGCGACTCGGGGGTCGCATTGCCGCTGTAGACCTTGGTGAGTGCGATCACGGAGAAGATCACGAGGACCACGATCTCGATGCCCAGTAGTGCGTACTGCAGCCGAGCCGAGACCTCGATGCCGCGGTAGCAGATATAGGTCATGACGATGATCCAGGCGACTCCGGCGACCATGCTCCAGAACGTCGATGCAGCGAGCCCGTCCAGGCCGAAGAGCTGGAAGCCGTATGACCCGGCGATCTGCGCGAGGTTCGCCATGACGATGACGTCGGCCGCGATGATGCCCCAGCCGCCTATCCACCCGGCCCACGGGCCGAACGCGCGCGTCGCCCACGTGAATGTCGTGCCGCAGTCCGGCTCGGCCCTGTTCAACTGCTGGTAGGCGATGGCGATGAAGAACATCGGCACGAAGGCGAGCAGCATGATCGACGGGGCCTTGACTCCGACGATGCCGTCGCCGTTCTGCGTCGCGACGACGAACCCGAGGCTCGCGGCGAGGCTGTAGGCGGGCGCGGTCGAGGCCATGCCGACGACGATGCTCGACACCAGCCCCAAGGCCCCGGTCTTGAGTCCCTTCTCGCCGGCCACCTCCGGGAAGCCGATGGGGGCCTGGGTCTCCTGCTGCGCCATGGCGACTCCGTCCGAGGTCGAGTCCGTTCGCATATCGGCCCCTGGCGGGGCGATGGGCGTGACGCTACCCCTCCGGCATCGGCTGCCGGGTGCATTTGCCGTCGTTGCAGGGTCGATGGCGTAGTTGGGGTTGTCTAGAGGTCGACGATGTCCGATTCGTCGAATTCGTCCGCATGGTCATGCACCCAGCGGGTCAGCGCATCGGCGAGCAGGCCCGAACGACCGGACGTCATCGTGGGTCGATGGTCGTGCGCGATCACGTCAGGATCGATCACGCCGACCAGGAGTCCGCCGGGGGTGTAGACCGTCGCCGTGTGCTCACCCTCGTGCTCGACGATGCGCCAGCCCGTCTCGTGCGCGACCTCGAGCGACCACGCAGAGATACGGCCGAGGACACGGTCGTATGCGCTGTGCCCCGCGGGGCTGTGCACGATGGTCCACGGTCCGGCGTGGCGCGTGAAGGGCTTCATAGGCGGCGTCCTGGTCGAGCGGATCTGGTGGCGACGCTACTCCGCAACCGCGACGGCGGCGACCACGCGAGCAGTGTGCCAAAGTACGGACGACGGGGCGACGACGGAAGCGGAGATCTTGCATGGATGACGAGGCGGTCGAGTCCTTTCTCAACGAGCTGTACCCCTACCGCTTCGAGAGTGAGACGAACCGAGCGATCCCCGAGCGTGGCCGACCCGCGCAGGACGTGATCGCCGAGGTGCGCGGCTACGCCGAGCGTGAGGACCGCATGGGCGACGACGGACGCGTCTCGGGCTCCCTCTACTGCGGCGATCATGACCACTACCACGTGCTGTCCGAGGTCTTCGAGGAGTTCGCGCACGTCAACGTCCTCCAGCGCGACATGTACCCGTCGGCGACGAAGTTCGAGGCGGAGATCGTCGCGATGGTCGCCGACATGCTGCATGGCGCCGAGGACGGCGTCGATGCCTGCGGGGTCGTCACCAGTGGAGGTAGCGAGAGCCTGGTCACCGCGCTATACACCTACCGCGAGCAGGGGAGGGCCGAGCGCGGAATAACGAAGCCCAACATCGTGATCCCCACGACGGCGCACGTCGCGCTGGACAAGGGCGCGCACTGGCTGGGCATCGAGGTGCGTCACGCCCCGCTCACTGACGAGTTCGTCGTCGATGTCGACGCCATGGCTGCCTTGATCGACGAGAACACGATCGCCATCGTGGGCTCGGCTGGCAACTACGCGCACGGCCTCATCGATCCGATCGAGGAGCTGTCCGAGCTCGCGCTCAGTCGCGGCGTCGGGTTTCACGTGGACGGCTGTCTTGGCGGTTTCCTCCTGCCGTGGATCGAGGCCAACGGCGTCGACGTGCCGCTGTGGGACTTCCGCGTTCCCGGCGTGACGAGCATCAGTTGCGACACCCATAAGTACGGCTACGCGCTGAAGGGCACGTCGTCGCTCATCTACCGTTCGAAGGCGCTCCGCGCACACCAGTGGTTCACCTACCCGGATTGGCCGGGCGGCCTGTACCTGTCACCGGGTCTTGCCGGTTCGCGCAGTGGCGGTCTGATCGCCTCGACATGGGCATCGCTGGTGATCACCGGCCGCGAGGGATACCTGCAGAAGGCGCAGGAGATCTATGACACGGCACAGGCGATGGTGGCCGGAATCCGCGCCGACATCCCTGAGCTGACGATCATCGGGGAGCCCACCTTCCTGTTCGCGTTCGTGTCTGACGAGGTCGACGTGTACCTCGTCAACGATGACCTCAAGCGGCGCGGCTGGCGCATGAATGCGCTGCAACTGCCACCGGCACTGCACTTCTGCGTGACGCGCCCGAACACTGCGCCGGGACTCGTCGACGTATTCCTTGCGGATCTGCGCGCTGCTGTCGACTATGCCAAGGCGAGCGCCGGGACACCCGCCGAGAGCGGCGCCATGTACGGCCTGGGCGGCACGCCGCAGGGCAACGAGAGCGTCAACGCCCTGATGGGTGCCTACCTCGACGCGATGCACGATCCGGCGCCGACGGTCTAGTGATCCGATGAACGCGGACGACTGGATCCTGGCGATCGATTTGGGCAACGGCGGCCCGAAGGTCGGAATCATCGATCGGGACGACCGGTTCAAGGCGGTCGTCATTCGAGCAGTGGCGGTGCACATCGGCATGGACGGGGCCGCCACGCAAGATGCCGTGGAGTGGTGGACGTCGCTCGTCGACGCCGTGCGCGAGGCGGTCGCGCTCTCCGGGGTGGACGGTGATGCCCTGCACGCTGTCGCGCTGACCGGCCAGTGGGCGTCGACCGTTCCCGTCGACGCCGAGGGCAACCCGGTGGGCGAGGTCCTGCTGTGGGCCGACACGCGGGCCGCGAAGTACACCCATGAGGTGATCGGCGGCCCGATCACCTATCAGGGGTTCGCCCCGCAGCGCGTGCTCCCGTGGATCCGCAAGACGGGTGGTGCGCCGACGCCCAGCGGAGCCGACCCGACCGGTCACTCGCTGCTCCTGCAGCACGAGTTCCCTGAGATCCACGCCCGCGCGGCCCACCTGATGGAGCCGCTGGACTACCTGGGCATGCGCTTCACCGGGCGGGCCGCTGCCACGCCCGCCTCGATGACGGCCAGCTGGCTGACCGACAACCGGCTCGGTCGGGAGCCGGAGTACGACAGTTGGCTGCTGTCGCACTCCAAGCGCGATCCGTCGAAACTGCCACCGCTCGTGCCGACCGGTTCCGTGCTCGGTCCTATCACTTCGACCGTCGCGGCAGAACTGGGGGTGCGCGCCGGGGCCCCCGTCGTCACTGGCATTCCCGACCTGCACGCCGCCGTGCTCGGCAGCGGGGCGGTGGAGCCGTACGCAACACATCTGGCGATCTCGACGACCGCATGGTTCGGCACTCGGGTGCCATTCAAGAAGACCGACATCCTGCACATGATCGCCACGGTTCCGGGTCTCGACCACGGGCACCGGGTCGTCGCGAACAACGTCGAGACCGGTGGCGCGGCACTGCGCTGGCTCAAGGAGCAGGTATTCCCCGAACTGGACTACGCCGAGCTCACTGCGCTCGCTGCCCAGGCTCCGGCCGGCTGCGAAGGCCTCATCTTCACGCCCTGGCTCAACGGCGAACGCAGCCCCGTCGAGGACCGAATCCTACGTGCGTCGTTCCTCAACGTTTCGTTGCGCACCGACCGCGCGACGATGATCCGCGGCGTGATGGAGGGGGTGTCCCTCAATGCACGGTGGCTGTTCGACTACTACGTGAAGTTCCTCGGGAAGCAGCCCCCATACGTGCGGATCATCGGCGGCGGAGCACAGTCGGACCTGTGGTGCCAGATGCACGCCTACGTCCTGGGCGTGCCCGTTGAACGGCCCTCGAATCCACGCGATGCACAGTTGAAGGGCGCGGCCCTGTGGGCTCGGATCTGCTTAGGGGAGATGACGATCGAGGAGGCAGGACAGCGTGCCGTGGTCACGGACACCTTCCGTCCGGACGGCCCCGACGCGGCCGCCTATGCCGACCTCTACGAGGAGTTCCGCCGCCTCTATGGCTCCATGAAGAAGACGCAGAAGCGGCTCTCTCGCCTCTCGGTCAAGTAGGACAATCGCGGTCGCGACACGCGGATATGTCTAGTAATGGACATTTCCGGGATCGTCGGTTATGGTCTTTGTATTGGTCTAGACATAGACACAAGACCGATAGTGCAAGGAGGTGGATGACATGTTTCGACGGATCGGCAAGAAGTCACGTGCCGCGGTCCTGCCGTGCCGAGTGGACGCTGCGCATGTCGTCACATCGGATTTCTCGACGTCGCTGTGCCGATTCGTGCTCGTGTGCTCATGTGGGGCCCTGTTCGACACGAACTACATCGACGAGGCGTTGGAGTGGCGCGAGCTGCACCTGACCCTCGCGCCGCTGGAGGACCAGCTCGCGGCCGCGGACCGGTGATCGGCATCCATGCCGCCCACTGACAAGGACAAGGCCAGCAAGGACGTTGTTTCGGCAGCCAAGCAATGGCGCGAGGCGAAGAAGCAGGAACGCGCCGCGCGTGATGCGCTGGCCGTGGTCGTTCGCCAGGCTGTCGGCAAGGGGATTCTCACCGAGAACAAGGTTGCCCAGTTGACCGAGATCCCTCGCATGACGATCAGGAAGATGCTCGGCAAGACGTAGCGAGAAGATGGTCGCGCGGCCGTGCCAGACTGAGTCCTGCTCGCAGTGATTCTTGAGGGGATTCCCAGCATGGCCATGGTCCGCATGAGCGCGCAGGACGCGCTTTGGCTGACCATGGACCGACCCAACAACCTGATGGTCGTGGACGGCGTCGTGGTCCTCGGTGACGACCTGGACTTCGATGCCTTCCTGGTGAAGTTCGACGAGATGGTTGCGCGATTCCCGGTGCTGTCGAAGCGGCCGGTGCGACATCGTGGCAACTGGTGCTGGGAGCCCGATCCGGACTTCGAGATCACCCAGCACGTGTCTGCCGTGACGCTTCCCGCGAGCGCGACGACGCAGTCGCTGCAGCACTTCGTTGGCGAGCAGCGGTCGGTGCCGCTCGACAAGGACGGGCCGCTGTGGGCGGCGTTCCTTGTTTCTCCGGTGCACCTGCCCGACGGCAGGGTCGGCTCGGCGATCGTCACGCGGTTCCATCACGCCATCGCCGACGGGGTTCGGCTCACCCAGATCCTCCTGGGGATGTGCGAGGCCGTCGACGGCACGATGGTCCCGCTCATCGCCCGCAGCGGCGTCAAGGGTGATGCGCTGAGCCCGATCCAGGCGGCGACGGGCACCGTCGCAGGTATCTCGCGACTGTCGGTCGCTGCCGCCCAGTCGACGTGGTCGATGGTCGGAAGCGCAACGACCACGGCACGGCAGGTGTCGTCACCCGGTGACGCCCTCGCGACGGCCGGGGCAATCCCGCGCGCACTCAAGACAAGGATCGATTCCGGCATTTCCCTCGTGCGCCACCCCGACCACGTGCTGAACGCGTTCGAGGACGCGGGGGGTCCCGCACACCGGTCGATCAACGATATGAGCACGCTCACCAAACTGGCGTTCGGTGGCAGCGAGGCCACCGTGTGGACCGGCCTGCCAGGCCTGGAGAAGTCGGTGTCGTGGTCTCCGCCGCTGCCGCTGGCCGACGTCAAGCGCGCCGCCAAGGAGCACGGAGCAACGGTCAACGACACGCTCGTGGCGGCTGTCGCTGGTGGGCTGCGCCGCTACCTCGCCGACGAGGGTGCGGCGGTGAGCGAAGTCGTCTGGATGGTGCCGGTCAACCTCAAGCCGTTCGAGGACGAGATCCCCGAGGACCTCGGCAATCACTTCGCGTTGGTGATGCTGGGCATGCCACTCGATCACGAGTCCTCGGAGGCTCGGCTCGCCGAGATCCACCGCCGCATGCAGCGCATCAAGAACTCCGACGAGGCGGTCATCACCTTCGGGGTCCAACGGTCGATGTCGATGTCGCCGATGGTCATGGCGGCGTTCGTGACGAACTTCTTCGCCAACAAGGCGATCGGCGTGCTGACCAATGTCCCCGGCCCGACCGGGCGCATGGCCTTCGCGGGCGCCGACGTCGTGCAGGTCATGGGCTTCGCGCCGTGCTCGGGCAATCAGCCGCTGACGGCCACGATCTTCACGTACGACGGGAATGTGACGATCGGCTTCGCCGGCGACTCGGCCCTTGTGCCCGACCTGCCACGTTTGGTCGGTCATGTCGTAGCGGAGGTCCGCGAACTCACCGGGACCTGATCTCCGTCGTCGGCTAGGTTCGTCAGCGATGACGCGATTCTTCCTGCGGACGTATGCGTTCCCGGACGAGGTTGAGGCCGCCGCCTGAGGACTTCCTCGACCGGTTCTGCGTGATCGGTCCACCGGAGGCATGCGTGGCGCGCCTGCGCGGACTTGTCTCACTCGGCCTTGACCACGTGGTCATCGTCGGTGGTGGCCGTGACACGGATCCGGCCGTGCGTCAGCGATCCGACGAGCTCTTTGCGGCCGAGGTGCTGCCCGCCTTCGATTGACCGGGCTCGCTTTGGCGGTATCCGATTGTTCCCTTTTGGCATGATTCGCATTAGCCTGCTGACACGAGCACGAGGCCGGGGGAGGGCCTATGTCGGACAGGGCCGAGCGCTCGATTCTTGAGCGGGCGAAGTTGCGGCGCGAGTTGCGTCGGCTCGACACGATCTTCTTCCTGATCTCCGCGATGGTGGTCGTCGACACCATCGGAGCCATCGCCATCGGCGGTGCGCAGGCGTTCACCTGGCTGCTGGTCCTGTTCGTCTTCTTCTTCGTGCCGTCCGCCCTCGCCAGCGCCGAACTCGGTGCTGCGCTTCCGGAGGAGGGCGGTGCCTATGTGTGGGTGCGACGCGCCTTCGGTCGCTACCCGGCCGGCCTCACATCGCTGCTGTACTGGGCGGGCACCCCGATGTGGCTCGGCGGCTCGGTGACGGTGGTCGCCATCGCCGTGTTCGAGCGCTTCTTCGTGGACCTGTCCGTCCCAGGAATGTTCGTGTTCGGGACGGTCTTCGTCGTGGCGTCGACGATCGGCGCGATCATCCCCCTGCGCTACGGCAAGTGGATTCCGAATGCCGGCGCGATGACGCAGATAGCCCTTCTGGTGTTCTTCACCGGGACCGTGGTCGTCTACGGCCAGCGCCACGGCATCCACGGACTGGTGTGGGGTGACTTCTCACCCTCGTACCTCGTCTTCATCGCGGTTGCACCGATCCTGTTGTACTCGTTCGTGGGCATCGAGTTGCCCACGTCGGCCGCCGAGGAGATGGTCGACCCGCGTAGGGACATCCCCGCTGCCATCGCTAGGGCCGGCGTCGGGCAGATCCTCATGTATGCGATCCCCATCCTCGCGGTTCTCTTCGTGCTCCCGACCGATCGGATCACCTCTTTGGGTGGACTCATGGATGCCATGAAGACGGTCTTCACGGTGTACGGCGGCAGCCTCGGCGCTGACGGTTCGGTGACGCTGAGCGGCGCCGGGTCGGTGGTCGGGACCGTCTGCGCTGCCGCGTTCATCGTGATCCTGCTCGCCAGCGGATCGGCCTGGATCATGGGTGCAGGACGCGCGCAGGCCGCCGCGTGCCTCGACGGCGCAGGACCCGCAGTACTCGGCCGTATCTCCGATCGCTCGGGCGTGCCCGTGATCATGGGGCTTGTCTCGGGAGGGGTGGCGCTCGCGACGATGATGGCTGACCTCGCGTTCACCGGAGGTGACGGCCAGAAGTACTTCTCCGTCGCGCTGACCCTTGCCGTCGCCCTCATCGTGCTCGCGTACCTGTTCATCTTCCCGAGCTTCGTAGCCCTGCGGATCAAGGAGCCGGGACTGGAGCGACCCTTCCGAGTTCCCGGCGGAAGAGGGGTCGCCTGGGCAATCACGATCGTCACGACGGCGTGGTCATTGCTGGCTGCCGTGTGCCTGCTGTGGCCCGGGTTCGGGACGCCCGATCCCGACCTGGCGCTGCCTGCCGGCTTCGCAGGTGACCGGGCCACGTTCGAGTTCCTCGTGCTGGCGCCGATCGCCCTGCTGCTGATCGTGCAGAGCGGCTTCTACTTCTACGAGCGGCGCCGCGAGTCCAGCCTGTCGGCCGCCCGGCTCAGCCGACCGGCACCCACACGAGCCTGAAGTCGGTGACGGCGACGTCGGACTTCGCCAAGGGGATCTGCATCGGCTGGACGTTGCGGGCCAGGCCGTTCCACTTCGCGTCGATCTCGGCGACCTCCGCCTGCAACTCCGCCTCGAGATCGAGGACAGCCTGCTGCGCTGCCGTCACCTTCTGATTGGCAGCGTCGACGCGGGCCTGTGACGTGGCGGCCTTCTTGTATTCGCTGGAGATCGACGTGCGGCTTCGTCGACCGCTGAAGAGTCCGCCGAGCATGTTGGCCACCTGAGCGCCCGTGCCGTGCTCGGCCTCGTGCCGTGCGGACTGCTGCTGGCTTGCGCTCGCCGCTGTGTCGAACTTGGCCTTGGCCGCCCGCAGCTTCGTCTCGTACTTCTTCTGCAGCGCCGCGATCTGCTCGTCCGCCTTCGTTCCCGCGGCCTCAGTGCATCGAGCGGTGAACTCCTCCGGCGTCTCGCCGATCCGCGAGTAGACCTTCAGGTCGGGGTTGGTCAGGACCTCGACGGACTTGGTGCGGACCAGGTGGTCGGCCAGTCCCTTCTGCAGCGCGGTCCACCACGTCTTCTTGGAGATCTCGGCCTTCACCAGTCCGTAGGCGAGCGGTCCGCTGGGTTCGTCCTTGAGATCGCGATCGTCGTAGTCGACGGCGATGAACTCCGCCGGGTTCGGCAGGGGAGTGATCGGGAAGAGCACGGCCTCGTACTCCTCGTTGTGCATGATGCCGGCCTTCGTGTCGTCGTAGCGAAGGACGACGCGTGCAACCACGCCCGGCTTGACGTGCGCGCCCGGCGCTGCTCCGATCGTCGACGACCAGTTGGCGGCCGGGTCCAGGAAGGAGACCGGGATCCCCGGAGCGATGACGGGAGCAACGGGCGACTCGTCATCGCCCGCGACCGGCAGCG
Source organism: Actinomycetes bacterium (assembly GCA_037130755.1). Lineage (GTDB taxonomy): Bacteria > Actinomycetota > Actinomycetes > S36-B12 > S36-B12 > UBA10649. Next base: position 154,472 of record JBAXSI010000002.1, read on the forward strand.
CACTGCTCGCTGCCGCGGCCGCCGGCTCGGCGGTCGGTGCAGGCGCGGCCGGTGTCTCCGGTGTCTCCGGTGCCGCGGGTGCCGGTGTCGGTGCTGGAGCGGCCGCGGGCGCGGCTGCTGCGGGAGTGGGCGTTGCAGCCTCAGGGGCGACCAGCCCGATCTCCGCGAGCTTGCCGATCTCGCCCTTCATCAGCGGGCCGCGCAGGTAGCTCATCGCCCAGCGGGTCGTGGTGAGCGAAGGTGTGTCGGAGCCCGCCTTCTTCAGCACGAACTGGCGCTTGCCGAGGGAGGAGATGGTGTCGCCGAGCGCCGACAGGTCGACGTTTCCGGCGGCGCTCTTCAGCCCGTCCATGAGGCGGGACTTGTCGCGCTCGGTCTGGAGCCGGCCGATCAGCCAGGTGCCCGCGTTCGACAGCGCCTTGTAGTCCACGTCGACCGGGTTCTGCGTCGACAGCACGACGCCGACACCGAAGGCGCGGGCCTGCTTCAGCAGCGTCATGATCGGCTTCTTGGTCGGCGGGTTCGCCGTCGGCGGGAGGTAGCCAGCGACCTCGTCCATGTACAGGAGGGCGCGCAGCTCGGAGCTGCCGCTCTGGCGACGCGTCCACGTGACGAACTTCGCGAGGACGAGTGCGGTGACCGACTGCCGCTGCTCGTCGGACAGGTGCGAGGTGGTGATGATGGCGCAGCGCGGTCGGCCATCGGCGGTGTGGAGCATCGCCTCGATGTCGACCGGGTCACCGGCCATCCACGTGGCGAAGCCGGGCGAGGCCAGCAGGCTGTTCATGCGAATCGCGAACGCCTCGCGATCCTTGGCCGGGTAGAACTGGTCGAGCTCGAGGACACCGAGTTTGCGGATGGGCGGCTGCTGGACCTGGGCCAGCAGTGTGGCGAGGTCGAGGTCGCGGCCCTGACTCCACGAGTTCTGGATCAGCGACGACAGCAGGACGTGCTCGCGCGAGGAGAGTGGGTCGGCGTCGATGCCCATCATCCCGAGCAGGGTCGTGACGTAGCTCTCGATCTCGTCCGCAGTGTCCTCGGGGTCGCCGCCGTCCTTGGGCGCCTTGAGGGAGCCGACGAGGTTCAGCTGGCGTCCGGCGGCCGACCCGGGCGTATAGACGCAGAACTCGACCCCCTCGCGCAAGGCACCGATGCGCTCGGGTCCGACGCCCCACCCGGCCAGGCCGTCGCGCCAGGTCGTGGCCTGCTGGCCGGCGTACTCCGCCGCGCTGACCCCCGCCTTCGTCACGTCGCTCTCGTTCACCCATGGCTCGAAGTCGGTAGGCGCCAGGGCGGGGAAGGTCAGGCACAGGTTCGTCAGGTCGCCCTTGGGGTCGATGAGCAGCGTCGGCACCCCGGCTGCCAGGCACTCCTCGATAAGCACGACGCCCAGGCCGGTCTTGCCCGAGCCGGTCATGCCGACGATGACCCCGTGGGTCGTGAGGTCCGAAGAGCCGATGACGGTCGCCCCGTCGGCCCGCTCCTTCGTCGCCGCGTCGAGCGGCCCGCCGATCGTCAGGTCTGCCATGGCGGAAACCTATAAGGCCGGGCCTTCCAGCGCTCGATTGGTGGCCTAAGGTCCCGGGACTGGGGACAAACGCCCGATGAGGGCATTTGGGGCAGATGCGAGGATGTTCCGGTGACACTCTCCGTCGTAGTCGTGGGCAGCGGCATCAGTGGCCTCTCCACGGCCTACTACCTGCGCCAACTGCTCGGCGACGATGCGGCGGTCACCGTGCTCGATCAGGCCCCGGCCCCGGGCGGCAAGATCCGGACGCGGACCTTCGCCGGCCTTCCGGTCGACACCGGTCCCGACGCCTTTCTCTCCCGCGCGCCGCAGCTCAAGGCGCTCATCGAGTCCCTCGGGCTGTCCGACCAGGTCGTCGGCCCGGCGGCCAGCGGAGCGTTCATCTGGTCCAAGGGCGCACTGCGTCCGCTGCCTTCGGGTGCCACCTTCGGCCTGCCGGAGAAGTTCCTGCCCCTGGTGCGCAGCGGTCTGATCTCGATGCCCGGCGCCCTGCGCGCCGCGATGGACGTCGTCCTGCCGCGCACGAAGCGGTCCGACGACCCGACGGTGGAGGAGCTCGTGAGCCCTCGACTGGGCAGCGAGGTCTTCGACCGCATGGTGGAGCCCCTGCTCGGCGGGGTGCACGCCGGGAGTGCCACGGTGCTCAGCGCGAAGAGCACGGTGCCAGAGATCGTGGCGATGACGAGCGGCAAGCGCAGCATCATCATGGCGATGCGCGGTCGCAAGAAGCCTCCGCCGCCCGTGCCCGGCACCAAGCCGACTCCTCCGCTGGTCACCGTCTCCGGCGGGATGACGCGTCTCACGGAGGCGCTGGTCGCCGCGATCGGACCGGAGAACGTCCTGTCGGGCGTGCGGGTCACTGGCCTGTCGCCTCGCGACGGCGACGGATGGACGATCGCCACCGACAGCGGCCGGCTCATCGCAGACCATGTCGTCCTCGCGACGCCTGCGTATGCCGCCGCTGACCTCGTTGCTCCACTCGATGCCGCGCTGCCCGGCCTGCTCCGGTCGATCCCCTATGTCGACACGGCGGGCGTGGTGCTGGCATTCCGTCGCTCGGAGATCCCCGCGCTCCCGGAGGGCACCGGATACCTGGTGCCGCCGATCGAGGGCGAGCTCATCGTCGGCAGCACATGGCTGACCAGCAAGTGGCCCTACCTGGTCAACGACGACGTCGTGGTCATCCGCAGCCTGGTCGGCCGCTACGGCGACACCCGCTTCATGACGATGACCGACGAGGAGCTCGTCGACGCCGTGCGCGAGGCACTCGGTCGCACCGTCGGCATCGAGGCCGCTCCGATCGAGCGGCTCGTGCAGCGCTGGCCCGCCGCGATGCCTCAATACGTGGTCGGCCACGCCGACCGCCTCGAGCGGATCGACGCTGCGCTCGAGCAGCACCCAGGACTCCATCTCACCGGGGCCGCCTACCGCGGTGTCGGGCTGGCCGGCTGCGTGGCACAGGGCCACGCACTGGCGACAGCAATCGCCCAGGAATCGATTGCGGACGCGTCTGGATCGATTTCGGAAGGAAGCCAACGATGACCTCCACCAGCGTGACCCGTCCTCGGGTCCTCGACTACAACCAACGGCCCATGCTGGTGTTCTGGGAGGTCACTCGGGCCTGCCTGCTGGCCTGTCACCACTGCCGCGCGTCAGCCACGCCCGGGGCACTCCCCGGCGAGTTGAACCTGGCGGAGGGCCGGGACCTGATCGACCAGGTCGCGGGCTTCGGTCGGCCGTACCCGATCCTCGTGCTGACGGGTGGTGACTGCCTCCTGCGCCAGGACATCTTCGAGCTCGTCGAGTACGCAAACGGCCAGGGCATCCCGGTTGCCATGTCGCCGTCGGTCACGCCGCAGCTGACCCCCGAGGCCATTCAGCACATGGTCGACAGCGGCGTGAAGGCTGTGTCGTTGAGCCTCGACGGAGCCAACGCGGCGACCCACGACGGAGTCCGCGGCATCCCCGGCCACTTCGACAAGACCATCCCTGCCATTCGCGCGCTCGTGGATGCCGGACTCACCGTCCAGATCAACACCACGGTGATGAGCCGCAACAAGAGCGAGATGGCCGACATCGCGGCGATCGTCCAGGACACCGGCGCCGATATCTGGGAGGTGTTCTTCCTGGTGCACGTCGGCCGCGGTGAGGACACCGACTCCATGACTCCCGACGAGCACGAGGAGATGTGCCACTTCCTCGTCGATGCCTCTCACTACAACTTCATCGTGCGCACCGTCGAGGCGCCGTTCTTCCGCCGTGTCGTCGTCGAGCGTCGCGAGCATCCTGACCGCAAGCCCGACGGCGCCCTCTACCGCTCTCTGGTCGCTCAGTTGGAGGCCGAACTGGGTGAGCCCAACGTGAAGTCGTCGGCCCACACGGCGGCAACGCGTGACGGCAAAGGCATCGTCTTCGTGGCGCATGACGGACAGGTGTACCCGGCTGGGTTCCTGCCGCTGTCGCTCGGCTCCGTGCGCGACCTGCCGCTGGCAGACATCTATCGCGACAACCCCGTGCTGCGCAGGATTCGCTCGATGGAGTTCGGCGGCCGTTGCGGTTACTGCGACTTCGCGGACCTGTGCGGTGGATCGCGTGCGCGCGCGTTCGCGTCGACGGGCGACCCGCTAGCTGAGGACCAGGCCTGCGCCTACCAGCCGCCCGCGAAGCTTGCAGGTGTCAACGAGTAGGAATGTGCGGCGATCGCCTCCAGAAGGAAGGCAGCAAGCCCGTGCCCACGACGAGGTTGAGCCTGATCAAAGTCGGGGCCCTGGCGATGACGCGAGCGGCACTGGGTCTTGGAGTCGGCCTGCTCATTGCCGATCGATTGGATGGCGGGACGCGAAGGGCCCTCGGCGTGACCTTGCTCGGCGTTGGGGTCGTCGCAACAGCACCGGTGGTCGTGTGGATCGTGAAGGGCATCGATTCGCCGGACGTGCCCGTCCAATGACTTCTTAGAAAGGCGGCGGGTCGTGGTCGTATCGGCGGCCCTGCAGGGAGCGCCACGTACAACTGCCGTCGGCCCGACTCACGGTGATCTGCCAGCTGCCATGGCTCTTGAGTTGATGGTGTCGGGTACACAGTGCGCCGAGGTTCAGCGGGCTGGTGTGGCCGCCGTCGTCCCACGCGATGGCGTGATCGATCTGGCACCGGTCGGCTCGGCGCCGACAGCCGGGAAAGCGGCACACCTTGTCGCGTGCGACGACGAAATCGCGCAGGGCTTGAGGTACCGCGTAGGTTCGGCGGCCGTAGTCCAGCAGGTGCCCGGAAAGCGGATCGGTGACCAGGCGGCGCATCGTCACCGCGACGTCCGGATCGGCGAGCAGGTCGCGCACCGCTGCGGCCGAAACTGGCCCGGACCCGCGCAACTCGGCGATGCCAGAGTCGGCAGGTGAGCTGTCAATGCTCGCGTCGCGCAGGGCAGCGAGCGTGGGCAGGTCGATCACGACATCGATATGAGCCTGGATCGTGGCGTCGGGCGACGTCGCGCCACCCAGCACTGCCGCAGCCAAGGCGTGGACCCGATGCTCGCCGATCGTCCACGACCCTGACTCCGGCGTGGCGGCGGCTGCGGACCTGGTTGTCTTGGCGGCCCTCATGATCTCAGCCATGACAGCGTGGGCGTGCTCGGTGGTCATGCGCGCCGAGAGGGTCGAGATGCCGTCGAGCTCGTCGACGACCCACACATCGCGAGTGCATCGGGCGCGCTCCCGCCGCCGCTGTTCGCCCGCGGCGTCGATGGCGAGGACCGCGCGCTTGGCGGCCTGGCGGGTCATCGACAGGGTTCCCCGCCGGGCGACGGGGAGCACTCGCCGCATTAGTTCGGCGCATGCCGTGGCGAACGTCTCGGCGTCTTCACCCGCCTCCGCCCAACGGCCGGGGAGTCGCTGAGCTACCTCGGTCAAGATGCGGGCATGCTGCGCGGTGATCTCCCCGCTCCGCAGGCAGTCGAGGACCGCGCGAAGTGGGCCGACGAGAAGACGGGCGTCGTCGATTCGTGCCTGCGCCGTTGGGGGCGCCCACCGCAGTGCAGCCGCGACTTCCTCCCTGACCGCGTCCTCGATCCTGATGCTTCGCTCGTCGTCGCGGTCGGTGCCCAGAATCAGGTACTCGTCCACGTGGGGCTTGGACGAGGCGACGTCGACGAGCACCTCGGCCTGGCGGGCGTAGAGCCCAGCCAGTTGCCGCTCGATGTCTTGCAGTGCCGCTATCGACATGCCCTCACTCTAGGGAGGGGGTCTGACATCCAGACGGCTAGAAAACCCTTATCCACAAAGGGATTATCTGGAATCAACTGCAGCCAGGAACGACATCGAGTGCGGCCCGTGCGTTCACGCAGCACTCGGGGGAGCACAGTCCTGTCCACAGCGGTCCACGAGTGGAGGATCGTTCCTTGATCGCGTTCTCGACGACGTCGACAAGGCCCGCGACGAAGGGCGGCGACGTGCCGGCCGTCGGCACCCGGGTGAAGTCGAGGCCGAGTTCGGCCGCGGTCTGGCGCGCCTGCGTGTCGAGGTCCCAGATCACCTCGATGTGATCGGAGATGAAGCCGATGGGCACGAGGACGACGGACGCGACGCCGTCAGCGGCGGCGACGCGGAGGGCGTCGTTGATGTCGGGCTCGAGCCAAGGCATCGTCGGCGGTCCCGAGCGCGACTGGTAGACGAGCGACCACGGGGGAGTCGGATCGAAGCGGGCGGCGACGGCAGCCATCAAGTCGGCAGCCACTTCGAGGTGCTGGTCCACGTACTGCTGCGTCGACGCGCCGGTCTGAGGTCCGGATGCGGCCACCATCGAATCGGGGATCGAGTGGGTGGTGAAGAACACGTGCAGTCCGTGGAGGGAGCCGCGCTGCTCCACGACCATCGCAAGTGCGTCGACGAGTCCGGGCGCCATCGCCTCCGCGAACCCGGGTAGGTCGCCGACCGGCGAGATCTTCTCGACGGCAAGAACCTGGTTGAGCTGCGTCTGACTCAACGCCCTCGCGAGATCCTCGCGATACTGCCGGCAGCCGGAGTAGGACGAGTAGGCGCTCGTGGGGATCGCGAGAACGCGCTGGTGCCCGTCCTCGTGGATCTCGCTCAGGACGTCGGCGAAGTACGGCGGTGAGTTCCGATTGCCCAGGTAGAGAGGGAGGTCGAGCTCCCGTGCCGAGAGTTCGGCTCGCAGGGCCTCCGCGAGAGCGCGGTTCTGGGCATTGATGGGACTGACACCGCCGAGGGTCAGGTAGTGCTGCCCGACCTCGAGGAGTCGCTCGGGCGGGATGCCGCGGCCTGCGGTGACGCGCTCAAGAAAGGGAACGACGTCATCGACCCCTTCCGGCCCGCCGAAGCACGCGAGGAGAAGGGCGTCGAACGTCATCGGATGACGTCGGCCGCACCGGTGATCGGGATGCGACGACCGGTGTAGAAGGGGATCTCCTCGCGCACGTGGCGTCGGGCATCGGTGTAGCGCATGTCGCGCATCATGTCGACGAGGTCGTGCAGCACGGGTGACTCGAGCGCGAGCACCCACTCGTAGTCGCCGAGTGCGAACGATGCCACGGTGTTCGACTGGACCTCTGTGTAGTCCCGACCCTTCATCCCATGCTCGGTGAGCATGCGGCGACGCTCGTCCTCCGGCAGCAGATACCACTCGTAGGAGCGCACGAACGGGTACACGCACAGCCAGTCGAGCGGGTCCTTCCCCGACATGAATGCGGGGACGTGGCCGCGGTTGAATTCCGCGGGCCGATGCATCGCCATGCCGGACCAGACCATGGACGTCGATGCCCCGGCCGCAGTGCGGCGGAAGTCGCGCAATGCGTGCTGGAGGCCTTCAGCGGTGGGGCCGTGCAGCCAGAGCATGAGGTCGGCGTTGTCGCGCAGGCCCGAGACGTCGTAGGCCCCCCGAAGGACGATGTCTTGCTCCGCGAGTGCGTCGGCCCAGCCCTGGAGTTCCTTGGCAGCCACGTCGGGATCAGCGTCGAGCCCGCCGCTGCGGGCGAAGACCGTCCAGACGGTGTAGCGGATGGTCTCGTTGATCTCGCGGGCCGTGACGCGCTTCGCCTCGTCCGCGGTGGTCGCGTCGGTCATCTGTTCTCCTCGTGCCGGATGCGGCGGTCAGGCGTCGAGCTCGCCGTGGGCGAGCGATACGACACGGGTGATGATCTCAGGGTCGGCCTCGGGCGGCACGCCGTGGCCGAGGTTCAGGACGTGGCTGCGGGCGCCCTTGCCCTTCTCGATGACGTCGAGGACGTGAGCGCTCAGCACGGGCCACGGCGCGAGCAGAAGTGCCGGGTCGATGTTGCCCTGCACGGGAACGTCCGATCCGAGCCTTGCGATGGCGACATCGAGCGGCGTCCGGTCGTCGACGCCCATGACGTCGGCGCCGCAGTCGTGCATGGCGACCAGCAGCTCGGAGGTCTTCGTGCCGAAGTGCACTCGCGGTACGCCGAGGTCGGCGACGTTGTCGAAGACGGCCTTCGAGTGCGGGGCCGCGTAGGTGAGGTAGTCGGGCAGGGAGAGGGCGCCGGCCCACGAGTCGAACAGCTGGATGGCGCTGGCCCCGGCCATGACCTGGGCGCGGAGGAACGTCGATGTCGTCCGCGCTGTCCAGGCGAGCAGCGCATGCCAGGTGTCGGGGTCGGCGTGCATGAGGGCCTTGGTGTGGAGGTGGTCCCGTGAGGGCTTCCCCTCGACGAGGTAGGAGGCCAACGTGAACGGTGCGCCGGCGAACCCGATGAGCGGTGTCGTGTCGAGCTGGTCGACGCAGATGCCGATCGCTTCCTGGATCGGCGCCAGACTGGCGGGATCGAGCTCAGGCAGCGCGTCCACCTCGGCGCGCGTGCGAATCGCTGAGCCCATGACCGGGCCTACGCCAGGAGCGATGTCCACGTCGACGCCCGCGAGCTTCAGCGGCACGACGATGTCGCTGAAGAAGATGGCGGCATCGACGCGGTGTCTACGCACCGGCTGGAGTGTGATCTCGGCCGCGAGGTCGGGCCGCAAGCATGATTCGAGCATCGCCGTGCCCTCGCGAGCGGCTCGGTACTCGGGCAGTGAACGTCCGGCCTGCCGCATGAACCACACCGGCAGCTGCTCGGGGCGCTCGCCGCGATAGGCGCGGATCAGCGGGGACTCAGCCGTGCGTGATGAAGGATGGTCAAGGGGGAGGGGCACCCGGTCACGTTAGCAGGAGGTAAGAACACGCGCCCGTGGCGGAACTGTTGCCTCTGAAGGACGTTTGCCGACGCACTGACGGTCTTTGGTCATCCTTGCGCGGCCTCGGCGGCTGTTAGCATCCCTGATCATGGGCCTTGCACTAGTGGGCGTGAGTCATCACGATGTCCCGCTCTCCCTGTTGGACGACATCAGCCGATCCGCTGCGTCGTTGCCCGAGGATCTGGTTCGTGAGCCGCACGCTGGAGTCTCCGGTGCTGTCCTGCTCTCGACATGCAATCGGGTCGAGCTCTACATCGATGCTGAAGACACGCGTCGCGCTGCCGAGGCCGTCCAGAAGATGTTCGTCAAGCGGCTTGAGATGGAAGTCGACGTAGACGTCCTCGCCCCCAGAGTCGGAACCGATGTTGCCCGTCACCTGTTCTCCGTGGCTGCGGGCCTTGAGTCGATGGTGGTCGGCGAGGACGAGGTGTCCGGGCAGGTGCGTCGCGCCCTCACCCGCGCTCGCACCGACAAGACCACGTCTTCGTCCCTCGAGCGCCTGTTCCAGGCGGCAGCTGCCACCCACAAGCAGGTGACTGCCAACACCGGGCTCGGGGCTGCTGGCAGGTCGATCGCGTCGGTCGCACTGGATCTGGTGGAGTCCGAGGGCGAGAGCATCGCCGGACGCCCGGTCCTGCTCATCGGCACGGGGTCGTTCGCACGGGTCGTGCACGCCACGCTGATGAAGCGCGGTGCCGAGCCGCCCATGGTCTACTCCAGCAGCGGTCGGGCCAAGCGCTTCGTCGAGAGCCACGGCGGCACGCCCATCACGACTTCGGAGCTCTTCACCGCACTGGAGAAGGCCGAACTGGTCGTCTCGTGCAGTGGCGCCCCGCATCCGGTGCTCGATGCCAACACCTTGGCGATGGTCACGCAGAACCGGGTGCGTCCGCTCCCGGTCCTCGACCTTGCCCTGACCCAGGACGTCGAGGACGAGGCGCGCTCACTCACGAGCGTGCGGATCATCGACCTCGACTTCATCTCCCGCCATGCCCCCGCCGAGCACACCGAGGCAATCACCCGCGCACAGCGCATGGTCAATGAGGCGGTCGAGAGCTTCGGTCAGCGCGAGGCCGGACGTAGCGCCGACGCGGTGGTTGTCGCGCTGCGTAAGCACGTCCGCGAGGTGATGGAGCGCGAGCGCACCCGTGCCCAGACGCGACTGTCGCCCGAGGCCGCCGGCGCGGTCGAGGAGGCCCTGCACAGGTTCGTCGGTGAGCTCCTCCACGAGCCGACGATCCGCGCCCGCGAGTACACCCGCGAGGGACTGATCGACGAGTTCGAGAACGCTGTGCACGTCATGTTTGGCATCGATGCCAGCATGCCCCCGTCATGACAGGACCCATCCGCCTCGGAACCCGGGGTAGTGCGCTCGCTCGCACTCAGTCACAGACCGTCGCCGATTCGCTTGCCGTCGCATCCGGTCGCCCCGTCGAGCTCGTCATCATCAAGACCGTCGGTGACGTCACGGCCGGGCCCCTGGCCAGCATGCCGCAGCCCGGTGTGTTCGTCTCGGCACTTCGCACCGCGCTGCTCGACGGCGACGTCGACGTCGTCGTCCACTCCATGAAGGACCTCCCGTCGGAGCCGGCGGACGGCATCGCCTTGGCCGCCGTGCCGCCGCGCGCAGATCCGCATGACGCGCTGGTCTCCGCCAACCGTGGCGACCTGGACGCCCTGCCGAACGGCGCCCGCGTCGGCACCAGTTCGCCCCGCCGTGCGGCCCGACTCCGGTCGATACGTCCCGACCTTGCGATCGAGGACCTGCGGGGGAACGTCGACTCCCGGATCGCCAAGGTGCGTGACGGGCAGCTTGACGCAACCATCCTCGCCGTGGCCGGGCTCACGCGACTTGGACGTGCCGACGAGATCGACGCGATCATCGACATGGGCACGATGCTCGCCGCCCCCGCGCAGGGAGCTCTTGCGGTGGAGTGCCGAAGCCACGACGTCGAGATGGTTCGAGCGTTGTCCGCACTCGACGACACGGCCACTCGGGTGACGACCACCGCTGAGCGGGCCGTCCTGTCGGCGGTCGGCGCGACGTGCGCCTCGGCGGTGGGCGCGCACGCGTCCTGGGTTGATGGCCGACTGACGCTCGTCGCCGACGTCTCTGGGCGCGCCGTCGACCAGCACGTGATCGTCGCCAGTGACGTCGTGCTCGACGCATCAGGCCCCTCCGCCGTCGAGTCAGCTCGACAGTTGGGCGGTGAGGTCGGGCGCCAGCTGCTTGATGCGGGTGCGGGTGCCTTCATCACGCCGGAATCCGCCGGTGCCTGACGTCCTTCTGGTGCGTGCGCTTGGCGGCGACGACAAGGATGCAGGCACTCTCCGCGAGCGCGGCCTGACTGTCGTCGAAGACCCGTTTCTTGTTGTACGAGCGTGTGCAGATCCGGGTGCTGGCGAACGCGCCGAACGCGTGCTTGCCGCGATCTCCGACACCGCGGACTGGCTCGTGGTCACGTCGCAGGCTGCCCTCAGGGCGCTCATCGACCTCACCTCGGAGACATCCCTGCGGAGCAGCATCGCCGGTGGCCGCGACCGGGGGCTTCAGTTCGCCACCGTCGGTGAGGTGACCAGCGCGGCCATGACCGATCTGGGCGCAACCCCGGTGCTCGTGCCTTCGGTGAGCACGGCTGAGGCGCTGCGACAGGACCTCGCCACATGGGGGCCCGCGACGATCATCGCGCCGCAGGGCAGCCAGGCGATGAAGGGCCTCGCCGGTGGGCTGCGGTCCCTCGGCTGGCAGGTGGACGAGGTGGTGGTCTACGAGACGAGCACGGTTGGGGCGCGGCCTGAGGCCGCCGATCGCCTAGCGGCCGGCGACTTCGCCGTCGTCGTGCTGCGGTCGCCTACCGCCGTGCGGGCGGTCGCGTCCTTCGTACCGAGACTCCCGGACGGCACGACGGTCGTCTGCGGGGGCCCCACGACCGCGGCGGAGGTGGAGCGGACCGGCCTCGGTACGGTCGTCATCAGTCCCGGCCCGACGGCTGACGCCGTTGCCGACGCGGTCCAGGCCTGCCTCGCCGATGGCATCACAAAGGAGCGACCATGACCTCTCCCTACGAGCGGCCTCGCCGACTGCGCACCACGCCCGCGATGCGTCGCCTCGTGCGCGAGACGAGGTTGAGCGCCAGCCAGTTCGTCCTCCCTGCCTTCCTTCGCGAGGGGCTGACCGCGCCGGTGGAGATCGACGGGATGAAGGGCGTCATGCAGCATTCCCGCGACTCGCTCAAGCGCGCTTCCGCTGAGGCGGTTGCGTCCGGCGTCAGCGGAATCATGCTGTTCGGGGTGCCCGAGTCGCGCGACGCGTTGGGCACGGAGGCATGCAGCCTGGAAGGCGTGCTCTCGGTGGCCGTTGCGGACGTGCGCGCCGAAGTCGGCGACGACGCCGTCATCATCGCGGACCTGTGCCTTGACGAGTTCACCGATCACGGGCACTGCGGTGTCCTCGACGCGAACGGGAACGTCGACAACGACGCGACGCTGATGACCTACCAACGCATGGCCGGCGTACTGGCCGAAGCCGGGGCGCACATGGTCGGCACCAGCGGGATGATGGACGGGCAGGTGGCCGCGGTCCGCGAGGCACTTGACGACCTCGACCGCACCGACGTGTCGATCCTCGCCTACGCGGCCAAGTACGCGTCAGCCTTCTACGGTCCGTTCCGCAACGCCGTCGAGTCGAAGCTGTCGGGCGACCGCCGCACCTACCAGCAGGATCCGGCGAACCGCAAGGAATCGATGCGCGAGGTGCGTCTCGACGTCGCCGAGGGTGCGGACATCGTCATGGTCAAGCCCGGCCTGCCGTATCTCGACATCATCGCCGATGTGGCCGCGGAGGTCGACGTGCCGGTAGCGGCGTACGTCGTCTCAGGGGAGATGGCGATGATCGAGTACGCGGCCGCGGCGGGTGCCATCGACCGTCGTCGCTCGATCCTCGAGGCGCTCACGTCGGTCAACCGTGCGGGCGCTGAAGTCATCTGCACGTACTGGGCAACCGAGGTCGCAGCCTGGCTGCGGGAGGAGAACTGACATGACGTCGCGAGCTGGCTCGGCACAGTGGCACGAGCGGGCCTGTCGGGTCGTGCCCGGTGGCGTGAGCTCCCCGGTTCGCGCGTTTCGCGCAGTAGGTGGGCATCCGGTCTACTTCGCGTCCGGCGAGGGCGCCTGGGTCACCGATGTCGACGGCAACTCCTACGTGGACATGGTGGGCTCCTGGGGCCCGATGATCCTCGGGCACGCGCACCCTCAGGTCGTCGCGGCGGTCACCGACGTTGTTCGGCACTCGTCCTCCTTTGGCGCTCCGACGATGGCCGAGACGCTGCTGGCGGAGGAAATCGTCTCGCGGGTCTCGGCGGTGGAGCGCGTGCGCTTCGTCTCGTCGGGCACGGAGTCCGTCATGACGGCGATCCGCCTCGCGCGCGCCGCGACGGGCCGTGACCTCATCGTCAAGTTCGCCGGTTGCTACCACGGGCATGTGGATGCGCTCCTCGTACAGGCCGGCTCGGGCGTTGCCACGCTCGGGCTGCCCAACTCGCCGGGCGTCACCGAGGGCAATGTGGCAGACACGATCGTGCTGCCGTACAACGATCGCGCGGCCGTGGAGGCATTGTTCGCCGAGCGTGGCGACCGCATTGCGGCCGTGTTCACCGAGGCGATTCCAGCGAACATGGGCGTCGTCCCGCCGGAAGGTGACTTCAACCACTTCCTGCGTCAGATCACCGAGCGCCACGGCACGGTGTTCGTCTTCGACGAGGTGATGACGGGCTTCCGAGTCGGGAGCGCCGGCTGGTGGGGCGAGACCGGACGCGGTGAGGGATGGACGCCCGACCTGTTCACGTACGGGAAGGTGATCGGTGGCGGCTACCCGCTCGCCGCGGTGGCGGGGAAGGCGTCGATCCTCGACCAGTTGGCACCGCTTGGCCCGGTGTATCAGGCAGGGACCTTGAGCGGCAATCCCGTCGCCGCCACCGCTGGTCTGGTCACGCTCCAGCACTGCACCGATGATGTCTACGCGCATCTCAATGATCAGGCGGACGCCGTCGGCCGGATCGTGTCTGATGCCCTCACGCAGGCGGGTGTTCCGAACCGGCTTCAGTCGGCGGGTAGCCTGTTCAGCGTCTTCTTTCGCGAGGGCGAGGTGCAGAACTTCGCCGACGCTGCAGACCAGGACGAGGCTGCCTTCGGCCGCTTCTTCAACGCGATGCTCGACGAAGGAGTCTCGCTTCCGCCGTCGGCGTTCGAAGCGTGGTTCGTGTCGAACGCCCACGGTGACCGCGAACTCGAGCGGATCGAGCAGGCCGCAAGGATTGCCGCGCAGGCAGCGGCAGGCTGACCTACTTCACGCCGAGTGAGTCCTTGGCCACCCGCTCGAACCATGAGTGGGGGAGCAGTCTCTTGGCGACCAGGCCGAACCGTTCGCCCGTCTTCCCGACGGAGATCCTTCGTCGTGGGTGCTGAGCCCGGAGTTGCGCAACGATCACGGCCGCGACGTCGGCGGGATCGGCGCCGTTGCGCTCGTCACGCTCCATGACGCCGACCGCATGCTCATTGGCCTGCGCGTATGGCCCAGGATCTGCAGCGGCCATTCGTCGACTCGCGGTGAAGTCCGTGGCGAAGTTGCCCGGCTGCACCAAGGTCAGGTGGATGTCGAACGGGGCGACCTCGTAGGCGAGTGCCTCGGCCCAACCTTCCAGCGCGAACTTGCTGGCGCTGTAGTACGCCTGGAAGGGGATGCCGATCTCGCCGCCGATGCTGCTCATCATCACGATGCGTCCACTGCCCGACGACCGCATGTGTGGAAGCACTGCCGTGACGACCCTGACGACTCCCCAGAAGTTGGTCTCGACCTGGGCACGGGCCTCGTCCATGGTGGTCGACTCCACCGGCCCCGCGAGTCCGTAGCCGGCGGCGCACACGACCGCGTCGATCCGGCCGTGCTCGTCGATCGTGGCCTGGATGGCCGACGCCACGGAGTCGTCGTCGTCGACGTCGACCACGATGCCCGTCCATCCGCGGCCACCCGTGCCTCGCCGACTGCCCCCGACCACCGTCCAGCCCTGCTCGGCGAGGGCATTGCAGGTGACCTGGCCTAGTCCAGCGGACGCTCCGGTCACCAGGACGACACTTCCCATTTCGCCAACATCTCCTCGTGAGTAAGCCTTGAAGCGGTCATTTCGGGCAAAGCCTTGATGGGCGGACGTTTTGTGCCCGCAAGTTCGTGCTGAGGCTGCTCATGAGAAGGTAGCGTCCGATTCACTCGCACGGGTAGGAGCGGCTGGGTACATGTCGGATAAGGCAACGGAAGTCCTGCTTGGCGTCGTCCTGCCGGTGCTGCTGGTCGGCGTGATCTTGCTGGCCGACGCGATCGAAGGACCGAAGACCGCCTACGTCGGCGTGCTGGCTGTCGTGCCGATGCTGGCGGCAGTGTTCGCCCGCCCTTTGCTGACGTTCATCGTCGGCGCAATCGCTTGGACCGCTGCCTTCACGTTCGGGCACTTCGCGTCCGACGGGAACGTCACCGCGCAGACGGTGCGGCTCATCATCATCGGCCTGTCGACCCTCGCGGCCGTCGGCGCCGCGACGCTGCGCATGCGCCGCGAGGCCAAGCTCGGCGCAGCCCTCGAGGAGGCCGGTCATGCCGAGACACTACGGATCCAGGCGGAAAGTGATTCGCTTACTGGTCTGCTCAACAGGCGAGGACTCCTTCGACTTCTCGAGAGCGGCGGCACCGCGACCACGCGGACGCTGACCCTCATGGACTGCGACAAGCTCAAGATCATCAACGACGAGTACGGGCACCTTGCTGGCGATGAGTTCCTCCGTGCGCTCGCTGGGCGTGTGCGATCGAACCTGGCCAGCCAGGACCACATCGGGCGCTGGGGAGGCGATGAGTTCCTGGTCGTGCAGGCTTTGTCCGTTGACCAGGCCGTCGGCACGATCCTGCGTCTTCGCGAGTCCATCAACGCCCCCGCGATCCAACTGCCCAGCGGGCCGATGCCGGCCAGCGTCTCCATCGGTGTCGCCGAGTGGGTCCCTGGTCAGGCGTTCGACGACGCGCTGGCGGCCGCTGACCGTGCGCTGTATCGGGCCAAGTCCGCTGGCGGCAATCGTGTTGAGGTGTCCGACGAAACCGTGGGCAAGGGACTCGCGGAGCGCTCGTGAGTGTGCTGCGGGAGCCCCTTCGGCTCTCGACCGCTAGCGGAACGGGAGCGATCTTCGACCACGGTTCACACGTCGTTTCGTGGCGGCCGGCCGGGCAGTCCGAAGTCCTGTGGATGAGCGGGACCAGCACATTCGATTCGGGGACAGCGATCCGCGGCGGAATCCCCATCTGCTTCCCGTGGTTCGGATCGGGTCGCGACTCCACCCTGATCCCTGCGCACGGATTCGCCCGGCTGACGTCGTGGACCCTGGTGGACGTGGTGGAGCGAGACGGCGCAGTGACCGCCACGCACTCGTTGCTCGACACCCGGCTCACGCAGAACGCCTTTCCGCACCGATTCATGGCGGTGCACACCGCTCGCTTCGGTGAGCACCTTGACGTGCACCTGAGCGTGGAGAACCTGGGCGACTCGGAGTTCAGCTATGAAGCGGCCCTGCATACGTACCTTCGCGTCGGAGACAGCCGGCAGATCTCCGTCCACGGCCTTGACGGCGTTGACTACATCGACAAGGTCGACGGCGCGAGTCTGAAGACTCAGGAGGGCGACCTAACCGTCGCCGCGGAGACCGATCGCATCTACCGGACGGGTTCTGGTGTCGACGTCATCGACCCTGTCCTCGGCCGGACGGTCCATGTGCGCATGTCCCACTCGGCCGACACGGTCGTGTGGAATCCGTGGATCACTCGGGCGACTGCGCTGGCCGACTTCGACGACGACGGATGGCAGTCCATGGTCTGCATCGAAGGTGCCAACGTCCTGGAGAACGCGATCTCCTTAGCGCCCGGTGAGATCCACTCCATGGGCTACCAGCTTTCCGTCGGTGCGCTGGCCTGAGACTCAGTTCGCGGGGGCCTTCGCGGGCCTTGTCAGCGCGACGAAGAAGTCCTTCTGGAACCGGTGCAGGTAGGCGGATGCATCACGCCAGATCGAGGGTTGGATGCGGTGGCCCACAGGCGGGCTGCTGCCCTTCGGTGCGTCGTACACGAAGCCTGTCGGCCACGACTTGTTCATGTCGAGGATGATCGCGGTCTCAGCGCCCGCGCCCGCCAGAGCCTGAGCCATCGCGGGTGCCGAGACCTCGCTGCCGTAGGCGAACACGAGGGAGCCGTCGGCGAGCTCGCCGAGCGCTGACCTGTTGGCGTGCGGAAGCCCGTGGTCGGCCTGGCCCCAGGTTCCCCGCGCGTCCCCGCTCTTGGCGCGTGCCTGAGAGTGCA
Organism: Actinomycetes bacterium; assembly: GCA_037130755.1. Taxonomy (GTDB): domain Bacteria; phylum Actinomycetota; class Actinomycetes; order S36-B12; family S36-B12; genus UBA10649. The sequence goes on from JBAXSI010000002.1 coordinate 171,582, forward strand.
GGACTAGGGGCTTCATGTTCTGGCGAACGAGGCGCGTTCCGGCCGGAACGTGGTTCCCGTTGCGCCAGTCCACCACGGTCAGCCGGCCCTGCCTGTCGATGACGATCGAGGAGAGACCGTTGCGCAGCGGTCGCACTGTCTTGTGGTCGTAGTAGTACCCGCCCGCACCGTCCTTGAGTTGGAAGGCGCCGTTGAAGGCCGCGACCATCCGGCTCGTCCACGTGGACGGCTTGTTGTCGATGCGGCGCACGGGTCCGGACTCGGGGAAGTTGTACCCGGGGATGTATCGAAACCGCAGGAGGGCGGGATTCATCCACATCATGCCGATCGAGCCGTGGCCGGTCTGGGCTACCCACACGGGGTGCTGCTTGCGGACCTTGCGCCCCATGGGCTTCCACGTGAGGCCGTTCACCTTCGGCGGTGCCAGGCTGGAGGGCGGCGGTGCTGATGGCACTGGCGCCGACCCTGACGGGAGCGCGGTGGCGACCGCCGATGGCGTCGCGGGAACGGCGGGTCCCGAACTCGCCGCATTCGGATCGGGCGACGACGCCTGTGCGGGCGTCGGGTCGCTGGCCGCCGTCGCGTCGGCAGCCGCGCCCACGGATGCAACTGTCGCATCGGTGGCGGACTGGCACGCCGTCAGCACGAGGGCGGCAGTCGCGAGAAACACCCCGCCACGTCTGAACCGCATAGGAGCATTGTCGCTCGCGATGCCTGTTGGCGTGCTGTGCGGGCTAGGCAGGACGAGGTGGTCCGGTACTCGAGCGGATAACGAGAACCTCGGGTGCGAGCAGTCGCAGTCCACCTGGGTCAGCACCGCCGATACGGGCGAGCACGGTCTGGGCCACGGCGATCGCGAGGCGATCGGCCCGCTGCTCGATGGTCGTCAACGAGATGTGCTCGAGGGCTGCCTCGTTCACGTCGTCGAAGCCCACCACCGAGACGTCCTCGGGAACCCGGACCCCACGCCGTGCGAGCACGTCGAGGAGTCCGAATGCCGACTGGTCGTTGTAGCCGATGATCGCCGTCGGCAAGGGGCCGGACTTCAGCATGCGTTCCGCGGTTGCGGCGCCATCCGTTCGAGTCCCGCCTGAGGGGACGATCGTGATGAAGTCGGCGAGCCCGGCCTCGGTCATGGCCGTGACGTAGCCGGACCGGCGCGGTTCAGCGCTGACGAAGTCTCCGCCGTCGATGTAGTGAATCTGTGAGTGGCCCAGCGACTTGAGGTGATCGACGGTCAGGCGAAGGCCGGCGGTGTCGTCCACGCGCAGGGCGTCGATCTCGGCAAGGTCGACATGGCGGTCAACGACGACCGTGGGCACTTCGCGATCCAGTCCCGTGAGCCGGGCAAGCTCGTCATCGGGAACTTCGGGGCCGATGAGGATCAGTGCCGCGCAGCGCTGTGCGAGGAGAGCCTCGACGGCATTGGACAGCGATCGCGATTTCGTGGTCCATGACAGGGAGAGTTCGTAGCCGCCGAGCAGCGCATCCTCATGCAGCGCCTCGGTGACGGCGACGTGGAACGGATGGACCGCGGTGAGTGTGACGCCAATGAGCCGACTGTCGCGGCTGCGCAGCTTGCGGGCCCGCTCGTCGGGTCGGTAGCCGAGCTCGGCGGCGGCGGCCAGTACTCGCTCGCGAGTGGCGGGGCTGGCGCCAGGAACGCCGCGGAAGACCGTGGACACGAGTGACCGCGAAACACCGGCCCGCTCGGCCACGTCGAGCATCGTCGCGTGCCTCGTGCGGGGTTCGGCCACTGCTCGACGATACCGACAATGCCCCACGAAAGGGTCATCGCGCCCTGAGTGCCGGTGTAGCGTCGGAGGACCGACACTCCGCCTGCTATCCCCCGCTACTGGCTAGCAGGCAGGCGGAGTGTCGGCTACTTATGGCAAGCGGTGCGGTGCCTGCCATATGGATCGTGCCATAAGACGGAGTCGGTGCGTCGCGGATGGGTGAATCTGCCCGATTCCTGATCGCTGCCAGAGGTCCACGATCGGTCATAGAAGCCACCATCGACGTAAACTCGCCTACTGGAGACGCTTGTCACGGTTGTTGCTGTGACTCACGCCGCCATCGGGGGCGCAATGGACAGCTTTGCGAATCGGAACAGGGATCCGCAGAACCGACTGCTTCCCGGCGCCTGGGTATGGACGAGCCGGGTGCTCATCGTCATCATGCTCGTCTCGCTCGTGATGTTCGTCGCGAGCGTCTTCCTCCGCCCGGCAGACGAGGTCCTGCTGTGGGCCGATCTCGGGCTGTACAGCGTGCCGATGCTCGTCGCGGCGATCCTCGCGATGGTCCGGGGGCTCAGTGGCGACCAGGTCATGCGGCCTTGGATCGCGGTCTCCGTTGCGCTGTTCATCTATGTGATCGGCAACGTGCTCTATTCGTTCACCGACGCGTTGTCGCTGCCCGACGTGGTCCCGCCGATTCCTGACATGTTCTGGCTGGCCTTCTACCCCGTCACCTTCCTGGGCGTCCTGTTGCTCACGAAACGAAGGCTCTCGGGCACCTCGAACTACGCCTGGCTGGACGCGCTCGTCGTCGGCACGGGATTCTTCGCCGTCGTGATGGCCCTCGCCAACGGAACAATCGCCGGGGACATGTCCGACGACCCCGAACTCGTTGTCCTCAACAGTTTGTATGTGGTCGGCGACCTCGTCTTGCTGTCCTTGGTGGCGATGGTCATCCAAGCGTTCAACGGCCGCCCGCCGCTGGCGTGGTGGCTCCTGCTCGGCGGCTTCGTGGTGTTCGCCTTTGCCGATGCGGCGTACCTGGTGCAGTCTGCTACGGGCAGCTACATCGAGGGGGCCTGGCTCGATGCCTTGTGGCCGGTGAGCGGAGTCCTCCTCGGCCTCAGCGCCTGGTTGGACAAGGGCGGCGTGGTCGAGCGGCCCACGAGCCGGCACCTGTCGTTCGTGGCGCCGAGCGTTGCGATCGTCGCGGCCGGACTGGTGCTCGTGGACCGCGTCGAGGGACCCATCAAGTGGGTGTCCGGCGGGGCCGCACTCCTGACCATTCTCCTTGCGGTCTTCCGTCTCAACCTCGACGTGCGGCAGAGCCTTGCCCTGTCCGATCGGCTTCGCCGCTCCCAGGTCGATTCCCTCACCGGCCTGCTCAACCGGCACGGCATCCTTGATGCGGACTACGAGCCCGAGCACGGCTGCGCGATGATCCTGCTCGACCTCGACTCCTTCAAGGATGTCAATGACAGCTTGGGTCACCTGGTGGGCGACCGACTTCTGTGCACGGCGGCCGAACGGCTTTCCGAGAGCACCCGGGGAATCGATGTGCTGGCACGGCTGGGTGGCGATGAGTTCTGCGTGCTGATCCTCGATTCCGATGCGGAGACGGCCACCCACATTGCTGAGTCGCTGATCCTGTCGCTGGAGAGGCCGCTTGTCCTCGACGGCGTTCCCCTGCTGGTCACCGCGTGCGCGGGAGTCTCGAGCTCCATTGATGACAATCCCGATCTGGCCCTGCTCCTGCAGGAGTCCGAGGTCGCGCTGTACGCCGCAAAGGCGGAGGGGCCGGGTCTTGTCCGCGCACACGACGGGGGAATCGGCGAGCGAAGTGCGGCGCGCCTTCGGCTGCGCGCAGAAGTACGCGCGGACCTTGCGACCGACGAGAAGCGATTCACGGTGTTCTACCAGCCCATCACGTCGCTCGGCGACCGTTCGATCCTGGCGGTGGAAGCGCTGGTGCGCTGGCAGCACGATGGACGGCTCCTGCCGCCGTCGGCCTTCCTGCCCGAGGTCGTCCGAGGCGGGCAGATGGCCGATCTCACAAGACTGATGCTTCAACGCAGCCTGCATGAGGTGAAGGGGCTGCCCATCGACGTCCCGGTCACGATCAACGTGCCGCCAGAGCTGATGACCGACTGGATCCTCCGGGAGGTCGCCGCGGTTCTCGAGGCCGAGCATTGCGATGCCGATCGGCTGATCGTCGAGATCACCGAGGAAGCAATCATGAAGAACCCCGAGGAGGTAGCACGCGTCCTGTCGGCGCTGCGCGCCCTCGGCGTGCGAACGCTGCTCGATGACTTCGGCACCGGCTGGTCGGGGCTGTCGAGCCTGCGGGACCTCGTCGTCGATGGTCTGAAGATCGACGGCTCGTTCGTCTCGCGCCTCACGACGGACACCACGGCTGAGGCGATAGTCCACGGAGTCGTTGCGCTGGCTGACGAACTAGGAGTCCTGGTCATCTGCGAGGGTGCTGAGGATCGCGGTGTCCTTGAGGCCCTGGCGGAGTTCGGCGATGCCTACGTGCAGGGGTTCCAGTCCGCGCGCCCCATGCCGATCGCCGATCTGCAGCGTTGGATCGTCATGCATCCCGCGGGTGTCCGGGACTGGCCCGACATCCACAGGCTGCCCCCGCTGCAGGCCAAACCCGAATTCTCGGGCATCGACTACAAAGGCGCACGCAGGACGACCTCCAAGTCCTGACGCTCGCTACGCGAAGGTGGCGAGCAGCGCGCGGAGTTCCGGCAGTCGGCGAAGGATGCGACCGTCGACCATCTCGTTGCGGTTGTGCCCGTGAAAGAAGTGGTCCGCGCGGACCCGGTCGGCAGCCCCTGCGGGGCTATCCACCTTCCCGCGATCGCGCTTGATGACCCACTCCTCCCAGGACTTTCCGAAGTAGTGGTTCACTTGGGCCACGGAATGGTCGACGTCGGACTCGCTGGTGAGGGGCTCGCCGGGGGCGAGGCTTCTGCCGCCGGGGGTGACCATGACGGACCCAGGGATCAAGCTGTGCGCGTGTGCTCGTGCATGGGCGATCTTGGCTGGCCGGGCCATTGACTTCAGATGCCGGTTCACCGAGAAGTCCTCCCGGCTTGCGTACAGGAAGCGTTCGGTCACCAGGCCGTCCTGGTACTTGCGGTGGCCACCGTCGCCGAAGACACGCCAGTTGAACCCGATCTCGTCGGCGTAGTCGAGTTCGGTGAGGAGTTCGCCGATCGTCCGGTGCTTGCGCAGCACGAGGAACTCGTCCGCGTCCATGAACATCAGCCAGTCGTAGGCGCCGACCTGATTGGCAACGCAGTCGTCGTAGGCGGCGCACTGCATGTTTGAGTGCCCTAGCGATGCCGGCCACGGGACGACCGTGAAGCGGTCGGAGGGAATTGTGGCCAGCACTTCGTGGGTGTTGTCAGTGCTGTCGTTGTCGTAGATGAAGATGTGGTTGAACCCGATGAGCAGGTGGTAGGCGATGACCTCGCGGAGGTAGCGGCCCTCGTCACGCACGATCATGCAGATTGCTGTCGTGGGACCGACGGCGTAGTCAGCCACCGGATGCGCCTTCGTCCGGATGGCGCCATGGGTCGACGATGATCTCCTCGCGCGGCGTGCTTGGACGGTCCTCCGGGGCAGGGAGCGGTCCGTTGTAGGGCGTGAATGTCGATTCGCCCATGCGGAGCAGCGAGATCTCCAGAGTTGCCGGCAAGGGCACGCCCCTGACCAGTGCGAGTGGCGTTGAGTTGTCGGCATGCACATGGGTGGGGATGTGCCCGGCCACGAGTGCCTTGACGCCGCGACGAACGCGCGCGAACTCGTCGTGTTCGTCGATGTCGAGGAGCCCGGTGAGTCGTCCGGCGATCACCTTGAATCGAACGAGGTGCTCTGGATCGACCGCGGGGAGGCAGTCCCATTCCCTCCCGTCGACGTCGAAGACGAGCATCAGGTCGCGCCGGTCAGCAAGCCCGTTGGCGGTTAGCGCGTGCGCGAGCGTTATCCCGCGGACGTCGTCCAGCGTGGACCAGTGCTTGGCGAAGGCGTCGACGCTGCCATCGGGCACAGGCGACGGATCGGCGGGTGCGCGGTAGTGGACAACCCGGATGCCGCGCTCAGCCAGCGCGGCGATCACAGCAGCGCTGCGCCCAGTCTCGTCGAAGACGAGGGCGGCCGAGACGCCTTCCAGCGTGTTCGGGACGACCCAGCCGCCCTCGACTCCTAGTCGCGTCACGCCCTCCGTGGGCCGCCACGGTCGCAGGCGGCGAACCAGGCGGAGAACGTCGTCCTGTGCAGGCACGTCCTCAACTGTACAAAGTTTGCGGACGCCATCCACGAGTGGAGCACCAGGCGGCGGGGATTACTTGGCGACGACGTCGGTGTCGGAAGGCCGGTCAAGAAGTGGACCAACGCCAACGCCTTGGCCGGCTCCGAGTGGGTGACGGCTATCCGCGTGGAGTCGATGATCGTTGACGGGCCCTACGACATCGGTGAATCCCTCCACCCGAACTACTGGGGTGGCCTGACCAACCAGGCCTGCCTGAAGCTCGTCTACAACGGTGGCAATGTTCGCGGCGGCTCCTGCATTCGAG
>JBAXSI010000020.1:0-56660 GCA_037130755.1 Actinomycetes bacterium
GTGGTGCACCGGGCGGTGCGCCCGGCGGTCCCGGTGGGTTCCCCGGTCGTGGCGGTGGCCCAGGTGGCCGCGGCACGACGGCGGGCGCCTTCGGTCGTCCTGGCGGTCGGCCGTCACGTGGCCGGAAGTCCAAGCGCGCGAAGCGTCAGGAATTCGACAACATGCAGGCGCCGATCATGGACGGCGTCCGGATCAAGCGCGGCCAGGGCGAGGTCGTGCGGCTTCCGCGCGGCGCCAGCCTCACCGACTTCGCCGAGAAGATCGACGCGATGCCGGCGGACCTCGTCAAGGTGCTCATCGGCCTTGGCGAGATGGTCACCGCGACGCAGTCGATCGACGACGACACGCTGCGCCTGCTCGGTGGTGAGCTCAACTACAACGTCGAGGTCGTGTCCCCCGAGGACGAGGACCGCGAACTGCTCGAGTCGTACCACCTCGAGTTCGGTGAGGACGAGGGCGAGGACGCAGACCTGGAGATCCGTCCGCCGGTCGTCACGGTCATGGGTCACGTCGACCATGGCAAGACCCGGCTGCTCGACGCCATCCGCAAGACCAACGTCATCGGTGGCGAGGCGGGCGGCATCACCCAGCACATCGGCGCCTACCAGGTGAAGACCTACACCGCAGACGGCACGGAGCGGAAGATCACCTTCATCGACACCCCCGGTCACGAGGCCTTCACGGCCATGCGGGCCCGTGGTGCTCAGGTCACCGACATCTCCATCCTCGTGGTGGCGGCGGACGACGGCGTGAAGCCGCAGACCATCGAGGCGCTGAACCATGCGCAGGCGGCCGGCGTGCCGATCGTCGTCGCAGTCAACAAGGTCGACAAGGAGGGCGCTGACCCGATGAAGGTCCGCGCCCAACTGACCGAGTACGGCCTGGTGGCCGAGGAGTTCGGCGGCGACACGATGTTCGTCGACGTGTCGGCCAAGGCAGGCACCGGGATCGAGTCGCTGCTCGAAGCCGTCCTGCTCACCGCCGACGCGACGCTCGACCTGCGTGCCAATCCGCACCAGGACGCCCAGGGTGTCGCAATCGAGGCGCACCTGGACCGCGGCCGCGGCCCGGTGGCAACGGTCCTCGTCCAGCGCGGCACGCTGCGCGCCGGCGACTCGATCGTGGCCGGTGACGCCTTCGGTCGCGTGCGGGCCATGCTCGACGACGAGGGCAACCCCGTCGACGTCGCCACCCCGTCGTTCCCCGTGCAGGTGCTCGGACTCACGTCCGTGCCGGGCGCAGGCGACAGCTTCATGGTCGTGGCGGAGGACCGTGTCGCCCGACAGATCGCCCAGACCCGACAGGCTCGCGAGCGCAACGCCATGCTCGCGAAGAACCGCGTCAAGCGGTCGCTCGAGGACTTCCTTGAGTCCTTGGAGAAGGGCGAGGTCCAGGAGCTCACCTTGATCATCAAGGGCGACGTCTCCGGTTCGGTCGAGGCACTCGAGGACGCCCTGCTCAAGATCGATGTGGGCGAGGAGGTCAACCTCCGTGTCATCCACCGCGGCGTCGGCGCCATCAACAAGAACGACGTCACCCTGGCCAGCGCGTCTAAGGCCGTCATCATCGGCTTCAACGTCCGGCCGGAGGGCAAGGTCGCCGAGCTGGCGTCCGAGGAGGGCGTGGATGTTCGCTACTACAGCGTCATCTACCAGGCCATCGAAGAGGTCGAGGCGGCCCTGCGCGGCATGCTGAAGCCGATCTACGAAGAGGTCCAACTCGGTACCGCCGAGGTGCGCGAGGTGTTCAAGTCGAGCAAGTTCGGCACGATCGCCGGCTGCCTCGTGCAGTCGGGGGAGATCCGTCGCAACGGCAAGGCTCGTCTCATCCGCGACGGCGCTGTCGTCGCGGAGAGCCTCACGATCGCGGGACTTCGTCGCTTCAAGGACGACGTCACCGAGGTGCGCGAGGGCTTCGAGTGCGGCATCAACCTCGGCAACTTCCAGGACGTCAAGACGGACGATGTCATCGAGACGTTCGAGCTGCGTGAGAAGCCGCGAAAGGCGTAGGGCATGACGAGCGAAGCGCGGCAGCGGAAGATGGCTGACCGCATCAAGGTGATCGTGGCTGAGACCTTGGAGAAGCGGATCAAGGATCCGCGCCTGGGTTTCATCACCGTCACTGACGTGCGGGTGACATCGGACATCCGGGAGGCCTCGGTCTTCTACACGGTGTACGGCGACGAGGACGAGCGGGACTCCACGGCGCGTGCCCTGGAGTCCGCCAAGGGCGTGCTGCGCTCGGAGGTGGGCAAGCAGACAGGCGTGAAGTTCACGCCGACGCTGGAGTTCATCCCGGACGCGATCCCCGAGACCGCTGCCCACCTCGAGGAACTGCTGAAGCAGGCGGCGGTCGCCGATGCCGCGGTGCACGAGCAGGCCGCGGGTGCCGCCTACGCCGGCGAGGCAGATCCGTATCGGCACCCCGATGCCGAGGCCGACGAGCCGGCGGCGGACGCTCCCTAGATGTCGTCCGCGACCGGCGGGGAAGTCACCGGGCTCCTCGTCGTCGACAAGCCCGAGGGCCTGACCTCCCACGACGTCGTCGGTCGGGCGCGACGGGCGCTGGGCACCCGCAAGGTCGGGCACGCTGGCACGCTCGACCCGATGGCGACCGGCGTGCTCGTGCTCGGAGTCGGACGGGCGACCAGGCTGCTCGGGCTGCTTGCGCTCAAGGACAAGGCATATGAGGCGACGATTCGTCTCGGCTCCTCCACCGTCACCGACGACCGCACCGGCGACCTGCTGGCGGCCGCCGAGCCTTCCCAGATCAGTGACATCAGTGACACGGACATCGTTCAGGCGTTGGGCGGCTTCGTTGGGGCCATCGAGCAGCGGCCCAGCTCGGTGAGCGCGATCAAGGTCGACGGCAAGCGCGCCTACGACCTCGTGCGGGCAGGGGAGGATGTCGAATTGCAGGCCCGCACAGTGGACGTGGCCAGCATCGACGTGGCAGCCATTCGCCCTGATCGGTCGTGGATCGACGTCGACGTGGTTGTCTCATGCAGCACCGGCACGTACGTCCGCGCGATCGCCCGCGACCTCGGCGACCGGCTCGGCGTCGGCGGCCACCTGACCTCCTTGCGGCGCACGCGAGTGGGCGTCTTCGAGCTCACCACGGCCGTGTCACTCGACGACCTTGCGCAGCGAGGTCCTGAATGCCTGCAGGCAATGTCCGACGTGGTGCCGAAGTGCTTCCCGACCTGGCAGGTGGATGCGGCACAGGCGCACCTGGTGATCAACGGCGTTCGCATCCCCTACGCGGGACCGGCGGTCGATGACCCGGTTGCGATTCTGGCTCCCGACGGCACCTTCGTGGCCCTGGCGGTCGACGCCGACGGGCGCGCGCGCTACCTCGCAGTGTTCTCGGGCGGTTCTGCCACCGCGGGCTGACGCAGCCAGAACCATGCGATCACGGCGGTGACGGCGCACGCGATCGCTGAGCCGAACATGAGCAGGTCGTCCGCGCCGCTGAACGATTCCGCAGCGGCGTGCAGCAGTGCGGTGGCGTCCGTTGCCCTCGGTGGCTGGCCGGACTCGACGAATGACTGAAGCACTTGCTGTGCTGTGCCGAGTTCCGAGGCCGGGATGCCCGTTGCTGCAAGCTGCCGACTCAGACCGTTGTCGGTCAGCAATTGCAGAACGACGACGCTGAGGACCATTCCCAGGCCGCTGCCGATCTGACTGACCGTGGTCTTGAGTGACGTGAGCGGGCCGTAGTGATCACCGGTCGCTGCCTGCACGAAGACCTGCGCCTGCGCCGTGAGTGTGGCCGCCAATCCCATGCCTGCGATGAGCATTCCGGGCAGGACCAGAGGATAGGGCGTGCCGAGGTGCGTGAGCGCCAGCCAGACGAAGCCCAGCGCCGAGATGGCAGCGCCGATGCCCGCAACGAGGTACGGCGGTCGGCTTCGGCTGAGGTACCGGCCGGCGATGGCGCCGCCGATGGAGCCGAGGACGAAGAACGGCTGGAGGAGCAGCGCCGCGACCGAGACGTCGTCCTGCTGGGCGTACTGCAGCAAGTCGCTCAAGCCCAGGACGGCTGCTCCCATGACGGCGTTCATGAGCAGCCCGATGATCATCGCCGCCACGAACAGACGAGTCCGCAGGAGACCGAGGGGCAGGATCGGCGAGCTGGCCCGTGACTCGACGAAGAGCCACGCGGTGAAGCACACCGCACTTGCCACGAGGGCGATGAACCCCTGCGATTGGCCGCCGGGACTGCTGATCCGACCCAGGCCACCGACCAGGCCCGTGATCGACAGCGCGAGCAGCACGATGCCCGCCCAGTCAACGGACCCTCCGCGGATCGCTTCCATGACCGGAAGCAGTCGAGGGGTCAGGACGAGTGCGACGAGGCACATGAGGGGAAGCACGACGAACAGCAGACGCCAGTTGATGTTGGCAAGCGCGCTCCCGCCCACGTTCGCCAGAAAGGTGAGGACGGATATGTACACGCCGAGGATGCCCAGGGCCCGACCGAGCGTGTTCCCGGTGGCGATGCGCTTGACGTAGGCGTACGCACTGGTGCCCATGGCGCCGTACCCCACACCGGCGATGATCAGGCCGACGAGGTACGACCAAGCCTGCGGCACCAGTGCGATCAGCAGGTTCGCGGCGCCGGTCACCAGGAAGGACCACCAGAGCAGTCGGCGTCGGCCAATGCGGTCCGCGAACAGACCCGCCGGGACGGCGGTTGCCGCGATCGTCAGGCTGATGGCGCCCGCGCACGCTGCGCGCATCGTGTCGGACAGTGCCATGGATTCGCTGGCATCGACCAGCGAAATCGCCGACAGTGAGGCGCCCGTTGCACCAATGGCGCAGATCCAGCCGAGCAGCAGCAAGGCCTTCTGATCAATCCGTCCCGTGACGGTGTCCGGTGGACTCGTGGATGTCACCACTCGATGAAAGTAGCAGCGAAGCGAATCATCGCGGACGTGAGCGAAGTGCGGGCATGGGTAGAGTTCGGATATGCCCGGAACCCGCCATGTCGCCACGATTGGCGTGTTCGACGGAGTGCATCGTGGCCAGCGGGTGCTCGTCTCGGCGGCGCGGAAGGAGGCGGACCGGCGCGGGCTTGCGATGGTGGTCGTCACGTTCGACCCGCATCCCCTAGCCATCGTCAGCCCCGAAGGACCGCCTAAGTCGCTGGCGTCGGTGGACCGACGAGTCGAACTCCTCCGCTCGGCTGGCGCAGATGACGTCCTCGTGCTGACCTTCGATGAGAAGCTTCAGGCCACTGAACCTGAGGACTTCGTGCGCGAAGTGCTGGTCGGGCGCCTCGATGTGGCTGCGGTTGCCGTGGGGGAGGACTTCCGGTTCGGCCGACGCGCACGCGGCGATGTGTCCTTGCTCTCGACGATGGGCGCCGAACTTGGCTTCGACGTTATCGGCGTTCCACTGGCGGGAGATAGCGGCACCTTCTGGTCGTCGACGCTCGTGCGCAGGCTGATCTCCGATGGGGATGTGGCGACTGCCGCCGACATGCTCGGGCGACCCTACGAGCTCACCGGCACCGTCGTCCACGGTGACGCACGCGGACGCACCCTCGGCTTCCCGACGGCCAACCTCGGGTGGACGGGCTCACCCACGCTGCCCGCCGACGGGGTGTATGCGGGGTTCCTCAGCGACGGCGACCACCGCTGGTCCTCGGCCATCTCGGTCGGCACGAATCCGCAGTTCCACACCAATCAGAGGCGAGTCGAGACCTACGTCATCGACCAGACCGGACTCGACCTCTACGACAAGCCGATCACCTTGGAGTTCATCGACCGGGTACGGGGCCAGCTGACCTTCCCTGACGTCGATGGACTGGTGGTGCAGATGCACAAGGACGTCGACAGCATCCGCACGCTCCTGTCCGCCTAGTGGACCCCGTTCGTGCTCACTGATCCCGACGTCCTCGTCGACGCGCCGGAGTCGGACTCTCCATTGACGTGGCGGGCGGTCTTTGCGACCTCCCAGCCAGTGCGCGTGTTGTCTGTGACCGTCCTCCTTGCAGCCGCCGTCTTCGGGTATGAGGCGCTTCTGATCACTGCGTTCGACGCGCGGGCATGGTGGGGCCACGAGCTTGCGAAGACCGCGACGAGCTTCTTGGTGGTGTTCGCGGTGATCCTTGTGCTGGCCTGGCGGCGTGCCCCGAGCCGTCGAGGTCTGCTCGTGTTCCTCGCCACCGGCTGGGTCGGCATCTCGCTGGTCAGCTGGGTGCCCCGGCAGCGGCCGCCGTCATGGCCGGAACTGGCGCAACTGGGCTGGTGGGCGTTCTGGTGCGTCGTCATCTACGTCACCGTCCCGGTGGCGTATGCCCTCGTCCATCGCCAGTCCATCCGCTCGTACGGCCTGCGGATGGGCCTGTTCCGCGGCGAGCTGCGGATCTTCGCTGTGCTGCTCCCGGTGATCGTCGCGGGCGCCTACCTGTCGGCGGGGCAGCCGCGATTCCAGGCGACCTATCCGTTCTACAGCGACTGGTCGGCCGGGCGGGGCACCGTGCTCGGGCTCCTGGGCTGGTGGGCCATGTACGCGGCGACCTTCGTGGCCCTCGAGTTCTTCTACCGGGGCTTCCTCGTGAGCGCGGGGTTCCGGCTCGTGGGCTGGTGGGCGATCCCGGCCATGGCCGCCCCCTACTGCCTGCTGCACCTGGACAAGCCGCTCCCAGAGATGGTGATGAGCCTGTTCGGCGGCCTCGTCCTGGGGGTGGTGGCCCTTCGCACGCGATCCATCCTCGCCGGGGTTCTGGCCCACGTGACTCTCGCCGTGGGCACGGATGCGGCGGTCCTGGCCCGTCGCTGAGGCTGGTAGGCTCTGGGGGCACAGACGGTCGTGTAGCGGGCCTTGGGCCCTACCTCCGCGATTCGTGTCATCTCGACCGTTCCCTCGGGAACGACGAAAAGGAATTCGCATGCCGCTGGACACTGCCACTAAGCAGCAGATCATCGCCGAGTACGGCACCAAGCCGGGCGACACCGGAAGCCCCGAGGTCCAGATCGCGCTCCTCACCAAGCGCATCGCCGACCTCACGGAGCACCTCAAGACCCACAAGCACGACCACCACAGCCGTCGTGGCCTGCTGCTCCTCGTGGGCCAGCGCCGTCGGCTCCTTCAGTACCTGGTGAAGACCGACATCGCGCGCTACCGCACGATCATCGAGAAGTTGGGCATCCGCCGCTAGTCGGATGCTCCTTGGGCGCTGCTCTGGGCGCCTTGGCCGGGCCGTCGGCTCGGCATTTCACAACTGAATACCGCAACCAATCCGGGGCGCCGCGACAGCGTCGTCCGTCGGTCCTCGGTAGTGACCTCCGGGGTTGCCTGCCAGTCAGGTCAACCCCGTGGGCCTCGATCGAAGACCGCCACCGGCCGCGTTTACGTGTGCGCCCCTGTCAAAGAAACAGGAGGCACCCGTGGAGGGTCCCCAGATTTCCCGCGCAGAAGCCGTCATCGACAACGGGTCGTTCGGCACGCGCACGATCGTCTTCGAAACCGGCCGACTGGCCCGCCAGGCCGCCGGCTCGGTAACGGTCACGCTCGACGAAGAGACGCTGCTGCTGTCGGCGACCACGGCCGGCAAGCAGCCGAAGGATCAGTTCGACTTCTTCCCGCTCACGGTCGACGTCGAGGAGCGGATGTACTCGCTCGGTCGCATCCCCGGCTCGTTCTTCCGCCGTGAGGGTCGCCCGTCGGAGGACGCCATCCTCACCTGTCGCCTGATCGACCGACCGCTGCGCCCGACCTTCAAGAAGGGTCTGCGCAACGAGGTCCAGGTCGTCATCACAGTCATGGCGCTCCACCCCAAGGACCTCTACGACGTCGTGGCGATCAACGCCGCATCCGCATCGACCCAGCTCTCCGGGCTTCCCTTCAGCGGCCCGATCGGCGGCGTCCGCGTTGCCCTCATCCGCGGCCAGTGGGTCGCGTTCCCGACGTACGAGCAGCTCGAGGAGGCCGTGTTCGACATGGTCGTCGCGGGCCGCATCGCCGGTGACGACGTGGCCATCATGATGGTCGAGGCCGAGGCCACCGTCCGCACCATCGAACTCATCGCCGGTGGCGCCACCGCCCCGACCGAGGACGTCGTCGCGGCTGGACTCGACGCCGCCAAGCCGTTCATCCGCACTCTGTGCGAGGCGCAGCAGCAGCTGGCCGCCGCGGCCGCCAAGCCGATCGTCGACTTCCCCGTCTTCCTCGAGTACCAGGACGACGTCTACGACGCGGTCGAGCGGCTCACCCTCGTCGACGTTCGCGAGGCGATGACCATCGTGAGCAAGGCCGAGCGCGAGGACCGGCTCGACGACATCAAGAAGGTCGTCATCGCCGAGGCCGGCCAGGAGTTCGAGGGCCGCGAGAAGGAGATCTCCGCGGCGCTTCGGTCGGTCACCAAGAAGGTCGTGCGCGAGCGCGTCCTGAAGGACCACGTGCGCATCGACGGCCGTGGCCTCACGGACATCCGCACGCTCTCGGCAGAGGTCGACGTGCTGCCGCGCGTTCACGGCTCGGCGCTCTTCGAGCGGGGCGAGACCCAGATCCTGGGCGTCACGACCCTGAACATGCTCCGCATGGAGCAGCAGCTCGACACGCTGAACCCGGAGAGTCGCAAGCGCTACATGCACAACTACAACTTCCCGCCGTACTCCACCGGCGAGACCGGTCGCGTGGGCTCGCCCAAGCGTCGCGAGATCGGCCATGGCGCGCTCGCCGAGCGTGCACTGCTGCCGGTGCTGCCGACCAAGGAGGAGTTCCCCTACGCGATCCGTCAGGTGTCCGAGGCTCTCGGATCCAACGGCTCGACCTCGATGGGCTCTGTCTGCGCGTCGACCATGTCGCTCCTCAACGCCGGTGTGCCGCTGCGCGCGCCGGTCGCGGGCATCGCGATGGGTCTGATCTCGGGGGAGGTCGATGGCAAGCTCGAGTACGTCGCCATCACCGACATCCTCGGTGCCGAGGACGCCTACGGCGACATGGACTTCAAGGTCGCTGGGACCAAGGACTTCGTCACCGCCCTGCAACTCGACACCAAGCTCGACGGCATCCCTGCGTCCGTGCTCGGCAAGGCGTTGGCGCAGGCTCATGATGCGCGCCTGGCGATCCTCGACGTCATGAACGAGGCCATCGATGCGCCGGACGAGATGGCGCCGACGGCACCTCGCGTCATCGCCATCCAGATCCCGGTCGACAAGATCGGCGAGGTGATCGGGCCGAAGGGCAAGATCATCAACCAGATCCAGGAGGAGACCGGCGCCGATATCACCATCCAGGACGACGGCACCATCTACATCGGTGCCACGAATGGTGAGTCGGCCGAGGCTGCACGTGCGCAGATCAATCAGATCGCCAACCCGACGATGCCCGAGGTGGGCGAGCGCTACCTGGGCACCGTGGTCAAGACCACGACGTTCGGCGCGTTCGTGTCGCTGATGCCCGGCAAGGACGGTCTCCTGCACATCTCGGAGATCAAGAAGCTTGCCGGCGGAAAGCGTGTCGAGAACGTCGAGGACGTCCTCAAGGTCGGCAGCAAGGTGCAGGTCGAGATCAAGGAGATCGACCCGCGCGGCAAGCTCTCTCTCATCCCGGTCCTCGAGGGCGCTGACGCGCCTGCCGATGCCCAAGGCTGAGACACGCACGCTGCTTCGGGAGGGTGACGGCGGACTCGTCCGCCGCACCACCCTCCCGGGCGGCCTGCGAATCATCACCGAGCAGGTTCCCGGCGTTCGTTCCGTCGCCTTCGGCGTCTGGGTGAACGTCGGCTCGCGTGATGAGAGCGGCTCGATGATGGGCTCGGCCCACTACCTCGAGCACCTGCTCTTCAAGGGGACGTCCCAGCGGTCTGCCATGGACATCTCCGCCTCCATCGAGGCGGTCGGCGGCGACCTCAATGCCTTCACCACGAAGGAGTACACGTGCTACTACGCACGCGTGCTCGACGCTGATCTTCCGCTCGCCATCGCCGTCGTGTCCGACGTCGTCACCGATGCGCTCATTCGCACCGAGGACGTCGAGAGTGAGCGCGGCGTCATCCTCGAAGAGATCGCGATGCACGAGGACGAGCCGGCGGACCTTGTCCACGAGGAGTTCGCGTTGGCCATGTTCGGCGACACTCCGCTCGGCCGACCGGTGCTCGGGACGATCGAGACCATCACGGGGCTGAGCCGCAAGTCCATCAACGCCTTCTACCGGCGCAAGTACCGCCCCGAGTCCATGGTCATCGCCGCTGCCGGGAATCTCGACCACGCCACCGTCGTCAAGCAGGTGCGGGCCGCCTTCGCGCACGTGCTCGACGACAAGGCCGAGGTGACGGCGCCGCGCAGGGTCGGCCGCCCCCGTCGTCGCGGCGCGAACGTCAAGGTCACCCAGCGCGCCACGGAGCAGGCCAACCTGATCCTTGGCGTGCCCGGCCTGACCCGAAGCGATCCGCGTCGCTACGCCATGAGCGTCCTGTCGACCGCCTTCGGCGGCGGCATGAGCAGTCGCCTCTTCCAGGAGGTTCGGGAGAAGCGCGGCTTGGCCTACTCGGTCTACTCGTACGCCCAGGGCTTCGCCGACGACGGCATGTTCGGCGTCTACGTGGGCTGCCTGCCGAGCAAGGTCGACAGTGTCCTGGACGTGTGCATCTCGGAGATAGAGCGACTCGCCGACCACGGCCTGACCGATGACGAGATCGCGCGCGGCAAGGGCCAGGTGCGGGGCGGAACGGTTCTCGGCCAGGAGGACACCGGGGCTCGCATGACGCGAATCGCGAAGAGCGAGCTGAACGGTGAGCCGCTGCTGAGCATCGATCATCTGCTCCAGCGGGTCGATCGCGTGACCTCGCAGGACATTCAGGACGTCTCGCGTGACTTGCTCACAGCGCCCGCCACGCTTGCGGTCGTCGGACCGTTCGATGAGACGACGACGTTCAACGCCTTGGGCTGAGCGGAGCCTGACGCGCGCCGTTGGCCCGACGTGCCGTCAACCGCTGCGGGGGTAGGCTCGCGACGTGATCAAGGTCGGAGTCGTCGGAGCGCGTGGGCGCATGGGTCAGGCGGTCGTCGAGGCGGTGAACGGCGCATCGGACTGCGAACTCGTCGCCGCTATCGATGTCGGCGTTCCGCCGTCGGCGCTGGCCCAGGCCGGAGCCGAGGTCATCGTCGATTTCACGTCACCAGACGCCGTGATGCGCACCTTGAGGTACTGCATCGGTGCTGGCATCAACTGTGTCGTCGGCACGACCGGATTCGACGACGCCAAGCTCGACCAGATCCGTCAACTGTGCGACGCGAATCCCGCCGTGGGCGTCCTGATCGCCCCCAACTTCGGGATCGGCGCGGTCATCATGATGCGTCTGGCCCAGATCGCTGCCCCCTACTTCGAGTCTGCGGAGATCATCGAGCTCCACCACCCGGACAAGGCCGATGCCCCGTCCGGGACGGCAGCGCTTACGGCCGAGCTCATCGCCGCGGCCCGGGCAGGACTGCCGCCGCAGCCGGACGCCACGACGCACGGAATCGAGGGCGCTCGCGGCGCCGATGTGGATGGGATCCACGTCCACTCGGTCCGAGCACGTGGACTGGTGGCGCATCAGGAGGTCATTTTCGGGGGCGAGGGCGAGACGCTGACGATCCGTCACGACTCCCTCGACCGGACGTCGTTCATGCCCGGAGTCCTGATGGGTGTGCGCAAGGTGAGCACGCACCCCGGCCTGACGATCGGTCTCGCGGCGTACCTCGATCTCGCCTGACACTGGTGACCATGCGGTCGGCGCCATGAGCGCGAAGGTCCTGTCCTGGCTGCTTGCCGCCGCCGTTGCCGTGTACATCGTCTTCGCGGGCATGCGGGCGTGGGCCTTGGCCAGTACAGGGGAGCCCATGCTCATCGTCTTCGGCGTCAGCGTCGTGGTCATCCCCGTCATCGGGATCTGGGTTCTGTGGCGAGAGCTGCGCTTCGGGCAGCGCAGCCAGCGTCTCGGGGAGGAACTGGGCGCCGAGGGCGGACTGCCGGAGGACGACCTGCCGAGGATGCCGTCGGGGCGCATCGTCAAGGAGGCCGCGGACGCGCGGTTCGCAGAGTACGAGGGTGAGGTGCAGGCGGCGCCGGACGACTGGCGTTGCTGGTACCGGCTGGCCATCGGCTACGACGATGCGCGCGACCGAAAGCGCGCGCGTGCTGCGATGCGCAGAGCGATCGCCCTGCACGACGCGACGTGAGTTCGCAGGGCTAGGGCGTTCCCCAGCGCTCGAGCCGCAGGCGAGCCATGTCGAAGGCCTCCACGCGCAGCCAGAGGTCGGGCGACGTCGTGTAGACGTGCGTCGGTATCGACTCCCCGCCGGTCGTGCGGATGATCGACCGGCGTCCCTCGACGTTGAGAGGCAGTCCGAGGAACGGGACCGAGCAATCGAGCACCTCGATGCCCGCCACCTCCGGCCAAGCGAACTCGCGGCGACGGAAGGTCGTCTCGATGCGCACGGCCTCGTCGGACACATAGGTGCCGACCACCCACCCGCGCAGGATGAGGAACGTCAAGGTGGCGCCGACCGCGGCGGCGACGATGGTCGGGAGCAGTTCCCGGCTGATGAGCGCTGCCATCAGCGCTGAGCCGATGAGCATCACCGTGAGGGCGCTCGTCACGACGAGGACGACGACCCTGACGAGCCCTCTGCCGGTGATGCGGACCGGCCGGACCTGCCGGTAGGCGCCGTCGACGGGAGCGTTGGGGTCCGGTTTGGCCCACAGGAACCCGAAGATCGGCTTGCGCGGCTCGGTCACGACGCCAGACCCAGAGCGCGGAGCACGGCAGCGGTGAAGGCGGCCACGAGGACGACCACGAGGAATGGCGCCCGCAGGAGGAGCGCGACCACCGCGGCGATCACGCCGGCGAGCCGGGCGTCGATCACGAGGGTCTGGCCCACGGCGAATGTCTGCACCGCGACAAGGGCGGACAGCAACGCCACCGGCAGCAGGCCGGTGATGCGACGGATCTGCGGGCGCGCAAGGGTCTCGCCGGGCAACAGGTAGCCGACCAGTTTCGCGACGTACGTCCCCAACGATCCTGCCAGGACCGCGAACCAGATCATTCGCGCCTCCCCACGAGCCACGACGCGACCAGCGCGACGAGGCCGGCCGCCAGGACGGGCAGCCCGGGGCGAAGCATCGGCGTCAGCACCAGCGCGACCGTGGCTCCGGCCGCCGCGACGGCCCACATCGTCCGATCGACCAGACGCGGCCAGAGCAAGGCGAGGAAGCCTGCCGGGATGGCGGCGTCGAGGCCGAGCGAAGCCGGGTTGTCGATGAGCGAGGCGCCGAACGAGCCCATGAAGGTGCCGATGTTCCACAGGACGAAGACCGACAGGCCGGTGCTCCAGAAGGCGTGCCTGGCCGCGCGGATGGGCTCTGGGTGGGCTAGAGCCATCGCCGTGGACTCGTCGATGGTCAGCTGCGCGGCGCCGAGGCGGCGCAGGCCGTGCACGTCCAGGACGGGGGCCATGCTCAACGCGTAGAGGCCGTTGCGGGCCCCGAGCAGCCAGGCGGTCAGGATCGCGGCGACGGCGCCCCCGCCAGCGCCCAGGACGCCGACGAGAGCGAACTGGGAGGCGCCGGTGAACATGAGGAGAGACAGCGTCTGGCTCTGCAGGACGCTCAGGCCACTCGCCACCGAGATCGCCCCGAAGGACAGGGCGTAGGCGCCCGTCGCCAGTCCGATGCCCACCGCATTCGAGGTGATCCGTCGCTTGTGCGGCGGTTCGATCGGCGAGGAGGGCACGGTGGGACGTTATCGGGACCGTGCCGGCGCGGGTCGACCTGACCCGGAGAAGGAGTCGTTGTGGAAGGCTTCCGGGATGGAGCAGGTCGGGGAGGTGTCCGCGCCGAACGCCTCAATCGCACCTGTGCCGTCCGCTGCCGGCGCGGCGCCGGCGTCCGGCCCGGTGCGGTCCACCTTCGACGTGGTCGATCGCGGGCTCGTGACGCTCGCACTCGTGTGGCAGGTGCTGTGGTTCGTCGGCGACCAGCGGCTGTGGCCGACGCGACAGTCCAGCTCGGCGGCCGCACTCCTCATCGGCCTCGTTGCGGTCACGTGGGTGGGGCTGGCGATGGGCCAGGTGTTCGAATCCCAGCGCTGGCGCTGGGTCATACGCGGAGCCAATGTGGCCGCTCTGGAAGCCGCATCCATCGCCGTTCTCGTTGCCGCGTCCCATACGACGCCACGTGACTGGGGCGCTGCGACGTCGCTCGCGGTGCTGCCTGGCGCCACTGCCGGACTGCTATTCCCTTTCACGATCGCCGCCGGCTGCATCGCAGTGAGTGTCGTTGTCGAAGCGGCAATCATCCTCGGTCTGCTGGGGACCCGCTCGGTGGAGCCGGCCACCGATGTGCTCTTCCCCGCATACGCACTGTCCATCAGCATCGTGACGATCGCCGCAAGGTTCGCGCTGGTACGCGATGCGCGCGACGTCGACACCGCCGCCGCTGATCTCATCGAAGCGGAGCAGCACCGACTCGTCGCGGAGGATGTCGAGGCCGCGGTCCGACGCGAGGAGCGACTGCTTCATGCGACCGTCCTCAACACCTTGACTGCCATCTTGCGCGGTGGCATCGGCACCCCCGAACTTCGCGAACGGCTGCGCGATCGTTGCCGAGAGGCCGCGGACGTGATGCGCCAGGTGCTCCAGCGCACGATTCCCATGTCGACCGATCGCAGTCCGGGGCGCCGCCTCGATCTCGATCTGAGCGACAGCATCGCCGATCTGTCAGGGGCCGGCGTAGTTGTCCATGCCGACTGCGCATCACTCGAGGGCCTCCCCGAGGAGGTCTACGAGGCGATCGTCACGGCGACGTGGGAGGCGCTGACGAATGTGCTTCGACACGCCGACGCACGATCGGTGTGGATCAGGGCGCGGATGGAATCGGATCGGCGGGGGCGCCAGGCAAGCGTCGAAGTGCGTGATGACGGTCGCGGATTCGAGGTGGGCCATGCCCGTGATCGGTTCGGAGTGCGAGCCGCGGTCGTTGAGTCACTCGTGGACGTGGGCGGTAGGTCGCATGTCACCTCCCGGCCTGGGGAGGGCACCACGGTCCGCATCGCGTGGGCGGATTCGACTTCAGGCGGCCGTGCGCCGACGTTCAGGCCCTCGGCGCGAGCCTTCGCGTACCCGATCCTCTTGTCGTTCGGCGTGTTCACCGCACTCGCGATCCTCCTGACCAGAGACGAGATCACGGCCCCGGCGCTCACGACGTGCGCCTTCTACATCTTCCTCGGACTCGGTGTGCTGGTGGCGTGGTGGGCAAGAACGGGTGCCATACCGTGGTGGGTGGTGCTGGTGGTCGTGGGCCTGTGTCCCTTGATGTACCAGGTGGAGGCACTCTCAGTAGCTCCCGTGCACGGGCCGTGGACGAACTGGGCGTCGCGGGCGATCGTCGCGCTGTTCCTCGTCACCGTCGCTGCTGGTCCCAGCTGGTCGTGGCTGGTCCTCGTTGCCACGTGGCTGTTCATCCAGGGTGACGTCCTGCACGAGGTACTCGCGGCAGGCACGGCGCTGATCGTCGCGGCCGCTCTCTTCGGGCGCAGCACGCGCAGGAATGCGGCAGCGGTCGATGCGGCACGTTCCAAGGCGGCGGAGGAGAAGGCCGCCGCCTCGGTCGCGAGTGCCCGCGTCGGCCGCATGTCCACTCGTTACGACTCACTGCGCGAGTCGAACGTGACCGGGATGCTCGACGGGATCGCCGAGGGGCGTATTGATCCCGACCATCCCCTGGTGCGGTACCAGGCTGCGCTTGAGGAGCGGTTCATCCGGACGGTCGTCAAGGTCGATCCCGCTGTGGACGCCGTGCACGCACTGGCGACCTCGCTGGCGGTGCACGCGTTGCATAGAGGGGTGTTCCTCGACGTGGACATCTATGACGTGGCTCCCTCGTCTGTGACCGAGTCGGCGATCTGGCGCGACTCCCTGCTTCGGGCGATGGACTGCTCGGAACCGGGGGAGGTGGCGCGCTTCTCTGCCCGCCACGAGAGCGGCAGTTATGCCATCCGGCTGATCACCCCGATATCAGACAGTGCCCGCTCCGACATGTTGCGACTGCCAGTGCCGGGGGCTGTGCTGGACCCCGCTGAACCTGACATGCTTTGGGAACTGCGCATGAATGACGGGGGACGGACATGAAGGGAATGGACGCTGCCTCTCCGGGCAGACAGGGCATGTCGATGAGGCTTGCCCTCATCGACGACCATGAACTGGTGCGCGAGGGCCTGGCCGCCCTGCTGAATACGAATGCGGCCGACGACATCGTCATCGCGTACTCGGGCGCATCCGTGTCGGAAGCGTTGGAGAAACGGCCCACCGTCGCCCTGCTGGACGTGGACCTGGGACCCGGCACTCCTCCGGTTGCCGAGGGCACTGCTGCCCTGACGGCCCAGGGCGTATCGGTACTGCTCATCAGCGCCTATGACGATGCCGCTGCGGTTCGAGGCGGCCTTCGCTCCGGGGCGCTGGGCTTCGTAGCCAAGCGGGTGTCCTATGACACGCTCATGGAGGCGCTGCAGTCTGCGGCGCGTGGAGAGCTGTACCTGACGGTCGAGCTAGCGGCGATCCTGGCGGCCGCTGCGGACACGCCGGACCTCAGCCCTCGCGAACTCGACGCCCTCCGCCTCTACGCATCCGGGCTCAAGCTGTCTGCCGTGGCGCACCGCATGGGCATCTCGCCGCACACCGCCAAGGAGTACCTGGACCGTGTCAGGGCCAAGTACGCCCACGTGGGTCGACCCGCGCGAACGCGCACCGAGTTGTATGCCGCCGCAACTCGAGATGGACTGCTCGACGAGGGTTCGCATACTCAGTAGTGCATACGTCATACAGACCACGCCGAAATGCGTTGCAAGCCGGACCTACTAGGACCAATGGCCCCCGCGATGGGGACACCGTTCCGTAGACGCCCGTGGGTCGATTCGACAGGCTTGGCAGGTCCGGCGAGAGCGGGGGACTCGCCGGGCGCAATATTGTCCGGGCCCGGACTCCCCTCCCGTCGGGACGTCAGCCCAAGTCGGTGACCAGCCTGACCTCGCGAACGAGCACCTCGACGCCGTCCGCGTCGTACCCCACCGAGACATCGCGGAAAGCCGAGTCCGGTCCCCATCCGGTGGATTGCAGGAACGAGCGCCGCGGCTCGTCGCCCAGCGCGCACCAGGCCACGGCGGTCTGCATGCCGTTCGCGCGCAGATGGTCGACGGCAGCCGCCATCAGGCGTGATCCGTGACCGATGCGCACGTGATCAGGATCGACCTCGAGTGCCAGCAGTTCGGCGGTGGTGGCGTCCGCGTCGGGATCCTGGCTCGGTCCGATCGCTGCGTACCCGATTACGCGATCGTCGTCGACGGCCACGAGAACCCGCTGTGACGCGATCGGCGGGTTCAGGATGCTGCTCGCCCACGACATCGCCAGGTCCCGCGCGTCGAGCGCCGCAAGGACGTCGGCGGGCAGGACGCCCGAATAGTGGGACCGCCAAGATCTGACGTTGACCTCGGCGATGTCGTCGACGTCGGATGTTCGGGCGAGCCTGACACCGGATGAGGGCATGCGTGCATTGTTCCCGAGTGCAAGGCCCCGGCGTCGGTAGGGTTGCGCCGTGACCACGAACGAAGAAGTGAGCTTCCGCAGCGACGTGACGGTAGAGCTGGTCAGGGCGAGTGCCTCGGACGCCGATGTCATCTTCGCTGCACGCGTGTCGACCGCCGGCGAGCAGTCGCTCGAGGACGTTGACGCGGATGCGGGCCGATCAGCCGGGCTGATCAACTACCTGATGCGCGACCGGCACGGCAGTCCGTTCGAGCACAACTCGATGACCTTCTTCGTGCGTGCGCCGATCTTCGTGTGGCGCGAGCACATGCGCCATCGCATTGCCAGTTACAACGAGGAGTCCGGTCGCTACCGGCAGCTCGAGCCGGTGTTCTACGTGCCCGATCACGAGCGACCCGTCGTGCAGGTCGGCAAGACCGGTGCCTACGAGTTCCTTCCGGGATCTGAAGAGCAGTACGCGCTCATCGACCACGATATGCGTGAGTCGTGCGCGAACGCGTATGCCTCCTACCTGCGCATGCTCGACGCCGGCATCGCCCGCGAGGTCGCGCGCATGGTGCTGCCTGTGTCGATCTACTCCAGCGCGTATGTGACCCTTAATGCCCGATCGCTGATGAACTTCCTGTCGCTGCGACGCAAGGTCGAGGGCTCGCACTTCCCGTCGTACCCGCAGCGCGAGATCGAGATGGTCGCCGAGAAGTACGAGGCGTTCTGGACGACCCTGATGCCCATCACGCACGCGGCATTTGAGAAGAACGGACGGGTTGCGCCGTAACGCAGTCCCTGGTCGGCGCCGGAATCTGACGGGATATCCCGTCCCGGTCGTGTTCGACCGTCGATCCCAGGTCAAACAGGCCGACACTTGCTGTGGGGGACGGCTCGGACGTTGGGGAGAGCATGGTCAGGAGCGGACGGGTGGCCGCCGTGACGTCGTGCGTCGTGCTGGCGCTGGCCGCGTGGATGCTGCCGGCCGGGGCTGCACCACTGGGCGTGTCGATCCCGATTCCGCCCGACACCGGCGACGTCATGGTCGTCAGTGCCGGTGATGCGAGCTACCCCATCGCCATCGCCGCGCTCCCAAGCGGCAACCTGGCATGGGTGGATGACCAATGGAACAAGGTCGGCATCCTCAACACGCAGACGCTGACCACCTCGACCGCATCGCTCTGGGACAAGGCCAAGCCGACCGACCTCGCCGTTGATGCCAGCGGGACCATCTGGGTCATCGGCCAAGACGGCCAGCTGGGCAAGGTCAGCGTGTCCAACGATGGGACCAGCCCGACCTCGGTCGATGTCGTGTTCAAGACCCCGTCCTTCGGATCCAACGGCGATGCGTCGCTCGCCGTGGCCACGAACGGCAAGGTGTTCTGGGCGGACCTCGACCACTCGTGCCTCTGGGCCTACAACCCGAGCGATGGCCGGCAGGAGCAGTTCAACGTCTCGAACATGCAGTCAGGAGTCATCGTCGCGACGATGATCAACCAGATCATGGTGCCCACGAACAACGTGGTGAACCAGAACTACACGTGGAGCGTGGTCGACGCGGGCAACGGTTCCATCGCCACGAACGTCTGGGCGGGCGGCGTCTCGTCGTACGCGGTCGTGGGCAGGGACGGTCTCATGTGGACGGAGCAGCCCAACAACTACGGGACGACATGGAACGGCCAGCTGGCCTGGTTCAACCCGGTCACCCAGCAGTCGGGCTTCGTCAACGTGAACTTCGGTGCCACGCCGTCGTCGATGACGGTCGACCAGTACGGCCGAATCTGGTGGTTCGGCAACACGAACACCAGTCCCTACCTGCTTGAGTCGTTCGACCCGACCACCTCGAAACTGACCGACTACCCGTTCAGCCCCGCGTTCGCGGCGAGCACCTGGCACATGACCGCCGCGGCCGACGACGGACTATGGGTCGCTGGAGCGTATGCCGGTCGATTCATCGCCATGACCAGCCAAGAGGATCCACCTGTGGTCGCGTGCACGGCGAGCGGCACGGTGCCGGTCGGCGTCCCCGTCGACTGCAGCGCGGCCTTCGGCACCCAACCGACATCCATCACGGGCACCTGGCGCATCGACGGCCAGCCAGTGGCGACCCCCGGCGGGCAGCCACCGACGCCCACCCTTGCTGATTCAGGCAGCGAGCTGACCGCCGATCTCACTGTGACCCTTCCGGGTGTGCAGGTCACCCAGCAGGTCAGCATCGCGCCGACGACCATCCAGAAGACGGTTGTCACCGGCTACACCCCGACCAGTGGGCCCGCTGACGGTGGCATCCCCATCACGTTCGCGGGGTCCGGGTTCTATGCCGGACAGCAGCTGCTGATCAACGGGAACCTGGCGCAGCAGGTGGGCCAAGTGACCCCGACAGCGCTCACGGTGACGTTGCCGCCCAACGCTCCCCGCGGCCTCTTGCGCGCGAAGGCGACTCGGCCAGCCGTCGACACCTTCTACCTCGCGTACCCCGATGGCGAGCAGGACCAGATCGCCGGGCAGTTCGACTACTCCGACGCACAGCAGCCGTCGATCA
Organism: Actinomycetes bacterium; assembly: GCA_037130755.1. Classification (GTDB taxonomy): domain Bacteria; phylum Actinomycetota; class Actinomycetes; order S36-B12; family S36-B12; genus UBA10649. Next base: position 20,058 of record JBAXSI010000020.1, read on the forward strand.
CGTCGATCTCGCCGGCCTCCGCGTCGGCCACCGGCGCCACGTCGTTCACCATCACGGGCACCGGCTTCGCGACGGGCGCCAACGTGGTCTTCACGTCCGGTGGCCAGTCAGCGCCCGCTGGCGACGTCACCGTGACCAGTCCGACGACGATCGCGGGCACCTCGCCGCCGACCTTGCCGGTGGGCGTCGCGGATGTGACGGTGCGCAATCCCGCCGGACTGTCGACGACCGATGCGGCCGCATTCACCCTGTACGGCCCGCCGAGTCCGGCGGCCATCACGCCCAGCATCGGCTCGGCCGCGGGCGGCGAGCCCGTCACGATCAACGGCTCCGGATTCCTGGCCGGGGCGCAGGTGTACTTCCACGACGTGCTGGCCACGAACGTGACGGTCAAGGCCGGCGGGACGATCACGGCAACGGCTCCGGCCGGAACAGCCGGCCAGAACGCGGAAGTCGTCGTGTCGAACGTCCCCGGCGGCGGCGCGACGGTGCCCGGTGGATTCGCCTACGTGACACGACCGACGGTGACCGACGTGACGCCCGCCCTGGGGCCGACGACGGGCGGGTCGATGGTCGTGATCGCGGGAACGGGCTTCGTGGACCCGGCGACCGTCCTGGTCTCGGCGAGCGGCACGTCGGCGCCCGCGACGGCGGTCAATGTCGTCTCGTCCAGCGAGATCCACTCGACCCTACCCGCGTTCGCGCCCGGCCCGGCCGATGTGAGCGTCACAACCGGCAATGGCACGGGCTCCTTGGCCAACGGCTTCCTGTACCAGGTGAATCCGACTCCGGCGGCGGCTCCGTCCGTGGTGTCCGTGAGTCCCAATGCTGGGTCGCCACAGGGCGGGACGTCCGTCACGGTGCTCGGCAGCGGATTCACCGACGACGAATGCGTCCTCGCGTTCGGCGGCGTGGCCGCGCAGGGCGAGCAGGTCGTGGCCTCCACGCGGATCACTGCCAGGACACCCGGAGGAGCGCCGGGCGCTGCGGATGTGACCGTGACCTGTCCGCAGTCGGGCACAGGCACGCTCTCCAACGGCTTCACTTTCGAAGGCTCGCCGCAGTTGACGCTCGTCGACCCGCTCGCCGGAGATGCGGCCGGCGGCACGCCCATCACGCTGACCGGCAGCGGCTTCGCCTCGACGGCCACGGTGACCGTCGGAGGGGCGGAGGCGACGTCGGTCGTCGTCCAGGACGCCGGGACCATCACCGCGGTGACGCCACCGGGAACTCCCGGCCTTGTGGATGTCACGGTCACGAACCCCGGGTATGAACCCAGCACTCTCTCCGACGGATACATCTACACCTCGTCACCGTCACCGTCACCGACGGCCAGTCCCACGCCATCGCCGACGGACAGTCCGTCGCCATCCCCGACGGCCAGTCCCACCGCGTCACCGACGGACAGTCCGTCGCCGTCCCCATCGCCGACGGGCAGTCCCACGGCGAGTCCCACGGCAACCCCCGCACCGGCCCCCGCTCCGGCACCGGCACCGCCGCCACCCCCGCTGTCGACGCCGAGCATCTTCGCGGTGAGCCCGAACCAGGGTCCGCTGTCCGGTGGCGAGCGCATCACCATCAAGGGCAACGACCTGCGGACGGGCGCCCGGGTGCTGGTCGGTGGCGTGGCCGCGACTGATGTCTCGCTGGTCGCATCGACCGTGATCCAGGCGACGACGCCAGCCGGCCAGCCTGGCGCCGCCGACGTCGTCGTGGTGAACCCCGACGGAGCTCCTGCGTTCTTCGACAACGGGTACACCTACGAGGCGCCGCCGATGATCACCAGCGTCGAGCCCTCGGTCATCCCGGTCGTGGGGGACACCACCGTCACGATCAATGGCTCCGGCTTCGCGGCCGACGCAACCGTGATGTTCGGCGCCGTCGAGGCGTATGACGTCACCGTTGTCGACGGGACGACCATCACTGTCGTGTCGCCGGTGAACCGGCAGGGGCCAACGGACGTCACGGTGACCAACCCCAACGTCGGCACGACGACCACGGCAGGAGGCGTCGACTATCAGAACCTGCCGCAGCAGCTGCGCACTCGGGCACGCCTTCCGCGGGATGTGTCGTCGAAGGGCTGGACCACCCTCGTCCCGCCGCTCGTGACAAACGCCGGTGAGCGAGTTCGCACGGTCGCACGCTGCTACCCGGCGCGGTCGTGCCAGCTGCGACGGACTGCGGCTGGACTTCAGATCCGCCCGACGACCGACAAGCGCCGACTCACCGTCCGTGTCGCGCTGGGAGCACCGCCTGTGATCACGGCGGGCTACTCCCGATACCGCGCCCACGGAGTCATCCACCCGCATGTCACCGGAGGTGCCCGATGAGGCGGACCATGCGCGCTGCCACGACGCTGGTGGTGAGCGCCACACTCGTGGTGACCGTCCTCGCTCCGGCGCATGCCGCGCACGGTGCTGACCGTGGCCGGGGCTCTGCTCCGGTCAGCTCACGGCTGGGCAGTACCGCCCCCGCGGGACCGATGGCGATGATCCCGACGATCGACCCGCCGCGGGCGATGGACGTGCGCCTGCGAAATGACAGCAGGGGAATGGTCGCCGTGGCGCGCACCCGCATCCTCGTGAACTCCTCCGGCGTGGCCGGTCGACTTCCCGATCGCGTCGTGGTGGTCGTGTCGGTGCGCGACACCACGGGCACCCTGCTGCCGGGCCCCGAGCAGGCGGCGCTCGTCGGAGACGGTGGAAGAACGGGTTCGACGATCGAGGTCGATCCGACGTCCGGCGTCGTCGACGTGCGGGTGCCGTTGACGGCCGAGCAGACAAGCGCCGTCGACCGCCTCCGACGACTGCGCGGCGAAGCGGGCGCGGCCCCGCAGGTGCTCGTCAGGGTGCTGCAGCAGGCGGACGTGTCCACCGAATGGCCGGGACGCGAGGCACTGGCCGTCATCGAGCGCCGCGCCACCTCGTCGTCGGCGCCGCTTGCCCAGCCCGTACCTGCAGTTCGCGATGACGTCGGCACGGTCACGGTGCAGAACAGCACCGGAAATCCGCTGACCCTGCTCGCCGGCCCGGTCCAGTGCGTGTACGACAACTTCTACGCCTCGACCCAGTACACCAACCAGCAGTCCTTCCTCGGGTCGATGAACGGCGCGGCGCTGCCGGCCGGCAGCTCCATGACGGTCCACCTGTCCAAGGACCCACAGGGGCTCGACGGCAAGGACAACGACTTCCTGTACCAGCAGGCGATCGCCGACTACCAGCAGGCGGTCTCGAATGCGTTCGCGTGGATGCAGAACCGCGGCGTGACGACGCTGCCGAAGATGGGCTTCCCGTACAGCAAGAACAACCCGATGTCGCTGCCCCCCGAGCTGTGGCAGAACGTGGGACTGTTCATCGGCCACTCGCTGATGGATGTGCTGTCCGGAACGGGGGTGTTCGCTCGGCTCACCAGCGAGTTCCTCCTGAAGAACCCCATCTTCAAGACGGCGTTCGCCGCTCTCAGTGAGTCCTTTGGAACCATCCTCGACTTCGCGTCAGCGCTCTTCGAGGTGGTCATCGCCATCGTGCAGGCGCTGATCACGTTCTTCACCAACGGATGCGACACCAACTCCGGATACTTCATGCTCGGCGCGACCGACATGCTCCATCCCTGGCGCCAGTTCGCCCAGGTCTACAACTGGAACGACGGCATCGTCGAGGCCGCGTACGACTCGAGCCAGAAGAAGAACTACGTGGCGCTCGCCAACGGCATGATCACCCGGTACTTGCCGGCTGCCGCGTCGAATCCGGCCGACATCTCCGCCAACGACTACCTCGACGCGTTCAACGGCGCGGCGGTGAAGCTCGCCCCCACGTGGGTGTTCCAGGAACCGCCGAACAAGGCGTCCTACCCTGCATCCGTCAGTGTGGATCCGAAGTCGCGTACGGTGACCTGCGGACTCGATGCCCGTGACAGCGCGGCCCTCACGGCGAACCTCAAGGCTCAGCAGGCGATCAAGGGAACCAGCTACTACCTGCCGGTGTACCCCGCCAGCCTGTGGTTCAGCATGACCGACAGCACGTTCACCCAGGCCCAGCCGTCGGCTGCCAGCTATCCGTACGACTACTTCGTCGGTTCCCAGTACGTGTCGCCGAGCCAGGGGTCGACGGCGTCCGTGTGGGCCAGCCCAGACGGCACGCACTGGACGCAGTACCCGGTGCCGCAGGGATCGAACAGCGTGGTGCTGCCCCCTGCCCACTTCGATCCGCTCACCCCGTTCCTCGAGGTGGCGGCCTCGAAGCTGGTCTCCTGCACGGTCGAGGCGCCGGAGATGTGGAACGTCAATGCCTCGCCGCTGCCGACCGGCCGTGCCCTCATCATGGGCACCATCGTCCCGTCGGATGTCGTCAAGGGGCCTGACTATCCCGCGTCCAGCTGAGCGCCTACCGATAGCCTTGCTTCATGCCCGGTCCGACCACCGCTAAGAGCCCCTTCGGCGTGATGCTGACCGCCATGGTCACGCCATTCACCGACGACGGCTCCCTGGACCTTGACGGCGTCGAGCGGCTGGCCGCCTACCTGGTCGACGACCTCCACCACGACGGCCTTGTGATCAACGGCACCACCGGGGAGTCCGCGACCAAGACCGATGAGGAGGACCTGGCCACGGTCAAGGCGGTCCTTGCTGCAGTCGGGGATCGCGCCACGGTGGTGGCCGGGGTCGGCACCAACGACACGCGCCACTCGGTCGAGGCGGCCAAGGCCGCCGCCCGCGCCGGGGCCCATGGCGTCATGGCCGTCACGCCGTACTACAACCGCCCGCCCCAGGAGGGGCTCGTGCGGCACTTCCGGGCGATCGCCGACGCCACTGACCTGCCGATGATCACGTACGACATCCCCAAGCGCACGGGCAGTGCGATCGAGCTCGAGACGATGCTGCGCATCGCGGAGCATCCGCGGGTGGTCGCGAACAAGGACGCCAAGGGCGACATGGACTTCACCCAATGGGGCATCGCCACGACCGGCCTCGCCTGGTACTGCGGTGACGATGTCCTCAACCTGCCGATACTCGCTGTCGGTGGCGCGGGGATGATCTCGGTCGTCGGCCATCTGGTCGGCGATCGGCTCAAGGCGATGGCCGAGGCGCTCTGGTCTGGACGCGCGGCCGAGGCCGCCGACATCCAGGCGTCGTTGCTGCCTGTCTACACCGGCTGCTTCCGCACCCAGGGGGTCATCCTCACCAAGGCCGCGCTGCAGATGCAGGGGCTACCTGCGGGACCGGTGCGACTGCCCCTCGTCGATGCCACGGAGGCTCAGCGCGACATGCTTCGCGCCGACCTCGCCCTCGGTGGAGTGCGCGGCTTCAGCGCATGAGCCACGCCAACCTGCCGGCCCCGCCGGAACTGCCCGCTGGAGGCATGCGGATCCTCGCACTCGGCGGTCTGGGCGAGATCGGTCGCAACATGACCGTCTTCGAGGTCGGCGGCCGACTCCTGATCGTCGACTGCGGAGTGCTCTTCCCGGAGGATTCGCAGCCCGGCGTCGACCTGATCCTGCCGGACTTCGGCCCGATCGCCGAACGTCTCGACGACATCGAGGCGATCGTGCTCACTCACGGTCACGAGGACCACATCGGTGCGCTGCCCTACCTGCTGCGCCAGCGCGAGGACATCGTCATCCTCGGCTCGAAGTTCACCCTTGCCCTCGTCGAGGCGAAGCTGCGCGAGCACCGGCTGAAGCCCACGCTCATCCCGGTCGAGGACGGTCACCGCGAAAAGCGCGGTCCGTTCGACGTGGAGTTCCTGGCCGTCAACCACTCCATCCCCGATGCGATGGCGGTGGCCATCCGCACCTCGGCGGGCTTGATCCTGCACACCGGCGACTTCAAGATGGACCAGTTACCACTCGACAGCCGGATCACTGACCTCAATGGCTTCGCCCGCCTGGGCGACGAGGGCGTCGACATCCTGCTTGTCGACAGCACTAACGCCGAGGTCCAGGGTTTCGTGCCCAGCGAGCGCGACATCGTGCCGGTGCTCGACGCCGTCTTCCTGCGGGCCGAGGGCCGAATCATCGTGGCGTCCTTCGCGTCGCACGTTCATCGCATCCAGCAGATCATCGACATGGCCGCCCTGCACGACCGCAAGATCGCCTTCGTCGGTCGGTCGATGGTGCGCAACATGACGATCGCGCGCGACCTCGGCTACCTCAAGATCCCCGGCGGCATGCTGGTCGCATCTGACGATCTCGCGGACCTCCCCGACGACGAGACAGTGCTCATCTGCACCGGCTCGCAGGGAGAGCCGATGGCGGTGCTGTCGAGGATCGCCAATCGTGACCACGCGATCAGCGTCGGACCGGGCGACACCATCGTGCTGGCGTCCTCGCTGATTCCCGGCAACGAGAACTCGGTCAACAGGGTGATCAATGGACTGGCCCGGCTCGGCGCCCACATCGTGCATCGTGGCAACGCGCTCGTGCACGTGTCGGGCCATGCAGCCGCTGGCGAGTTGCGCTACGTGTACAACATCGTCAAGCCTCGCTACGTCATGCCGGTGCACGGCGAATGGCGCCACATGCGCGCCAACGCCGAGATCGCCGCGAGTGTCGGGGTCGATCCTGCCAAGGTGATCCTCGCCGAGGACGGCAACACGATCGACCTGATCGACGGCAAGGCGGCCATCTCGGGCTACCTGCCAGTGGGCTTCGTGTACGTTGACGGACTCGGCGTCGGGGATGTCACGGAGGCGTCCTTGAAGGATCGCCGGGTGCTCGGCGAGGAGGGGTTCATCTCCATCTTCGTCGCGGTGGACATCGTCGAGGCCAAGGTCGTCGCCGGCCCGGAGATCCACGTGCGCGGGTTCGGGGCCGAGGACGAGCTGATCGAGCCGCTGCGCGAGCAGGTCTCGCGGGCCATCGCGGCGGCGCTGGCCGACGGCGTCGACGACACCTTCGAACTCCAGCAACGGATCCGGCGGACGGCGGGCAAGTGGGTCAACACCACGCACCGCCGCCGGCCGATGATCATCCCGGTCGTCGTCGAGGCGTGACGAGGAGTGAGCGCAGCGAGCCCCGGAGGCGCGCCGCGTGGGCTCGAGGCGTGACGAGGAGTGACCCTTTGCCCACTCGCGGGGGTTGGGCGGGGCGACACGCGGTAAGAAGGTGACGCGTGTGACTGCCGTTACGGGTGGGGATTGACCGGTACGCTCGCAATATGGCTTCCCGCACGTCTTCCCCGGCGCGCCCTGCACGCAGTGCCTCCCGGTCCACTCGTCGTCCCGCCGCGTCCCGGCCCAAGTCCGGGTCCCGGCGGCCGGCCAGGCGCCGCTCCGGCCCGGGTCCCTTGACGCGCTTCGTCATGGCCATCGGCCGGGCCATCGCCACCGTCTGGTTCGCGATCGCGCACGTGCTCGGCGCCGGGGCACGAGCCGTCGGGCGCAGCGCCCGCGACCTGGACCCGACGCATCGCCGGGACGGGCTTGGCCTGACCCTCGTCGCCGGGGCCGCGATCCTGGTCGCCGCTACGTGGTTCGGCGTCGACGGCTGGTTTGTGTCGTGGGCTGACACCGCCATCACCACCGTGATCGGCGCACTCGCCTGGCTGACGCCCGTCATCCTGCTCGCCCTGGCTTGGCGCTTCCTACGTCACCCGGACGAGCCCGCCACGACCGGCCGGCTCGCGATCGGCGGCAGCGCCACCCTCGTCGGCGTGGTCGGCCTGTGGCACCTCGGTCACGCTTCTCCCACCCCGAGCGACGGCGCCGATGCGATGTCCGCTGCCGGGGGAGTCGTCGGCTGGCTTGCCACTGCCCCGGTTTCCGCGGCCGTCGGGCCGATCGTCACCGGCGTCCTGCTCGTCCTGCTCGTGGTCTTCGGCATCCTGGTGCTTACGGCGACGTCACTTGCCACGGTTCGCGACCACCTTGTCGGCGCTATCCGCTCGGTCGCCGGGTTCGTCCGGCGCCTGACTCGGCCGCGAGCCGCGAAGCCCCCGACCGGCGCCGCCGCTGTCGACGACGATCCCGACCTGGTCATGCAGCCGTTCTCGCTGTCGATGGCGCATGACATGGACGAGGACGACGAGGTGCACACCTCGAACGAGGCCGCCGTTCACCACACCGACATCCTCGACGACGAGGACCGACCGGCCGCAATCCTGCTCGCCGGCATCCAGGACGTCCCGAGCACGACCGCGCACTCCGCAGACCACCCGACGCAACGGCAGGCGGTCGGGCATCCGGCCCGTCACGAGACCGTGGTCATCTCCAAGGCACCCGCACCGCACAAGGCGGCCGAGCAGCTGGTGCTGCCGCGGCGCGCACCTTACGCACTGCCCAAGTCAGACGTGCTGAAGTCCGGGCCGGCACACCGCACGGCTACCCGGGCCAACGAGCACGTCGTGGCAGCCCTCACCGAGGTCATGGAGCAGTTCGCGATCGACGCGACCATCACCGGCTTCATGCGTGGCCCGACCGTCACGCGCTACGAGATCGAACTCGGTCCGAGCGTGAAGGTCGAGCGGGTCACCGCCCTGAGCAAGAACATCGCCTACGCCGTGGCCAGCGCGGACGTTCGCATCCTCAGCCCGATCCCGGGCAAGAAGGCGATCGGTGTCGAGATCCCGAACACCGACCGTGAGCTGGTGGCGCTCGGAGACGTGCTGACCAGCGCGACCGCGCGCAACGACCATCACCCGCTGGCAGCAGCGCTCGGCAAGGACGTCGAGGGCAACTTCGTCATCGCCAACCTCGCCCGGATGCCGCACCTGCTCGTGGCCGGGGCCACCGGCGCAGGGAAGTCCAGCTGCATCAACAGCCTCATCACGTCGATCCTCATGCGCTCGACACCAGAAGAGGTGCGCCTGGTCCTCGTTGACCCCAAGCGCGTCGAACTCGCCGCGTACGAAGGCGTTCCGCACCTGATCACGCCGATCATCACCAACCCCAAGAAGGCCGCTGACGCGCTCCAGTGGGTCGTCAAGGAGATGGACCGTCGCTACGACGACCTCGCGCACTTCGGCTTCCGCCATGTCGACCAGTTCAACAAGGCGGTGAAGGCCGGCAAGGTCAAGCCGCTGCCTGGCAGCGAGCGCATCGTCGAGCCTTATCCGTACCTGCTGGTCATCGTCGACGAGCTTGCCGACCTGATGATGGTCGCCCCGCGTGACGTCGAGGACGCGATCGTGCGAATCACGCAGTTGGCACGCGCCGCCGGCATCCACCTGGTGCTGGCGACACAACGCCCGTCGGTGGACGTGGTGACCGGGCTCATCAAGGCCAACGTCCCCAGCCGGCTGGCGTTCTCGACCTCGAGCCTCGCCGACAGCCGCGTCATCCTCGACCAGGCTGGTGCGGAGAAGCTCGTGGGCCAGGGCGACGGACTGTTCCTGCCCATGGGCGCCAACAAGGCCATGCGGATTCAGGGCGCCTTCGTCAGCGAGCCGGAGATCAAGGCCGTCGTGGCGCACTGCCGGGCGCAGGGCGAGGCCGACTACATCCCCGAGGTCACCTCGCACGTTGCCGCGACACGCGAGGTCGATGGGGACATCGGCGACGACCTTGATGTACTGCTGCAGGCCGTCGAGCTCGTGGTGACCACGCAGTTCGGCTCGACGTCGATGCTCCAGCGCAAGCTCCGCGTGGGCTTCGCCAAGGCAGGGCGCCTCATGGACCTGATGGAGACTCGTGGCGTGGTGGGACCGAGCGAGGGCTCCAAGGCTCGCGATGTCCTGGTCAAGCCGGAGGAGCTGCCTGGGCTCCTCATGATGATCCGTGGCGAGGCCGAGTAGCCCGTTTCTGTGCAGTGTGGGTACGGCCGTCATACGATGAAAGAACGCGAGACGAGGAGGTGACATGTCCGTCGGCCAGATGCTGAATGAGGCACGGGTTGCACGCGGCATGTCCCTGGACGACCTCGCCCAGGTGACCAAACTGCGGGCATCCATCCTTGCCGCCATGGAGAACGACGACTTCAGCCACTGCGGCGGCCGGGTGTACGCACGGGGGCAGCTGCGGGCGATGGCCCCGGTGCTGGGCCTGGATCCAGATGACCTCGTCGACGAGTTCGAGCGCGGGATGGGCCACAGCCCGATCGACTGACTCCACCAGTCCGTAGTCTTGGACGGTGACCGAGAACAGCAAGGTGGCCGTTGTCACGCTCGGGTGCGCGCGCAACGAGGTGGACTCCGAGGAGATGGCGGCGCGGCTGGCCCTCGGCGGCTGGACTCTTGTTGATGATCCCGAGGACGCCGACGCCGTCCTGGTCAACACCTGCGGCTTCGTCGACGTCGCGAAGAAGGACTCGATCGATGCGCTCCTGGCGGCATCCGACCTCAAGGACGGCGACAACGGCCCGAAGGCCGTGGTCGCCGTGGGCTGCCTCGCCGAGCGTTACGGCAGGGACCTCGCCGATTCACTTCCCGAGGCCGACGCGGTCCTGGGATTCGACGACTACCCCGACATCGCCGAGACGCTGCGGCGCATCGTCGGTGGCGAGCACCACGTGCCGCACGCACCGACGGACCGTCGACATCTGCTCCCGATCACTCCCGTCGAGCGGCCGGCCGTGGTCGGCAGCGTGCCAGGACACGGCGCCGCCGCCAGTGACTCGCCCACGCCCGGGTGGGCGCCCCCCGTACTCAGACGGCGACTCGACGGCAGCCCAGTCGCCCCCGTCAAGCTGGCTTCCGGCTGTGATCGACGATGCACGTTCTGCGCCATCCCGTCCTTCCGTGGCTCCTTCGTCTCGCGTCCGCCCCTCGACGTCGTGGCCGAGATCGCCTGGCTGGTCGGGGAGGGCGTCCGCGAGGTCGTCCTCGTCAGCGAGAACTCCACTTCGTACGGCAAGGATCTCGGCGACCTGAGGCTGCTCGAGGCGCTGCTGCCACGGATCGCCAGCGATACCACGATCGAACGGGTGCGGGTCGCGTACCTGCAGCCGGCCGAGGTGCGCCCGGACCTGCTCGCGGCCATCGCGCACGTGAAGGTCGTGGCGCCGTACTACGACCTGTCCTTCCAGCACGCCAGCGCCACGGTGCTGCGTCGCATGCGCCGCTTCGGCGGCAAGGAGGCCTTCCTCGACCTCATCGCCCGGATCCGCAGCCTGGATCCCACTGCTGGCATCCGCAGTAACGTGATCGTCGGGTTCCCCGGCGAGACACGGGAGGAGTTCGCCGAGCTGGTCTCCTTCCTGCAGGAGGCCCGGCTGGATGCCGTCGGAGTCTTCGGATACAGCGACGAGGACGGCACGGAGGCCGCCGACCTGCCAGGGAAGATCGACGAGGACGTCATCCGCCAGCGGGTCGAGGAGGTGACGGCCCTGGTGGACGAGGTCATGGCCCAACGCGCCGAGGATCGCATCGGCGAGCAGGTGCGCGTGCTGGTGGAGGAGCTCGACGTCGACGAGGCCGGTGAGCCGATCGCGATCGGTCGGGCCGGCCACCAGGGCCCCGACGATGCGGCGACCGTGATCAGCCTCGGCGCCCTCCCCGTGGCCGTGGGCGACTTCGTCGACGCGATCGTCTTCGACGTCGACGGCGTGGACCTGCTCGCACGGCCCGTGGAGTCGGGTTCGTGAAGCCACCTATCCCGGATCGCGCGGCCGACCCAGTCGGCAACGCCCCGCTGGTGAACCTGCCCAACGCATTGACCGTGCTGCGCGTGCTCTGCGTGCCGCTGCTCGCACTTCTGCTGTACATGGACGATGGCGCGTTGGGCCCCGCGCGCGATGCCGCAGCCCTCGTGTTCGTGCTGGCCTCCATCACCGACCTGATGGACGGTGCGATCGCCCGTCGCTACGGCCTGGTCACGACGTTCGGCAAAGTGGCCGACCCGATAGCCGACAAGGCCCTCACGGGGGTGGCACTGATCGGCCTGTCGCTGCTGGGCGACCTGTCCTGGTGGGTGACGGGGATCATCCTGGTTCGCGAGATCGGCGTGACCGTGCTGCGCTTCTGGGTCATTGAGCACGGCGTGATCCCGGCCAGTCGCGGCGGCAAGGCGAAGACGCTGGCGCAGACCGTCGCGATCACGATGTACCTCGTCGACGTGCCGGTGGCGTGGTGGTCCACGGCCAGCGCGATCGTCATGGGGATCGCCGTCATCCTGACGATCGTCACCGGCCTGGACTACGTGGTTCGGGCCCTGCGCCTGCGCCGACAGCCGCCGGCCACCCGCACGAACCTCGGCGAGCACCGTGCCTGAGTCCCCCGATCCGGGCGCGGAGGCCGTGGTGTCCGCCCTCGTCCAACTCGGGCTCACGGTGGCGACAGGGGAGTCCCTGACCGCAGGACTCGTGGCGGCGACTCTTGCCCAGGTGCCCGGTTGCTCGGCCGTGCTCCGCGGCGGCGTCGTGGCCTACCAGGGCGACGTCAAGGGCAGCCTGCTGCACGTGCCGGAGGCGGCCCTTGGCCAGGGCCTGGTCAGCGAGGCCGTGGCTGCGGCGATGGCAAGGGGAGCACGTGAGTCACTTGTCGCAGATGTCGGGATTGCGACCACTGGCGTGGCCGGCCCGGAGCCGCACGACGGGCAGCCCGTTGGCTCCACGTGGATCGCTGTCGCCCTGGTCGATGGCGTGGCGACCCGGCACCTGGCACTGGCCGGGACCCGCCAGGAGATCCGCTGTCAGACCGTCGCGGCATGCTTCGACCTGGTGTTGGAGACGCTGCCAGCGGTCAATTGATCGGTCACTGCGGGAATAGTGACTGACGTCGCGCTGTTTGGGGCGAAAAGAGCAGTCGCGGGACCAGGGCTCCGGAGGTACGGTTGCCCCTCACCCGCAGGGCAGTTCAGGGCAGGACCGACGGAAGGAGGGGTCGTGATCGTTCTTCGGCAAGTCATCGGTGACGAGCTCCGCCGTCGTCGCCAGGACCAGGGGCGCACTCTGCGCGACGTCTCCGGCGCCGCTGCTGTCTCGCTCGGCTACCTCTCCGAGGTGGAGCGGGGCCAGAAGGAGGCGTCCAGCGAGCTGCTGGCCGCGATCTGCGGCGCCCTCGAGGTCTCGTTGTCCGACGTCCTCGCCTCGGTGAGCACTCACGTGGCTGAGGCCGAGACCGAGTCGCCGCTCACCCCGTCCCTGGTCTGACTTCACCGGGTGCGTGCTGGGCGATAGCCCTGCGGCGTCGCCACGAAGCCTGCCGCCAGCATGGATTGCGCCCACGTTCCGTTGGGCTCGACGCTCGAACCGTTCACTCGAGTCACCGGCGATCGGCGTCCCGTGCTCGACAGCGGCGACTGCGACAACGCACCCAACGCCGAGGTCGCGACATCTTTGTCGTCGGTCCAGGCCAGCAGAGATCGGCCGCCCTTCTCCAGGTAGGCGGTCAACGATCCGTCCATCAGGACCACGAGCGCACCGGCCTTGCGGCCGGGCCGATGGGTGACGTCGACGCCCGGGATGGCCGGCCAGGGCAGCGTTGCGCCGTACGCGTTCGCCGGATCCGTCGCGGCCAGCACCACTGTCGTCGACCCGACACGCTCCTGTCGGAGCTGGTCGACGGCCGCGGGCACGGCGAATTGCGCCGCCCCCAGTCCCTCGATGGCGTAGACCCGCTGGCACCGGCCGGTCTCCTCGAACGCCGACAGCACGCGGTAGACCGCGGCGAACCCGCCGTCGATGCGCTCGGCAATGGCGCACCCGCGCGTCACGATCCCGTAGCGGTCGAGCAGTGCGTCGCCGAGAGCCCGTGCCCTGGCCTCGGGAGGAGCGCTGGGCGCCTCGAGGGCCGACCACCGTCCTGCCGCTGCCGGCGGCCCGGTCCGGGAGGGCAGTGCCGGACGCCCGCGTCGGCGCGGAGATGCCGTCCGTGCGGGCCGTCCCTGCAGGCGGGACCGCAGCGCACTCCAGTTGTCGTTGGTCACACGACTGGACCACACCAGGGTCCACAGCGCCTCGACGATCGTGGCATCGGCCGTCAGGCCCAGGGCGATGCTGACGCGGTCGGCGATGTCGCGGAAGAAGTATCCGCCGCCGCCTGCGAGGACGGCGAGCGTGGCTTCCTCGACCGGGCCGAGTCCGTCGTCGCGCGGCTCCGTGCGCAGCAGCGACGCCAGCGCGGCCGGCGCCAGGCAGACCACGCCGTCGCCGCCAGCCAGCGGCGCCTGCCCCCACCAGACAACGTCGCCGGAGGTGGTCAGCTCGTCGAGGAGTCCGGGATGGAAGTCGCTCACCCGGGACGCGAAGACGGCGTCCTGCCACGTGCTGGCCGGCAGCGCCACGCCCGCGAGTTGCTCGATCACTTCGAAGCAGCCGTCCGCGCCGCGTCGGGCAGGTCGCTCACCGGTGCCGGGAACCTGCTGCCAGCGGGGCAGGAAGGCGGCGTAGGCCTCGTGGGCCACTGGCTCGATCTCGCTGCGCAGCCGGGCGATCGTGCGGCGTCGAATGCGGCGCAGCACCTCAGGGTCGCAGTATTCCGCGTGCTGACCGCCCGGCCGAAACTCCCCGGTCACCAGTCGCCGAGCCTCGACCATGCGGTTCAGGGCGTCGCGCGCAACCGCGCGTGGCAGGCCCACAGAATGGGACACGTCCTCGACGGTGAACGGTCCGTGCGTGCGGGCAAACCGGCCCACCACGTCGCCGACGGCATCAGCCACCGATTCAAGATGCGCCTCGGGGATCCCGGTGGGCAGGGCGACACCGAGGGCGTCGCGCAGTCGAGCCGCGTCCTCGATGGCGGCGGTGCACTCCTGGCCGTTGATCCGCACGGTGATCGCGCGGCGCTGAGCGCGCAGTTCGTCGAGCCACTCCTGCGGGATGGACCGCCGTGCCGCATCGGCCGGCGTCATCGGTCCGAGCAGGCGAAGCAGGTCGGCAACTCCCTCGGCGTCGCGGGGCCCCATGCCCGGGGCCAGTCGCTGGACCTGGGCCTCGACCTCGAGCATGGCGTCGAGGTCGAGCAGGTCGCGCAGTTCGGGGGTGCCGAGCAGCTCTGCAAGAAGCTGCGGGTCGAGGGTCAGTGCCTGCGCGCGGCGCTCGGCGAGTGGGGAGTCGCCCTCGTAGAGGAAGGATGCGACGTAGCCGAAGAGCAGGGACTGGGCAAACGGCGACGGGTGATCGGTAGCCACTTCGTGGACGGCAATGGATCCATCACTCAGCCCCGTCAGGAGCGCTCGCAGCGCCGGCAGGTCGTACACGTCCTGCAGGCACTCGCGCACGGTCTCCAGCACGATCGGGAACGACGCGAAACCCGAAGCCACGCCGAGCAGTTGCGCCGAGCGCTGCCGCTGCTGCCACAGCGGGGTGCGTCGGTCGGGCCGACGGCGGGGGAGCAGCAGCGCGCGTGCCGCGCACTCGCGGAAGCGCGACGCGAACAGGGCCGATCCACCGATCTGCGAGGTCACCAGAGCCTCGATCTCGTCCGGGTCGATGGCGATCAGCGACGCGACGGACCGCGCTGCATCCTCGTCGTCGGTGTCGGGG
This sequence comes from Actinomycetes bacterium, assembly GCA_037130755.1. Classification (GTDB taxonomy): domain Bacteria; phylum Actinomycetota; class Actinomycetes; order S36-B12; family S36-B12; genus UBA10649. The sequence continues at coordinate 35,412 of JBAXSI010000020.1, forward strand.
AGGCGAAGGACGATGCCGTCGTCCGAGTGCATGACGTTCGCGTCGAGCCCGACGTGCTCGCCGACCAGCGCGCGGAGGGCAAGGGCCCAGGGTGCGTGGACGCGGGCACCGAACGGCGAGTGCACCACCACGCGCCAGTCGCCCAGCTCGTCGCGGAATCTCTCGACGACGATGGTGCGATCGCTCGGAACGTGATGCGTCGCCTCGCGCTGCTCGGCCACGTACGCCAGCAGGTTGCCTGCGGCGCGGTCGTCGAGCCCGAGTCCGGCGATCGCCTTCTTGGGCTGTCGCGTGGTTGCCACCGAGCGGACGAACTCCCCGATGGCGGCGCCAAGTGCGGCGGGGCGCCCCAGTGCATCACCGTGCCAGAACGGCAGTCGGCCGGGCTGGCCAGGAGCCGGGCTGACGAGCACGCGGTCATGCGTGATGTCCTCGATCCGCCAGCTGGTGGCACCTAGAGCGATGACGTCGCCGACCCGCGACTCGTAGACCATCTCCTCGTCGAGCTCGCCCACGCGGGAGCCGCCCTCGCCCACGAGGAAGACGGCGAAGAGTCCGCGGTCGGGGATGGTCCCGCCGCTGGTGACTGCCAGGCGCTGGGCTCCGGGGCGCGCGGTGAGGACGTCGGTGGCCCGGTCCCACACCAGGCGCGGTCGCAGCTCTGCGAACTCATCCGATGGATATCGGCCGGCAAGCATGTCGAGAACCGACGCGAACACCTGCTCGCCGATCGTCGAGAAGGACGCCGTGCGCCGGCACAGGTCGAACAGGTCGGTGACAGTCCAGTCGTCCATCGCCACACAGGCGACGATCTGCTGGGCGAGGACGTCAAGGGGATTGCGGGGCAGTCGCAGGCTCTCGATGTCGCCGCTGCGCATGCGGTCGGTCACCACGGCAGCGCTGACCAGATCGCCCCTGAACTTCGGGAAGACGATTCCGCGACTCACGGCGCCGACCTGATGGCCGGCGCGGCCGACGCGCTGGAGTCCGCTGGCGACACTCGGTGGAGTCTCGACCTGGACGACGAGGTCGATGGAGCCCATGTCGATCCCGAGTTCCAGACTGCTGGTTGCGACGACTGCAGGGAGGCGACCGGCCTTGAGGTCCTCCTCGATGAGAGCCCGCTGCTCCTTGCTGACCGATCCGTGGTGCGCGCGCGCGATGACGCGAGGGTCCTGGGGATGACGCTCGGCGGCGATCTCGTTGATCTGGGCCGTGATGCGCTCGGCCAGTCGGCGTGAGTTCGCGAACACCAGGGTCGTGCGGTGCTGCTCGATCAGGTCGACGATCTGCTCGTCGATATGGGGCCAGATCGACGACCGTGCAACGGGGTCATCGGTTCCCGTCGGGGCCGGCGCCGCGGCCAAGTCGGCCATGTCGTCGACGGGAACCCGGATCTGGAGGTCCCACAACTTCGGGCTTGGGGGGTTGACGACGGTGGCGGGCCGGTCATGGCGGATGAAGCTCGCCACGACGTCGATCGGATTGACCGTCGCGGACAGGCCGATGCGCTGGGCGGGGCGGTCGAGAAGGAGATCGAGTCGCTCCAGCGACAGCGCCAGGTGCGCCCCACGTTTGGTTCCGGCGATGGCGTGGACCTCGTCGATGATGACCGTGTCGATGCCGGTCAGTGCATCGCGCATGCCGGACGTCAGCATGAGAAACAGCGACTCCGGCGTGGTGATGAGGATGTCGGGCGGCCGCTTGGCCTGCCTCGCCCGCTCGGCCGCCGGCGTGTCACCGGTGCGAATGCCGATGAGGATCTCGTTCGTTTCTTGCCCGAGCCGGCCGGCCTCGCGCTGGATTCCCACCAGCGGGCTGCGCAGGTTGCGATCGACGTCAGCGGCAAGCGCCTTGAGCGGCGACACGTAGAGGACGCGGCAGCGGCGACGCCGATCATCGGGCGCAGGGGTGGACATGAGCCGATCGATGGCGTGCAGGAACGCCGCGAGCGTCTTGCCGCTGCCGGTCGGGGCCACCACCAGGGTGTCGTCACCCCGCGCGATCGATTCCCAGGCGCCCTGCTGCGCCGCGGTCGGTGCGTCGAATGCCGAGTCGAACCACGCCTCGGTCGGTTTCGCGAAGGCGTACATCAGCCATGCCCGAGCACGATGGCGCCGATGGCGAGGAGGACGAAGGCCACGAGTTCGATCATCCCGATCTGCGCTGGTCGAACGGTGCGGTCGCGCATCGCGAACGAGCGACCGGCCGCGAATGCGAACGCGGGCACGAGCCATAGGCCGACCGACAGGCCCCACCACGCGGCCAGACCGATGGACACCACGAGGCTGACTATGGCGAACGACTGTGACATCCGAGCGAAGGCAGGATGCGATCGCTCACGGATGAGTGACTTCACGTGCAGCGTCGAGCCGGCGAGCAGGAGGGCCACAGCGATCGTGAGGATCCAGACCTCGGTCGGCACCGCTGTGGCATCGGGGGTGAGTGTTCGACCGAGCGTGCCGACGGCCCAGGCGATCGGCACGAGGGCCGCGCACTCGAGGATGAAGACCGCATCGTTGACAAGATCGCGATCGTCGCGACGCATCGCGAACGCGACGTTGATCGCGAAGGCCAGCGCGTAGCCGATGCCGATCCACAGCAGCCAAGGACGAGCGACCACCAGCCCGACGAGGGCGGGGATCGCGATCACGGACCACACGAGCATCGGTGTGCGGAATCGCTCAGGGCGCGGATGGCGCGACGTCTGCTCCTTCGCGACGGTCAATGCGAAGTACGACCACGGGTAGGCGGCAATGCACGCAAACGCCAGCAGGATGAGGACGGGCGTCCATGGGGCTACGGCGATTCCGACGACCAATGGCAGGCCGAGAAATGCCCACGCGCCGTGCTGCGGCGGCACCAGCGGCACCGGTCGGGCACTTCGAGAGGGCGAGGTCACCTGCCGATTGTGCTGGATGGGGCAGGATGGCCGTCGTGCGCCTCACGGACTTCTGGGAGCGGATGGACGAGGTCTTCGGCCCGTCCTACTCGCAGTCATGGGCGCACGACATGGTTCTCCCACCGCTCGGGCTCACGGTCGAGCAGGCGATCACCGCTGGTGTCGACACCAAGGACATCTGGCGGGCGGTGTGCGCGAGCACGGAAGTTCCCGGCGTGCTGCGATGAGTGCCTCCACGGACGATCCCCAGGCCGCACTCGCTGACCCGCCCGCTGCGGCGGCCAATCCGGGCACTCGCCTGGTGCAGGGTCGCACCCTTCGCGTGCTGTCCACCGGAGCCGTGCTGGGCGGCCTCGCGGTGGCGGGCTCGGTCGCCGCCGGTTCGCTGATGGCCTCGTCCGTCGCCGGGTCGGAGGCGGCGGCCGGACTGGCCCAGACGGCTGGAGTTCTCGGCGCTGCCGTCCTGGCATTGCCGCTGGCCCGCATCGCGCTGTCGAAGGGCCGCCGTGCTGCGCTGTCGACCGGCTATGCGATTGGCGCAGCCGGCGCCGTCGTGGTCGTGGTCGCGTCCGTGCTGCGCAGCCTGCCGCTGGTGCTCCTCGGCTGCTTCCTGGTCGGTGTGGCCTCCGCCTCGACGTATCAGGCCAGATACGCCGCTACCGATCTCTCCGCTCCCGAGCACCGCGCCCGCGACCTGTCGTGGGTGGTGTGGGCGGGCACGATCGGCGCGGTGCTGGGGCCGAACCTGCTTGAGGCGTCAGGGCGCCTTGGCGTCGCTCTCGGCCTGCCCAAACTTGCCGGCCCCTACGTCGTGGCGGCACTTTGCCTGGCCGCGACCGCTGCCGTCCTGACGGTGTTCCTCAGGCCCGACCCCTACCTGCTGGCGGTGCAGAACCGCCATGCGGCGGGCGGTACGACGCACCGGCCGTCACTTCGCGACGGCTTCCAACACCTGCGCGGTCGCCCGCGTGCGGTGCTGGGCATCGTGTCGATCGCCCTCGGCCACGTCGTGATGGTCATGGTGATGGTGATGACGCCTGTGCACATGGCGCACGTCGACGTGACGCTTCAGTTGATCGGCCTGGTGATCAGCGTCCACATCGCCGGCATGTACGCCTTCTCGCCAGTCGTCGGCTGGCTCGTCGATCGCGTCGGACGGGTGCCTGTCGTCGCGTTGGGCGTCGTGATCCTCGCGGCCGCATGCGTTGTCGCAGGGCTGGCCCCGGGCGACGACGTGCCGATGCTCGGTGTTGGGCTGTTCCTCCTGGGGCTGGGCTGGTCCTGCACCCTCATCGCCGGCTCGACCATGGTCACCGACGAGGTCGACGAGGCTGAGCGGCCCGCCGTCCAGGGCCTGTCCGACCTGACGATGAATGCGGCGGGAGCACTGGGGGGAGTGGTCGCCGGAGTCGTCGTGGTCACCACGTCCTACGCCGTCCTGTGCGCCGTGGCCCTCGGGCCCGTGCTCGCGCTGGGGGTGATCGCCGCGATTCCGGCGTGTCGCGCCCATTCGAACACCCGTTCGATATAGATTCCCCATCACGACAGAGCGCGGGCAACCAGTCACAGCCCAGTCCGACCGCCCGGCACTGTCAGGCCCCACCGCTAGCGTCACAGATGACCGCACCACCGAACCCTCGATCCGGTCCGCCGGACCACCCGACTGAGCAAGGAGAACACCATGGCCAGCGCCGCCAATGACCGCGAGAAGGCCCTTGACGCCGCCCTTGCCCAGATCGAACGACAGTTCGGCAAGGGCTCGATCATGCGACTGGGTGAGGAGGGCCGGATCCCGATCGAGGTGATCCCGACCGGATCGATCGCCCTCGACCTCGCCCTCGGAATCGGCGGCCTGCCGCGCGGCCGCATCGTGGAGATCTACGGCCCGGAGTCCTCGGGCAAGACGACCCTCGCCCTCCACGCCATCGCGAACGTGCAGGCGGCCGGCGGCCTCGCAGCGTTCATCGACGCCGAGCACGCACTCGATCCCGACTACGCGTCCCGGCTCGGCATCGACCTCGACAGCCTCTACGTCTCGCAGCCCGACACCGGTGAGCAGGCCCTGGAGATCACCGACACCCTCGTACGGTCGGGTGCCATCGACCTCGTCGTCATCGACTCCGTGGCCGCACTCGTGCCTCGCGCAGAGATCGAGGGCGAGATGGGCGACTCGCACGTCGGGCTCCAGGCCCGCCTGATGAGCCAAGCACTTCGCAAGATGGCCGGCGCGCTGAGCAATACCAACACGACGTGCATCTTCATCAACCAGTTGCGCGAGAAGATCGGCGTGATGTTCGGCTCCCCGGAGACCACGACGGGCGGCAAGGCCCTGAAGTTCTACTCGTCCGTGCGTCTTGACGTGCGCCGCATCGAGACGCTCAAGGGCGGCACCGAGGCCGTCGGCAACCGCACCCGCGTCAAGGTCGTCAAGAACAAGGTCGCGCCGCCCTTCAAGCAGGCCGAGTTCGACATCCTCTACGGCGAAGGCATCTCGCGCGAGGGCTCGCTCATCGACATCGGCGTCGATGCGGGGATCGTGCGCAAGTCCGGTGCCTGGTACACCTACGACGGAGACCAGCTGGGCCAGGGCAAGGAGAACGCCCGCACCTTCCTCAAGGACAACCCCGATCTGGCCAACGAGATCGAGAAGCGCATCAAGGAGACCCTCGGCATCGGAGCCCAGGTCGACGTGCCGGTCGAGGCACCCGAGGCGCCCGCACCCATCGACCTGTAGTCGAACGGCCTGACATGGTCCGGTACGTGAACGAGCCCGCTCCTGGGTCGCTCGCGGACCAGCAGGACGACGCCGACCCGGAGCAGGTAGCTCGAACGATCCTCCTGCGCCGGCTGTCGGCGAGTCCGCGTACGCGCAAGGAACTCGGTGACGACCTCCGCAAACGCGGCGTATCCGACGAGGTTGCCGAACGCGTGCTTGACAGGTTCGTCGAGGTCGGACTCATCGACGACCTGGAGTTCGCACGCCAGTGGGCCGTGTCCCGCCAGCGAACGAAGGGCTCTGCGCGCTCGGTGCTGCGGCGAGAACTGCGATCCAAGGGCATCGACGACGAGTCCGTCGCCGATGCTCTCGGCCAGATCGATCCTGAGGTCGAGCGGATGCGTGCCCGGCAACTCGTAGAGGTGAAGCTGCGGTCCATGAGCCGCCTCGATGCGACGACTCAGCAACGACGCCTGATCTCCATGCTGATGCGTCGTGGCTACCCGCAGTCGCTGGCGTTGGCTGTCGTGCGCGAGGTTCTAGGCGAGCAGCCGGAGGACGTCGAGCCGCTCGGCTGAAAGCCGTTGGGTCGTGCCGATCAGGCGAGGGCCGGCTGCTCGACAAGCCGATTCGACGGATTGCGCAGCAGTGGCATCACGATGACGTCGATGATGTGCTCGACCTCATCGGTCGACGGAGCCTTGCCCGTCATGACGAGCTGATGCACGACGAGGGCTGCTGGGATCTGCACGACGTAGGGATCGATGACCTGCATCGGGATCTCCCCACGAGCCATCGCCTGCTGAAGCACGGAGATCGCCTCGCTGTTCTTCGCCGTGCCGAACCGGGCCTGGAACTCCGAGGACAGGGCCGGGTCATGGGCGGCCTCGCTGATGAGTTCACGCACCACGATGCCCAGGTCGGAGTCGAGCTGGCCGGACATCGCCGTCAGGGAGATCAGCAAGTCCTCGCGAAGACTGCCCGAGTTGGGGCTGACCGTCGGCAGTGCCTCGGCCATCGTGGTGATGAAGACATCCAGCGCCAGCGCCCGGACGTTGGGCCAACGCCGGTACAAGGCGGCCTTGCCGGTCCCGGCGCGGTGAGCAATGCGGTCCATCGAGGTGCCCCGCAGCCCCACCTCGGAGATCTCCGCCAGTGCCGCGGTGAACACGGCATCGACGAGCGCCTCGCCGCGTCGCCGCGACGTACCAGTCGCCTGATTGGTGGGGCACATGTCCACAGGGTAGCATCGTAGTGAACGAATTCGTTCCCTCGATTTGACAGTTAGGGAACGATAGCGTTTCCTAAGGCTGTAGGCCTTTTGTCCCGTTCAGGTGCCACGAAAGAGGAGCCATGCCCGGTCTGTCCGCGTGGGCGGTACGTCGCCCCGTTATCGCCCTCGTTGCGTGGTTCATCGCCCTCGTGGCGGTGATCGGGATGGGTCGGGCCTTCGGCGGCGACCTGAACGACAAGTTCGAACTGCCGAGCACCGAGTCGAAGGTCGCGACCGACCTCCTCACGTCCAGCGGCACGGACACCAGTCGCCTCGAGGGCGGCGCGTCCATCGTGTGGTCGCCCGCTTCAGGTACCGCTGTCGATGCGGCGACTGCCGCCAAGATCGTGCCGTTCCTCACCGAGGTCAGCGGACTGGCGTCGGTCACGTGCGTCACCAACCCACTCGATGCCAAGGGCGCCCCGCTGGGCCGGGACTGCACCACCGGCGCGGCTCCGAATCCTGCTGCGATGGCGAGCCTCACTGACGCCGAGAAGCTGACGTTGGCCACGTCATTCTCCACCGTCAGCCCTGACGGCAAAGTTGCGTACTCGACCATCTCCTTCGCGACGGACGCGTCCGGAAACCTGAACGTGTCGAGTGCCGATGCCAAGAAGATCATCGACGGCGTGAAGGCGCTCAACGGCCCCGACGTTGCGGTCGGTGCCCAGGGCCAGGTGCTCGAGTTCGCAGGGATGGAGCCACCCAGTGGTGAGCTCATCGGCATCGTCGTCGCAATTCTTATCCTGCTGATCGCCTTCGGGTCGATCGTCGCAGCGGGCATCCCGATCGTCGTGGCGCTCCTGGGTCTGGCCATGGGGCAGATGGGCGTGCTGCTCGTCGCCAACTTCATGGACGTGGCGACGTTCGCACCGACTCTCGCCGCCATGATCGGACTAGGCGTGGGCATCGACTACGCCCTGTTCGTCACCAACCGCTACCGCCAGGCGGTCCTCCACGGACGCGCACCCAAGGACGCGGCAATGGAGGCGGTCGAGACGGCCGGCCGAGCGGTGCTCTTCGCCGGCAGCACGGTCATCATCGCGCTCATGGGCCTTTTCGTCATGGGCATCAACTTCTTCAACGGACTGGCCCTCGCGGCCGGCGTCACGGTGCTCATGGTCATGCTCTCGGCACTGTGGTTCCTGCCGGCGCTATTGAGCCTTCTGGGCAACAAGGCACTCGCACTGCGCCTGCCGTGGGGCAAGAAGCCGGGCGAAGTGCATCCTGAGGGCAAGGGCTGGGCCCACTACGGCCGCCTCCTGCAAAAGCGCCCGATCATCCCCGCGCTGCTCGCGCTGGGAGCCGTCATCATCCTGGCGATTCCCGCCTTCAGCCTGCGCGAGGGCTTCCCCGACGACTCGGGGAAGCCGGCCGGATCACCGGCACGGATCGCGTACGACCTGCGCGCCGAGGGCTTCGGTGCGGGCGTCAACGGCCCGTTCCTGGTCGTTGCTGACCTCTCCGGCGCCAAGAGCCCTGATGCGTACGCGCAGATAGTCGCCGGCCTGAACAAGACCGAGGGAGTGGCCAGTACCTCGCCGAGCCTGGAACTGCTGCCGATCATGGGCAAGATGGCGCAGGCCGCCGCGAAGGCAGGCACACAGGACGCGTCCGCGCAGAAGCCGCAGACGGTCCAGGCCATCGCCGTCTACCCGGAGACCTCACCTCAGGATGAGGCCACGACACAGCTGCTGGATCGGCTCCGTACCGAGACCAATCCGCAGTTGGCACAGGCCACGGGGGCTCAGCTGTACGTCGGCGGCACCCAGGCGATCACCAGCGACTTCACCACCGTGCTGCGTGACGCGCTGCCGCTCTTCCTGGCGATCGTGGTCGGCCTGGGCTTCCTAGCGCTGATGCTGCTGTTCCACTCGCTGCTGGTGCCGCTCACCGCTGCCATCACAAGCCTGCTGAGCTTTGCAGCGGCGATGGGCATCACCGTCGCGGTCTTCCAGTGGGGCTGGCTGAACGGGCCGCTGGGAATACCCGGTACCGGACCGATCATCCCGTTCCTGCCGATCATGGTCTTCTCGATCCTGTTCGGCCTATCGATGGACTACCAGGTGTTCCTCGTCTCGCGCATGCAGGAGGAGTGGAACCGCACCGGCAACAACCACGCCGCGGTCCGTCGTGGCCTGGCCGGTTCTGGCCGCGTGGTCGTCATCGCGGCAGCGATCATGTCCAGCGTGTTCCTGGCGTTCGTGCCCAGCACGAACTCCACCATCAAGCTGTTCGGAGTCGCGCTCGCCTCGGCCGTCCTGATCGACGCGTTCATCGTGCGACTGGTGCTTGTGCCGTCGCTGATGTCGATGTTCGGCAAGGCCAACTGGTGGCTGCCGCGCTGGCTGGACAAGATCCTGCCCGAGGTTCACATCGAGCCCGGTGAGGACGAGATCGCCGATGATGAGGAGCTGGCTCCGGCTACCGTTGGGGCATGACCACTGCGGGGGCGCCGGCTGAGACTCAGAGTCGGCGCCCACCGCGAAGTTCGCTCGTCCTTCTCGCGCTGGTCACCGGCGCCATCGTCAGCAACATCAACCTGAGCATCGCGAATGTCGCCCTGCCCACGATCGGCACCGACCTTGGGGCCACCCAGGACCAGTTGACGTCGATCGCGAACGCCTTCGCACTCGGGCTCGCGTCGACGGTCCTGTATCTGGGAACCATCGGCGACAGGTACGGCCGCAAGCTGCTCTTCGTCGCCGGGTGCGTCCTCACGGTGCCCACCTCGATGATGGCTGCGTGGGCGCCGAACCCCGAACTGCTCACACTCGCGCGCTTTCTGTGCGGCTTCGCTGCCGCGCTCCTGTTCCCAACGACGTTGTCGCTGATCGGCGCCCTGTACCGGGGCCGAGCGCGCGTGTCGGCGATCGCCTTGTGGTCAGGGCTCGGCGGCGGGGTGGCCGCACTCGGCCCGCTGATCGGCGGCTGGCTGCTGCAGTACTTCTGGTGGGGCTCGGTGTTCCTCATCGCCTTGCCGCTCGTCGTGGTCGCGCTGGTGGTCGGGCTGATCGTGCTGCCGTGGCATGCGAATGAGGAGGTCTTCCCGGTCGACCACCTCGGCGGCGTGCTGTCGGTGTTCGGCGTCGGCGGTCTCGTCCTGACGATCGAGCACGCCGACAAGGGCATCACCGCCAGGTGGCTGGCCTACCTGATCGTCGCGCTGGTGGGCCTCGCCGCATTCTTCTGGCGGGAGACCAAGGCGACCAGGCCGTTGGTATCGCTTCCGCTGGCCAAGGCGCGGACCTTCTGGGTGGCCTTCGTTGCGGGGGCGATCACGTTCGGATCGCTCATTGGCGCGATGTTCATCGGGCAGCAGTTCACGCAGAATGTCCTCAGCTACTCCGCTCTGACGGCGGCTGCGGTCGTCCTTCCTGCGGCGATCTGCACGGCACTGTTCGGCCAGGTGGCCGGGCGGCTGATCAATGCCAAGGGCTCGCAGTTCACCTTCATGCTCGGACTTGGCGCGGTGGCGGCAGCGTTCACGGTGATGCTCATCACGTGGGTGGACGGCGCTTCGATCGGCTGGGTGATCGCCGGCTATGCGCTCGTCGGGACGGGTGTCGGTCTCGCGGCCACGCCTGCGTCGCGCTCGTTGATGTCGTCCGTCCCACCGAGCCGCGGCGGGATGGGCTCGGCGTTCCTTGACCTGACGCGTGACTTCGGCGGGGCCATCATGCAGGCCATCATGGGCGGCATCCTTGCCGGCGCCTACGCACGCCAGATGACGGCCAGCCTCGCCTCGGTGCCCCCCGAGCAGGCGGCACAGGTCAGCGCAGATACGTCGACGGCCCTGACGTCGTCCTTCCAGGGCGCAGCCGAGGTTGCCAAGGAGTACCCCACCTACTCCGACCAGATCATCAAGGCGGCCTCGACCGGATTCACCGACGGCAAGAGCCTGGCTATCGCTGTCGCCTTGTTCATGACCCTGATCGGGTTGGTCCTCGTGCTCGTGGTGTACCCGCGCAAGACGGCCGAAGAGGCGTACTACGACAAGGTCCTTGCCGATGTCGGCGGGGAGGCATGAGCGGCACGCCGATCGATCCTGATCATGCGGGTGGTCGGGCGAGGCGCGTCATCGTGGTTCTCGCCCCGAGCCTGGTGATCGCCTATGCGTTGCTGTCAATTCTCGAGCGACGGAGCCTCCACGCGGACGGCTCGTGGGCGTTCGTGCAGAGCCTCCTGAGTGGCGGCTACTGGATCGGCGATGCCTACCGACTTGTCGCGGACATGATTGCCGAGACGCCCTTGTCGGTTCTGGCCATGATTGGCGTGACTGATCGTGGCGTCCTCACTGTCGCCCATGGCGTCGGGTACATACTCGTGCCGAGTCTGGCGTGGGCAGCAGCGATGTGGATCTCACGATCCAGCATCGTCTTCGAATTCATCCTCCTCGGCTACTGCGCGACCGCATTGACCAGCGGTTTTCTCGCGATCGGTGAGTACAACTCCCTGTTCGCGTTCGTCGCCCTGTGCTTCGCGGCAACCATGGCCTTCTGGGCTGGGCAGCGACGCCTGCTGGCCTGGACCGTCGTTGCGTCGTCGCTGGTCGTGCTGTCCAGCCACGGGCTGGCGCTCCTGCTCGCTCCACTTCTTCTCGTGGCACTCGTCCTGCCGATGCGTCGGCTCGGCAGGCCGACGGTGGGTGGAGTGCCCGTCATCCTCGCTTCCGCCATACTCCTGGCCGGGACGGTCGCGGGCGGACTGGCGGTGGTGTTCCCCTACAGGTCAGGGAATGTCCGTCGAGCAAGCGATCTCGTCAGCCCGCTGGTCGACAATCATCAACTTCAGTTCCTGATCATCGTGCTGGCCCTCCTGGCCGTGAGTGTCCTCGCCCGGCAGCCTTGGCTCCGGCGCGTGGCAGCGGTGGTCCTCGTCGTCGGACTGGTGGTCCTCGTCGTCGGCTGGCCCCTGTGGGCTACGCCCTATGAACAGCACGCCTCGCGCACCTGGAGTGCCGTGCTCCTCTTCGTGATCCTCGCTGAATGCCTCGTTGCGTGCTGGTCGACCTTGGTGAATGGCGAGGGACTGCCACGGCCGGTGGATGGTCAACCGAGCGGTCGCATGTGCACGCTGGCCTTTGCCATATTCGTCGCCTTGTTGATCCCGGCCTCGATCCAGACCATCCAGTTCGGCTCGTTCGCCAGGTCGTTCGAGGACTACGTGAACAGTCGCACTGGTCTCATCCCGAATGGTCAGTTCGTTCGGGACGTGCCGTCGGCGGAGCGCTACGGCTGGCCCGCAACCTTCCCGAGCCTGAGTCTGGCGCTGAGGAACGCACCCGATCGTGCGATCATCAGCAACCCGGCCGACACGATCTGGACGCCACCGTTCGACGAGCGTGAGCCGCCGGTGATTCCCTCCAAGTACTGGAGCCAGAAGCCGCATAGCGCCTGATAACGCACTGGGCGAGCCGCTTTCGAGTCAACTGGGGATGCGAGCCCGGCCCGTTGATTGTGCGCACAGGGCTATCCTCGAATTGGGGGGAACGCGAGGGGACTCAAGATGAGCGCGATCTTCGAGGGTCAGGGCGAAGCAAGCGATGACCGACTGCGTCAAGCACTCGATCGCGCCGAAGCGGCCGCACGAGAGGCAGTCGCCGGGCTGCTGGCCGATATCGGTTCTGCTCCGGAGTGCGTGCGTGTGCAGGCGGCGATCGTGGCCGACTACGTCAAGCGGTGCCAGGATCCGTTCCAGGCGCTCGACATTGCACGGATGCTGCGCGCCCTGGTCGTCGACGTCGACGCCGGGATTAACAACCATGGCAACGTCACGGAGTGGGCATACGCCGAGATCCGGCTGACGGCACTGGTTGCCCGCACCTGTCGACTGCTCGGCGACGAGCGGCAGCCGGTCACTGAAGGTGCGGTCTTCGTTCTCGGAGCAAGGCATTTGGAACTCCTGGAGCAGAGTCCGCGATTCCTCAGCATCTTCACGGAGATGGCACGCATCCTGGACAGCGGCGCGGGTGTGCAGCCGCGGTCCGCGGCGACGGAGTTCTTCGGGCTGGGACGGTCAGGGAAGTCCCCGGCGCCCGCTGCCTAGAATCACCCACGTGCACAGTGCCCACGGGGAGGACCCGATCGCAGCTGTGCGTACCTATCAGGTGCGCACGTATGGCTGCCAGATGAACGTGCACGACTCCGAGCGGCTCTCGGGCCTGCTGGAAGCGGCGGGCTACGTGGCTGTGGGAGAAGGCGAGACGGCTGACGTCGTGGTCTTCAACACCTGCGCGGTGCGTGAGAACGCGGACAATCGGCTCTACGGCAACCTGAGTCACCTGGTTCCCGTCAAGGCCGAGCATCCGGGAATGCAGATCGCCGTGGGTGGCTGCCTCGCGCAGAAGGATCAGGGGCAGATCCTCGCCAAGGCGCCGTGGGTCGATGTCGTCTTCGGCACGCACAACATCGGTTCGCTTCCTGTGCTGCTCGAGCGCGCCCGTATCGCCGAGGAGGCGCAGGTCGAGATCAAGGAAGCGCTCGAGACCTTCCCCTCCAACCTGCCCACCAAGCGCGACAGTGCCTATTCCGCGTGGGTGTCGGTGAGCGTCGGGTGCAACAACACCTGCACGTTCTGCATCGTGCCTTCGTTGCGCGGCAAGGAGAAGGATCGCCGGCCAGGGGAGATCCTCGCCGAGATCGAAGCGCTGGTCGCTGAGGGAGTGCTCGAGATCACCCTGCTCGGTCAGAACGTCAACGCCTACGGATCAGAGTTCGGCGATCGTGAGGCATTCTCCAAGCTGCTTCGCGCATGCGGAGGAGTGGTGGGCCTGGAGCGAGTCCGCTTCACCAGCCCCCATCCGCGTGACTTCACCGACGACGTGATCGCGGCAATGGCGGAGACGCCGAACGTGATGCCGCAATTGCACATGCCGTTGCAGTCCGGCTCCGACGTGGTGCTGCAGCGGATGCGAAGGTCGTACCGACAGGAGCGTTACCTGGGCATCATCGACAGCGTGCGCGCGGCGATGCCGGATGCTTCCATCACCACCGACATCATCGTCGGCTTCCCAGGCGAGACCGACGACGACTTCGAGCAGACGATGCACGTGGTGCGCGAGGCGAGGTTCGCGAGCGCCTACACGTTCCAGTACTCGAAGCGTCCGGGCACGCCCGCTGCAGAAATGGACGATCAGGTGCCTCGCGGTGTCGTTCAGGAGCGCTACGAGCGACTGGTCGAACTCGTCAACGCAATTGCCTGGGAGGAGAACCAGAAGCAGGCCGGCCGAGTCGTCGAGGTGCTGATCGCCGAGGGTGAGGGCAAGAAGGACGATCGCACCGAGCGGCTGTCTGGTCGAGCACCCGACAACCGACTGGTCCACGTCGCGGTTGATCCAGCGATTGGCATTCCCCGCCCGGGCGATGTCGTCACCGCAGAGATCACTTACGCGGCTCCGCATCATCTGGTGGCAGACCGCATCTTCGCGCTTCGGCGCACCTCGGCCGGAGACGCAGCAGAGCGCATGCAGGCGGACCGCCCCGCAGGGGTCCTGCTGGGCCTGCCGACGGTGCGCAGCGGCGCGTGAACCCTCGCGTCCTGGCCATCGTCGGGCCAACGGCGTCAGGCAAGTCCGCGCTCGCGGTGTCGGTGGCGGTTCGTCTCGGGTCAGCGGAGGTCGTCAGCACGGACTCGATGCAGGTCTATCGCGGCATGGACGTCGGCACGGCGACACCCACGCTCGACGAGCAGGGCGGCGTCCGGCATCACCTGCTCGACGTCTGGGAGCCGTCTCACGCTGTGACGGTCGCGGAGTTCCAGTCAGAGGCGCGGAGTGCCATCGACGATGCCGCAGGGCGTGGGGCCGTCCCAATCGTGGTGGGCGGAAGTGGCCTGTACGTGTCCGCGGTGCTCGACGACCTTCGCTTTCCCGGCACTGAGCCGGAGGTCCGCCAGCGTCTCGAGGACGAACTTGCCGAGCACGGGCCCGCTGCGATGCATGCGAGGCTCGCGGCGGCCGATCCTGCTGCGGCGGAGGCGATCCTGCCGACCAATGGCCGCCGCATCGTGCGCGCCCTGGAGGTCGTCGAGATCACCGGGGGTCCCTTCGCCGCAAGCCTGCCCGAGCCGACCGCCGTCTACCCGGGCCCTCGGGTGGGGCTGGACATCCCGCGCGACGTGCTCGATCGGCGGATCGCCGAGCGCGTCCAGCGCATGTGGGGCGATGGCTTCGTTGACGAGGTGCGCCGGCTGAGGGCACAGGGGCTGGCGGAGACGCCGACTGCATCACGGGCTTTGGGCTACTCGCAGGTCCTCGCACTGCTTGCTGGGGAGATCTCCGACCAGCAGGCCCGGCAGTCCACCATCGACGCCACGCGCAAGTTCGCCCGGCGGCAGCAGCGATGGTTCCGGCGCGACACGCGCATCACGTGGCTTCCCTACGATGCGCCGAGGCTCGTGGACGACGTGATCGCCGTGTGGGGCTCGGACACCAGCACGTAGTACTCGGTGCCGAGGACCAGTCGCTGCACCGGCGAGGGCAGGCGGGTCAGGACGGCGAGGGTCCTGACCGTCCCGTCGGCCGTCGCCTGCGAGCCGTGCGCGCGCAGGGCGGCCGCCTTGGCGGGCATGCTGGACCGGACGTCGACCCGATGGGTGATGGCCGACGAAGGCGTCCACGCCGAGTCGAACTCGCCGGGGGAGAAGCCTCGGGGAGTCAGGCGAAGCGCTGCTGCGGCGTGCACCGCGCGGGCGATGGGCTCGCGCGGCAACGTGGCCTCGAACAGGCGCGGAGCGCGCGCACATAGGACGCTTGCCGCGCGGACCGATCGGTGGACCTGAAGGTGGTCCGGGTGTCCGTAGCCGCCAGAGGCGTCGTAGCCGACGAGGATGTCGGCCGCCTCCTCGTCGCAGACATCCGCGATCTGCTGGCCGATGGCAAATCGACTCGCTGAGGCGAAGCCACCGGCCACTTCGCCGTGGAGGCCTGAGTCCGGATAGCCCAGCGACACGGTGCGCGACACGCCCAGTGCGGCGGCTGACGCGGCGAGCTCGGCCGCTCGGGTGGCCGCGAGGTCGGACTGGAGCTCGCTCGACGCCAGGCCGGCGGCCCCGTCAGTGGCGACGATGAGGACGACGCGGTGGCCTTGCGCTGCCGCCTTCGCCATCGTTCCGGCGGTGAGCAGGGCCTCGTCGTCGGGATGCGCGTGGACGAACACCAGGGTGCGAGGGCTCACGAGAGGTCATTGTGGCGTACGGTCCTGACTCGTGAGGATCGCCCATGTCAGCGACTGCTTCGCTCCGCGAACCGGTGGCATCGAGACACAGGTGGGCGCCCTGGCCGCACGCCAGCAGGCAGCGGGTGATGACGTCCGCGTCATCACCGCCACGCCCGGTCACGGTGACGTCTTCGCCGGCGACGAACTGGTCGGTGACCTGATGGTGCACCGGGTGGCCGCCCACATCCCCTTCGAGCTCCCGATCCATCCGCGGACGGGTCGGGAGGTGTCGCGACTCCTCGCCAGCGATCCGGTGGACGTCGTCCACGTGCATGCCGGGGTGATCTCGCCGTTCGCGTGGGGGGCCATCCGCGCCGCCACCAAGGCCGGGGTCCCCACGCTGGTCACCGTCCACAGCATCTGGGGTCCGCTGGCCAGCCCCGGCTTCGGCGCCTCGGACACGTTGGTCAGGTGGAGCCGCTGGGGCGTCACCTTGAGCGCGGTCAGCGACGTGGCGGCCGCGCGGATCGCGTCAGCGGTGCCTCGTGCCGGCGCCGTGCTCGTGGTGCCCAACGGGATCGACCCGGCCGAGTGGGCGGTCACCCACGTGGATGCCGGTCCGGGCAGCCTGCGCATCGCCAGCGTTATGCGCATGGCCCCACGCAAGCGCACCCTGCCCCTCGTGCGGATCATCGAGTCGGCTGTTCGTCGACTGCACGACGTGAAGGTCACCGCCACGCTGGTCGGCGACGGCCCCGAACGCGCCCGCGCGGAGAAGTACGTGGCCGAGCAGGGGCTCGGTGACGTGATCACGTTCGTCGGTCGCCTGGGGCGTGCTGGCATCCTCGACGTCTTCGCCGAGACCGACGTCTACGTGCAGCCCTCTGTCAAGGAGTCGTTCGGACTGGCGGCTCTCGAGGCGCGGACCGCGGGGCTGCCAGTCATCGCGCGTTCGCAGACGGGGACGACGCAGTTCGTGCACGACGGAGTGGAAGGGCTGCTGGCCGACGACGATGCCGGCATGGCGGGGGCGGTCGTCCGGCTCGGACAGGACCGCGACCTGCTCTCACGACTGGCCGCCCACAACTCCACCATCGGCCCTGAGCAGGCGTGGCCGCTGGTTCTCCAGACCGTCAAGGATGCCTACCGCGTCGCGGGGGCCAAGGGTTCCTGACGCCACCCGATACGCTGCCCGGGTGGCGCGACTGAATGAAGTGGCCTTCGTCAAGGGGCATGGCACGGGCAACGACTTCGTCGTGATACCCGACGTCGACGGGCATCTGGACCTCACTGCGGATCAGGTGCGCTGGCTGTGCGACCGGCACATGGGCGTCGGAGGCGACGGCGTGCTCCGCGTCGTCCGCACCGAGCACGTCCCTGAGTTTGCCGAGTTCGCGCCAGTGGCTGAGTTCTTCATGGACTACCGCAACGCTGACGGGTCACTTGCGGAGATGTGCGGCAACGGCGCACGCGTGTTCGTGCGCTACCTGGACGCCACCGGGCTCGTCACCGACAACGACGTCACGATCGCCACGCGTGGCGGACTCAGCACCACGACCATCAACACGGATCGGTCGATCACGATCGACATGGGGCTGGCGACAACGCCCAAGGCCCGCGCGCTTCCGCAGGTGTCGGTGGGCGACCGCACGTGGCCGGCGACCGGCGTGCTGGTCCCGAACCCGCACGCGGTCGTGTTCGTCAACGATCTCGACGATGCCGGCGACCTTCACTCGGCACCGGAGGTAGCGCCGACCGCAGTGTTCCCCGATGGCGTCAACGTCGAGTTCGTGGTCGATCGCGGTCCCGGCCACGTTGCCATGCGCGTCCACGAGCGCGGGGTGGGGGAGACCAGGTCGTGTGGCACGGGCGCGTGCGCGGTGGCCTGGGCGGCTCGCCGACGGGCGGACCCGCCGCCAACGGGCGAGACCATCACTCGGGTCGATGTCCCCGGTGGCACCGTCACGGTGACCGAGACCGCGCAGGGTCGCATGCTCCTTACGGGGCCCGCCGACCTCGTCGCCCGGGGGACCCTGCTCCTGCCGGAGTGAGCCCTGCCCCGTCGGGATGATGCATCAGGGGGAGGAGTCAGGTGGTGTCGGGTGCTTCCTGCAGGAGACGCCGGGTCAGCCCGGATCGCCCGGTCACGCCGAGCTTCCTGTAGACGTTGCCCAGGTGGTACTCCACGGTCTTCGGTGACAAGAACAACGCCTCGGCCACCTCCCGGTTGGTCCGGCCCTCCGCGACGGCCTCCGCTACCGACCTCTCCTGCGGCGTCAGGGTGCCGAGGTCGACCGCGGCGTGCTGCGTCGCACCGGACGCCCGCAGTTCGCTGTGCGCCCGCTCGGCCCAGGGCACGGCACCGAGCGTCTCGAACAGGCGCGCGGCCTCGAGCAGTTCGGTCCGCGACGCTGATCGCTGGCGGCTTCGCCGCAGATATTCGCCGAACAGCAGGTGCGTTCGTGCCTCCTCGAACGGGTCCCTCGCCTGGGCGTGCGCGTCGAGCGCGGCTCGGTAGGTGGGCTCGGGGTTCTCGCACGTGAGTGCCTCGACACGCAGAAGCAGTGCGGCAGCGAGGGGATCGTCCATCGCCGCGAGGATCGGCCGCACGTCGGCTGCTTGCACGGTGGCGGCTTGCAGGTCGCCTTGCCTGACGAGGACCTCGACGAGATCGACACGTGCGGGGATCACGCCGTCACGCAGTCCGCGGCCGAGGAACGGGGACCCGCCTGCGGAGGCCAGACTGACGACAGCCTCGTCCAGCCGGCCGGACGCGAGGGCCCGCAGACCCAGCGCCCGATCCAACGATGCCAGCCGACGACGGTCGCCCACTCGAGCAGCCTGAGCCTGCAGGAGTGCTCGTTCAGTTTCGAGTGTCTGGTCGTCCCCGCACAGGGCGGCTAGTTCGGCGGCCAGGGCCGACATGCCCAGTTGCGCACCCATGGCACGCGTCTCCACGGCTATTGGACGACCCTGGGCGAGAATATGCCGAGCGCTGGACCAGTCGCCGCGCGCACGGGCGCGCCACGCCTGGATGCCGCACAGGCAGGCCTGCGGCACCGACCTGTCCACGGCACGCTGCATGCACACGATGAGGCGCTCCTGAGAGTCCGGGCTGGTGTCGAGCAGCAGGTCGTCGAGGAAGACCGCGCTGAGCAACCGGTCGAAGGCACAGGACTCCGGGTCCACCACCGCCGCTCTGGCGATCGCCGATCGCCGCAGGATTGCTGAGTTCTCCACGTCGCCGGACTGGAAAAGTGCGGCGGCCACAAGGGCCTCGCCCGTCCAAGGGGGCTCGACGACGAAGTCGTCGGCACCGAGCAGGACGTCGAGTTGCTGGTACTCCTGGGCCGCCCGAAGGCCACCGATCGTGTCTCCTTGCGTCCATGCGTTCATCGCGGCGTCCCACAGCATCGCGCGCAGCGTTTCCGGCGCTGCCGTGCGCGCGCGCCGGATCGTGGCCCACTGTGCGCTGAGCGAGGACTCGGGATCGTCCTCGACGCGCTGGACCGACCTGAGCCACTCGACCCAGATGGCGCATTCGCCGTCGAGCTGCTCATCGGCGAGGAGGTCGAGCAGGGCGTCGATGTCGGGATAGTCGAGTCCGTTCACGATGATCAGGCGCAGGCCGCGCAAGGCGCGCGACGTCCTGGCGGCTGCCGTCGTGGACAGTCGGGACGAGGCGAGCCAGGCATCGCTGGCGACCGATTGATGGTCGAGGAGCTCGGCCCGCTCCGCCTGCCGCTCCAGAGCGTCGGCAACGTCCGCAGACGCGGCACTGACCGACTGGACCAGGTGATCCACCACGATCCGCGGCGAGAGATTCAGCTCCTCGCAGTGCTGCGCCGCGCGTAGGTGGACGGTCTGCAGCACCGCGATGGGCGTGCGGCGCAACGTCACATCACGGATGAGCCGGCGGGCGAAGCGAGGACTCGCGTCGGGGGCCATGAGGACGATTCCCGCCTTGACGGCGCCGTCAAGGTCCGCCTGGTTCCAGACGGACTCCTGGGCCAGCGCGGCCAGCAGGTCTGGTCGAGCCCCGGCCACCGCGAGGTCGACGAGTGCGCGAACGGTTGCATCGGGGAGTTCGTCCAGGACCGCACCCCACGCAAGATCGAGTTCGGGAGGCACCGGGAGGACTCGGGGCAGCGGCATGGCTCCGGCGAGTTGGTCGGGCGACAGGAGGGTCTGTGCCTGCAGGAGGGCCAGTGGATTGCCCTCAAGCGCGTCGGCGATGAGTTCCAGCGGGGCAGTGGGGTAGTCGTCGCCAAGGCTGGCCTTGAGCAGCGCGACGGACGTCTCCGCCGACAGGCGCTCCAGCGTCAGGTGCGTCCAGCCGGTGAGCGCGGCCAGCACGCGGCTGAACGGCCGCGACGCTGCCATGACGGCGACAGGCAGCCGTTCGAGCCGCCGCTCGGCCAGCGCCAGGACTTCGAGGTCGGCGCTGCTGAGCTGCTCGACGTCATCGATCATCACCAAGACAGGCCCATGCGTGGACCGCAGAGCCACCCGGATGGCGATCGCGGCGGCCCAGTCCGTTGCGCGTCGACCCTCGACTGTGGCCTCGGGAGCGGCCTGGGCCAGCCACTCCTCGGCAACCACGAATTCGTCGCGGGGATCGGTGTGGCCACGCAGCTCCAGGACGACGAACCCCTGGTCCTGCGCGTGCGAGCGGGCCTCGGCGAGCAGCGTCGACTTCCCGATGCCCGGCTCGCCCGTGATCAGCAGGTGGCCGCCCGTGCCGTCGGCGGCGCAGTCGAGGACCCGGAGCATCCCGGATCGTTCCGTCGACCGGCCATAGATCACAGGGGACATTCTTCACCGATTGGACACCTGATGAGGGAGTAGGAAGTCCTCAGCGCCGAGGTCCCGGCACGATCCGGGGGTTTCCCTGATTTGGTCACGGCTGCGAACGGCGAGTCTAGAAGTGCAAGGCACGGCCAGGAACTCATCCGAGGAGTCGAGATGACCATCACCCCAAGTGCACCGCACTTGACCACAGCGATCCACCGTCGGCCAACAGCCGCCGAGGGCAACGACCACATCCTGCGCAACCTCGGGATCACCTTGGGTGCCAGTGCGATCGTCCTCGCGGGGCTCGCCGGCGCGCAGTACCTTTCCACACAGTCGGCGACCACAAGCCCGCCGGCGGCGGTGTCGGCCGGTCTTGAGGCGTACGCCCCGGGCGGCAGCGTGTACG
>JBAXSI010000200.1:0-1534 GCA_037130755.1 Actinomycetes bacterium
CTTGCGGTGTGGACTGCAGTCGAGTTCGTGCAGGCCTAGGAGGATGACGAGCATGAACGCACCCGAGCGACGACGAGTCGGCAATGTCGCGTTCTCTGTCGAGACCCTCGATCAGGCAATCGGCGACGTCATCCAACTGGCCGGGGACGTGACGGAAACGCCCAGCGCAGGCCCTCGCAAGAGTGGTCGCGCCGTCCACTTCGCGAATGCCTACAACGTCGCTCTGGCGCGAGGCGACGTCGACTACGCCCGGTTGCTGAGCCAAGGTGATCGCGTGTTCAGCGACGGTGTGCCGATAACTTGGGTCGGCCGTCGCGCCTACCCAGACGTTGCCGCCGAATGGCAGCGCGTCTATGGCCCCGATGTGATGCAAGGCATCCTCGAACGGTCAGGGGAGGCGGGTCCAAGGCACTACCTCCTGGGTGGTTCCCCGGAAACCCTGGCTGCGCTGCAGTCGAGGATCTCCGCGGACTATCCAGCCGCACTAGTCGTCGGAGCCGAGAGTCCGCCGTTCGACGTTCCGACGGAGACTGATCTCAATGCGCGGGATGCGCGGATCCGCGCATCGGGTGCTTCGATCGTGTGGGTAGGGCTAGGAACTCCCAAGCAGGACTGGGAGGTGCGCCGGATCGCGAACGGACTTCCCGTCGTCGCCATGGCGGTCGGAGCAGCGTTCGACTTCCTTGCCGGAACCAAACCGCAGGCCCCCGAATGGATGCAGAACAACGGACTTGAGTGGGCATTCCGCCTCGCAAGCGAGCCCGGCCGACTCGGCCGCAGATACCTCTGGGGCAACTCGGTCTTCCTCGAGGAGTCGGTGAGGACCATGGCATCGATCAGAAAAGCGCCGAACTAGTTAGCGCGAAGTAGGCCTTTGTCAGCCGCACCCGCTGGTTGTCGGTGTCGGGCGAGCTCCGGGGTCGACCACCCGCTCTAGCGTGCTTGGCCCTGGTAGGCCTGCCCGCGGTGGCGGACCCGGATGACATCGACGGTGATCACGTCGTCATCGATCCGGTAGATAACCCGGTATTCGCCGCGACGTGCGGAATGCAGCCCGGCCAACTGGTTGCGCAGGGCCTTGCCGACCCGGTGCGGGTTCTCGGCAAGGGGGCCGTCGCAAAAGGCGAGGACAGCCCAGGCGATCGGCCCCGGCATCGACTCGAGATCACGCAGCGCGCCGCCTGTGAAGGTGACCGTGTAGGTCACGCGAGGGACTGCTTGGTCAGGCGGCTGCGCACCTCGTCCATCGTGTAGCGCTTGGTGGACTTCAGGGAGTGCTGAATTGCTGCCACGAGGTCGGCATCCGCAAGGATCTCGAGGGTCTCCTCAAGTGCCTCCAGGTCATCCACCGAGATGAGCACGGCCGCTGGTTCGCCGTGTCGGGTGACCACAACGCGCTCGTGCGTGGTGGTCACTTCCTCGATCAAGCCGGACAGGTCCTGACGCACCTGGGCTAGCGCAATGTTTCGAGACATGTACAGAAGTATGTGCAGAACTCGAGCCTCGGTCAAGCCCTGCCCAGGGGCAGGTGGTG
>JBAXSI010000201.1:0-1533 GCA_037130755.1 Actinomycetes bacterium
GTTCCATGTGCTGGCGCTTATTGGCGTCGCTTGCCGATGCGGGGTCAGGCACCGCCGTGGTGATCGATACGGCTTCCTCGGGACTGGTGCCCCAGGTGACCATGGGTGCGAGTGTTGCGGCATCGAGCGTCACTTCGCGGTTGAAGCGCGCATCACCGTCAGTCGCCAGCGAACGCCAGAACTTGACGGCCAAGTCCCAATGGGCGCCCTGCGGTGCGAACTCGCGGCCCTGCAGGTAAGCGTAGGTCTTGTCGTCCGGCGCGATCATGCCCGAGCGCGCGCCGGCTTCGATTGCCATGTTGCAGACGGTAAGGCGGCCTTCCATGCTGAGCGCGCGGATTGCGTCGCCGGCAAATTCAATCGCGCAGCCGATGCCGCCGGCAGTGCCGATTTTCGCGATGATGGCGAGCACGATGTCCTTGGCCGTGACGCCGGCGGGAGCCGCGCCATCGACCGTGACGCGCAATGTTTTGGGTTTTTTCTGCCACAAACACTGCGTCGCGAGGATTTGCTTTAATTGCGACGCGCCGATACCGACCGCGTAAGCGCCGAACGCGCCGTGCGTGGACGTATGCGAATCGCCGCATGTGATGATGAGGCCGGGTTGCGTGATGCCGAGCTCGGGCCCGACCACGTGCACGATGCCCTGGTCGATCGTGCCCAGCGAGTACAGCGGCACTCCGAACTCGGCGCAATTGGCGCGCAGCGTGTCCACCTGGGTGCGCGAAACCGGGTCTGCAATCGGCTTGTCGATGTCCACGGTCGGAACGTTGTGGTCCTCGGTTGCCATGGTCAGGTCGGGTCGGCGCACTCGCCGACCAGCGGCCCGCAAGCCGTCAAACGCCTGCGGACTGGTCACCTCATGCACCAGATGCAGGTCGATGTAGAGCAAGTCCGGCTCACCCTCCGCGCGACGCACTATGTGCGACTCCCAGACCTTTTCCGCCAGCGTGCGGCCCATTTCGGTTACCCCATTCCTTCTCGTTTTCCGGACAACTCGATGAGCTTGACATCTCACATAGCGAGACGGCAGTATCACCTTATGGACAAGTGTAGCGGAGTTGGCGTCATTGACAAGTCGGTACTAGTTCTGGACGCACTCGCTGCCGGTCCGCACAGCCTCGCCGAGTTAGTCGAATCGACCGGCTTGCCTCGCCCCACAGCGCACCGGCTGGCCACCGCGCTGGAGTTCCACCTGCTGGTTGGCCGTGATGCGGACGGCCGTTTCACCCTCGGACCCCGAATCCTTGAGCTCGCTGGGACCATTCGTGAGGACCGGTTGCTGACGGCGGCCGGGGCGATCCTGAATGCGCTGTGTGAACAGACCGGCGAGAGCGCCCAGCTCTACCAGCGGGTCGGCGATCAGCGGGTTTGCGTAGCAGCTTCGGAGCGATCGTCCGGGCTTCGCGACACGGTCCCCGTCGGGTCACTACTGTCGATGCACGCCGGATCGGCTGCCCAAGTACTGCTGGCTTGGGAGGAGCCTTCCGCCTTGCGCAATGACCTGCAAGACGCCAGATTCGGCGCCGGCGC
>JBAXSI010000202.1:0-1523 GCA_037130755.1 Actinomycetes bacterium
CGGAGTCCAGAAGGACTAGACGTCTCCCACCCTCGAGAGGTCAAGGTGGATCCTGGGTGACGTCCCGCCGGGTGGTGTGGTTTCGGGGCTGAGCGTGGCGCTGTCCACGACGTAGAAGGCCATCGTGCAAGGGTCAGTGATGTTCGGACTAGGAACTCACGAGAGGACACCTTGCACGATGGCTATGGAGCATTCTTCACTGTTGGAATTGCTGGAAGCACTCAAGGCCGCTGGCGTGGATGAACGGATCAGGCTGGCGGCGCAGAGCATGTATCAGGCGTTGATCGACGCTGAGGCCGAAGGCGTGATCGGCGCCGGCTTCTGGGAACGCACGGAGGATCGCACGGCGGTCCGCAACGGCTCCCGTGCCCGATTGCTGTCCACGACGGCGGGGGACTTGGAGTTGCGGATCCCCAAGCTGCGGTCGGGGTCGTTCTTCCCGTCGCTGCTGGAGCGCCGGCGGCGGATCGATCAGGCACTGTTCGCCGTGATCATGGAGGCCTACCTGCACGGGGTGTCGACGAGGAAGGTCGACGACCTGGTGAAGGCGTTGGGCGCGGACACCGGGATCTCCAAGTCGGAGGTCTCACGGATCTGCAAGGGCCTAGATGAGGAGGTCGCCGCGTTCCGCGACCGGTCGCTGGCGGAGACGACGTACCCGTACGTGTTCCTGGACGCCACGTATTGCAAGGCCCGGGTGAACCACCGGGTCGTCTCCCAGGCGATCGTGGTGGCGATCGGCGTCACCGCCGACGGACGGCGTGAAGTCCTCGGCATGGACGTTGGTGACAGTGAGGACGGCGCGTTCTGGACCGCGTTCCTGCGCGGCCTGAAGGCCCGCGGGCTGGCCGGCGTGCAACTGGTGATCTCCGATGCCCATACCGGTCTGAAGCAAGCAATAGCAGCGGTTCTGATCGGCACCAGTTGGCAGCGCTGCCGCGTCCATTTCATGCGCAACGTCCTGGCGGTCGTGCCGAAGGGGAACGCCGAGATGGTCGCCGCCGCGATCCGCACCATCTTCGCCCAGCCCGACGCCGAGCACGTGGAGGAGCAGTTCGACGTCATCGCCGGGATGCTCGGCCGACAGCTGCCCAAGGTCGAGGCGATGCTCCGCGACGCGAAGGACGACCTGCTGGCGTTCACCGGTTTCCCCCAAGTCCACTGGCGGCAAATCTGGTCGACCAACCCGCTCGAGCGCGTCAACAAGGAGATCAAAAGACGCACCGACGTCGTCGGTGTCTTCCCCAACCCGGCGGCCCTGCTGCGCCTGGCCGGCGCGGTCCTGGTCGAGCAGCACGACGAATGGGCCGCCGCTGACCGACGCTACTTCTCCGAGCGATCCATGACCCTGGTGACCAGCACCGGCGACGAGAGCGAGGGGCAGGTGAGGACACCAGAACTCATGTCGGCATGATCAGAACACTGACCCTCACACGGCGAGCGAAAAGCCACCACTCAGAGGGACGTCACCCCGCCAAGCAGGAAACACTTTCAAGTGCGGGCCTGCGGTCGTCGCAGCACCG
>JBAXSI010000203.1:0-1516 GCA_037130755.1 Actinomycetes bacterium
GCCCAGGACTGATCGCCGGCCTGTCCGACGACGACCCCGCCGGCATCACCACCTACTCGGTTCAGGGCACCGAGTACGGGTATCAACTCCTGTGGGTCCTCCTCGTCTCGACGATCGCTCTGGTGCTCTTCCAGGCGCTGGGCGCCCGCATCGGCGTCGTCACCGGACAGGGTCTGGCCGGACTCATCCGGCAGAAGTACGGCGCCCGCTCGGCGACCCTCGCCATCCTGGCGCTGCTGGTGGCGAACATCGGCACCACCGCCGCCGAGTTCGCTGGCATTGCAGCTGGCTTCGAGCTGTTCGGCGTGAGCCGCTACCTGTCGGTTCCACTCGCAGCCCTCCTCGTATCGGCGCTTGTGCTGCGCGGCGGCTTCCGCGGCGTCGAGCGCATCCTGCTCGCCCTGTCCGCCGTGTTCCTGTGCTACATCGCCGCCGGCTTCCTGGCCCACCCTGACTGGGCCGCCGCCGGGAAGGGCCTGATCACACCGACGATCCCCGCGACGAAGGAAGCTTTCCTCATCGCAGCAGCAACCCTCGGCACCACGCTCGCTCCGTGGGGCCTGTCCTTCATCCAGTCATACGTCGTCGACAAGCGCCTGACCACCAAGGACCTCGGCTATCTCCGCGTCGACGTCATCACCGGCGCCGTCCTGACCGGCGTCATCGGCTTCTTCGTCGTCATCGCCTGCGCTGCCACCCTGCACGTGAACGGCGTGACCATCACCGACGCGGCCGACGCCGCCGCGGCATTGGAACCCCTGGCCGGCGAGCTCGCCACCGAGCTGTTCGCCATCGGGCTGATCGGCGCAGCACTCCTCGCCGCATCAATCCTTCCGCTGTCCACGGCCTATGCCGTCAGCGACCTCACCGGCCGCCCCGCGGCCCTGGATGACCCCATCCGCGATGCTCCCCTGTTCTACGGCGCGTTCGGCCTCGTCACGGTCCTCGGCGTCGCGTTCGTCCTGATCCCGGGCATGCCGCTCGTCCCAATCCTCGTCCTCACCCAGGTCGTCAACGCCGTGCTCCTACTGCCCCTGCTCGGGTTCATGTATGGCATCGCGCGCGACCGCGACCTCATGGGCGAGTACACCGCCAGCAAACTCACGGCCAGCGCCTACATCGTCGCAATCATCCTCATCGCCGCCTGCATCCTCACCCTCGGCTACCTCTCAGTCACCTGACCGGGGTCAACTGCCTCGACGGACCAGCGCCACAGAATGCGGCAAGCACCGGCTACGCGGGAACGGGACTTTGCGTCCGGACGCAGACGTGGCCGAACCAGGACCAACGGGCAGTGTCCTCGTCATCGAACGGGCCCGCCCGGAAAGAGCATTCCGCGCATGCGACGCGATACTCGATCGCGCCGTTGTCCTGCCAGATCAGGTCCAGCATCATCGACATCACAGTCCTCCTTGCGATGAGTCCTCTACTGGACCGCAGTCGACACCGCAAGGTCAACAACGAACAGGTGAACAGTCTGGAAAACCGCGCGGTTTTCCAGACTGTTCACCTGTTC
>JBAXSI010000021.1:0-55084 GCA_037130755.1 Actinomycetes bacterium
GCGTAGACCTCGAGCATCGACGGAACGCCGGTGCCATGCTGATGGCGTGCCGAACGTGTACAAGGTCACGTACCCGAACGGGAAGATCTACGTCGACCAGGACCTTCTCGATCAGATCACCTACATCGAGTCGATCGCCAACGAGGCGTTCGCCACGGACTTCCCACCGGAGCAGCAGCATGACTTCACGCTGCGCAAGGAGATCCTCTGGGAATCGCCGGACGCCGACCACGACGAGGTGATGCGCGTGCTGGTCGAGTGGATCGAGCGACTGCGGTCGAACGATCCGACCATTGGCTACAACCG
This sequence comes from Actinomycetes bacterium, assembly GCA_037130755.1. GTDB lineage: Bacteria > Actinomycetota > Actinomycetes > S36-B12 > S36-B12 > UBA10649. The sequence goes on from JBAXSI010000021.1 coordinate 307, forward strand.
CTGGCCTCCGCCCGAATAGCGTCGAAAAGTGAAGGGCCGCTCCGGAAATCCGGAGCGGCCCTTCACTTCAGCTTCCTAGTAGCGGTAGTGGTCGGCCTTGTAGGGACCGGCCACGTCGACGCCGAGGTACTCGGCCTGCTTCTTGCTCAGTTCCGTGAGGCGGACACCGAGGGCATCGAGGTGCAGTCGGGCGACCTTCTCGTCGAGGTGCTTGGGCAGCACGTACACGCCAAGCGGGTACTGATCGAGCTTGGTGAACAGCTCGATCTGCGCGAGCACCTGGTTGGTGAACGAGTTCGACATGACGAACGACGGGTGGCCCGTCGCGTTGCCCAGGTTCAGCAGGCGACCCTCCGACAGCATGATGATCGAGTGGCCGTCAGGGAACGTCCACTCATCGACCTGCGGCTTGATCGTCTTGCGGACGACGCCCGGGACGGCGCCAAGGCCGGCGATGTCGATCTCATTGTCGAAGTGGCCGATGTTGCCGACGATTGCCTGGTGCTTCATCTTGCCCATCTGCTCGGCGGTGATGACGTCGTAGCAGCCGGTGGCCGTGACGAAGATGTCGGCGATGCCGATCACGTCGTCGAGCTTGGCGACCTGGTAGCCGTCCATCGCCGCTTGCAGTGCGCAGATCGGGTCGATCTCGGTGATGATCACGCGAGCACCCTGGCCACGCAGCGAGTCAGCCGAGCCCTTGCCCACGTCGCCGAAGCCGCAGACGACCGCGACCTTGCCGCCGATCATCGTGTCGGTGGCGCGGTTGATGCCGTCGATGAGCGAGTGGCGGCAGCCGTACTTGTTGTCGAACTTGCTCTTGGTGACCGAGTCGTTGACGTTGATCGCCGGGAAGAGCAGTGCGCCGTCGCGCATCATCTCGTAGAGACGGTGCACACCGGTCGTGGTCTCCTCGGTGACGCCCTTGATGCCAGCGGCGATGTTCGTCCAGCGCTGCGGATCCTCGGTGAGCGAGCGCCGCAGCGTCTCGAGGATGACCGCGTACTCCTCCGAGGTGGACTCATCGGGGCTGGGGACGACGCCGGCTGCCTCGAACTCCTTGCCCTTGTGGACCAGCAGGGTGGCGTCGCCACCGTCGTCGAGGATCATGTTCGGGCCCTTGCCGTCCGGCCACATGAGCACCTGCTCGGTGCACCACCAGTACTCCGGAAGCGTCTCGCCCTTCCAGGCGTAGACCGGAACACCCTGGGGGTCAGCGACGGTGCCGTTCGGACCAACGACGACGGCGGCCGCCGCGTGGTCCTGGGTGGAGAAGATGTTGCAGGAGACCCAACGGACGTCGGCGCCGAGGGCCACGAGGGTCTCGATCAGCACGGCGGTCTGGATGGTCATGTGGAGCGAGCCGGTGATGCGGGCGCCGCTGAGCGGCTTGGTCTGGCCGAACTCGGCGCGCATCGCCATGAGGCCGGGCATCTCGTGCTCGGCGAGGCGGATCTCGTCGCGGCCGAACTCGGCCAGCGAAAGGTCGGCGACCTTGTAGTCAGGGGTGCCGTCGGACTTGGTTACGGACATGCAGGACTCCTAGCAGCGAATTGTGGCGCGAACGGCACGAGGCTTCGATGGTTCGCCAGGGGCATGGCCGAGACGGGGACCAGGGCTCCGGACCATCGTCGGCAGGGGTCATTCTGCCAGAAAACCGCGGCCCGGCCGCCCACCCCCTGCTCCGGCCTTACGATGACTGCTCAAGCGGGGAAATCGGTCACGACCGACAAAGGGGTAGGCACGTGTCAGACACCGGGCGCCGGGGCACCGGCTCGGCGACGAAGGACTTCCAGTCCGCCCGGGCCGCCGAACTGGCGGTCGAGGTGGGCGCCGAGTTCTCCGAGCGTCTGGGCGACGTCGTCTACGCGCTGCAGCTGAACCCCGAGCCGCACTTCCTGTACATCTCCCCCTCGGTACTGCACCTGAGCGGATACAGCGACGAGGAGCACTACCAGGACGCGAGCATCGCGATCGAGTCGACCGATCCTCGTGATCGGGCCAAGATCCAGGAGGCCTTCGCGGCCCCGCCCGGTGAGATCCAGGAGTTCGTGGTGCGCTGGATCCGCCGCGACCGGCACATCACGTGGACGCACCACCGCACCCGCAAGCAGGTGCTCGACGACGGAAGCGTCGTCATCTACGCCGCCGCCCGCGACGTCACCGCAAAGGTGAAGGCGGAGGCCGGCCTCGCCGCTTCGGAGGAGCGCTACCGGCTGCTCGCCGAGAACGCGTCCGACGTCGTGTGGCGGACCGATGCGCAGGCCGTGCTGGAGTGGGTCTCGCCGTCCGTGGAGGCCGTGCTCGGCTGGCGTCCGTTCGAGATGGTGGGTCGTCGCATCACCGACCTGGTCCACCCCGAGGAACTCGATCAGGTAGTCGCCGCCGGATCGGAGGTCACCAGCGGCGAACGCGCAACCTTCGAGGCGCGCTACCTGACGAAGGCGGGCACCTACCGGTGGCTCGAGGTCACCGCTCGGCCGGTCGTGGACGAGGACGGCGTGGTCGTGGGTCGCGTCGGCAGCTGCCGCGACGTGCACTCCGAGGTCGAGGCGTGGCAGGCCATGGAGCGCAGCGAGAGCCGCTTCCGGCTTGCGATGGAGTCGGCCCCCACGGGCATGGCCCTCATGGACCTCGATCGTCGTTTCGTCGAAGTGAATCCCGCCCTGTGCCGGATGCTGTCCTGCGATGCCGCACACCTGATCGGCCGGCGCATGGTCGACATCCTCAATGCCAGTGACGACGACGTCGACCTGCGCATGCGAGACGAGCTCCTGTCCGGGGCGACGAGCTCGGCCACGCACGAGATCCGGCTGATCCGGACCGACGGCGTGATGGTCTGGGCGCAACACGCGATGGGGCTGCTCCGCGACGAGTTCGGCGTGCCCCAGTCCTATGTCTCGCAGTTCGTCAACGTCACCGAGGCACGTGAGGCGCGCGAGGCGCTGCACTTCATGGCGACCCATGACCCCCTTACGCAGTTGCTGAACCGACGCGAGCTGCTCGCGCGAATGAGCAAGGTGCTCGGCCACGCACCACGCGGTGGCAGCAAGCTGGCGGTGCTGTTCGCCGACCTTGACGGCCTCAAGACGGTCAACGACACCTTCGGCCATGCGGCGGGTGACGAGCTCATCATTGAAGTCGCGCGGCGAATCGCCGCGCTGGTGCGCGATGACGACCTCGCCGCACGCATCGGTGGCGACGAGTTCGTCGTGGTCCTGCCGGCGGTCGCGGACGAGGAAGGGGCACAGTCGGTGGCCGAGAAGGTCAAGGAGGCCGTCATGGCGCCGCTCCTCGTCGACGGTTACCCCGTGCCCGTCGGAGTGAGCATCGGCATCGCGGTGGCGGCTGCGGGCGACGATCCGCAGACCCTTCTACGGCACGCTGACTCGGCGCTCTACCTCGCGAAGAAGAACGGCGGCAGCCGGATCGAGGTCTACCGGGTCAACCAGTCGGAGACTGCCCCACTCGCGCCATGAGCACGAACGTGGCGGCCTCGGCCTCCGGCCGCGGGTAGCCAAGCGGCTGGTGCTTCTTAGCCCACCCCTTCACCTCGCTCCCGTCGCGCAGGACCAGCCGCACCTCGATGTCGGAGTGCCCGCGGCGGTTCTGGTAGGCGAAGTCGACTCCGTCGGAGTTCGCGACCTGCAGGGCATCCATCGTCGCCAGCAGGCGGTAGCTGGCGACGGCCCTGCTCCAGGACGCCACCGGGATGTCGACCTCCATCGACGCGATGTCCCCCCAGGGGATTCGCGTTGACCCGCTGGGCAGGTGGAAGCCGATGAACTCGTCGTCGATCTCGATCTGGAAGTCGCGGCCCTCCGGGTCGCCGAGCCAGGTGCTGTCGTACAGGTCGACGATCGGGCGCTTCGACGGAGCCACGTCTACTGCCTCGTGGACCGATCGAGGTCGGGTTCGAGGAAGACGTACTTCGCCGTGGGAACGGCTGCTCGAAGTGCCTTCTCCGCCTCATCGATGTCTGCGGCGATCTCAGCGCCGGTGTCGTTGTGGGCGATGGCGATCTTCGCGGCGACGAGCAGCTCGTCCGGGCCGACATGCAGGGTGCGCAGGTGGATGACCCGTTCAACGCCGTCGGTGGACTCGAGGGCGTGGCGAATGGCCGCGACCTCCTCGGGCAGGGCGCCCTCGCCGACGAGCATCGCGGTCATCTCGATCGCCAGGAAGATGGCGATGACGACGAGCAGGGTTCCGACGGCCATGGCCCCGAGGGCGTCGAAACGACCGTCACCGGTGATCACCGAGAGCCCTACGCCCACCAGCGCGAAGACCAGCCCCACGAGTGCTCCCGCATCCTCCAGGAGGATGACCGGCAGCTCCGGCTGGCGAGCCGCCTTCACGAACGCTGGGATCGACCGATCGCCTCGCGCGTGGTTTGCCTCCCGAATCGCCGTGCGGAAGGAGAACCCCTCCAGCCCGATGGCGACGAACAGCACCAGGACGGCGATCCACCAGTCGGTCAGCGGCTCCGGGTGCTGCCACTTGTGCAGGCCCTCGTAGAGCGAGAAGAGCCCGCCGACCAGGAAGAGCACAATGGCGACGATGAATCCGTAGACGTACCTGCGGCGGCCGTACCCGAACGGATGTGCCTCGTCTGCGGGCTTCGCTGACCGCTTGTTGCCGACCAGCAGCAGGACCTGGTTGCCGGAGTCGGCGACCGAGTGGATCGCCTCCGAGAGCATGGACGACGAGCCGGTGAAGAAGAACGCGATGAACTTGCTGATGGCGATGCCGACGTTGGCCAGCAGTGCCGCGACGACTGCCTTCATCCCGCCTTCGGTGCTCATGGCGTCCTACCGTTCCGTCGACTGGACGATGGCGACGAGGCCGTCCGCCTCGACGTGCGCGTCGGGATCATCCGACGACAGGACGGCGGCGATCCCGGGGCGCACGGTGGCGTCGGCGAGGTCGGACACCACGCGCGCGGATCCCTCGATCACCAGCACGATGCGGTATGCACCCGACGGGATGCGCTCGCGTCCGGAGGAGAGCATGCGCAGCACGAACGGGGCGTTGACCGGCCAGATGAGGTCGCCGTGCTCGGTGTTCAGGAATTGCGGGGCGAGTTCCATACGCAGAGCGGCAATCGCCTGCTCGACGAAGACGGGCTTGCTCGTCAGGCCGAGACGGATGACGTTGTCGGACGACGTCATGACCTCGACGCCCGTGCCTCGGATGTAGCTGTGCGGGACTCCCGCAGGCAGGTAGACCGCCTGGCCGGCCCGGAGGCTGAGGTAGCCCAGCATCGCCGACAGGAGTGCGCCCGGGTCCTCTGGGTACATCTGAGCGACCGTCTCGTAGGCGGCCACCTCCGCACCAGGCAGCCCCGCAGTGGCCGCCGCGGCAGCGAGAGTGCTGATGGCATCGGGCTTCGATGCGTCCCGCAGGTGCCGGATCGCCGCCGCCACGTCCCCTGAACGCAACGCCGCAGCGCCCTCCCCCGCTCCGGGAACCGAGTCCAGGACCGCCGCCGCCTGCCGGCGATCGCGCCAGCCGGCGAACGCCTCGAAGTCCGTCAGGGCCACGAGCATCTCGGTCTTCTCGAACGGATCACTGAAGACCTGGATCACCGGGTCCAGGCCCTGCTCATGCCAGCCCGCCTCCGCGACCGCCCTCGACGGGTGGACCTGGACGGACAGCGGTCGCGCGGCGGCCAGGATCTTCACCAGCAGCGGGATCGCCTCGATGTCGAAGTGGTCGGCCAGGTGCTCGCCCGTGGGCTCACCGCTGCTGTCGACGAGCGGCGACGGGCCGCCCGGGTGCACGCCGAACCACAGCTCGGCCTGCGGCCCGCCCGTTGCCTGGCCGGACCACGCCTGGAGTCCATCGATGATTCCCCAGTCGTAGTCCTTGACCGCGCCGCGGACGATGAGCATCGAGGTCAGGCCTCAGCAGCCAGGTCAGCGCCGATGCCCCGAGGTCCAGGATGCGCCTCGTCGAGAAGCATGACGGGGATGCCGTCGCGCACGTCGAATGACGTCTGGCAGCGAGTGCACACGGCCGTGCCGGCGCTCTCGTCCGGAGTGACGGGCGCGTGCAGCGGGCAGGGGCAGGCGAGCACGTCCCACAACTCTGCGGAGACGCCAAGCGGAGCCGGTCGTCCGGATGCGGTGCTCATGGTCACGCTCCCGATCTCATGATGGCGAGGACCTCATCGCGAAGTTCGACCATGCTCGCCTCGTCGGCGGCCTCGACATTCAGGCGAAGCAGGGGTTCGGTGTTGCTCGGGCGGACGTTGAACCACCAGGTGTCGGCACCCATGGTCAGGCCGTCCATCTCGTCGACCTGATCTACCCGTGACGCGAAGGCATCCTTAATGCGCAGCGTGGCCGCGGCCTGGTCGGCGACCTCGGTGTTGATCTCGCCGCTGGCGGCGTAGCGGTCATACGGGGCCAGGAGGCTCGACAGCGTGGTGCCCTCCGGCGTCTCTCCCAGTGCCGCGAGGGTGTGCAGCGCCGCCAGCATGCCGGAGTCGGCGCGCCAGAAGTCGCGGAAGTAGAAGTGCCCGGAGTGCTCGCCCCCGAAGACCGCACCGGTCTCGGCCATCGTCGCCTTGATGAACGAGTGGCCGACCCGCGTCCGGACGGCGACGCCGCCGTTCTCAGCGATCACCTCGGGCACCGCGCGCGACGTGATGAGGTTGTGGATCACGGTGGAGCCGGGGTACTTGGCAAGCTCACGTGCCGCGATCAGTGCGGTCAGCGTCGACGGACTGACGATCTCGCCCCGCTCGTCGACGACGAAGCAGCGGTCAGCGTCACCGTCGAAGGCCAGTCCCAGGTCCGCGCCTGTCTCCCGCACGCGTGCCTGGAGGTCTCGCATGTTCTCGGCGTCGATCGGGTTCGCCTCGTGATTGGGGAACGTGCCGTCGAGTTCGAAGTACAGAGCGTCGATGTCGAGCGGCAGCGGCGCGAGGCCGGCCTCGCTGCCGAGCACTGCCGGGACCGTGAATCCGCCCATGCCGTTGCCGGCATCGACAACTACGCGAAGGCGTCGCGAGCCTGACACGTCGACGAGTTGACGGAGGAAGGCGGCGTACTCGGCCAGCATGTCCATCTCGCTGACGCTGCCCATCGGGCCGTCGTATGCCGGGATCCCCGCATCGATCATCGCCCGAATGTCCCGCAGTCCGGTGTCCTGGCCAACCGGAGCAGCACCGACCTTGCAGAGCTTGATGCCGTTGTACTGGGCCGGGTTGTGGCTGGCGGTGAACATCGCGCCGGGAAGCCCGAGGTGTCCGGAGGCGAAGTACAGCCCGTCAGTGCTCGCGAGGCCGATGAGGATCACGTCGCAGCCCTGCTCGCGCACGCCTTCAGCGAAGGACGCCACCAGCGACGGCCCGGACGGGCGCATGTCGTGCGCGATGACTACCGCGCCGGGGCCACCGTGACGCTCGGCGATCCCGATCGCGCGGACGAAGGCGGCACCCACCTGATGCGCGAGGTCCTCGTCCAGTTGATCCGGGTAGGTCCCCCGAACGTCGTATGCCTTGATGATCGCGTCGAGGTCTCTCACGGCGAGAAGGCTATCGACGGTTCCCGGAGGCCGGGAACAGTGGCCCGTACTGTCGCCTGATGGTCAGGCGGTCGTGCGCGGGCAGCGCCTACTCGTCGTCGCCGGAGAACAGGTCCGGCTGCACCTCGTCGACCGAGGTCAGCATGCGCAGGTGGCCCTTGCGCGCCACCTCGACTGAACCGGATGGCACATACGTCGGCGAGGCTGCGTCGGGCTCGTACCGCGGTCGCGCGGCCTCCCGGACCGCATTTGCCAGCGCCTCGAGGTCATCACCGGTCGGCTTGAGGGCATCAGGGTCTGGCGTGATGCGGACGATCTCCCAGCCCTTCGGTGCCGTGAGCCGGTCACTGTGCATCTCGCACAGGTCGTAGCAGTGCGGCTCGGCATAGGTGGCCAGCGGTCCGAGGACTGCCGTCGAGTCCGCATAGACGTACGTCAGCGTGGAGACGGCGGCCCCGTTGCACGACGGCTTGGAACAACGGCGGCGACTCACGACTCGCACGCTAGTCCGGCGCGCGCCGACGCGGCGGACGGCGCGCCGATGCATCAGCCGTTGGCGACCGCCGGATCCTGGACGGCAGTCGGAACGACGACCTCGGTGCGCAGCGGTCGCCACGGGTAGCCGGTGACCAGATCGCCGAATCGGGAGGATTCGCGCACTCGGTGCGCGACGAGGATTGGTCCTGATCCCTCGACCGGCGTGACGACCACGGAGTACCAGGTGATCCCGGCCGGCGGGTTCATCTTGATGTACTTGACCTTGCCGGCACCGATCTTCACCCGCCGCGGTGATGTCGGGGTCGCGGCCTCCTCGCCACCACGGAATGGGAGCAGCGTGATGTCGACGGCGGCCGCAGTGTCCGGCGCCGTGATCGAAACGCGAACGTCCGTGTTCGTGCGCACCGGCAGCCCGCTCACCGCTGCGGGGGCGTTGAACGGCTGTGAGCCCGCTGTGTAGGCCGTCTCGTCCTGCACGTTCTTGCCGCCGAAGAACATCCGCAGACCCGCGACGATTGGGACGTCCGACGTCAGTTCGAGAGTTGACGGCTGCTTGTCGAGGACCGGGGACATGTCGATCGTGACGACGGAATTCGCCGGCACCTGGATGGTCGAGCGGTCCGCCGGGGCGAACGTGCCATCGGGCGAGAGCACGCGCACGTTCACGATCGCGTCACTGTCGCCAGGCGCCACCACGGAAAGGACGCGGGCGCCGTCGCCGCCCACGATGCCCGGAACGTAGACCTTCGTGGTCGGCGCCGCCGCCGGCGGAATCCAGTCGGTGCCGACGGTCGCCAGTCCGGCCTGCTGCTCGTCATCGACGGCTGCGCCGACGCGTCCGGTGCGCACCAGGACCTGCGCGGCAGTGGCCGCGACGCCTGGCGCAAGTACGTCGAGGCGAACGACCAGGCGATCCTGGCCCTTGACGACCAGCCCGCGTCCGGCCGGTGCGTCGATGATGCCGTCCGGTCCGTGCACGATCACGTCGACGACCGCCGAGGTGTCGTCCGGGTTCACCAGGACGATGCGCGTCGTACGACCGGCGACGGCGCCGCCGCCGACGAACCAGAATTCCGACGCGGCCGGGGCACACGCGGTGCTGGCCATGCCGCGGCCCCTGCCGCCGGGATCGCGACCCCACTGGTCGGCGATGAGGCCTGGGGCCAGCGAGCCCTCGCCGAAGGCCCTGATGGGCGGCAGTGTCTGCCCGAAGGCCTCGATCTGAGCCTGGCCGCCGGGCGTGCTGATCTTGGCCGACGCCGAGTTCTTGCCCGGCAGTGTCTCCAGGCCGGCCGCTCCCGGGCCGTCGCCTTGCCCCGGCTGGCCGGGGATCACCGCGGAGGTGACGCGCACCCCAAGATCGGTGCCCGCACCCGGCTCCGGGCACAGCAGGACGGACGACCCGATCGGCTCGACCGTCGTAGCACCTTCGGACACGGCGGGAGTGGGCCGCTGAAGCAGGGTGGCCGCGAGCGTGATGACCAACGCCGCCACCAGCACGATGCCGAACACCTTGCCGCTGGCAATGGCGGCCCCTGACCCAGCCGGCGGGCGCGGGCCGCGGCGACGACGGGCCGCGCCGTGCGCGCCGCTGCCGTCCGTGCCCTCGATGTCGGTCGGTGCGACGACGGCGTCGTCGCTCAGTCGAACTCGCTTCTCCAGCCGGACCTTGCGTGCCATGTCACACCTCCCTGGAGTTCGTCGCGTCGGGGCGCTCGTCCCACCCGGCCGGCCGAATCGGCTGCTCCGCGCCGACCTGTGCCTCTGCCATCTCGTCGACCTCGGCATCGACGGCTTCGCGGTGCACGACCTCGGCCTCCGCACTCCGCGGCTCGACCAGTTCGGGGCTGTCGCCGGGCTCGAAGGCCTGCGGCTCGGGCTCGTCGATGTCGGGGTCCGGATCCAGTCGGCGACGTTCAGGCAGGGCCAGCACGATCAGCACGAGCAGCACGATCAGCTCGAACCACATCCACAGGGAGCGCGTGCGGCCGTCGTAGCTGACGGTCACCTTCGGGGCGCCGCCGGGCAGGGAGAATCCCTGCGACCAGGACAGCACGCCCGGACCCGCGACGGCCTCGAGGTCCTGCCGGTTGCCCTGCGCATCGGTCGAGAATGCCCGCCAGCCACCGTCCTGCTGCGCACCGCTGACGAGGACGCGTTTCCCCGTCCCGTCCGGCATGACCTGGGCGATGTACGGGTTGGCTCCGACGGTGCCGTCCGGGGCAAGGCCGATGGGGACCTGCTTGTCGCCGTCGACCACGCGCGCGCGGGACGTCGTGCCCGCCACGCGCCACAGGACCTCGCCCTTGGAGCTGGACAGGCGACGCAGCCCGGGCTCCCCGTCGAGGGTCGGGATGAGATCGCGGGAACTGCCTTTGGAGAGCACGACGTAGCGGATGCCGTAGCCGGCGAGGGCCGCCATCTCGTCACCACCACGGCCGGAGGCCATGGCTGCGACGTACGGGTCGATCTGCGCCCAGACGTCCTGCGGCGGGCTGGTCTCCGCGTCGCCGAGGGTCGGACCCGGTCCGGTCAGCAGCGAGTAGCGCACCCGGCCGCCGGCATCGTCGTCGATGACCAGGCTCCTCGGGGCCTGAGCGCTCTCCGAATCGGCGGCGACGAAGGCCGGGACCTGCGACAGCGGACCCTTGATGACCGCCTGCTCGAGGCCAGCGACGAAGTAGCCGGCCGTGACGAGCGGTGCCAGCAGTGCGAGGACGGCCACGACGGCGGCCAGGGGCTGACCGAAGGTGAAGCTGGAACCGGCCAGTCGCTCGCGGAGCCCGTCGATCGCGACGGTGGCGGCCACGATCATCGCCAGGCCGAGGAGCAGGGTCGCCTGACCGGGCCACGGGCGCAGCGAGATCGTCGAACTGGGCGGGGTGACCAGCAGCATCGACTGCGTCAGACCCATGAGCAGCGCCAGGCCGCCGAGGATCCCGATCGGGAGGATGGCATTGAGCCGGTCGGTCCGCAGGAACGCGACGAAGCCGGCGATGACGATGCCGATCGTCACCCACAGCGGGAGCATTCCCGGACCGCCCGGGTGCAGCAGAAGGACGTCCCATGGCTTGAGGCCCGGGTCGGTGATCGTCGGGCTGTTGATGCCCGGCTCAAGCAGCAGGAGCACTGGATGGGTGAACAGGTAGATCGTCCACGGCAGCAGCAAGATCAGCGGTGCCAGCAGCGCGATGGCCAGCCGGGCCAGGACGTTGCGATCGACGTCGCCGCTCGCCCGCCACCGGTAGACCAGCGCGATGACCGCGGCCACGACAAGGACGATCCACAACGACGGTGACACGGCCAGCACGACGGCGACGAGCAAGGCCGTGCCGGCGGACCTGCGCACAGTGCCCTGCGACTGCCAGATCCGCACCAGCGAGCGGATGACGAACGGCAGCACGACAGCGACCATGGTCGTGCCGATGCGACCTGAGGCGACTGCGCCCGTCATGGCCGGGAGCAGCGCATAGGCCGCGCCGGCCCACACGCGCAGCCAGCGGCTCGACACCATGCCGCGAAGGGCAACGTAGGCACTCCAGCCTGCCAGCGGGATGGCCAGCAGCAGCAGGACCGTCACGGCGATGGGTGCCTTGCCCAGCAGCAGAAGGGCAACGGCGGCGATCACCATGAGGTACGGCGGCGCCGGCACCGTGGAGCCGGGTCCGACGTCGTGCCAGGCCTGCCGGTACGTCTCGGAAAGGTCGCTCGCCCCGGGCGGGGCCGGCAGCAGCGCGCCGCCCTGCAGCACTCCGTCGCCGAGCCACAGCCCGCGGGTGCCGGCCACGGCCACGGCGATGAGCACCAGCGCCAGCAGGACGCTCGGCCGCAGGACGAATCGGCGAAGGAAGCCCGACGATCCGTCGTCCATGTAGTCCGCGTCGTCGCCGACCGGCCCGCTCTCGAGTGCGCTCACCGAGCCGGTACCCTCGCCAGCACCGCTGGTGGTGAGCACGCCGCCGACGGCCTCCAGGACCTGCCCCAGCTGCTGCGTCGTGCTGGCCCGCAGATGGCGCACCGAGCTTGCGGGCTCCGTGGCGGTCTTGTGGATCCGGGCGCGGGAGGCGCGCAGTCGCGAGGGGTGCAGCGCCACCGACAGCACGCCGCCGACCTCGTCGCGGGCCGCAGCCACGTCCTTGCCAAGCAGGTAGACGCCGGCGCGTATCAGTGCACCGAGGAACAGCCGAAGCGCCACGAACGGACCAGCGACCGTCGAGGACTGCGCGAGAAGCACGTGCACGGCCGCCTCGCGGTCGGCCCGATGAGGGCGTGCGGCAAGGTCGTCGGCTCGCCGGCCGTGGGCCGAGGCCTCGCGGTGGTGGAGAACGGCGTCAGTGGCGATCAGGACGCGCTCGCCGGCGCGGTGCGCACGCCAGCAGAAGTCCATGTCGTCGCGGAACAGCGGCAGTGCCGGGTCGAATCCGTCGAGCCGGTCCCACACGTCGCGACGAACGAGCATGCCGGCGGAGCTCACCGCCAGGACGTCGCGAACGCCGTCTTTCTGGCCCTGGTCGTGCTCGCGCTTGTCAAGGTTCGTGACCCGGCGTCCGGATCCAGTGACCGTGACGCCCGCCTCGAGCAGCAGTCGCCGGTCGTGCCAGCCAAGGATCTTCGGACCGAGGACGGCGGCGCTCGGGTTGTCATCAGCGGTGTTCAGCAGCCCCTCGAGACACCGCAGGTCCGGCGCGCTGTCGTCGTGCAGGAGCCAGACCCACTCGACGAACTCCGGCGTGAACGGCTCATGGACGGGTCGCTCCAGCGCCGCCAGGCCGGCGCGCACCGCATCGCCGAAACCGACAAGGTGGTCCAGCACGAGGGCACGGTCTGGACCGAACGACTCGGCGAGAAGGCCCTCGCTCCCGTCGACCGAGCCGGTGTCGACGCCGATGCCGGCATCGATCGGACGGGTCTGCGCGGCCAGCGTGGTGAGGACGGCGGGCAGCCACACGCTGCCGTCATGGCTGACGACGACTGCAGTGACGTGGTGATTGCGCCGTGGGAGGGCTGCGAGCGGCTCCTCCTCGCTGAGGTCCTCCTCGAGGCTGAACCACTCGGTGGTGCGGACGTCCTCCGGCACTTCCTCGACGAAGTCGTCGGGTGCGATCTGCGAGGGAGCGTCGAGATTCCAGTCGTCGAGCTGCTCGTCGAAGGAGTCCGGAACTGAGGGAGCCTCTAATTCGATGGGACGGGAGTGGTCGGCAGGCACCGCCGCGTCGTCGTCCATCACTGGTTCACTGTACGTGCTGGCCAGACTGGAGGCGCTGACCCGCGCCGTCCGTCCACCGGGCGGTGATCGCTAGACGGCGCGCTTCTTCAACCGGCGACGTTCGCGCTCGGACAGCCCGCCCCAGATGCCGAACCGCTCGTCGGACCCCAGGGCGTACTCCAGGCACTCCATGCGGACGTCGCACGACAGGCAGACCTTCTTGGCTTCGCGAGTGCTTCCACCCTTCTCAGGGAAGAAGGCCTCGGGGTCGGTCTGGGCACACAGAGCGCGTTCCTGCCACTCCAACTCCTCGACGTCGGACAAGGGCACCAGCACCATGTCAGTCACGCGGGAACCTCCTCGACCCTGCACTTGACCCCTACCACGACAAACGCCTTTCGCAACGCATTACACCGGTGTCATTTACCTGAGTCAAGCCGGAAAAGGACAAAACGGACAGGATTCCCACTTTTTCTGCAGGAATTGACCGAAGCGATCGCAAATTGACCGCAATTGCCGCAAAACGTTCGGCGTGGCGCGCTCGTCAGGAGGCCGGTGCGACCTGTCCAAGGAAGCCGGTCAGGAGGGTCTGGTAACGGGTCCGGTCGACGTTCCACGACATCACGTGCCCGGCGCCCTCGAACAGTTCGAGCTTGACCGTCTGGGGATCGGCGGCGTTCACGAAGGCCTGGGTGACGCGCGCCGGCACCCTGTCGTCCGCGGTCCCCTGGACGATCAGCGTGGGCGTGGCGATCGACGGCGCCATGTCGGTGTAGTCCGTCGCCTGCCAGTCGATGCCATACCGCCAGCTGGCGACCTGCATAGCAGCGGCGGAGACGAACCCCGGCAGGCCCATGTCCTGGGCCCCGGCCTCGACCATGGCGCCGAAGTTCGTCGCTGGCGAGTCCAGGAACACTCCCGCCACCTTCGGCGCGAGTGCGGAGTCGTGGAGGAAGGCCAAGGTGATGGCACCGCCCATGCTCGCTCCCGTGAGCACCACCTTCGACGCCCCATGATCAAGCGCGTACTTGACCGCCGCCTCGAGGTCAGGCGACTCGGTGGCGCCGAAGTTGCCTTGGCCGTCTTCGGCGGGCGCCTTCTGGTCGTCGCGATACTTGATGAGAAGCATCGGATATCCGAGCTTGGTCACGGTGCTGGCGATCCGCAGACCCTCGCGAGGAGTGGCCCCGCGGCCATGCGTGAAGATCACCCAGGTGCTGGCGGTCCCGGGGATGTACCACGCGGGACTTGGCCCGGCAGGGCTCGGATAGAGGATGTCCTGGAACTCCACGCCGAGTCCCACCTGGGGATTGTGCGGGAAGTACCAGCCATCGAGCGCCGCAGCCTGCCCCGCCGTCGGTGCAGGGGGCAGGACCTGGGCGGTCACCTCGCGGGTGGTCGTCTTCGTGCCCCCCGAGCCGACTTCCTTCGGGCTCTGGGTCTGCACGTAGCCGCCCTCGGTGGTGCCGATCCCCATCAGCCCCTGGTCGCTCCACCCGCTGGCGTCACCGCTGTAGGAGATGGAGGTCTCGCTCGCGGACAGCACGGTGAGCGGGAAGGGGGCCGCGGTCTGCGGCACCTGCGTGGCGGCACCGATCAGCCCGCTGATGTACCACAAGCCGGCACTGGCGACCAGGAGCACCGCGAGCACGACGCACAGAAGGGTGACCCACGGCCAGCGACGGCGTCGGCGAGCCGCATGCGACACCGGGACAGCCGGCGCGACCGCTGCGACCGCTGCGACGGCGGGTGTCACCACGGCTTCGGCCATTCCCGCGATAGGCGCCTGCGCCGGCGCGGCCTCGATCGCCACTTCGACCGGCGCCGCCTCGATCGCGGGGTGCTCGACGGCCGGGGTGAGCGCGAGCGGTTGCGTGGTCTCCGCGGCTGCCGGTTGGGACGCGGCCTCTTCGACCGCAGGCTCCTCGACCGCAGGCTCCTCGACCGCAGGCTCCTCGACCGCAGGCTCCTCGTCCATGCCGTCGAAGGACAGGGCGAACACGGGGGACTCGCCCGGCGCGACGACCGGTTCCGCGGGAGACCCCGCCGCGTCAGGGGAGGTGTCCGCCGGGCCGTCGCTCATGCCCACATTCTGGGGCTCACCGTCCCGAATCCGGCGTTGCGCCACCCGCGACTGACGACTTCCACCGCTCAGGCGCGCTCGACCGGTCTGAAAGGATGCCGCCATGCAGATCACAGCCCTGGCGGGCGGCATCGGTGGCGCCCGATTCCTGCGCGGGCTTCGACGACTCCTCGAGTCCGACTACCCCGGCTCCGAGATCACCGTGATCGGCAACACAGGCGACGACATCTGGGTGCATGGACTGCGTGTGTGCCCGGACCTCGACACCGTGATGTACACCCTCGGCGGCGGGATCAGCGAGGAGCGCGGCTGGGGTCGCGACGGCGAGACGTTCACTGTCAAGGACGAGCTCGCGTCGTACGGAGTCGAGCCGGCATGGTTCGGTCTCGGCGACAAGGACATCGCCACGCACCTGGTGCGCACGCAGTCGCTTGCGGCCGGATACAGCCTGACCGATGTCACGACTGCCCTCTGCGATCACTGGCAGCCGCGCGTCCGACTGCTTCCCATGTCCGACGACCGCGCTGAAACCCACGTCATCATCGACGACCCCTCCGGAGCCACGTCGCCCGACGGGACACCGCTGCGCACGGCGATCCACTTCCAGGAGTGGTGGATCCGG
Source organism: Actinomycetes bacterium (assembly GCA_037130755.1). Taxonomy (GTDB): domain Bacteria; phylum Actinomycetota; class Actinomycetes; order S36-B12; family S36-B12; genus UBA10649. Next base: position 16,249 of record JBAXSI010000021.1, read on the forward strand.
CATCGCGCCGCGCTGCCCGCGCACGGGTTCGCGATCGTCGGGATCGACACCGCCAGTCCCGGACCGGACGTCATCGCGTCCATCATGGACGCGGACGTAGTCCTGTTCCCGCCCAGCAATCCGGTCGTGTCAATCGGGACGATCCTCCAAGTGCCAGGCATCGCCGAGGCCGTTCGCGCGACCGCTGCACCAGTGGTGGCCGTCTCCCCCATCGTCGGCGGGGCGCCCGTGCGCGGCATGGCCGATGCCTGCCTGGAGGCAATCGGCGTCCAGACGTCGGCACGCGCAGTTGCCGTCCACTACGGATCACGCTCGAACGGCGGAGTGATCGACGCATGGCTCGTCGACCTCGCCGACGCGGACTCGGTACCGGAGATTGCCGCCGCCGGAATCACCTGCCGCGCCATCCCCGCGATGATGACCGACGTCGCATCGACCGCCCGCATGGCCGCAGAATGCCTGGCCATGGCCGACGAGGTTCGCGCAGCGTCATGACAGAGCCGAGCCTGCTCATCTCGGCCGCTGGCGGAATCGGTCGCGTGCAGCCGGGCGACGACATCGATGCCATCGTCGCGGTCGCGGCCGCCGGAGTTGAATGGCCGACGGGCGATCGCGGCCTCGAAGACGGCGACATCGTCGTGGTCACGAGCAAGGTCGTCGCCAAGGCGGAAGGCCGCGTCGTTGCGGCGACTTCGCGCGACGACGTCATTGCCGACGAGACCGTTCGCATCGTGGCGACGAAGGAGACGCCGCGCGGTGTCACCCGCATCGTGCAGACCCGCCACGGACTCGTGCTCGCAGCCGCCGGCGTGGATGCGAGCAACGTCGAGGTCGGACACGTGGTGCTGCTGCCCGCCGACCCTGACGCGTCCGCGCGGCGCATTCGCACGGCGATCACGACGGCCACGGGCAGGCAGGTGGCGGTGATCGTCACCGACACGATGGGGCGGCCATGGCGCATGGGCGTCGGCGACGTGGCCATCGGCTGTGCGGGGCTCGCTCCGCTGGACGACTACACCGGGCGCGTCGACGGCTTCGGGCGCACGCTCGAGATGACCGTCGTCGCCATCGCCGACGAGGTCGCTGCCGCCGCGGACCTCACCAAGGGCAAGATCGACGGGAGCCCCGTCGCCGTCGTGCGCGGCCTGGCCGCGTTCGTCAGCGGCGACGACGGGCCGGGGGCAGCGGCTCTCATCCGACCACTCGACGAGGACCTCTTCACCCTTGGCACGGCGGAGGCGATGGCCGCCGGCCGTCGGCAGGCACCGTTCGCGCGCCGCACCATCCGATCCTTCACCGATGAGGCGGTACCCGATGCGGCGATCACGAGTGCCGTGGAGGCCGCCGTCGCAGCGCCGGCGCCGCACCACAGCGAGCCGTGGCGGTTCGTAATCCTGCGCGATCAGAAGGTGCGCACCATGCTGCTTGACGCGATGGCCGAGCAGTGGCGTCGCGACCTTGCGAACGTCGACTCCTACAGCGAAGAGTCGATCAGTAAGCGGCTCAGCCGCGGCGACGTGCTGCGCCAGGCCCCGTGCGTCGTGCTGCCCTTCGTCGACCTCGACGGGGCCGCGCACGGCTACCCCGACGCGGCCCGCAACTCGCACGAGCGCGACCTGTTCATGGTCGCCGGCGGCGCGGCCGTGCAGAACCTCATGGTGGCCCTTGCTGCGGACGACTGGGCCTCTGCGTGGATCTCGTCGACGATATTCTGCGCCGACGTGGTGCGCAGCGCACTCGGCCTGCCGGCGTCCTGGCAGCCACTCGGTGCCGTCGCGGTAGGACGTTCGGCGGGCGAGCCCCGCGAGCGCCCGACCCGTGCGGCGGAGCGCTTCGTCGACTTCCGCTGACGCATTCGCCGACTCACTCCACCGAGTCCGACCACGCCCGTCACAACCGGCACCCTGTTACGACCGGGGCGGTCGGACTCAGCGGTGGCGGTGGTCGGTGATGGTCGCGCGCGGGCCGCGCCGGGGACGGGTGTACGGCGACGACTCGACGATGCGCTGCACCCGGTGACGGTGCCCGGCGAACGGCTCGAGCAGTTCGGCCATGTCAGCGTCCGTGCCGTCGAACCGTCCGGTGAACGCGTAGACGACGCTGCCAGCGAGGTGGAAGTCGCCGAACGAGACTGCATCCGGATCGCCCAGCGCGCGCGAGGCCACCTCCGCCACCGTCCACTGCCCGATCCCGTCGACTGCCGTCAGCCGACGGCAGGCGTCCGGCAACGGCAGGTCGGCGCACTGCTCCAGACGACCGGCCACCTGGGCCGCCCGCAGGATCGTCGCGGACTGCTGCGGCTGCACACCCCATCGATGCCACTGCCAGCTCGGCACACCGCGGATCGCGGCCGCATCGGGCATCACGAACATCCCCTCGGGAGTCGGACCCGGGGCGGACTCGCCCACCTCGGAAAGCAGATGCCGCCAGCCCCGCCGCGACTCCACTCCGGTGACCTTCTGCTCGAGGATCGCTGCCACCAGCGCCTCGAGAACCCGCCGACTGCCGGGCACCCGCCAGCGAACGGCGAGGTCGGCCCACACCGGCTGAAGCCGCTCGGGAAGGGCTACGGCCGGGAAGCCCGAAGGATCATCCGCGAAACCCAGGAGCGACGGAACGTCATCGACGAGCCACTGCGCGCCAGGCCCCCACGCCGACGACGTGACGACGCCCTCGCGATCAGCGCGGAGGGCCATCGACGCCGGACCGTCGGGAGTCCGCGTCGCCCACCACCAACGATTCTCGGCCCGACGCCAGGCCGGGTCACGACTGCCCCGTAGGAACGTCCCGAGCACTGCGGACAGGTCGACCTGGTACGGCGCCGCCCAGTCGGCCTGCGCGTCAGGCGTCGGACGAGAAGCGGATGCTGCCATCGGCCAAGACCGCCCCGGGCCACACGCGCACGCCGGTGAGCAGCTCGTTCCCGCGGCCGACCTGCGCACCGTCTCCTATGACAGCCCCGTTGAGCACTGTGCCGGCACCGACGACAGCGCCGGCGCCCACGATGCTGTTGATGACGTGTGCGCCCTCGCCGATCTCGGCCCCATCGAAGACGACGGCGCCGTTGACGACCGCGAAGTCCGCGACGACGGCACTGCGGCCCACGCACGTTCCACCGTGCAGGTTCGCACTGTCGGCGATGGTGGCCGACTCATGGGCCAGATAGTCCCCCGTGACCGGGACCGCGGGTGACGGCGCCGCACCGAGCACGAGGTCGCATGAGCCCTGGACGAACGACAGCGGCGTGCCCAGGTCCAGCCAGTAGCCGCTGTCGACCACGCCGGTGACAAGTGCGTCACCAGCGAGCAGGCCGGGGAACGTCTCGCGCTCCACGGAGACCGGCCGGCCGGCCGGGATCTGGTCGATCAGGCCGCGCTTGAAGACGTAGCAGCCGGCGTTGATGTTGTTGGTGACGATCTCGTCGTCGGTCTTGGGCTTCTCCAGGAAGGCCGTCACGCGTCCCTCGTGGTCGGTCGGGACGAGGCCGTAGGCGCGCGGGTCCTCGACCGGAGTCAGGTAGAGCGTGACGTCGCTGGACGTGTCGCGATGGTGATTGACCAGACCGCGGATGTCGACGCCCGTGAGCACATCGCCGTTGAACACCAGGACCGATTCGTCGGAGCCGCTCTCCAGGTACGGAAGCGCGTGCCGAATCGCCCCACCGGTGCCGAGCGGCTCATCCTCCGTCGCGATGACGATCTCGATGCCGAGGTCGGCCGCGTCCATGAAGTCGCGGAACACCTCCGCTCGGTAGGACGTCGCGAGAACGATGCGGGTGACCCCGGCATCTCGGGCTCGCGTGATCTGGTGGACGGTGAACGGGACACCCGCCACGGGCAGCATGGGCTTGGGCGTGTTGATGGTCAGGGGGCGAAGGCGCGTGCCCTGCCCGCCGACGAGGAGCACGGCTTCAGTCACCGGCCAAGGGTCCCACAACGAACACTCCGGCCCGACCCGCGCCTACATTTGCGCCATGGGCGATGCATGGTCGGCGCTGCAGGCGCGCAAGCGCGCAAATCCCGGGGCGCCGCTTGTCACCTACGTGGACACCGCGCGGGGCGAGCGGGTTGAGCTCTCCAGCACCAGTGTCGAGAACGCAGCCGCGAAGATCGCCAACGCGCTGCGCGACGAGTTCGACTGCGAGGCGGGTGCGCGGGTGTCGATCAGCCTGCCGATGCACTGGCAGCGAACCGCGTGGTGCGCAGGCATCTGGACGGCGGGCTGCCTCCTCGCCCTTGACGACCTTGGTACCACCGACCTGACGGTGCTCGACGAGCACTCGGCCCTCACGTCATCGTCGACCGCTGGCGAGGTCGTCGCGGTGTCACTCCATCCGTTCGGGCTGCCCATCTCGGCCGTGCTTCCGTCGGGCATCCAGGACGCCACCGTGTCCGTGCGCAACCAGCCCGATGCGTACCTCTTCGAGCCACCCCTGCCGTCCTACCCCGCTCTCGTGTGGAACGCCGAGGAACGCTCGCAGGAGCAGGTGCTGGATCAGGCCGCCGCGCTCGCAGCCAGGTGGGGCCTGTCCGCCGGAGGACGCCTGCTCGTGGCCGGTGGCATCGACCTCGTCGACGCCTGGCTCGCGTGCCTGGCGGTACCCCTGGTGACCGGCGGGTCCGTCGTGCTCGCCACCGGCGATGTCGACGCAGACGTCATCGTCGCCGCCGAGCGGATCACCGCTGTCGCTTCACCGTGACGGTGAACTGCGGGCTCACGCCGACGACCGTCCCCTTCTTGATGATGAGTACGCGGAACGTGCGCGTGGTACCGGCAAATCGAGCCTTCTTGATGACGAAGACGTAGCGGCCCTTCGACGACGTCCGCGCCTTCTGCACGGTCACCCACGCATTCTTGTAGTACACCTGACGCCACGCGGCGAGCCGTGCCTTGGCCGGACGGACGACGCCGACGACCGCGTAGCGGTGTCCGACCTTCTTCGTGACCACGGTCGGCGTCAGCAAGGACACGGTCCGCTGTCGCACGTTCGTCGTGGGCGCCGCAGCGGGCGCAGGAGCCGGCGCGGCCGCCGGTGCGGGAGCACCGGGCGCCGGGGCCGGGGCGGCCGCCGGGGCAGGAGCTGCATCCGGCAGGGCCGGTCCACCTGCGCCTGAGATCGTCAGCACGTACGTCGACTTGAGTCCGAGCGCGCTCTGGAACTGGGCACCGCTCTTCGTCGCGGTCGCACCGTCTGTGCCGGTCGCCGTCACGGTTCGGACCGCACCTGACGGGTACCGGTCCGTGATCGCCACGGACACGACGTTGCCCAGCCCGAAGATCCGGGCCATCTGGCCCTGCGATGCGTGGACCGTCCACGACTTGTACGGGTTGGCATTGGTCTGGATGTAGGGATCGGGAACGCTGACGGCGTACGGCAGGTTTCCGCCCCAGGTCTCCTGGGCCGACCGCGTCGTGCCACCGCTGGACGCGCTGTAGAAGGCGCTGATCGGCTGGCCGTTGAACAAGATCGCCTGTCCAGTGGTGTCGGACGCGAGCGTCCCGTTCACTGCGTCGAGCCAGTCGCCGCCCTTCGCCGAGCTCGCCTTTATCCAGCCCGTGAACGTCTGGTCGGAGTACGGCCCGCCGCCGTCGTCGACGTGGCACGAGCAGCTCGACCGCACGCCGCGAGCGACCTTGCTCAGCGCATACGACCGAGCGGCGAGGATCTGCGCCTGCAACGCGGCCTTGGGCCACGAACTCGACACCTCGGAGATCCCGTAGAGGTACTCCTCGTGGATGCGCACCATGTTGACGACGTTGAGGCGTGTTCCCGCAGACGTCGAGACCGGGACAACCTCCACATAGCCGTATCGATAGCGATGGCCGGACGAGCCGAGAGAGGAACTGCCGCCCACGACGTCGAGAAGCGTCGATCCGCCCGTGGCCGAACCGGGCGTCCGCGTCCCTGCCCACCGCACCGTCACGGACGGGGACGTGCCCAGGTCGCTCGACTGCCCGCCGGCGACGCGCTGGACGGACACCGCATCACCCGACACCGAGAACCGGAACTGGTCCGACGGCCCGGCGACGACGACTCCGTTCGCCAGCGTCACCTCGATCGCGCCGCCGGACGCCTCGAGGGCCTCGGAGCGCATGTTGGCGGACGACACCTGATACATCAGGTTGACCCGGATCTCCTGGTCGTCCTGGACCGGCGTGACAGAGGTGCCGGAGTAGTAGTGCGTGACGATGGCCGCGGCATCGAAACCCTGCTGTGCCATGCCGTAGGCACCCCACTGCGACATCCCCACGCCGTGGCCGTAGCCGGCTCCCACCACGGGGAAGTCAGCCGGCGGCGCAGCGGGCGGGGCCGGGGTCGGGGCCGCGGCCGGGGCCGGGGCAGGGGACGGGGTCGGGTCGTCAGCGGGAACGCCAAGCCGTTCGGTCAGGGGCGCCTGCGCCCAGGTCCCCGGGGCGCCGGCCAGGGCCACGGTCGTGGCCACCGCGAGCGCCGCCCCGAGCGTGAGGCAGCGGCGGGCACGGCCCGACGCCGGGCCTACCGGACGGGTCACGGTGAGGGCTCCTTATGGGGAAGACGGTCCAGGTGGGCTGGGCCACTGCCACCACGGTGCCACACAACGTCTGCTCAATCCACTTCCCACCCGCCTCGTGCGTCACATTCGTCACGCGGGGCCGCCTTGCGCCGGAACCGCCCGGACCGGCGGTGCGTCCCTGAAGTACGCGCGCCGTTTACCATGACGTCATCGTGCGACGACCACTTCACCGGACCGATGGGAGCCCCCGCCCGTGAGCTCCACCAGCGCCAAAGGCCGGCGGCGGGTGTCCCGCATCGTCCTTTCGGTCCTGTCCGCCCTGATCCTCGTGGCCACCGTGGTGGGCGCCGGGGTGGGCGTGGTCATGGGGCAGCTCCAGGGCAACATCAAGACCGTCGATGTCAGCGAGGTCCTCGGCAGCGCCCCGGCGAAGGCCCCCCTCACCGCTATCAACGAGCAGACCGGCACCTTCGACCCGATCGACATCGTGCTGATGGGCAGCGACTCACGCACCGGCAAGGGCAACGGTGGCTTCGGGTCGTCGCTCCAAATCGGTGGGCAGCGCTCCGACACCGTGATCGTCCTGCACATCGCCGCCGACCGTAAGTCGGCGATCGCCGTGAGCATCCCCCGCGACACGATCATCACGCTGCCGGTCTGCAAGAAGGACGGCAAGAAGGTCGGTGGCTACCGCGCGCGCTTCAACCAGGCGATCGAGCTCGGCGGACCGGGCTGCACGGTAAAGGCGATCAACGAGATGTCCGGCCTCGACCTCCACAACTTCATGCTCGTCGACTTCAATGGCTTCAAGAAGATCGTCGATGCGATCGGCGGCGTCGAGATCTGCCTCACGTCGGACGTCAACGACCCGCTCAGCGGGTTGAAGATGAGCAAGGGCAAGCACACAGTCGAGGGCGAGGAGGCGCTCGCCTTCGTCCGCACCCGCCACGGACTCGGCGACGGGTCCGACACCTCGCGCATCCGTCGGCAGCAGGCGTTCATCTCCTCGCTCATGCGCAAGGTCCTCAGCAGCGGCACCCTCCTGAACCCCGCAGAACTGCTCGGCGTCCTGAACGCGGCGACGCAGTCACTCACCGCGGATCCTCAGCTCGCCGACATCAACAACCTCAAGGACTTGGCCCTGAGCCTGAAAGACCTCAAGCCGTCCAACGTCACGTTCACCACGCTCCCGTGGACGCCCAACACCGACAACGCCACCGTCAGCGTGAACACCACGCAGGCCAAGCCCATCTGGGACGCGATCAAGAACGACACCGCGTGGCCGCCGAAGGGCGCGAACGGGGCCGCCGATCAGCCGCTGCTCAAGACCCCGCCCAGCGAGATCCATGTGAACGTGCTCAACGGCACTGGCATCAAGGGCAAGGGCAAGGAAGTCGCCAAGGAACTGCGTAAGCAGGGCTACATCGTGGAGACGGTCGGCAATTCGGACACGACCGTGGAGAGCACGACAGTGCAATACGACCCCGATTGGGATCAGTCGGCCAAGACGCTCATCTACGCGGCGGCCGCGAACAACGTGGAGAAGGTCAAGAAGCAGGGCAAGACCATGAACCTGATCGTCGGCAACGACTTCACGTCGATCAAGCCCGTCGTCATCAGCGACATCACCAAGGACTACACCGCCAACGTCAACAGCGGCGACGAGAACTTCTGCGCCTCCTGACCAGCGGGCTAGATGATCGGGGGACGACCGGCCTTCGTCATCGCCCACACGGTCGACCACTTCATGCGCCGGCGTCCGGCCGGCTTGTGTGCCATGCCCTCGCGCAGGCCGCCGAACCACGCCGTGAGCGCCTCCTTGTCGTGCACGCGCAGCAGCGTCATCCCGACCCAGGTGCCGACGTACACCGGCTCCAGGAGCACGGGCAGGTTCCGACGGGCGAGCCAGACACGATTGCGGGCGTTGTACCGGTAGAACACCGCATGCCGTGCCGGATCCATCACGGGATGGTTCACGACGAGGTCCGCGGCGTACCAGGGCGTGAAGCCCTCGTCCCATACGCGCCACGCCAGGTCGACGCCTTCGTGGAAGATGAAGAACTCGTCCGGCCAACCGCCGACCGCCTCGAACAGGTCGCGTCGGATCGCGATCGCCCCCTCCCAGAGGGCCGTGGCCGGGCTCGACGCACCGGGATCGCCCACGCGCAGGCGGGGAACCCAGCGGCGCGGCGGGGCCTTGCCCTCGGGATCGACCACGCGCGGTTGCATGACGCCCAGTCGCGGGTCGGCGGCGAAGCGGGCGGCGACCTCGGCCAGGAAGTGCGGGTCAGGCAGCGAGGCATCGTCGTCGAGGAAGAACAGGTACTCCCCCGAGACGTACGGCACCCCAGCGTTGCGCCCAGCGGTAGCCCCAACGTTCTCCGGGAGATACACGCCGCGCACGCCATCCGGCAGCCCGGTGGGCTCCCAGGAGTTGCCGACCACGACGACGTCCATGGTGACGTCCCGCTGGGCGAGCACCGAAGCGAGTCCGCGCTGGAGCTCCTCCGGTCGCTTGCCCATGGTCAGGACGACGACCCCGAAACGTGCCGCGTCCGTCATCGCAGTCGGCTCGACGACAGGATCGAGGCAAGGTGCCCGATCACCGTGAGCACGCCGAAGACAGCCAGGAAGGCGACCAGGAAACGGGTCGCAGCAAGGTCGCCCAACGGCACGTCGATGATCGCGGCGACCAACGCCAGCAGCGTCAGCTCGACGGAGTGGTAGGCACGGTGGAATGGGAAGTAGCGGGCCAGGCCACGCAGTCGGCGCAGGCCGCCTGCCCGCGGAGCCGCGACCTCCGCCTTCTCGTCGAGGCGAGGCATGTTGTCGTACGCGCGTGACACATGGACGATGTCGTTGAGCGCCTTGTTGTACAGGACCAGGACCGAGACCAGAGCACCGATGAGCGGCCACGGTGTGTCCATCCAGCCCTGCTCAGGGAAGCCAGCGGCGCGCAGGCCCAAGGCGATGGGGATCAGGCCCTCGGCCGTGTAGTGCCCCACGCGGTCGATGAAGACGCCCTTGGGCGACGTGGTCTGCCGCCACCGCGCGACCTCGCCGTCGCAGCAGTCCCACAGCATCTGCAGCTGCCCGAGGAGTGCCGCAAGCACCGCTCCTGGCAGTCCGGGGATCAGGAGAGCGAAGGCGGCGGACATCCCGGTCGCGACCATCAGCCACGTCACGCCGTTCGCGGTGATCGACGTGCGCAGCAGGATCCGTGTCAGGTACGGCGAGATGCCGCGCAAGTACACGTCCGCGACCCAGTGCTCGGAGTTGCGGCGGCCCCGCACGGCGGGCGGCTGCCCCACCTCGCGGATCTGGGCGATGGTGGGCCGATCTGGACGGACGTCATCGGGGCTCACGTCGATCGGCTCCCCTGCACGGACAACCACTGTACGGAGGACACCACGACGAAGAGCAGGACCATGAGCCACGCGCCCCAGGTCAGGCCCGTCGTGACGGCGCCGAGCCCCACCACGGCGAGGACCGCGACCAGGATGCTGCGGCCGTCCCAGCCCAGGCCCAGCCAGGTGATCCATCGCGGCGAGGCGGCGCCCTGCAGGGCGCGGTAGAGGGTGTCGTAGTGGTGGAACGCGACGATCGCCATCCACCAGAACGCGATGACAGTGGCCGACGGGTACCACGTCAGTGCGATCACCGCGACTGTTCCGAGTTCGATCAGTCGCAGGAGGGCCGGGATCACCCAGCCGGCACGCCCCGCCCACCAGCGAAACCGCACGCGCTCGGGCACCGCGAGCGCGAGAAGGCTCAGCAGCGGCCCCGAGTCGCCCTGACGGCGCAGCAGCGCGACCCCCGACTCCGGTGTGGGCCCGTGCCAGGTGAAGGTGCGCAGGGTCCGGCCGGTCATGACATAGGCGAACGCGAGCAGGCCCAGCACAAGCAAGACGCCCAGCGCCCATGTCGGCCCCAGTACGGCGGCGAAGACGCTGATCACCAGCCAGCGCTCGCCGATCGGCATGTGGATCGCGCGCTTGAACCACCGGACGGCGTCGCGCCGATTGAGTCGCGTCGACAGTTCCATCGCGCCGCTCACCGACCAGCCCGCAGTGGACCCGGCAGCACCATCGTCGCTGATGCGAATGTCGCGGTGTGGCACTCGGGCCTCCCGCAGTCGCTGGACGCGGGAGAAGTCGTAGTCGGTCATGTGGCGCGTCGTCTGCAGAACCACCAGGACCACCGCGAGCCACCAGATGTCCACGCCCGACCGCGCCGCGCCATACGCCAGCCCTGCGTAGGCCAGGAACTCCTTGACGCGATCGGTCGAAGCGTCCAGCCATGCTCCGAGGGCCGAGAACTGACGCGTCGCGCGGGCGACCTCGCCATCGACGCAGTCGACGACGAGACTGACCTGCAGAAGCACCGCACCGAGGACCAGCGCCCATCGGTTTCCCGCTGCGAACGACGCCGCAGCCGCGATCCCGATTGCGAAGGACACCAACGTGACGGTGTTGGGCATCAGGCCGAGGCGCAGCGCGATCCTGGTCAGGGGCTTCGACGCCTTGCGAACCACGAAAGTCGAGTAGAAGCCGTCGTCGGCGCGATTGGCCTGCAGTTGCGCGATGCGCTCATCGCTTACCGACGCCGCCTCGCGACGCGCGGCCTCGGGGTCCGCGGGCGAACGCGCCCACGGCACGTCGACCATCTCGACCGCCTTGACCGACGTGCCGGATCGCACGAGTGCCAGGGCGATCAGTTCGACGACATCTCCACCGTCACTGCGCACCTCGTCCGCGCTGACGGCGCGAAGCAGGTCGTCGATCGCGTCGGCGGCGGCGACAGCGTCCGCCGACGCGATCACCAACGCACCGACCGAACGGCTGTCCGGTGCCGTCACTGAGTGGAAGCCGGTGCCCACACTCGTCACCACGTGGTGGCGGACGCGGACGTCAGCATCCTTCGTGGCGGGGCGCACGAGCAACGACGTGGTCGCGAACGGGTCGTCCGTGATCGGTGCCAGTGCACGGGGCGCCACCACGAGCTCCTGGGCAATCACCATCAATGGCCCAACGGAGTCCCTGAGCCGGGTGATCACGTCGGCCAGCGACTGCGCCACCGTCGTCCCGGGCACCGAGAGGGGTTCCATCACGGCTTCTTCTTCGGCTTGCCGCGCAGGCGCCGGCGGCCACCCGTCTTGACCTGCTTCCACAGTTCCCCCGCGAGCTCCTTGGACGACGGGTCCTTCACCTGGACGGGCTGCTGCGCCGTCTCGATCAACGCCGCCAGCGCGGCGACGGCAACCTCGGTAGGAACGACGGTCAGCTCGTCATTGTCGACGGGCTCGGCGGTCGGGGCTATCCGGCTCAGGGCGTCGACGTTCCCGAGTGCACGAACGCCTGACTCGCGAATCTCGTCAACGGCCAGCGTGCCCATGCTGGCGGCCGCCTCGAGCGCCCACCCCGGCGTGAACAGGCGTGGCTCCTCCGGACCTGGGGTTCTCTCCTCCACCAGTCGATGGGCCAGTCCCCGACGCACGTACCTCTGGTATTCACCCCACGGCATGTCGAGCGCGATCCTGCGATTGAGGTCGAGCAGGACCTGCGCCTCGGGGGCGGTGAGCGAACGATTCGACGTCAGGTCCATGCGGGATTCGAGAGTCCCGGCCGGCAAGGCGAGGAGTTGCTCGAAGGTGCGGAAGACTGCCCGCCGGTCGAGGTCCTCCAGGACGATCACCGTCATCCGCCCAGCGCCGACCGCAGACACCCACCGTCGGACGACGGCCGCGTGGTCCTGTCGCATCCAGAACGTCGGTGTCATAGAGGACCCGCCTGGGTTCGCGAAGACGTCCTGCAGCCACTTCACGTATCCCGTGGCCATGCCGTACTTGAGGTACTGCTGCCAGGAGGACGGGAGCAGGCTGCCGAGATTGCGCAGAGTCACGACAACGTGGACGTTGTCGCCACCGAGCGCCGCGACCACCTCCTGCGCGGTGGTCTCCGACGCCTCGCACAGGAACTCGGTGCTGATGACGACCCGCCCGTCGTGCGCGCGGACACGCGCGGCCATGTCGTCGAAGTTGGAGCGGGGGAACGTCTGACCGCCGTTCTCGCCCCAGCCCCAGGCACGGTCGAGAACCGAGAGCGCGGCCCGGTGCTGCGCCGGGCGTTTGCCGGGGTAGTAGGCGCCGCGCTCACGCAGTTCTGGACGGGCGTTCGCGAGCGCCGCCTGGACTGCCGTGGTGCCGGTCTTGTGCACCCCGATATGGAGCAGGACAGCGTCCTCGGGAAGCGCTGGAACCTCGCGCAGGAACGCCATGCTCACAGCCTAAAGGAGTTCGTCATCGTCCTCGTCGGCCAACTCTTCGGCGACGAAGCCCGTGTGGTGCTTGTGGCGCGGCAGCGCGTGGAGCCCCTTGAGTGCTTCCTCCACCGTCGTGTCGGCGATGACCCTGTCGTCGTCGAGAAGCAGGGCCCGGCTGCAGAAGCGCAGGAGCTGCGGATCCTTGTCGGATGTGACGAGGAAGGACACGCCCTCGTCCCGCTTCGCCTCGATGACCTTCCAGCACCGCTCCTGGTATGCGGGATCACCGACCACCATCGCCTCGGAGATGGCGAAGGCCCGCCCCTCTGTGGCCATCGCGATGTTCCAGGCCAGCGGACCGCGCACCCGACCCGGCGTGTCGCCGAGGTACTTGTCGGCCATTCCCTCGAGTCCGGCGTCCTTGACGATCCGCGGCAGGCGTTCCGCCACGACCTCAGGGGTCATTCCGAGCAGGCCGCCGACGAGGTAGATGTTCTGGCGGACCGTGTAGGTGCGTGCGAGGGCGCGACCCACACCGATGACCGGGATGACGGGGGTACGACGGCGGACGGTGCCCTCGTCGGGGACCAGGGTGCCCGCAGCCAGCCGAAGCAGCGGATCACGACCGGACTCCGGATACCCCACGATCGCGAGCGCCTCGCCCTCGGCCAGTTCGAACGACGCGTCGCGCAGGTTCCACACCTCCTCGCGCGTCACCTCGCCGGCCATGCGCCGCAGCTTGTCGCGACGACCGGCTCCGCGTCGACGTTGCCGTACCGGCAAGCGCACTCCGGCGTGATCGAAAGCGACGACGGACTCCAACTCGGGCGTCAGGCGTACCCGGGCCACGTCAGGCCTCCTTGAGGATGCGCGGCTCGAGTTTGCGGAATACGACGATGCCGACGACAACGATGATCGCGCACAGCGCGAACGAGATCGCGTAGTGCGTTGCCGACTCGTGCTCCTGCGGCCAGAAGCCGATTCGGTAGAGCCCGATCGGTGCCACCACCGGGTTGAGCGCCGCGAACGGTCGGATTCGCTCTGGGATGTTCGACATCGCGTACAGAACAGGAGTGAGGTAGAACATCGCGCGCATGGCGATGCGGACGATGCGTGCCAGGTCCGGCACGACGACGGACCATGACGAGATGGTGAGCGCCAGTCCGTACATGAGCATGAACTGGACGACGACGCCGAGGGGATACAAGACGATGAGTGGACCGGGGAGCGTTCGCGTGATGAGCATCGCAAGCCCGATGACCGGCAGCGACAGGATGAACTCCATCATCGTGACGATGAGAACCCGGAGGACCCACAACTCGGTGGGCAGCGTGCTGATCCGCAACTGGTTCTTGTTCTTCTGGAATACCTGCGCCGACTGCGCGATCCCCTTGGTGAACCACCACCACGGCAGAATCGCGATCGACAGGAACAGCAGGTATGGCTGAAGGCCCAGCTTGCGGGGTCCCAGGAGCATGGTGAACACGAACCAGAGCACCATCGACATGCCTAGCGGCTCGATGATGGTCCAGAGGTATCCCAGCCGGAACTTCGTGTACTGCTTCTGCAGATCACGCTGCACCAGCATGCGGAGCACCTGACGGTGCTCCCAGAGAGATCGCACGCTGGTTACCATAGGTCACACCCGCGACTGGTCGAACAGGTGCCACGCGGCAGACACCAGACATCGGGCGGAGATCGTGACTACAGCGCGCGGCACGGGGGACGGCCCCTACACGCGATTCGTGAAGAAGGCCGCCCGCAAGGTGGCCAACCAATTGAGGGACTTCGGGGCCAGCGAGCCCGACGGGTTCGACCTGGCCGACATCCCCTCGGCCGATGTCGCGCTGTACTTCCCGGACACTCCGCACAAGCTCTACCAGATCACCCAGTGGCTGCCCGTCTTCGAGAACAACGCCGACGTCCGCACGATCGTGGTCGTGCGCTCGGTCGAGGCGTACCAGGAGCTGATCAGGCGCACGTCGCTGCGCGTCCTGCTCGTGCCCCGGTACGAGCAGCTCATGGCGCTCTACGACCGCGCGGACTTCCATGCCGTCGTCTACGTCAACAACGGCTGGACCAACTTCCAGTCGCTGTCGTTCCAGCAGGCCGTGCACATCCACGTCAATCACGGTGAGAGCGACAAGATCTGCATGGTGAGCAACCAGGCGAAGGCGTACGACAAGGTCTTCGTTGCGGGCGAGGCGGCTGTCCGCCGGCATGCCGCGGCACTCGCGTGGTTCGACCCCGCGCACCTTGTTCGCGTCGGCCGCCCCCAGCTCGATCTCGCCGTCGCGTCACCGTTGACAGACTCCGACGGACCGACCATCACCTACGCCCCGACATGGGAGGGCGAGGACGATGCCAACAACTACACGTCGCTAGACCGCTACGGTCCGAAGATCGTGTCAGCGGCACTCGCCCAGTCGGGCGCACGTGTCGTCTACAAGCCTCACCCGCGGATCGTGACGTCCAAGGACCCCGCGATGACAAAGGCCCACGAGCACGTCATGAAGCTGATGGAGCAGGCATCGGCGTCGCATCCCGAACGCGGCCACCAGGTCCTCGTCTCGGCCGACATTCTCGGGGTGATCCGCGGAACGGACGTCATGATCGCCGACGTCTCGAGCGTCACCCTCGACCACCTGTACCTGCGGCCGGACGCCCCGATCATCCTGTGCGACCGTCGGTCCAATCGGGCACAGCTCCTCGAGGACGCACCCGTAGCCGCCGGGTCCCACGTGGTTGACGAGTCGAGCATCGGCTCATTGGCAGCCGACCTCACAGCGATCATCGCGGAGGACCCGATGCGCGACGCCCGGCGTGAGCTGCGCGACCTGTACTTCGATTCACTTGCCCCTGGCCAGAGCACCGATCGGTTCTGGTCCGAACTCAGCCGCGCCATCCACGAGCACGACTCCGCACTGGGCGAGTTGAGCCGCGTCCGCATCGTCGAGGAGACCTCATGACCGTGCAAGCAGTGATCCTCGCCGCCGGGATGGGCACCCGCCTTGGAAAGCCGTGGCCCAAGCCGCTCACACCGCTTTCGGACGGCCGAACGATCATGCAGCAGCAGATGCAGAACCTCGTCGCCGCGTTCGACGACCTCCGCATCACCACGGTGGTCGGGTTCAAGCTCGAACTCATCCTCGAGGCATTCCCCGACGTGACGTACGTCTACAACGAGAACTACGACCAGACCAACACCAACCGCAGCCTGATGAAGGCGCTCCGGCTGTCGGCCGACGGCGGTGTGCTGTGGATGAACGGCGACGTCGTGTTCGACCCCCAGGTGCTGGAGCGGGTCAAGGACCTCATGGTCGCCGAGCAGTCGTTCGTGTGCGTGAACACTGCCGCTGTCGGTGAGGAGGAGGTCAAGTACACGGTCGACGCAGACGGCTATGTGAACCGGCTCTCGAAGACCGTCGTCGACGCCCTCGGTGAGTCCGTCGGCATCAACTACGTGGGGGCCAACGACAAGGACCAGCTCATCGCCCGCCTGGCCGAATGCGAGGACGGCGACTACTTCGAGCGCGGCATCGAGATCATGGTCGAGAAGGACGGGATCAGGGTCCTCCCCTACGACATCCGCGACCTGTTCGCCATCGAGGTCGACTTCGAGGAGGATCTCTCACGGGCGAACGCGCACCTGTGAGCACCGGCGCGGACGTGTGGGACCCAACCGTGCCCATCGAAGTCCGAGCCGAATCGCTGGACCTCGACGAGGCCGATGACGCCGGGCTCGTTCAGCGCAGCACGTCGGCGATGAGGCGTTCCCATTCGTCGAGGATCCGCTCGGCCCGATAGGGCTCCATTGCCGCGCGCGCCCGCTCGCCCAGGACCCGGCGTTCCTCCGGCGCGTCGATCAGGTCGCTGATCGCCGCGGCCAGGGCCTCGGCATCGCCGCGGGCCACGAGGCGAGCGTCGGCCCCGTCGCCTGCAAGCATCCGGACACCCGCGGAGCAGTCCGTGGCCACACACGGCAACCCCAGAGCCATGGCTTCCGCGAGCACCAGTGGTAGTCCTTCGGTCAGGGACGGCAGCACGACCATCGACGCCCGCCGCAGTTCGGCCTCGGAGTCCGCGACCGGCGGGAGCACTTCCACTCGATCGGCTCCGGCCGGCAGCTCGGCGATGCGGCCACGGATGCGGGCCTCGTCCGGTCCCGACCCGACCAGGCGCAGTCGCCACGTCGGGTGGCGGTCGGCGATCGCTCCCCAGGCGTCGACCAGATAGGCAACGCCCTTCTCCGCCGAGAGCCGACCCAGGTAGGTGACGACCTCGTCCGCAGTGCCACTCGCAGGATCAGCCGGCCAGAAGGCCAGCGGGTTGGCCAGCCACGTGGTGTTGTTCAGGCCCTTCCGACGGAACGAGTCCGCATCCGCCGGCGTGAGCAGCGCGAAGGTGTCGACGTCCCGGTACAGGTCGAGGGCCCGCTTCAGGTCGCGGCCGGCCGCTGCCGCCTCGAATGAGGAGTGGTACTGCCCGATCACCACCCAGTCGTCGTGCGGAACCCGGGCGACGTACTCCATCGCCCACAGCTGGCCGGTCACGATCACGCCGGCCGGACCATCGTCGAGCACGCCCGCAAGTGACGTGGCCGCTGCCGCACTCAGTCGAGAGCGTCGTGCCTTCAACTCAGGGGCCAGCGCCGCGTTCCGGGCACTGCGGCCGACCGGCAGCGCGGGCCATGGCTCGTCCATCAGCACGAACCGACGGAAGGCGGGGTCCGCCACGAACTCGTGACGCGGCTCGAACGGGGTCACGCCGACGAGGTCCACTGGATAGCCGCGCTCGGCGAGGCCCTGCGCGACCACGTGCACGACGCGCTGGGCGCCGCCTACCTCGTCGATGTTGTTGGCCATCATCACCAGCCGAGGCCGCGTCATGTCGCGCGCCCGTCCGTCAACGGCCACAGGGCGTCCACTGCACGGCGCAGGCTGGCACCGTCAGCAGGACCGCAGTGGCCAACGGCGAAGCCGAGCAGATGCTCAGCGTTCTCGCGCCGCCATCGCTCGGGATCGGCCAAGTACTCCCCGACTCGCGCGATGAGCGCATCGGTCGTGACGGCAGAGGGGGCGAAGGCGGCCGGGTCCACGTAGAGGCCGTGCGAGCGATGGACGAACACCTCCCGATCAGGCTGGAAGACGATCGTCGGGATACCGGCAAGAGCCGCGTCCCCGATCACCGACGAGTAGTCGGACACGAGCAGGTCGCAGGCAGGCAAGAAGTCGTTGAGCCGCTCGGCGGCGGTCAGCACTCGGACCGCGTGACGAAGGCTCGTGTTGTCCTCGATCGGCTGACGGGGATCCGCCGCAATGACGAGGTACGCACGGCTGCCCAGAGCCGAGGACCACGCCCGCAGGTCGATCAGCGACGCGGAGGGCACGGTGCCAGGGCTGCGCAGCGCTGGCGCGTACACGATCACGGGCCGATCGAGGTCCAGGTCGAGGGCCGCGCGTGCGGCGGACCTTGCCGGCTCACGCCGAGTCTCTACGACATGGTCGGCGCGAAGAATCCCCGCCTCCACCACGTCACCACCGAAGTCGTACGCCCGGCGGAGCACCTCGGCGGCGAACGGCGAAGGCACCACGGCCGTCGTCCAACGACCGGCGCGACGGGCGATATCGCGCCGCGCAGCACTGTCGCCCAGGATGTCGGGGTCGTCGAGGCCCGCGCGAACGATCGGCACGCCATCGCTGATGAGGACGACCTGCGCATCGGGCCGCGTGCGGAGCCCGACGGGCGCGGTGCCATCGTCGACCAGCCAGCGCGCCCTCGCCGCAGCGAGTCGGTGCTCGCGGGACAGTCGGTCAACCGGGGCGCAGTACGACGGGACCCGATCGGGGCGCTCGTGGTGGACCCAGGCCTGCGCGACATCCGGACGCATGGCGTTCAGGTACGCGCTCAGCGCACGCACACTGTCACTGGCGGAGCGCCCCGAACTCGTGTCGAACAGGACAAGGTCCCCCGCGGGCAGTGCCGCGGTCACCCGTGCCAGTGCAGGGGCGACGGCCTTGGCGCTGAATTCCGACCACCGCCGGGAAACGCTGCTGAGGCCGGGCAGGCGCGAGCCGCGCTGCTGCCCGGCGACGGCCGCCAAGTGCTCCGCAGACTGCACCGCCAGCCAGCCCACCCCGGCATTCGGTGCCGACTGGATCTCGAGGATGTCGGGCTCGGCGCTGGAGTCGATACCCGTCAGTTGCGTGTGGCCACGCAAGGCGAGTCGCCGATCGGCCCTTACGCCCGTGACGTTGCAGATGACGCCCTTCGGCACCGCCATGGCGATGGTGCCGTGGTCGTCCACGGCAAGCGGCCGGTCCCTGAGGTTGGCGAGCGCGCCCTCCGCTCGCCACCGACGCCGAGGCCCGGGGCCGTCGATCCAGTTGACCGGCACCGACGCGACCAGGCGCGACCGGCCGATGATGAACCGCAGTTCGAGGGCCTCAGAAGTGGCGAGCGATCCGTCATAGTCCACGCTCGTCCCGGTCGCCACGACCTTCTCGTCGCTGACCGTGACCTCATCGACGTGATGAAGGAACCGGCGCTGCGAGAACGGCACCTTCAGAAGTCCGAGCTCGGTGACGTCGAGCCATTCTCGAGTCGCGAAGCCGCCTGGGGCCACGTCGCTGCCCAGGTGCTCGCACGCCCAGAACTCCCGGTCGCCATCGGCGATGATCGAGGCATCGACGACCGATGCCCACTTGACCAGCCGCATCGCCGAGCGGACGCCGGCCAGATCACCGACCAGCAGGTGGTAGATCGCCACGCGAAGACCCGTCCGCAACTGCCATGCCGGCGCGAGGTTCACCGACTCCACGTAGGGACGCAGCCGCTCCATCAACGCGGTGGCAGTCTCGTCGTCGACGTCGAGCATCACGGCGAGGTACAGGTACAGGTCGTGTCGCAGGAACTTCAGCTCCTTGATCTCGCGGATGGCCTCGCGGCCGTCAACGGCGAGGTAGGCGTCGATCCGCCGGTTGATCTCGATCCGGCTCTCGACGTTGGCGGCCTCCTTGCGGCGCTGCGTGATCGACGGCTCATCGCTGAGCTCATCGACGTACCACCGATAGACCGTCTCCGGGATCGAAGCCAGTCGCCGGGCCGAGGCCATCGCCTCGAGCGTGAACAACTGGTCCTCGAACAGCAGCCCCTCGGGGAAGCGGATTTCGTTGTCGAGCAGCAGCTGGTGCCGGTAGATCTTGTTCACCGAGATCGTGTCGGCCAGCAGGTCGGGGTACTCGGCCAGGCCGTCGGCCACCACCTCCTGCTCGTGCAGTTCAGGCTTCCACCGGCGGGTCCGGCCCGTGCGGGTGTCGACCCGCTCTGCTGCCCCGCAGACAACGTCGGCATCAAGACGCTCGGCCGCCAGCAGCAGGTTCTTGCATGCGTGCCGCTCGTACTCGTCGTCGGAGTCGCAGAACATGACCCAGGGCGCGCGTGCCAGCGCGACGCCCTCGTTCCTCGGCGCGCTGCAGCCGCCTGAGTTGCTGGCGAGCCTGACATAGCGGATGCGCGGATCCTTCGCGGCGATGCGGCCTACGACTTCGGCAGTCTCGTCTGTCGACGCATCGTCAACCACCACGATCTCCAGATTGCGGAGCGTCTGCCGACGAACTGACTCGACGGCCCGCGCAATGCGCGCCGCGTCGTTGTACCCGATCACGACAACGGTGACGTCCGGCGAGGTCTCGGTCATCGCCCGTCCCGTAGTTCCCTCGCCCGCTCGACGAGCACTCCAGCGCGCGCATCGAAACTGTGGTCCCGAGCGATGCGCGCGGCCAGCGCCAGCCGCTCCTCGCGATCGGGGAACGCCTCGTCGCGCGGCTCGGAGAGGATCGACACGAGCTCGCCTCCGGAGCCATAGGTGCGGATCCCGGAGCCGAATACCTCGTCCAGTCCCACCGCGGGATCGCTCAGGAGCCTGCTGCCGCACGCTGCGGCGTCGAAGAGTCGATTGGACAGGAACCCCTCGTCGGCCATGTCGCGCCAGTGATCGTTGAGCACGACCCCAGCAGACGCGTAGGCGGCCGGCAGGAGATCGTTGGCGAGGAACTCCCCGCGGATCTGATCAGCGCTTAGGAACTTCTCCCAGCCGACTCCGTACACGGACACGTCAATGCCGCCGGCCAGTGCGTCACGCACTGCCGGTCGGAACTCCCCTCGCGTGGAGCCGACGAAGAGCACCGGGTCCCCCGTGTCCGGCTCCGCGGCGGAAGGTCCAAAGCGATGCGGGTTGGTCGCCTGCAGCAACGGCGTGACGGGCACGCCGAACTCCTCGGACTCACCCCGCTGCCAATGCGCACTCGCGGCGAACACCGCGTCGTACTGCGCTGGCTCGTCGGACTCGACGAGTTCAGGATGGCTGATGATCCACAGCAGCCACGTTGCCTTTCCTCGACGGGGCACCACACGACGCAGCCCGCGAAGGACGACCACGACATCGTCGGTCTCACGGGCCTCGCTCGATGCGCCGTTGCGATACACGACCTTGGCGTCCTGCCCCAGTCGCTTCAGCGCATCCACGAGGTCGGCGGCGAACCAGGTGTCGCCCCACTGGGCGCCGGCCTCGCCCTTGGGTGAGGCGACCACGACCGACCATGACATCGAGGTGCCGCGGCCGCGTCGTCTCCCGAACAAAGCCACGACGTCAGCCGCCCGCCGATTGCTGGGCGCGCTGTCGCTCGCCCTTGGGAAGCCCACGCAGGAAGCCCAGTCCCCACGCGCCATGCATCGTCGCGTACACCGCCGGCAGCTGGACGGCCTCGTTGCGGGAGAGCCTCGGCGCCGCGAGCGTGCTCTGCGCACTCGCGGCAAGGTTCGCGGCCGCGTACACCAACGGAGCGGACAGGCCGACCCCCACCAGCCAAGGCGTCCGCGTCACGAGCCCGACCCCCGCTGCGGCGACACCCGCGGCCACGCCCGCCACCGTGACCGGGGCGGCGAGGTAGCGAACCGACACCGTCTCCGGATGACGGCGCGCGACCTCCCTGCGCCAGCGGCCGTAGTCGTGGTACTGACGCGCAAGTGCCTTCAGGTTCGGTCGCGGCCGGTAGGTCACCTGCATGTCGGGCGTGAACCACACCACGCCGCCGCTCTGGCGGATCCGCAGGTTCATCTCCCAGTCCTGCGCGCGCTGCATCGTCTCGTCGTATCCGCCGACCCGGTCGAGGGCCGAGCGACGAAAGCAGCCGAGGTACACCGTCAGCGCCGGCCCCGCCGTGCCACCGACGTGGAAGGCAGCGCCTCCCACGCCGAACTTCGACGTCATTGCGCGCGCAACGGCACGCTCGAAGTCCGTGGTGCCCTCCGCCGCCATGATCCCGCCGACGTTGTCGGCACCCGTGTGGAGGAGCACCTGAACCCCGGTGCGCACGTAGTCGCGAGGAACCATCGCGTGCCCGTCGATCCGCACCACGATCTCACTGTCGCCTGACGCGATGGCCGCGTTCAGTCCAGCGGGGGTGCGCCCGCTCGGGTTGTCGACGACGTGGACGTGGTCGTGCGCTTGGGCAAGACCGTCGGCGACCGCTCGGGTGCGGTCCTTCGACGGGCCCACCGCGATGACGATGTCGAGTTCGCCGGGGTAGTCCTGCTCGAGCAGACGGTCAATCGCATGGCCGAGGTGCCGCTCCTCATTGATGACGGTCATCACGACGTTCACGCGCGGCCATTGCTGCGTCATGAGGCCGTTCCGAACGCTTCGTGCGCGATCAGACCCGAGTGGCGGTCGCGCACCTTGGTCAGGAAGTGCTCATCAGACACGGCAGCCGTGTGACCGCGCTGGTGCCGCACGTAGACGTAGCCCAGGCCGTGCGTCCGGTAGACGAGTCCGCCAGCCGCCTGGAGGCGGTCGAGCAGCGCCCGATCGACCGACTTGGGGACCGGTCGCCAGCCGCCGACCGCCATGAGGTCGGCCCGCGAGATGAGGATCGTGCCGCCGGCGACGAAGTCTGCGTACTTCTCGGCGCCGTACACCGGCCGGAACACGGTGGCGTTCTCCGACTCGACATAGATCCAGTCGAGTGCCTTGCCCACCAGTTCGGCCCCTGAGTACTGCCGCGCCAGGACGAGGTCCCAGACGTGCTCGGGCCCGTACACGTCGTCGTCGTCCATCTTGGTGATGAGTGCGCCCTCGGCCCGGTCGGTGCAGCGCTGCAGCACCTCGCCGAGCGTCCGTTCCGCCTCGACAGGGACCACGGTGACCGGATGCGGCACGTCCTGCGTGAGCTCCCACACCCGCGCGGGATCGACGCCAGGGCCGTGCGCACCCACGACGACCTCGAGCCTGGGATACCGCAGCCCGGACACATACCGCATCGCCGCCTCGAGATGGTCCGGGCGATACGTCGCCAGGATGACGCTTACCGACGGCCACGCATCGAGAATCGCGCTGGGACCGTGCTGGCGCAGCGCGTGGCGCCTCGCGGACACCGAGCGCGACTGCCAGGCGAGGTCGTCGTCCGGAGCCGGCAGGCCCTCCCGACGTGCAGAGACAAGGACTCCACAGGCGGCCAGCTGGTGCTGCAGTCGATCGGGAAGGCCTGCGTCCACGACGATGCCCGCTACGTCGCGAAGCGCCCGTGCATTGGCGGCACTGACGACGCCCTCGAGGACGATGGTCGCCTCCCCCGCACGGACTGTCAGCGACGCCCCGTCAAGTGCGCCCTTGCCGATTGCATTCGCGCCCGTCGAGCGTCGCCCGACGGGTCGGTGGATGGTGGGGTCGACGCACACGTCGTACTCGACTCCGTCGAACGACCACGCGACGTCGGACACGACGAGCGTGCTGGCGCGCTCGATCTCCGGAGCCTGCCCCTCCGATGCCACGACCAGCACGTCCGACCGGCGCAGGTGGCGGTCGCGCTTCTCGTCGGCCCGCAGCACGTCGTGAACGTGCGGGGCAAGGCTGGCTGCAGTGTCCGGCAGCCCGGCGGCGAAAGTCAGCTCCGGTCCCGCGTCACCTGACGCGACCGGCCGAAGGCATCGCACCGCAGCAGCCAGCAGGAGAGCCGCATCGGTGGGCGTCGACGTGCACAGGCGCAGGGTCGCGCCGGCATCCTCGCGCGCGAACTGAACCTCACTGATGCCCGCGAGCCGAGGGCTGCCGACCCAGCCGGCCACCGGTGGGCGCCAGAACTCCACCTTGAGCTCGAGTTCGGTGAGTGCAGCCACGTCGACCGACGCGACGCACAGCCGCTGCACGGCGTGAACGCCCTTGGCGGTCACCTGCCAGGAGACGCCGCCCCGACGGGA
Organism: Actinomycetes bacterium; assembly: GCA_037130755.1. Classification (GTDB taxonomy): domain Bacteria; phylum Actinomycetota; class Actinomycetes; order S36-B12; family S36-B12; genus UBA10649. The sequence goes on from JBAXSI010000021.1 coordinate 40,260, forward strand.
GCGCACCTTTGCGCCCGGGATCGAAGGCACGGTCACGTGCAGCACTGTATTCGGTTGCGACCCGGGGCCCGGCCGGACACCGGCTACTTCCCGAACACCTGCTTCGCCATGACGATCCGCTGCACCTGGTTGGTGCCCTCGTAGATCTGGGTGATCTTGGCGTCGCGCATGTACCTCTCGACCGGCCAGTCCTTGGTGTAGCCGGCGCCACCGAGTGCCTGCACCGCGTCGGTGGTGATCTCCATCGCGACATCGGACGCGAAGCACTTGGCCGCGGCCCCGAAGAACGTGAGGTCCGGATCCTGCCGCTCGCTCTTCGCAGCCGCGACGTAGACCAGTTGCCGGGCCGCCTCGAGCTTCATCGCCATGTCGGCCACCATGAACTGGATGCCCTGGAATGAGGAAAGGGGCTTGCCGAACTGTTGACGCTCCTTGGCGTACGCGGCGGCGACGTCGAGTGCACCCTGCGCGATGCCCACGGCCTGAGCTCCGATGGTGACGCGGGTGTGGTCCAGCGTCGCCATCGCTGTCTGGAAGCCGGTGCCGGGCTCGCCGATGATGCGATCGGCAGGGATCCAGCAATTGTCGAACAGGATCTCGCGAGTCGGCGACCCGTGGATGCCGAGCTTGCGCTCAGGAGCGCCGAGCGAGAAGCCCGCATCGTCGGCATGCACGACGAACGCCGAGATGCCGTGCGAGCGCTTCTCCGGATCGGTGGAGACCATGACCGTGTAGTAGGTCGAGACCCCGGCATTGGTGATCCAGCTCTTCTGCCCGTTGAGCACCCAGCCGCCGTCGCCCTCGACAGCGCGACACTTCATCGCCGCGGCATCGCTGCCGGCCTCGCGCTCGCTGAGCGCGTAGGAGAACATCGCCTCGCCGCTGGCCACCTTCGGCAGATAGCGCTGGAGGATGTCCTCGTCGCCACCGACGAGCAAGGGCATGGTTCCGAGCTTGTTGACCGCCGGGATGAGCGAGCTCGACGCGCAGGCCCGGGCCACCTCCTCGATGACGATGCAGGCGGCCAGGGCGTCGCCACCCTCCCCGCCGTACTGCTCCGGGATGTGGATCGCATGGAAGCCGGCCGACTTCAGCGCCTCGTAGACATCCCAGGGGAACTCACCGGTCTCGTCGATCTCCGCCGCCCGCGGGGCGATCTTGTCGGTCACGAGGTCGCGAACCGCCTCCTGCAGAGCGCGGTGCTCCTCGGTGAGGGTGAACTCGCGGAAATCCTGGTTTCCAGCCACGGCAAACTCCCTACTAACCTGTGGGGATGACACTACGGCTCTCGGTCATCGGAACTGGCTACCTAGGGGCCACTCACGCCGCCTGCATGGCCGAGTTGGGCTTCGAGGTGATCGGCCTCGACATCGACCCCGCCAAGATCGAGTTGCTGCGCACCGGCGCGGTCCCGTTCTACGAGCCCGGCCTCGACGTGGTCCTCCTGCGCAACATCGAGGCCGGTCGGCTGCGCTTCACCACCTCCCACGAGGAGGTCGGGCAGTTCGCCGACGTCCACTTCATCTGCGTCGGCACGCCACAGGCGGCCGGGGCCCAGCGCGCCGACATGTCGCAGGTGTTCGGCTCGGTAGATGCGCTGATTCCACACCTGCGCCCCGGTGCCCTGGTCGTCGGCAAGTCGACCGTCCCCGTCGGCACGGCCGCGGAGATCGAGGCGCTCCTGGCGAAGACCGCGCCGGCCGGCGTCGAACTGGCCTGGAACCCCGAGTTCCTGCGGGAGGGATTCGCTGTCGACGACACCCTGCATCCCGATCGCCTGGTGGTCGGTGCACACTCCCAGCGCGCCGAGGACCTCATGCGCGAGGTCTACGCCCCGATCATCGCTGAAGGCGTCCCGTTCCTGGTCACTGACTTCCCCACCGCTGAGCTCGTCAAGGTCGCGGCCAACTCCTTCCTCGCGACCAAGATCTCGTTCATCAACGCCATGGCCGAGGTGTGCGAGGCCGCCGGCGCCGACGTCACCAAGCTCGCCGAGGCGATCGGGTACGACCCCCGCATCGGCAACCGCTTCCTTGCGGCCGGCCTCGGCTTCGGCGGCGGCTGCCTGCCGAAGGACATCCGCGCGTTTATGGCACGCGCCGGGGAACTCGGCGCCGAGGACGCCGTCGCCTTCCTCCGCGAGGTCGACCAGATCAACCTGCGGCGACGTTCGGCAACCGTCGACATGGCTCGCGAGGTCCTCGGGGGCTCGTTCCATGGCCGCCGGGTCACGGTCCTGGGCGCCTCATTCAAGCCGGACAGCGACGACGTGCGCGACTCGCCCTCGCTCGACGTGGCAGTGGCGATGAGCAATCTCGGCGCCAACGTCGTGGTGCACGATCCCAAGGGGCTCGACAACGCGCAGCGTGTCTATCCCCACATGACCTACGAGCCCGACCTCGGCAAGGCATTGGTCGGGGCCGAGCTGGTCGTCCTCGGCACCGAATGGCGCGAGTACCGCGAGTTGGACCCGGCGACCACGGGCAACGCGGTCGCCAACCGAGCGGTCATCGACGCGCGCAACGCCCTCGACAGCCAGGCATGGAAGAACGCCGGCTGGACCTACCGCGCGCTCGGCCGCCCTAACGTCTAGATCGAGGTCAGGCGCCGAGCCGCACGTAGTCGAACGTCATCGTCGGCGGGTGCGCGAGCGTCTGCGCGATCACGCAGTAGCGCTCGGTCAACGACACCAGCCGTTCGATCGTGGCGTCATCGGCTTCGGTGTCAACCTCGAAGCGGAGCGCCACATCGGTCATCCCGACGGGCGCATCGCGATCGACGCCCAGCGTTCCGCGCGCATCCCAGTGCCCCTCCGCGATCACCTTCGCGCCGCGCAGTGCCACCGACATCGAGGTGGCCACGGCGGACAACGTCACGCCTGCACAGGCGACAAGGGCCTCCAGGAGCATGTCGGCCGAGCACGCCGCCTCCCCTGATCCACCCGCGGCCGGATGCAGTCCCGCAAGGGTTTCGGCGTGCCACGTGGTGACGTGACAGGCAACATCGGAGATCTCCAGGCGACCCTCTGCCCGCGCAGGGATCCGGGCCGAACTCGGGTCGTCCTTGTACGTCTGCTTGAGCGGTCGCTGGATCTCGCGAAGCTGCTGGGCTTCCATGACACTCCCGTTCGTCGTAGGGCTGAAACCGCTCTGGACGCGACACAATGTGCCCATGAGGCATCAGGCATGAACACCCCCGAGGAGATCGCCCGGGCACTGGACGATACAACGACGTGGTTCGTCGTGGGACTGGGAAACAACCCGGGGCGCGACGCATTCCACATCGCCCTCATGCTGCAGGGGCACGGCAAGCGGATCGTCCCGATCCACCCTCGCGCCGAGGTCGTCCATGGCGAGCAGGGGTACGCCACGATCGCGGATGCCGCCCGCGTGGTCGGTGCCCCTGACGTCGTCGATGTGTTCGTCCGGTCAGACCGCGCTGGCGAGTTCGTCGACCCGGCCATCGACGCAGGTGCACGCTTCGTGTGGTTCCAGTTGGGCGTCGTCGACCATGACGCCGCGAGGCGCGCGGAGCAGGCCGGACTGTCCATGATCATGGACCGCTGCCCGGCCATTGAGTACAACCGGCGCGGCTAGCCGAACTCGACAGCGGCTTCGCGGTACGGCCGCACCATCCGTACGGCAACAACGGCATCCACCAGCACGACAAGACTGCCCAGCACGACCTCCCAGTTGTTCCCTCTCGACGAGAAGAACAGAGCCGAGATCGCGAGGACCACGAGGGCAGCCGTGGCGGCCAGGTGCAGACGGGCCAGGCCGGTGAACTGACTGGACCCGAGCCACGTCAGCAGTGTCAAGGAGCCCATGACGATCGCGAGCGGCAGCGTCGTCCACTCCGTTGCCTCTGCCGCAGCACCGCTGCCGAACGGGACGAGCGTCACCGACGCGAATCCCGCTGCCGACGCGACCGCCCCGAACATCAGCAGCCAGTGGGTCAGGACCCACAGGCGCAGGCGGCCGGACGTACTCGGCAGGCCGGCGGGCAGCACGCTGGAGAAGTAGAGGGTCCAGATGGCGAAGACGACGAGGAAGGTCAGAACGAAGAACAACGGGTTGGGGATCGAACTCATACCGCCGAGCGCCGACACCAGACTCATGAAGGCCTCGCCCAGGACGATGATGACCAGCTGCCCCAGCCGCTCAGCCAGATGCTCGTGGTCGATCCGATTGGCAACCCGGCCGACGACGATTCCGAACAGCGGCACCGCAGCGATTCCGATGCCCACCACGATGATCCAGGTGGGGGCACCGGTGGCGGTCCACTCCGCAGAGTCCGACAGGAACCCGCCCGACAGGAGCACCACCGCAGCCAAGCCCGACGTCCAGGCGAGCAGGCGCTCGTCGCGGCGATCGCTCGACTTGTCGCGGAGTGCGATCGCATACATGACGGCGATCGTCCCGAAAGCCACCGCCAGCGCAACGAAGCCCGTGGAGTTGGACAGGCCTTCGTCGGACACCGTGCCAAGGGCAGCAATAACGAGGGCGAGCATCTGCACCAGGCCCAGCATCCGCCGCCACGGGCGATCGCCCCGGAAGAGGTTGTTGTTGAGCGATGTCAGCAGCCACAGCGTGAACATGATGAGCGTCCACGCCGCGATCCAGATGCCGAGCCCCCACGTCGGATTATCGGCGAACGTATGCCCGGCATAGCCCACGGCGGCGACAATGACCAGGTCGTAGAACAGTTCGAACCAGCCAACGCGCTGGTGGGAGGCGGCAACCACCGAAGCGCCGTCAGGCCCATCGACGGTATCGCTCATCGGGCGAGGTTCTGACCCTTGGCCTTCGCCTGGGCGTTCAGCTCGGACTGGAAGGTGCGCATCGACTCGACGAGCTCTGCATCGCCGACACCGAGGATTCGCACGGCAAGCAGACCCGCGTTCCGCGCGTTGCCGATGGCGACCGTGGCGACCGGAACACCGGCCGGCATCTGCACGATGGACAGCAGCGAGTCCATGCCGTCGAGCGTGCCCCCCGCGACGGGAACGCCGATGACCGGCAGCGGCGTGAGCGATGCCAGCATCCCGGGCAGGTGGGCGGCACCGCCAGCGCCGGCGATGATGACCTTCAGCCCTCGCCCGACCGCGCTGGTGCCGAACTCGACCATCTCCAGCGGCATGCGATGCGCCGAGACCACGCTGACCTCGTACGCGATGTCGAACTCGTCGAGTGCGGCTGCGGCCGCCTGCATCACCGGCCAGTCGGAGTCGCTGCCCATGACAATGGCGACCTGCGGTGCCTCACTCATCGATGACTCCTGCGAAGTAGTCGGCCGCGTGCCGTCCTCGTGCCAATAGTTCCTTATGGTCGTGCCCGAGGAGCGTGACGTGGCCGACCTTGCGGCCGGGCTTCACCTGTTTGCCGTACAGATGCACCTTCATGCCCGGATCGCGGGCCAGCACATGCCGGTAGGCCGAGTACAGGTCGCCGACGTCGCCGCCAAGGATGTTGACCATCACGGCGCAGGGCGCGAGCGGCGACGGACTGCCCAGCGGCAGATCGAGGACAGCGCGCAGGTGGTTCTCGAACTGGCTCGTCGTCGCGCCCTCGATGGTCCAGTGCCCCGAGTTGTGCGGACGCATGGCCAACTCGTTGACGTACAGGTCATAGCCGTCGTCGAACATCTCGACCGCGAGCATCCCCGTGACGTTCAGGTCACGGGCGATCCGCAGGGCGATGTCCTGCGCCTGGACGGCCCGCGTGGACGCCAGGCCGGGCGCCGGCGCAATGACCTCCGAGCAGATGCCGTTGGCCTGCACGGTGCGCACCACCGGGTACGCGACCGCCTGGCCGTGCGGTGACCGCGCGACCTGGGCCGACAGTTCCTGCACGAAGTCAATCCGCTCCTCCGCCAGCCACTGCGCTCCCGGTGCGAGCGGCGCGGCGAGCACGGCCGGCACCTCGGCTGGCGACTCGAGGACCCAGACGCCGCGGCCGTCGTAGCCGCCGCGAGAGGTCTTCAGCACGACTGGCCAGCCGGCCTGCTCGGCGAACGCCTCGACGTCGCCGACGGTCGAGACCACCGCCCAGCGCGGGCAGGGGATGCCGATGTCGGTGAGGGCCTGCCGCATATGGACCTTGTCCTGCGCGTGGAACAGGGCGGACGGTCCTGGGCGCACGGCCACACCCATCGCTTCGAGTTGCTCGAGGTGGGCCGGTGGCACGTGCTCGTGGTCGAACGTGACCACGTCGCACCCCTGGGCGAACCGTCGCAGTTCGTTCAGGTCGTCATGCCTGCCGAGGGCCACATCGTGGATCACCTGCGCGGCCGATTCGTCAGGGGAAGCGGCAAGGACTCGCAGGCCGATGCCGAGTGCGGCGGCCGGGGCCGCGCTCATGCGGGCCAGTTGGCCGCCCCCCACGATGCCCACACGGGGCGTCCGGTCCAGATCCACGACGAAAACCTACTGGGTGGCCCGTTTAGACTCCTTTCGTGCCGGAGACCGCTGCCCCTGAGGACCACGCACCCCGCGGGGTCGCACGCCTCTACGAGCCATTCCGAGTCCTCATCCACGAGATCGCCAAGTTCGGAGTCGTCGGCCTGATCTCGTTCGTCATCGACGTGGGCCTGTTCAACCTGCTGCTGTTCGGCGGCGGGCCCTTCACGGCCAAGCCGATCACCGCCAAGATCATCAGCGTCGCGGTGGCCACCACGTTCGCGTACTTCGGAAACCGGTTCTGGACGTTTCGTCACCGCGGCCGCACCAACATGGGGCGCGAGTACATCCTGTTCTTCCTGCTCAACGGCGTGGCCATGCTCATCGCCATCGGCTGCCTGGCCTTCAGCCACTACGTGCTGAAACTGGACGGCGCACTGGCCGACAACATCAGCGCGAACGTGATCGGGCTGATGCTCGGCACGCTCTTCCGCTTCTGGTCCTACCGCAAGTGGGTCTTCCCCGCGGTGCCGGAAGACCCGGCAGACCAGGAACTCGCCGAGCGGGACGCGGTCACGCCGATCTGAACTCCAGGGAGCAGGTCAGGCGTTGTCGTTCGGCGGCAGCTGCCCGGGGCCAGCGGTCCCGCGCCGACGCTGCTCGTCGGCCTCGATCAGCTTGTAGACGTCACGCTGGATGTCCTCGACATCTGGCACGTCACTGATGTTCAGGCCCTCGTTCTCGCCTGCCGACTGAACGCGCAGTTCGCCGTAGTTCAAGAGCCGGCCCATCGCCGGGACTCCGAAGGAGACGTCGTTGACCTTGGCCAGCGGCATGTCTCGACCCTCGCGGGTGATGATCCCGGACCGGACGATGATCCGGCGGTCGGTGAAGACGTACTCGGTGGTGACCCAGCGCAGGAACGGCCGGATGGCCCACAGGACCACGATGAGGATGCCCACTCCCAGGACGACCCACCTCATCAGCGTTCCGCCGAACCAGTTGCTGTCGATCCAGAAGTACAGCAGTGCCATGCCGAACACCGTCGCGAGCAGGACGATCGCCGGCACGAAGAGGGCGCGCCAGTGCGGCTTCAGCTCGAACTTGACGGTCTCGCCAGGGGACAGCAGCTTCGCGGGGTATGCCATGCGCAGATCGTGGCACGGACTCCCCGCCGCCGCGAGTGGTGTCCCTCTAAAGATCAGATCGAGGCGTGGACCACGTCGCCAGCGGTGACCGTGTGGACGTCTTCGCCGTCGGTGACCTTGAGGTGGCCGTCGGCGTCGATGCCGGTCACCTCGCCCTCGAGATGATGGCCGTCCGGCATGGTGACGTCGACCAGCCGCCCGATCGTCAGGCACGCGTGACGGTAGTCGTCCGCGAAGACCCGATCCCCTCGACGCCACTGGCCGATGCGTACCTGGAGCGCCATCAGCAGGTCGGCGAGAAGTGCCTCCCGGTCGCAGGCGCCCCCTTCGAGGAGGACCGAGGTTGCCCCCGGGATCGGCAGTTCAGCGCTCTTCATCGCCACGTTGATCCCGATGCCCACCACGATCGCGTCGTCGTCGACCACGCTGCTCAGGATTCCGCCCAGCTTGGCTGGCCCGGAGCTGCCGCCGCACGCGGCCTGCTCGACCACGACGTCATTCGGCCACTTGAGCATGGTCTTGACCCCCGTGGCGGACTGGATCGCGTCCCGCACGGCCAGGCCGGCCACCAGCGAGAGCCATCCCCACCGCTCCTTCGGCACGTCGCCGGCGCGGACGAGGGTCGACGACCAGAGCCCGGCTCCCGTCGGACTGACCCACTCCCGGCCCTGACGACCCCGGCCGGCCGTCTGCTGCTCGGCGACCACGCACGTGCCTTCCGGTGCCCCCTGGACGGCCAGGGCCTGGACCTCGTCGTTCGTCGAACCCGTCGTCTCCAGCAGAACCGGATTCCCCCACGCCGACGCGCGCTCCGCCAGAAGCAACGTGATGCGTTCGCCATCCAGTCGGGCCGCTTCGTCATTGGTCACACGACTAAGGTACGCAGACGAGGCCTAGGAGGAGCGATGAGCGCGGCACCGGTCGAATCCAACACTCCCGACAAGCGCACGACGGCGGGCAAAGCAGCCGATCTCGAGGCGCGTCGGGCAGAGGCGCTCGGTCGGCGCAAGAAGGCAGTCGACAAGCAGCACGCCAAGGGCAAGATGACGGCGATGGAGCGCGTGCTCGCGCTCCTCGACGAGGACTCCTTCCAGCAGCTCGACGGCCTGGCCAAGCACCGCTCGTATGCCTTCGGCCTGCAGAAGAACCGACCGTACGGCGACGGGGTTGTCACCGGCTACGGCACGATCGACGGTCGGCCGGTGTGCGTGTTCGCCCAGGACTTCACCGTCTTCGGCGGGTCGCTCGGCGAGGTCTTCGGCGAGAAGATCGTCAAGGTCATGGACATGGCCATGAAGATCGGCTGTCCGGTCATCGGCCTGAATGACTCTGGTGGTGCTCGCATTCAGGAGGGTGTCGTCTCCCTCGGTCTCTACGGCGAGATCTTCCGCCGCAACGTGATGTCGTCGGGCGTCATCCCCCAGATCTCGCTGGTCATGGGCCCGTGCGCCGGCGGTGCCGTGTACTCCCCCGCCATCACCGACTTCACGATCATGGTCGACCAGACCTCGCACATGTTCATCACCGGACCTGACGTCATCAAGACCGTCACCGGCGAGGACGTCGAGTTCGAGGACCTTGGCGGCGCGCGCACGCACAACTCCAAGTCAGGCGTCGCGCACTACATGGCGGCCGACGAGGACGACGCCATGGAGTACGTCAAGGCGCTGCTGTCGTACCTGCCGAGCAACAACCTCGAGGACGCGCCCACCTACCCGTTCGAGGCCGATCTTTCGTTCACCGCCGAGGACTACGAACTCGACTCGCTGATCCCCGATTCCCCGAACCAGCCGTATGACATGCATCACGTCATCGAGCACCTGATGGACGACGGCGAGTTCCTCGAGACCCAGCCGCTGTTCGCACCGAACATCATCTGCGGCTTCGGCCGGGTGGAGGGCCACGCGGTCGGGATCGTCGCGAACCAGCCGATGCAGTTCGCCGGCACGCTCGACATCGACGCCTCCGAGAAGGCCGCTCGCTTCGTGCGCACCTGCGATGCGTTCAACCTGCCCGTGCTCACCCTCGTCGACGTCCCGGGCTTCCTCCCCGGCACCGACCAGGAGTGGGGCGGCATCATCCGCCGCGGCGCAAAGCTGATCTACGCCTACGCCGAGGCGACCGTCCCGCTGGTGACCGTGATCACCCGCAAGGCCTACGGCGGCGCCTACGACGTCATGGGGTCCAAGCACCTCGGCGCGGATCTCAACCTCGCGTGGCCGACGGCGGAGATAGCCGTCATGGGCGGGCAGGGAGCCGTGAACATCCTCTATCGCAAGGAACTCGCCGACTCATCCGATCCGGAGGTCGAGCGCAAGCGCCTGTTCGACGAGTACCAGGACCAGTTGGCGAACCCGTACATCGCCGCCGAGCGCGGGTACATCGACCGCGTCATCTTCCCGCACGAGACCCGGTCGATGGTGACACGAGCGCTGAGGGCCCTTCGCAACAAGCGCGCCAGCCGGCCACCGCGCAAGCATGGAAACATCCCTCTGTAATGCCTGACACCACGCCGACACGCGACAGCCGGGCGTCCGACGAGGCACCTCGAGAGCCGTTGCTGCGCATCGTGAGCGGCTCACCGACGCCCGACGAGGTCGCCATCATCGTGGCGGTCATGGCCGGCCGCGGACGCCCCGCCGAGGACGCGCCGCAGTTCAGCCTCTGGAGCCGCAAGAGCCGGCAGGTGCGACCCAGCCTGCGGCCCGGCTTCGGGGCGTGGCGCGCGTCGACGATGCCTCGCTGACGAATGACGCAGATCGTCCTGGCCTCGGCCTCGCCCGCGCGCCGATCGCTCCTCATCAACGCCGGGGTGACACCGCGGGTGATCGTGAGCAACGTCGACGAGGAGGCCCTGACGGCCGGCCTGGGCACCCTGCCGCCTGACGGGCTGTGCATGGAACTGGCCCGGGCGAAGGCACGTGACGTCGCGTCGTCGTTCTCCGCCGACGACGACGTGGTCATCATCGGGTGCGACTCGATGCTCGATGTCGACGGAGCAGCGCACGGCAAGCCGGCCAACGTCGACGAGGCAAAGCAGCGCTGGCGGGCCATGTCCGGCCGGTCCGGCATCCTGCGTACCGGCCACTGGCTCATCCGGCCGTCGACGGGCCAGCAGGTCGGCGAGGTCGCGAGCACCGTCGTCTGGCACGCCTCACCGACCGAGCAGGAGATCGACGCCTACATCGCGACCGGCGAGCCGCTGCAGGTCGCTGGCGGATTCACGATCGACGGCCTCGGCGGCGCATTCGTCGAGCGGATCGACGGCGATCCGAGCAATGTCGTCGGACTGTCGCTCCCATTGGTCCGTTTGCTCCTCCGTGATCTGGGCATCGTCTGGACCGATCTGTGGGAATCGCCATAGCCGGGTAAGGCCGCATGGCCAATTGGATGTCGATACGCTGCAAGGCGACTATCAAGAAAGAGGGTGCAGGCAGGTGCACACCGTTCTGATCGCCAATCGCGGCGAGATTGCCGTCCGGGTCATCCGCGCATGCCGGGACTCCGGCCTGCAGTCCGTGGCCGTGTACGCCGACCCCGACCGCGACGCGCTCCACGTCCAGCTCGCCGACCAGGCCTTCGCGCTCGGTGGCTCGACCGCTGCCGAGACCTACCTCGACTTTTCCAAGATCCTCGACGCCGCCCAGAAGTCCGGCGCCGACGCCGTCCATCCTGGCTATGGCTTCCTGTCCGAGAACGCCGACTTCGCGCAGGCCGTCATCGACGCGGGCCTGACGTGGATCGGACCGCCGCCGGCCGCTATCCGCTCCCTCGGCGACAAGGTCTCCGCCCGGCACATCGCCCAGCGCGCCGGCGCACCGCAGGTGCCCGGCACCGCCGAGCCGGTGACCGGCTCCGACGAGGTCGTGACGTTCGCCGAGGAGTTCGGCCTGCCGGTGGCCATCAAGGCGGCTTTCGGTGGCGGCGGGCGCGGCCTCAAGGTCGCCCGCACGCTGGAGGAGATCCCGGACCTGTATGACTCGGCAGTGCGCGAGGCCGTGGCCGCATTCGGCCGCGGCGAGTGCTTCGTCGAGCGCTACCTCGACAGCCCCCGGCACGTCGAGACCCAGTGCCTTGCCGACCAGCACGGCAATGTCGTCGTCGTGTCCACGCGCGACTGCTCGCTGCAACGGCGCCACCAAAAGCTCGTCGAAGAGGCGCCGGCGCCATTCCTGTCCGACGACCAGGTGCACGAGATCTATGCGTCGTCGAAGGCGATCCTCAAGGAGGCCGGCTACTTCAACGCCGGCACCTGCGAGTTCCTCGTAGGCACCGACGGCACGATCTCGTTCCTCGAGGTCAACACCCGGCTCCAGGTCGAGCACCCGGTCACCGAGGAGGTCGCCGGAATCGACCTCGTGCGCGAGCAGTTCCGCATCGCCGAGGGCGGCGTCATCGACTACGACGACCCGGTGCTGCGCGGTCACTCGTTCGAGTTCCGCATCAACGGCGAGGACCCGGGCCGCGGCTTCCTGCCGGCACCGGGCGCACTCACCGTCTGGAACCTGCCCAGCGGACCCGGCATCCGCGTCGACACCGGCTTCCGCGCGGGCGATGTCATCGGCGGCAACTTCGACTCGCTGCTCGCCAAGCTCGTGGTCACGGGGCGTGATCGCCAGGAGGCTCTCGATCGGGCGCGCCGGGCCCTCGACGAGTTCGAGGTCGACGGCATCGCGACGGCGCTGACCTTCCATCGTGTCGTCGTGCGCGATCCCGCCTTCGCACCAGCTGATCCCGATGACGCTTTCACGGTCCACACCCGGTGGATCGAGACCGAGTTCGACAACCAGATCCCTGCATACTCCGGCGGCACTGACGGCGTACACGAGGCCGAGGAGCGCGAGACGGTCGTCGTCGAGGTGGGCGGCAAGCGCGTGGCCGTGACCCTGCCCGCCGGACTTGGCGCGTCTGCCGGACCTGGCGCTGGCGGTGTGTCACCGAAGAAGCGCAAGGCCGGCAAGAAGGCCGGCGTCGCAGCGACCGGTGACTCGCTGGTCGCGCCGATGCAGGGGACGATCGTCAAGGTCGAGGTCGAGGAGGGGCAGCATGTCGAGGTCGGCGACCTGGTCGTGGTGCTCGAGGCCATGAAGATGGAGCAGCCCCTGACGGCCCACAAGCCCGGCACGATCACCAAGCTCACCGCCGAGAAGGGCGCCACCGTTCCCACCGGCACCGTCCTCTGCGAGATCACGGACTGACCCCCCTCCCACCCCTCCGCCGAGAGCAAGGCTCCGGTCGTCAATCTGCCCAATTGCGGCCTCTGGCACGACCACATGCTGCCTCTCGGCGGATGACGTAACGTGGAGGCATGAGCCCTCGTCGCCCTGTCTCGATCCTCGTCGCCGCCCTGTGCGCGATGGGACTCCTGATCGGCCTCGCCCCGTCCGCCTGGTCGGCGCCCGACGTCGAGGTCGCCGCAAAGACCATCCTCGCCGGCGATTCGGTCTACAACGACCCCGCCGCCGAGAACTCGCTGACCAGCAGTCAGGTCGCCGACCTCACCACGCAGATCCGCGGCACTGGCGTCCCGATCTTCGTCGCCGTCCTGCCGGATTCGGCCAAGGGCGGCGGCACCGTCGACGACACCCTCGTGGCGTTCAAGAACGCGGTGGGCCTGGGCGGCGTCTACGCCGTCGTGGCCGGCAACCAGTTCCGGGCCGGGTCGACCAAGGGCAGTGCCTCGGACCTCGCGACGCAGGCCTTCCAGCAGGAGAAGGGCAACGGCGTCTTCGCGGCGCTCACGACGTTCGTCTCGCTGACGGGTGACCGCTTCGGGTCAACGGGAGGCAACCCGACGTCCTCGGACTCCACCGGCTCAACGGTGGGCACGGTCATCCTCGGTGTGCTCTTGTTCCTCTTCTTCGGCTTCATCGCCCTGGTGATCGGGGTCATCGTCTTCGTCACGCGACGGTCAAGCAAGAAGAAGGCGCAAGAGCTCGCCGACGTGCGCAAGACCATCGACGAGGACATCACGGAGTACGGCGAGCGCCTCGGTGCGTTCAGCCTCAACGACCCTGACTGGGACGACGCCACCCGCGCCGACATGCAGCGCGCACTGGACTCCTATGACCGCGCCAAGACAGCGACCGCGGCGATGACCTCGGCCGCCGACGCCGTGAACGTCACGACGGCATTGGAGGACGGGCGCTACGCACTGGCCTGCGTGCAGGCACGACTTGCACATACGGCCCTCCCCGAGCGCCGGCCACCGTGCTTCGTCGATCCACGGCACGGTCCCAGCGTCGCCGATGTGCTTTGGTCCCCTCCGGGGCTGGCGGCGCGCGAGGCACCCATGTGCGCTGCGTGCAAGGTCTCCGTCGAGGCCGGACAGCAGCCACAAGGACTCATGGTCACCAGCGGCGGCGAGCAGCAGCCCTACTGGCAGGCCGGACCCGCGTACGCGCCCTACGCGCGCGGCTACTACTCGCCGTTCGGCGATGTCATGACCGGCGTGCTGGTCGGCACAATGCTCGGCAACATGTGGGGCTCCCCGGCCTACGCGCAGCCGGTCCAGAACCAATCGAACTGGACCGACGGCGGCGCAAGCAGCGGTTGGTCGTTCGGCGGCGGCGATGGCGGCGACTTCGGTGGCGGTGGGTTCGGCGGCGGCGACTTCGGTGGCGGCGGCGACTTCTAACCGCGGCAACCAGCTAGGCAACTGCGACATCTGGGACAAGTGGGGGCCCGCTGGACCGCGGGTCCCCACTTCATTGGGGGACGTTCGGGGAGATTCTTTCCCTTTATCCATGGCTCACGGTTACCTTGAAGGAGGAGGTGGGTGCGGTGCAAGAACAGGCGGGGCTGGGCGTGGCGGCTTTCGAGGCGCTCGCCGAGGGCATCGTCGTGCAGACGATGGACAGCACCATCGTCCAGGCGAACGAGGCCGCGACCCGAATCCTGGGCCTGAGCGTCGACCAGATGTCCGGCCGCACCTCTTTGGACCCGCGGTGGCGTGCGATCCACGACGACGGGTCGCCCTTCCCCGGCGAGGACCATCCGTCCATGGCCTGCATCGCGACAGGCGAGCCCGCGCGCGACGTGGTCATGGGTGTTCACAAGCCCGATGGTCAACTCAGCTGGATCCTCATCAACGTCGAGCCGATCCGCGAAGGAGACGTGCAGACCGGAATCGTGTGCTCCTTCCGCGACTTCACCGATGAGCACAACCTCCGCGCACTCCTTGCCGCGTCCGAGCAGCGCTACCGACTGCTCGCTGAGAACTCCGCCGACATCATCGTTCGGATCGACGACGACTTCATCAACTGGGTTTCCCCCTCGCT
>JBAXSI010000022.1:0-52911 GCA_037130755.1 Actinomycetes bacterium
ACGGAAAAGACTCATAATCTGGTCGTCGTCGGTTCGAGCCCGACCCGCCCCACCATTGAAATGTGTAGTGCCGCCTGATTCTTGACACTCCGCTCAGGTTGGTGGCGCAGACGTACCAGGCGGTGTCGCTGGTGGTTCATGACGGGGAGTCCGTGGTGGGCGTGGCGCGCCGGTTCAACGTGTCGCGTCAGACGGTTCATGCGTGGCTGGCCCGGTATGGGAAGGGCGGGCTGCCGGCATCGACATGGCAATCCCCGCTGCCCGTTTCCACGCCGACCGGGCCGATGCCCGGCCCGGGGACGCGTCCTCCCTCGACGGCGTTGACCGTGCTAGCGATGACTGGATCTCCCGCCGCGTGACCGCGGTCGGGGCCATCTCGGTGGCCTGGCAGCAGATCTCCGTCGGCAAGCACCGCGCCGGCAGAACTGTCGACGTCCACGTCGGCCCCGACCTCCTGCACATCTGGGACGGCCCCGAACTCATCAAGACCGCACTGCGAGACAACCGCAAGGAGGTGCGCAAGAAGCGAGCATCCGTCGCCTCCTGAGGCGACCTCCGTAAGACTTAGGCCAAGGAAGTGTTAAGGATCACCCGAAGCCACTGCGCCAAGCATCAGCCGAACCTGCACAGGCCCAGCCTCAATTGCCGTTGCAGTGCAACGATGTTTGCACTTCTCTTGCGCCGAGAAGCAACTCCGCTGGTGCCCTCTCATGCCCCCGCACTTGGGCTCGGTTGCCGTGGGGTGCTGCCCTCACCCACGACAAGGTCGGGGTCGTATACGTGTACGACTTGAGTAGTAACACCAAGGTTCGATGGCTTCTGCTACCGCTGCGAGGGGACTCTAGGTTCACCCCACCCGGGAGCAGGACGCCCGCAGATTCTGGTACACGAGGAGATTTCATGAACAAGCTCGCCGCGATTGCCATGTCCACCGCCGCGCTTGCGGTCGTCGTCCTCAACGCTGGTCCGGCCTCGGCCAGCGGAGGCGGATCAGCCGGTACTTGGCCAGTTGCCTTCCCGCTTCCGACCAACCCGGGCGCGGTGGTCTCACAAAGCTCGACCACGGCTGTCGTGCGGTCTACCGACGCCGTGGGCGTGGTCCAGGCCAAGCTGGACGACCTGTACATCACGAAGATGGGGTGCACCCGGAGGCTCGCGGTGAACAGCCCGAGGGACTACCTCTGCTACAACCCCGCGACTCGCAAGTCCGACGAGGTCCTCTTTACCTTCGCCGCTCTCGACGCAACGGCGACCGATCCTTCCCACTCGGAGACCAACGCCTCCTACATCAAAGGCTGACAGGGCGTGATCAATTCGTTCGTCCGGGATGCCAGTTGCGGAGCGCCGCGCCTACGAGGAGCGCATGTTGGATTGGGTCGCGACTGCGGTGTGCTACAGCGTGAGCGAGGAGCAGGGACTGCTCTTCGGCCTCTACCTGTGACCGGCTAACATAGACTGAGGGGGCGCCGTCAGGCGCCCCCTCAGTCCTTTGAACTGGTGCGTGGCCTACGGGAAGCTGACCACCGTTACCGGAACATCCGGATTCGCGATCGTCGACGAGCCGCCGATCCCGTTGATGACGTTGGTGATGCCGCCCTTGCCCTTGCTGGGGTCAAGGAAGATCGTCAACATGTCATGCATCTTGATGCCGGGCCTGCTCGGCACCTCGAAGGCGTTCGCCGCGAAGATGTCGATGCCCTGGTTGAAGAAGCTGTAGCTGCCCAGCCCCCACGCCTCGTGCGTTTTGACCTTGTTGGAGACGACGTAGGCGGGGTATCCGTTCTGGCCATCGTTCATCCAGGCCTGCTGACTGGGAACGTCGTAAGGCAGCTCGTTCTGGAAGAAGATGGTCTTGCCGCCTTCGCCGTTCCAGATCACCTCGGCCTTCTGGTAGTGCTCGACGAACAGGCCCGTGGCGGTCACGTTGTTCCCGTCGACGACCACGCCGGTGTCGGCGGTGTTCTGCGTCCAGCCGACTCCGGTGCCGTGGTCGGCCCGCCAGGCCCAGATGTCATCGAGGATGACGTTGTCGCCCTCGACGATCAGGCTCGTCTCGGCCTTGCCGATGTGCGGGCCGCCGATGCGGAAGAACACGTCCTGGAGCGCCGTCGGGTTATTGGCGCCCTCCTTGCCGTGTCCGCCGCCGACCTCCAGCAGCACCGGCGAGTTCTTCTCGCCCGCGTCAATCGTCAGGCCGGCGATGTCGACGCCATTGACGTCCTCGACCTTCATCGGCACCGCTCCGTCAACCGCCGTGAGCGTGGCCAAGCCCAGTCCGAGGACGATCGTGTTGGGCCGGCCGATCTCAATGGTGTCGTCGACGTTGTAGACGCCTGGCGTGAAGATCAGGTTCTGGCCACGATCGAGCGCGTGGTTGATGGCGTCGACCGAGTCAGTCGGCTTGACGACGAAGAACGTGGCCAGCGGAACGACGCGTCCCTTGGTTGCCCCTGCGCTCCACGTGGTCCCCGAGGAGTTGGTTCGCACGCCGGGCACGAACACGTTCCAGTTCCCGGAGCCATCGACGAACAGGTACGGCTTCTCCTTGCTGACGGGCGTTGAGGCCAGGGTTGTGTACGGGCCGCCGCACGAATCATCGGACGGGAAGCACTGTCCCGGGGCGCCGTTGGCACCCGAGAACACCTGGTTCCACACGCCGTTGGTCCACGTGCCGACCTCGCTGTCACGCATGTACCACTGCTGCTGCGAGCCGTTGATGATCACGCCCGCCTTCGAGTCGGCGATGAATCCACCGCTCGCGAACGACGGGCCGCTGCAGTAGTCCATGAGCGTGAGGTTCGCGCCGGTAACGTTCACGCGCCGCATCGGTGCAGCTTGTGAGACCGCCCAGAAGTTGCCGGACGCCTGGCAGCCGTCGAGCCGGCCGTCGGCCATCACGTTGATGGTCAGGTTCGACAGTGACCGCCAGAAGTTGTTGAGTGCGACGCATCCGTTCGCATCGCACTGGTTGCGCACGTCGACGTGTCCGTTGATCGTGACGTCACCCGGCGACTGGCCGAGACCAGCGACCTCGGTGTAGTAGCCGACCTTGATGAGAAGAGGCTTCTCCGGTGAGCCGTAGGTGCCCGGCTTGAAGAGCAGCGCATACCGGTCCGTGCCGAACTGGCTGTCGATCTGCTTGGCGGCGACGGCGTCGACCTGGGCCTGCACCTGGTCGATGGGCATGGTCGGGTCGAAGACCAGGGTGTTCGGACCGAAGTCCGGCTGGGGAGCGGCGGCGTGCGCCGGGGCGACCCCGGCCAGTCCGGCGAAGGCGAGCGCGGCAACGGCGATTCCAGCGATGCGGCGGCGGGGGGAGCGACCCGGCATCCGTGCTGAGGGAGCGCTCTCTCGGGGGGCGATCAACGTCATACTGAGACCTCTTTCAGGGGGTGGGGTGATGCCCGGCGACCCCTGTTGACCGTGGAGTAGGGGGAGCCTGGCGACCGTGACCGAAGGTAGCGGTCCTCGGACGCTCACACGGGCAAATCCACGTAAAGTCTGTAATTCCGACTAACCGCCCACCCGTCAGGCCGACTCACGCACCACCAGCGTCACCGGGAGGATGACGTGATCGACGCCCGTCACGCTCGGAACCTCCTCGTCCGCGACCAATTCGATGTCCGGACGGTGCTGCGCAAGGTAGAGCCGAACCATCATCCGGCCCTGAAGCACCGGGTCCTGTCGAACGGTGGTGAGCGGCGGCTCGGCCGTGGCAGCGAGCACGTTGTCGTCGAACCCCACGACGGCGACATCCTCCGGAACCCGGCGGCCGCTTCGCCGCAGCGCCGAGATCGCGCCCAGCGCCATGAGATCCGAGGCGGCGAACAGGCCGTCCACGTCCGGGACGCGTTCGAGCAGGCGGGTGGTGGCCTCGTCGCCACTGCGCTGGGTGAAGTCACCATGCTCGACCCGACTCGCTCGGAACGAACGGCCCAGGCCCTTCTTGAAGCCCTGCAGCCGATCGATTCCGGCGGACATGTCCTGCGGTGCGGCCACCGTGCCGATGACGGTGCGGCCGATCGACACGAGGTGCTGCGCCGCGATCCTCGCGCCGTCGAGGTTCTCGTAGTCGACGTACGACGTTGCTATGTCCGGTTGAAGCGGCCGACCGCCGATCACGAAGGGAATCCTCGACCGCACGAGAACGCCCGGAAGGGGGTCGTCAGCGGCGTGCTCGGAGATCAACAGCGCACCGTCGACGGGCGCTGACTTGAGGAATCGCTCGACCCCGTGCAGGTCCTGCGCCGTCTGCGCCATCAGGAGGACCAACTGCAGGCCAGCGGCGTTGATCTCCTGGCTGACGCCCCGGACGATGCCACTGAAGAAAGGGTCCGAGAACACGCGAACGTCGGGCTCGGAAACGAGCAGTGCCACGGCATTGGTACGCCTGGTCATCAGGGCGCGCGCTGCCTGATTGGGCACGTACCCCAGCTCGTCGACGGCCTTCTCGACCCGGGCCCGCAGCCTCGGGTCCACGGTCGTCAGCCCGTTGACCACTCGGGAGACGGTCGCACGCGAGACTCCGGCCCGGGCGGCAACTGCCTCCAGATTCGGCCGCGCACGATCGTCGGATGAGGCTTTCACGCTGCTCCTTCGCCGGTGGTCGCGAGTCCTGGTCGGCGACCATTCATGGTAGTCCGTCGGGCCGACGACTCGCGGCAGGCGGAAGACGTGGGCCGGGTCGGTCAAAGGCACGCGTTGGTCCACTGATGTCCGTCTCGTCGTCGGTCTAAGCACACCTTCCCGAAAGGTCGCCGAGCGATCCTGATGCCATGAACCGCCTTCGCAGGAGTGAGAAGCAGCAGATCCGCGATCACACGGGCCAATGGGAAGCACCGCTGACGGCGTACCCCGCAACGGTGGCGTCATTCTTCGGCATCAACGGCGACAAGGCGCACTCCGTTGTCCACGACTTCAGCCCTCACGACAAGGAGAGCTGGTAATGCCCGTCGAGGCGTACGAGTTCGACACGGGCACGCGGTACTACTGGAAGTGCCCGCTGTGCTCAGAGATCTCGTTGCCATTCAAGGATCCTGACGTGGCCGCCGCGGAACGCGCCAGGCATCTTGGCTGTTCGACGGGTCGTCGCGGGGCCAGCGTCTCCGAGCCCGCATAGGCCACGGGCACTGCGGATCCGAGGATCATGTCAGGGTCGTCGACAGCGGAGGCTCAGGCGGACTGGAGCATCTGCTTGTCGCAGATCGGTGTGCACCTTGTCGGCCGCCGCAGTGAGGAGTTTGTACCGGATCTCGCGGATCTCCAGGGGCACGTTCTGGGTCGCATCGTGGCGGTTGCGCATCTCCTCGATGCGCTGCTGCGGGGTGTTGCCCGTCCCGTCGTGGCCGGCGATGAGGTCCGCATAGGCGAGCACGTCCTCGGCCGTGCCCGGGACGTGGTCAATCAGGGAGAGTAGATGGTCGACGCTGAAGTACGGCGCCATCAGCGCGGCGTAGGAGTGGTGCGCGACGAGCATGACGATGCGATCCGGCCAACCCTGCCCCGCGAGGTAGAGGGCGCCGTCGAGCGGATGGAATCCGGTGCGATCGATGCCGGGGGAGTAACCAATGTCGTGCAGCCAGGCAGCTGCCACGATGTCGGCGGCGTAGGGGTGCTTCAGGACCCGCGTGAGGTCGGCAGCCGCGAGCGCGGCAGAACGTACGTGAGCCAAGCGCATGGGATCGTCATGGAGCAGGCGCATGGCAAGACGCTCAGCCGCGACTGACGGGCTGATCAGCGCTGGGGAAACGCGCATGGATGGTCTTGTCTCCTCGGCAGCGTCGTGCATGCCCTCTATGGCAAGTTTCGCGGAGATGGGGCTCCTGGGCGAGGGGGGCCGGGCTAGGAATCGGCTACCGCTGGTGACCCAGTTGGGGCCTTGGTCCGTGGCTAACGGCTTCGCTGGGGGACAAAAGTATCTCCGTTCGTCGCCTGGGCGCCGTCGCGTGTTTGCCCGTGCGTTCACTTTCGGCGGCCATGCTCATGGCTCAGGATTCCCATCCACATACGGATAGGAGGCGCGCATGCCCGTCGCGTCGTCTCGCCGACGGGGCCGGACCGGGCCGCTTACCTCGGAAGCGCGAGATCTGTCCATTCACCTCCTCGTCGATGAACCGGCCCGCCTGGAACACTCATCGGGGGTGGCTCGGGCAGCCGCCTATGCGGCCGAGCGGCTGCCGGATGTGCCAGTGGACCTCGTGGTCGCGGCGGCATGGTTGCACGACATCGGCCACGCATCCTCGCTTTCGCGCACCGGTTTCCACCCGCTCGACGGTGCACTCCACCTCGAGCAACTGGGTTGGGACAACGCCGTCGTCCGACTCGTCGCGTACCACTCGCACAGCGTCGTGTCCGCGGAGGAGTTGGGCGTACTCAGTGCCCTGCAACGATTCGAGCCGACCTTCGGGCTGGTCGCGGACGCGCTCACCTTCGCGGACGTCATCGCCGGCCCCGATGGGCGCGGGGCGCCCGTCACCTTCATCGGCTCCAGCCGCGACGAGGGAGCGGAGCCGACGGCCTTCAAGCCGGCTGCACTCGCAGACCGGCGCCGAGCGCTCCTGGAGGAGTCGATCATGTCCGTCTATTCGGCCCTGATCCCAGAGGGCCCTGGAGTGCGAGCACAGGTTTAGGAAGTCCGTCCAGCTTGGCCCCGGGAGGAGGTTGCTGATGTCGCTGAAGATGGATCTCATCTGGCAGGACGACGACACGTTCGAGTACCGCGCGAACTGCGCGGACTGCTCGTACCGATCCGAGCCGTTCGATGACGAGGAGACGGCGCGAGCCGCGTGGTTCGGCCACGCGTGCGTGCGTGTCGGTAGCCTGCCATGAGCCTGAGGCCCGGACTGGTACTGGGTGTTGACGTGCTCGTCCCGCACGTCAGCGAGCGATGATCAGGATCGACGGGCCGGCCACTACTGTGTCCGCATGATCTTCACCTTGGTGGTTGTCGGACTCGTCCTCATCTTCGTGATCGGGGCGATCGCGTGGAAGTCCATGAAGGGGCGCAGCAGCAAGGCGTGAGCCCCCCGGTCCCGCCCATCCTGTGATGGGCCACGCAAACCGCACGCAGGGTTCTACCGCGCGCGAGGTATCAATTCGAAGGCATCCCCGCTGACCGCGACCCGCCCCATGGCTGTGGAAGCCAAGTGCATTCCAGCAACGAGGAACTGTTCTTCGGCGGCCCAGCTCATGGTTCCCTGGCGCGTCATCACTGCCTGTGCGGGATCCACGTCGAACGTCATAGACCAATCGGGGTGTGGGGATTCGAGGAATTCGGAGTGGACAATGTCGCCCCAGATGAGGACCTTGTCGCCGTGTGCCGATTCGACCAAGTAGCCGGTGTGCCCGGGAGTGTGACCTGGCAGCGGAATCGCTGAGATGCCCGGCAACAGTGCTTGCCGCTGTGACGAGAACAGCTGCAGTCGGGCTTCGTACGGGGCAGTTGCGCTCCGTGCTCCATCGAAGACGGCCTGAACGAAGTCCGGGGCCTGCGCCCTCTGGCTGTCGTCATGCCAGTACTCCCACTCGGCCCCGCTGATGTGAAGTCGCGCGTTCGGGAACCGCCTGTGTCCTGTATCCGTGACCAGTCCACCCACGTGATCGGGGTGGAGATGAGTCATCAGCACGTCGTCGATGTCGGAGGGTGCCAGTCCCACCTTGTGCAAGGACTCGATCACGAAGCCGTTGCCCGCAAAGGGGGGTATCTTGCCGCCGGCTCCCGTGTCCACCAGGACATTCCTCCCTTGGCCTCGGACGAGAAACGCGCAATTGGGAATGAGGAAGTTGGCCGCTTCGTCGATGGCGATGTCATGACTCGCCAAGATTCGGTGCTCCTGGCCCTCCACGTCGACTGAGTGGTCGGCTGACTGGTACGAGGCGAGAGGGACATCGAGCAGTCCGTCGCCTAGTGCTGTGACCTCGAAATCCCCCACCAACAGGGCATTTTGGCCCGCCAAAGGCTCTGACGCACTTCTCATTTGGGGCCATTTCCGTGGTGGGCGGATTGCCGTCGTCACTCAGAGGTTTAAGAGTACCCCGCGTGACACAATGCATGGGGGGTCGCGCTGCGTCGCCCGATACTTGGGCGCTGGTCGGAGACTTACCTAGCCCCCGTCAGGAGGATCCCCATGGTGGCTCCTGACGGTGCGAAGTGTCTGTCCTGGGTTGACGCCGTCGGCGTCGATCTGGTGCACGCTGCTCAGCGAGTAGCACAGGCTCAGGTGAATTCGGCACTAGTGGTTCAGGACGCGGCTGGGCGGATCGTGGGGGCCAACAAGGCGGCCGCAGAGATACTGTGCGTGAGCTTGGTCGAACTGTTGGGTCGAAAATCCCAGGGTCCGCTCTGGTCGGCGATATCGACACTCGGGCTACCGATCCGCAGCGACGAGCACCCGGCGATGCGGACCTTGGCCACCGGTGAACCCGTCGGTGGTCTCCTCATGGGCGTTCTGGTCTCGAGCGATGATCGGCTGGGACGGTTGAAGTGGCTGGACGTCTCCGCCGACCCCCTCGGTGATCCGATGATCGGCGTGGCCACGCTACTCACGGATGTGTCCGGGACTGAGCGCGGAATCGCTGCGGCCCAGACCGCCCTCACGGCATATCGGTTGGCCAGCCAAGCGGTCTCCGACGGAGTCATTCGAGTCGATGCACAGGGGATCGTCGTGTGGGTCTCGGATGCGGTAGTGCGAATCGCCGGCGGGGACCCGTACCAGGTGCTGGGCACCTCGATCAGTTCGTGGATTCATCCCGATGACGTGGCTGCCTTCGCGAAGGCATTGTCTGACGGTGAAAGCGCTGCGCCTCTTGAGTCTCGGTGGCGGAACGCAGATGGCGGCCACCGGTGGGTGGCGTCGCGTGTTCGCCCGATGGGTGACGACGGAACTGGGGTCGCCGGCAGCCTGATCGGGCTGCGCGATATCGACGAGCAAGTGGTAGCCCGCAAGACGCTGGAAGCAACAGCCCTGGAGTTGCGGGTGACCGCGAAAGCGCTGGCCGACAGCGAACGGGTGTTCCGGTTGCTGGCGGACAACGGGACCGAATCGGTGTTCTTGGTCAATCGAGCCGGCTTGTTCACGTGGGTCTCGCCCGCGACGCGCCAGGTACTGGGCTATGACCCCGAATCCTTGATCGGCACGAATGGCGCGGACTGGGTGCATCCCGACGACCTGCCGGTGTTGCAGTCAATTCGTGATCGGGTCGATCGGGGCGAGATCGCCCGAGAGGAGATTCGACACCGGAATGCGGACGGCGAGTACCGCTGGATGGCGGCGGTGACCAACCCCGCGTTGGATGCAGACGGCGCTGTTGTGGGACGGATGGTCGCCCTGCGTGACATCCACGATCAGGTGCTGGCCCGTCAGCAACTGATCGACAGTGAAGCGCGATACCGATTGCTCGCAGAGAACGCGTCGGATGTGGTCTGGCAGGTCGCTGCCGATGGGACCCTGCAGTGGGTCTCTGAGTCAATGAAGACACTCATGGGGTGGGAGCGTGATCAGGTCCAAGGTCGCCCCGGAATGGACTTGCTGCACCCTGATGATTTGCAGCGCGCGCTGATCGACAGAGGCAGAGTGCTCGGTGGAGACGCGGTGCATGGCGAGTACCGAATTCTGTGCGCCGACGGGTCTTCCCGGTGGATGGCCCTTGATAGTCACCCAGCCCATGACAACGACTCCGTTTCTGAGGTGGTCGCTCTGCGTGACATCCAGGACGAGGTGGACACGCGAATGGAGTTGGTGCGCGCGATCGAGCATGATCCTCTGACCGGTCTTGGCAATCGCCCCCAAGCCCTGAGTCGCATCAAGCGCCTGCTGTCGGAACTCTCCCTGCGAAACCCGAACAACTCGGTGGGAGTGCTGTGCTTGGGAGTCGATTCCTTGAGGGCGGTCAATGAGGCGCTCACGTACTCCGGAGGGGACCGGGTGCTGGAGATCATCGCGACCCGAATCGCCGCAATGTGGCAGAACCCCGACCTGGTGGCCCGCGGATCCGGGGACGAGTTCCTCATCCTGTTGCCCGATCTACGCCGAGGCGCCGATGCGAGCGTCATTGCCGAGAAGTTGCGAATGGCGGCAAAGGGCACCGTCACGATTGGCCGCCAGTCAGTTGAGCCCACGGTGAGCATTGGCATCGCCACCGGAAACCATGAGGCCAACGCTGCGGACCTACTGCGCGATGCTGCTCTGGCGATGCGCCGAGCCAAGGAGAATGGCCGCGATCGCTGTGAGTTCTTCCAGCCACAACTTGCCGTTCAGGCGCAACAGCGGCTGAACATCGAGGCGGGGATTCGCGAGGGATTGCGCCTGGGGGAGTTCGTGCCTTGGTTCCAGCCCGTGGTGACTCTTGGCGACGGGGCGCTGGTGGGCTATGAGGCGCTTGTTCGCTGGATTCGTTCGGACGGGAGCATCGTTGTACCCGATGACTTCCTGCCGATCGCAGAGAGGACCAACCTGATCACCGAGTTGGACGTTGCTGTCCTGCGACAGTCCATTGAGCAACTCGCTGTCCTGCCAGCCTCGCTGCACATTGCGGTGAATGTCTCTGCGACCACGTTGAAGAGTGTGGACTACGCAGACATGGTGATCGAGGCGCTGACGCTGTCTGGCGTGGATGCCACGCGACTGCGCCTCGAGGTGACCGAGACCGCGCTGCTCATCGTCACGGAGGCGGTCGGTGACACCATGCGGCGACTGGCCGACGTCGGTGTCCATTGGTACGCCGACGACTTCGGTACCGGCTACTCGTCGATTGCTAATCTCCGTGAATTGCCGATCTCGGGTCTGAAGCTGGACATGTCGTTCACGGCCGGGATCGGCAAAGGCGACCCCACTTCGGAGCGGTTCGGGAAGGCCCTTGCCGGACTTGCCGGCGGGCTCGGGCTCGACACCGTGGCCGAAGGTGTGGAGACGTCGCAACAGGCTGCGATCCTCACCGCCCAGGGGTGGCAGCACGGCCAGGGCTACTTCTTTGGACGACCAGCGCCGATCACCACCTTCTCCTGACCGGTTACCGAATGGCGACTGTGTTCGCTGCCGCGGTCCACGTGATGCGCAACCCTGGGAGTTCCGGCATCCTGAACGCTGGTTGAGGAAGTGCGAGAGGCCGGCGGTGGCCGTTGGGACAAGGGAGCCATGGGTGGTGCGGTACCTGATCTCGTTCGACGATGGTGCGATGACCTTCCCCGAGGAGGACCTTCCTGCTGTGGGTGAGGCCGCGCACGCGGTGATGCGTGCAGCCCAGGAGGCAGGCGTGTGGATCTTCGGTGGCGGTGTCGAGAGTCAGCGGGCGAGCATCGCGGCCACTGACGGGACTATCGCCGATGGCCCGTTCCCGGAGACGAAGGCCGTGATCGGCGGGTTCTCGATCATCGACGTGCCCTCGCGCGCGGAAGCGCTGGAGTGGGCCGCCAGATTCGCGGCCGCCTGCCGCTGCGCGCAGGAGGTCCGGGAGATCATGTTCGACCCGGAGGTCTGAACGATCGTCGTTGGACCCACGACGACGTCCCGCCTGCAGGCTTGCCGCCTGCCTAGATGTCCTTGAGGATCTGGCGGATGAACGTGAGCACGCGGTCGACTGACGGCACGTAGAGGCGCTCGTCAGGGGTGTGCACGTCGATCAGCGTCGGTCCCACCGAGACGATGTCGATGCCGGGGTACTTCTCGGCGATGAACCCGCATTCGAGTCCCGCGTGCACGATGACCGTTGCGAGCTTGGTTCCGAACGCCTTCTCGTAGGCGGCCAGCGACGCCTTGTAGAGGGCCGACTCCGGAACGGGCGGCCAGGTGGGGAAGGCGCTGCGCCGAACGGTCGTGGCGCCGGCACGCGTCGCGGCGTCCTGGACGACCTGCGTGAATGCCTCGAGCTTCGTGGGATTGAAGCTGCGATGGAAGGTCTTGATGATCACAGAGCTGTCCGCAGTGTGGACGACCCCGATGTTGTTGGACGTCTCCGGCAGGCCGGGCAGGATCGTGGACCACTCATAGACGTCCTGCGGGATGTCGAGCAGCAGTCCGACGAGGGTCTTGGAGTCTGCGGGCGAGGAGAAGGCTGATGGGGGGTCCGTCACGGAGGTCAGGGAGACGTTCAGGCCCTTCTCGTCGGGGTACTTCGCTCGGATCGACTGCTCCACCTGGTTAAGGGCGCCGGGCATCGCTGCCGAGTTGTCGTGCGGCACGGCGAACACGGCCGTCGCCGACGGTGCGAAAGCGTTGTCGGCGGTCCCGCCCTCGAATGCCGCCAGGCGGAACGGTCCGACCGCCTGCAGTTCCTGGGCGAGCAGCACGTTCGCGTTCGCGTGACCCTTGCCGGCGGAGAGGCCGGAGTGCCCGCCGCGCAGGCCGGTGATCTCGAGTCGGTAGGTGTCCCAGCCGCTGTCGAGCGCGCTGAACGTCATCGGGAGCGTCACGTCCCGCTTGATGCCGCCGGCCGAGCCGAGCGCGAGGCTACCCTCGGTCTCCCAGTCGATGTTGATGTACCGCTTCGCCTTGATCGCATCAGGGGCCAGACCCGCGGCCCCGCTCATGTCGATCTCCTCATCGGTGGTGAACACCAACTCCAGAGGCGGCCGATCGATGCCCGGCTCTGTTGCCAGGTACATCGCGATGGCCACGCCGATCCCGTCGTCGGCGCCGAGAGTGGTCTTGTTGGCGTGCAGCCAGTCACCGTCACGCACCCACTCGATCGGCTGCGTCGCGAAGTCGTGCGTCGACTCGGACGTCTTCGCGCAGACCATGTCCATGTGCGCCTGCAGAGCCACCGGCGGCTGGTTCACCCGTCCGGCGGATCCGGGCACGTTCACGATGACGTTCTTGTGCGCATCGGCGACTGCCGGGAACTTGTGCTGTGCGGCCCACTGCATGAGCCACGCCGAGATCCGTCCCTCGTCCTTGGAGCACCGGGGAATCTGGCCGATGCCCGCGAGAGTTGCAAGGATCTTGCGGGTCTCTGCACTGTCCACACTCGACGGCTCAGGTGTCCAACGTTGGGCGAGCTGCTCTGCCAGGACGTTCACCGCGAGCTGATCCAGCTTCACATTGCCGACGCCATCGCGAACCTTGCCGTAGGTGAGCGACTGGATTGAGTTCCCGACCAGGAGCGTGATCGTGTACGACTTCGTCATGGAGGCCGTGCACTTCACTTCCGCGCCAGTCGATGTCGTGCAGGTCGAGCCCGGCTGGACCGGGTAGGTCTGCACGGAGCGGGTCCACACGCCGGGCACCGCCTGGATCTCCAGTCCGGAGGTGCCGCTGCTCGTTCGATCGACGTGCTCCGTGGCGGAGATCGCAGGGAGCTTCGCCTGGTTGCAGGCGAGGACGGCACTGCGCACGGCACGCCACGCCTTCCGCGCGGCGGCAGCGTCGGCGTAGACGTGAACCGAGTGCCGGAGCGTGCCCTGCTTGGAGAACAGCTCGCCGGTACCCCCGAGCTCGTTCTCGAACGACTGCCGTGCCGAGGGGAGTTCAACCCGTTCGTTGCACGTGTCCGGCGAGGAACCGGGAGTGCTGGCGTTGAAGTCGCTCCAGGCGCCGCTCGCCGGCGATGCGATCGGCAGCGCGGCCGGCACGTCGGCCGGGGTCAGCATGGCGGTCTCCGCACGCGTCAGGACGGCGTTCTGGGTGAGGGGCGCAGTGGCACGAGCCGTCCACCGCGTGGCCAGTGTCGTGGCGAGGGTGTCGGTGGCCTTGATGGCCTTGGCGCTCACGGGCCCGCGCTCCCGCAGCAGGGTGACCATCTGGATCGCGTCGCCGACGAGGAGCACCACCGAGTAGTGGCTCCGGGTGTCGCTGGCGAGAACGCCCCATCCCTTCGGCCCGCCGATGACGCCGTCGACCCTGGCGAACTCCAAGGTGGTGGTGAAGCCATCACCGAGATTGTGCGAACCGTTGCACTTGCTCGGAATGAGCGCGGAGAGCGAGGCCCAGGCGCGTTTCGCGGTCGACGTGCTCGCGTACTGGTAGACGTCCTGCAGCACGCTCCGCGACTCGCTCCGGTAGCCGATCGCGCCGCTGAGAGGAATCGAAACGTTGACGAAGTCGGGACCATAGACGCACACGGGCAGTGGGTCCTGGCCGCCGGGCGGGTTGATGAACCCGGTCTCGAAGCTGCCTGCCGGGTTCGCAGGGTCGGCCAGCGTCCCGGTGGACTCGCTCGGCCGCAGCATGGCATTCGTCGCCTCGACCAGCTCGCCGGGCTTCGGTGGGGCCGCGATGGTGCGGACGGCGCTGGCGTGGGCGCTCGACGGGGATCCGATGGCCGGGGGCAGGTAGCCCGTCGAGAGTGCCAATGTCAATGATGTCCCGATGATCGTCGCTCGACGACGCACGTGTACCGCCTCGTTCCCCTCGTGCAACGGCTGTAGAACCGGTGCCATGCCTCTAGTTGACACCTTCTCGGCGCGGGAAGCGTCGTCGAGCGCTGAGCACGAGCATGCCGGCACCGAGGGCGCTGGAGAGCATCAGTGAGGCGGCCGCGGAGTGCAGGGCGTCGACTCGCGCCTGGCTCAACGCGCTGCCGTTCTGGACGAGGATTGGGTTCAGGTCCGGCTCGTCTCGACGTGATCGATCCACCAGTTCGCCGGCCACCACGCCGCTGCGCACTCGTGCTGCGATCTCGTAGGACCTTTCGGTCGAGAAGCCGCGATCGGTGAGCTCGTTGGTCAAGGTCCGCTGGAAGCCCGTGAAGGCGAAGAACCCGACGGCCAGGCCGCCGAGGACGAAACCGACCTGCGTCACCGCGTTGTGGACGGAAGACGCGGCGTCTGACCCGTCGTCGGGGGCGAAACCGAGGAAGTAGTCGGCCAGCGGGCCGAGTGTTCCGGCGCACGGGATGTAGACGAGGACGGTGAGGATGATTAGCGCCCACACGGGTGATGACGGCGAGATCGCGAACATCGTGATGGGCAGCACCGCCGCAGTCGCGAGGGCAATCGTGGCGGCTCGGCCGGGTCCGATTCGGGCGGCGAGCGCTCCGAGCGCGAGGCTTCCCGCGACGCCGCCGATCTCGGGGAGAGCGAGCAGCATCGCTGTCGTGGGCAACGGCAGGTCGAACTCGTACTGGATGAAGAGGTTTACGTAGAAGGCGATGTTGACGACCAGGGCCATGAGGACGGCGCCCGCAGCCAGGATCGCCCCTGGCCTGCGCAGGACCCGCAGGTCCAGGGAGGGACTGCGCATGCGCTGCACCAGGACGGCGACCAGGACGCTGGAGGCGACGGCGATGACCAAGGCGATGACCGTGACGACGGTCGCGCCGCCATTGACCAGCGAGGTTACTGCCGCGCACAGCGCGGTGAGCGCCACTCCCGCAGCGAGTGGAGTGACGAGCTCGCCGCTCGTCGGCCTCCGTGCACGCGCGGGAAGACACGAGAGTGCGAGTGCCAGCACCGCGAGTGAGCCGGTGAACCAGAGGATCGGAACGAATCGCCACCCGAAGGTTGCACACACCACAGCGCTCAGGGTCGGCGCAACGATGAACACGGCAGGGGTGAGCCCGCCGAGTGCACCGAATGCACGGGCCCGGTGGGCCGGCTCTGGGAAGGAGACGTTGATGAGGGACAGTCCGATGACCGTCAGCCCGACTCCGCCCAGGCCGCACAGCAGGCGGCCAGGAATGAGGAACTGGGCGTTCGGCGCGAAGGAGACGAGGGCGGATCCCAGGCACATGCTGGCAGCCGAGGCGACGATCACGGCGCGACGTCCGTAGCGAACGGCGAGAGCGCCCACCGCGAAGATCACGAGCAGTCCTCCGGTGAATGGCAGCAGCGCAAGGCTGTTCGTGTCGTCGACCGACAGGTGGAACTCCGACTGGATCGGCACCAACATGTACTCGGACGTGGCCTCGGCGACCAGGCTGATAGCGCTGGCGAGGAACGCCGTCACGATGACGACACGCCGCTGGCCAGCTACAGGCGTGAGCTGAGACTCGGCCACGTTCGAACGCTAGTTCAGTGACGCACCTGCGGTCGCGCTGGTGTGCTCGGACGAGTCATAGGTGATCATGGCCGAGCCGATGAACGCGGATAGTGATGAACCGTTTGCCAACAGGGGAACAACTCGGGGCACCCCCACAACGGCCCTCGGTCGGCCGCAGTGACTGGGTATATCGTGCCGCCGAGCAGGTGGTGCGGCGGGTGCGCTCACGCTGGTCCTCATTCGGCGAGTGCTGGAGCGGACCCTGGATTCCCGGCTGGGAGGACGTCGACCGTGTCGTTGCTCGAGTTCGACGATGTGCACGTCACCTACTCGGGCAATGTGCCAGCCGTGCGCGGGGTTTCCCTCAGCGTCGCGGAGGGTGAGTCGCTGGGCATCGCCGGCGAGTCGGGCTGCGGAAAGACCACCCTCGCCAGCACGGTCTTGAGACTGCTTCCGCGGACGGCCCGGATCGACGGGAGAGTCCTGATCGATGGGGAAGATGTGCAGGCCATGCAGTGGAGCCGGCTGCGGGCGGTCCGGTGGGGCACGGCCAGCGTGGTCTTCCAGGGTGCGATGCACTCGCTGAACCCGGTGCAGCGCATCGGGATCCAGATCGCGGAGCCGATGACGACCCACGATCGCACGGTTACCCGGGCCGCAGCCCGATCTCGAGCCGGGGACTTGCTCGAGCAGGTCGGCCTGCCGGGCTCTCGGGTGGACTCATACCCGCATCAGCTCTCCGGTGGACAGAAGCAGCGGGTGATGATCGCGATGGCCTTGGCCTGTCGGCCTCGGCTCATCGTGGCCGACGAACCCACGACTGCGTTGGATGTGATGGTGCAGCAACAGGTCCTTGACCTGATCCGGTCGCTGGTCGCCAACTTGGGTGTCGGGCTCGTGCTCATCTCGCACGACCTGTCGGTCCTCGGCACGACCTGCGACAAGGTCGCGGTGATGTACGCCGGCCGCGTCGTGGAGCAGGGACCCGCCGCGGCGGTGCTCGACGAGCCGCGGCACCCCTATACGAGGGCTCTGGCGGCGGCCTTCCCGCGCATCGGCGACCCTGCCGCCAGGTTCTCACCTGGTGGGCTGCCCGGCGACCCGCCCTACCCGGGCGACCTTCCAGGGGGGTGCGACTTCCACCCCCGTTGTCCGCTCGCCACCGCGGAGTGCGCCACCACCGACGTCCCGCTGACTGAGATCGACGTCAATCGGTCGGCGGCCTGCCTGCTTCTCGACCAGAGAAGCACGCCATGAGCGAGTTGCCAGTCCTGTCTGCTCACGGGCTGTCGGTGAGCTTCCAGGGCGCGGGAGGACGCATCGCTCGAGCCGTCGACGGAGTCGACCTCGATCTTCGCCGCGGCGAGATCGTCGCGCTGGTTGGGGAGTCCGGCTGCGGCAAGACGACGCTGGCTCGGACCCTGGTCGGGCTGGAGCCACCGAGTGCCGGCGAGGTTCTCGTCGATGGAACCCCGCTCGACCGTTCTAGACGTGGCCTGCGCCGGCACCGACGGAGCGTGCAGCTGGTGCTGCAGGACCCCACCGGTGCGCTCAACCCCCGTCACTCGGTCTACGAGGCCGTTGCGGAAGGGCTGAGAATCCACGGCCGACACGAAGGCGAGCGAGATCGGGTGTCCGCTGCCTTGGCTGCCGCCGGGTTGCGACCACCGGAGCGGTTCTTCCTGCGCTACCCGCACGAACTGTCCGGCGGTCAGCGGCAGCGTGTGGTAATCGCTGGTGCGCTGGCCCTGGAGCCGCAGGTGATCGTCGCCGACGAGCCCGTCTCGAGTCTGGATGCCTCGGTGCGAGGGGAGATCCTGGGGCTGCTGCTCCGACTACGGGCCGACCTAGGCCTGTCTTTGCTCGTGGTCACCCACGACCTGGGCCTTGCCTGGAATATCGCGGACCGGATCGCGGTGATGTACCTGGGCCGGATCGTGGAGCAGGGCCCGACCGAGCAGGTGCTGGAGAATCCCCAGCATCCCTACACCCGGGCACTGCTGTCGGTCGTGCCCGAGATCCATCACCTCGAGCCGCAGGTCCTGTCCGGCGAGCCGCCAGACCCGTCTCGGATCCCGGCCGGGTGCCGGTTCCACCCTCGATGCCCTCTCCTGCAGCCGGACCCGGACGGCCGGCCGTCTGCGGCTGAGCGCGCCGGCGTCGCCGACCTCTGCCGCTCCCAGCAGTTGCCCGTGCTTCCGGCAGACGGCGGCCACCGGGCCGCCTGCCTGATGGCAGGCCACTCTGGAATGCCCCTGCCGACTGTTTCCTAGTTGGACACCTCCTCGTCGCCGTTCTGCACTTTTCGGACCCGCACTTGTGCCACCCTCGGGACGTGAATCGAGGACGGTACCTGACCCTTGTGTGCTTGGTGTCATGGATCGCCGGGACGGTTCTTGTCGCCTCGCCCGCTATGGCCGAATCGTCCCCCTCGCCGACCGGCACGGCCGCCCCGAGCGTGCTTCGTATCGGAATGACCTCGGGAGTCGACAACCCCAACATCTTCGCGGTGAACTCCGTGGCTGAGTGGCAGTCAGTGGCCCTGCAGTACGACATGCTCCTGCGGTTCGGTGACACCGACCTCACGGCTGCGCCATCCCTGGCGACCGGTTGCGACCACAATGCCGATCGCACGGTCTGGACCTGCCACCTGCGACCGGGCCTCACCTGGAGCGACGGTCAACCACTCACCTCGAAGGACGTCGCCTTCTCCTACAAGTTCGTCATGGACAAGCAGTTCGACCTCTTCAGTGGGTACTTCCCCGAGGGCACCACCTTCGAGACGCCCGACGACCTCACGTTGGTGTGGAAGTCTCCGACGCCCACCAACGGGCCTGAGGTCCCGGCTTGGGCGTACGTCGTGCCCGAGCACGTCTGGAAGAAGTACGAGGGCTCTGACGCGAAGGCCATCCGCGCGGTCGACACGCTGCCCAGTGTGGTTTCCGGGCCCTACTTCATGTCGTCGGCAACTCCGGGGCAGAACTGGACCTTCAGCAGGAATCCTCACTTCTCGGGACCGACGCCTGCCTTTGACTCGATCGTGTTCCAGTTGTTTACCAACCAGGACGCGATGGTGCAGGCACTGAAGAACGGCCAGATCGACATCGCGGACGGCATTGAGGCGTCGCTGCTTCCGGCGGTGAGCGCCCTGCCGAACGTCGCAGTGCAGAAGGTCGTGGCGGACTCCTGGATCAATCTCGCCTTCAACTTCGGTGGGCAAGGACCTGGAGCAAAACCGTTGCCAGCGTTGCAGGACCTGCGAGTGCGCAAGGCGATCGCGATGGCGATCGACAAGCAGCAGATCGTCGACAAGGTCTACCCCGGCGCGGCCGATCCAGGAGAGACGATCATCCGGCCCCTGTCGACCTACTGGCACCTCACTGTCCCCAAGGACAAGCTGATCCCCTTCGATCCGGCGGGCGCGAACGCCCTACTCGACGAGGCCGGCTACCCGAAGGGGACCGACGGGGTGAGGACGGACCCGAAGACGGGCGAGCCGCTCAAGATCCGCATGCCCGTGTCTGACGACACGCAGGGCAGCGCGCAGGCCGGTCAGCTCGTGGCGTCGTTTCTCAAGAACGTCGGTATCAACGTCGTTGTGCAGCCGGTCACCGCTGGCAAGATCTATGACCAGCAGCAGGCCGGCGACTTCGATGCGTACATCTGGTATTGGTCCGGCGACCCCGACCCGAACTACCAGTTGTCGGTCTTCACGAGCGCAGAGTGCAAGAACCTCAGCGACGGCTGCTGGAAGGATCCGAACTACGACGCCCTGTTCGCCAAGCAGCAATCCACTCTCGAACCCGCTGCACGCAAGGTCATAGTGGATGAGATGCAGCAGTATGTATATGACCAAGTACCGAGCATCGTTCTTGCCTACCCGAAGACCATTGAGGCATATCGCACGGACCGTGTTGCTGGACTCACTGCTGTGCCGGCGGGAAACGGATACCTGCTGCCGTCGTACGTCTACACGAGCATGGTGAATGCGCACCCGCCGCAGGCCGACGCAGGTACTGACACTTCTTCTGCTCCGTCGGACGGATCAAGCATCCCCATCTGGGTGTGGATTGCTGTGGGAATGGCCGTTATCGCCCTTGTCGGGCTGTTGGTGCGTCGAGGCCGAGGTTCCCTCGGACGCGCTGACCACGAGTAGAACGCGGACGAGCGAGAAGGATGGGCCTGAAGTACCTGGCGGCCAAGGCGGGTTGGGCGCTGCTGACCTTGTGGTTCATCCTGTCCGTGAACTTCTTCTTGTTTCGCATCATGCCCGGCGACCCGGTGGCGTTGCTGGCACGAAGTCAGCGTCTTTCGCAGGAAGCCCTCGATCGACAGCGGCAACTCTTCGGACTCGAAGAGCCGCTGCCTCAGCAGTACCTGACCTACCTGCGAGAGACGCTCCGAGGAAACTTCGGCGTGAGCATCCTTTCGGGACAAGACGTGCTCTCGATGGTGGCCGAACGCATCTGGCCCACTGTCCTGCTCGTCGGCATTGGGACTCTCCTTGCCGCCGCCATTGGCGTCACGCTCGGGATGCGCGCAGGCTGGCGGCGAGGCAGCGGCCTCGACAACGGCTCAGTGCTCGGATCACTCTTCCTCTATGCCACGCCGGAAGGCTGGCTGGGCATGATGCTGCTGATCCTGTTCGCCGGTGCCCTGGGCTGGTTCCCCGCAGGCGGGTACTCGTCGTCGGAGTCGGGCGCCGGCTTGGGTGACGTCCCGTCGCACCTCGCCCTGCCGGTGCTGACGCTTGCTCTGGGGTATGTGGGTCAGTTCTTCATCGTGATGCGTGCTTCGATGATCGACACCAAGCAACAGGACTATGTAGTGCTGGCGCGTGCGAAGGGGCTCACCGACGCGGTCGTGCGCAGGCGTCACGCGGCTCCGAACGCGTTGCTTCCGTCGATCACGCTCATCGTGCTCAGCTTCGGGTTCGTCCTCGGCGGGGCAATCGTCATTGAGACCGTCTTCTCCTGGCCCGGCCTCGGGCTCCTCACCTATCAAGCGATTCAGCAACTGGACTATCCCGTGCTGCAGGCGGTCTTCCTGCTGTCGAGCGCCGCAGTGATCGTCGCCAATCTGCTCGCCGACCTCGTCTACGGATTCCTTGACCCGCGTGTCAGGCAGGCTTGACATGGTTGACATCCAACCGGTCACGTCATCAGCTGCGCGTTTGGTATGGCAGCGCCGCCGGCTCGGGTTCTCTCGCGGTTGGGCGCTCTACCGACGCAATCGTCGCGGCATGTTGGGCCTGATCACGCTCGCCGCCTTCTCGGTCGTCGCCGTGTTGGCTCCGCTCCTGGTCTCTCCTGAAGACGTCGATCCCGCCAGCGCTACCGGGACGCCCAACAGTCCTCCGTCGGCAGAGTACCCACTGGGTACGGACTCGTTCGGTCGTTCCGTGCTCAGTCTGCTCATCGTCGGGACACGGGTTTCCCTCACTGTGGGCTTGGCGGCAACTGTGGCAGCGGTGATGATCGGCGCGACCTTCGGCCTGGTGAGCGGGTACTTCGGCGGCACCGCTGTCGATCGCGTCTTGAGTGCCCTCATCGACTGGTTCCTCGTGATCCCGTGGCTGGTGCTTGCCATCGTGATGGCAGCAATCCTCGGCCCGACCATGCTGAACATCATCATCGTCATTGCTGTGACCTCGTGGGCGCTGACCGCCCGCGTGGTTCGTGCGCAGACGCTGACCATTCGTGAGTTGCCGTTCGTCGAGCGTGCCCGAGCGCTCGGCGCCGGGGACGCTCGGATCATGACGCGGCACATCCTGCCGAACGTCTTCCCCGTCATCTTCGCCCAAGCGGTGCTCACTGTGGCCGTGGCGATCCTTTCCGAGACCACGCTGTCGATCCTTGGACTGGGTGACCCCACCTCCATCTCGTGGGGACGCACGATCGAGGAGGCGTTCAACGGCGGCGCCATGACCAACGGGTACTGGTGGTGGATAGTTCCCCCCGGACTCGCCGTCGTCTGTGTCACGCTCGCCTTCACCCTGTGCGGCTATGCATTGGAAGAAGTTCTCGATCCCCGGCTGAGACCTCAATGACTGGAGGACCCCGATGAATCAACACCGGCCCAACCCCTTTGAGTCGGAGGGCCAGTGGCTGAAGTGCGCCCTCCACACCCACTCGAATGTCAGCGACGGAACCTTGCCACCACACCAACTCGCGCATGCCTATGAGGAGGCCGGATTCGATGTGCTGTCGATCACCGATCACTGGCGGATCGCCGAGGCACCATCATCTGATCGCCTGCTCACCATCCCCGGGGCCGAACTCGGCTTCGACTTGATGAAGCCTGCCTACCCCCACCAGTCTGCGGAGTTCCTCGTATGGGGCATCGACCATCTCCCCGAGGACCCCGGCGGGGACCGGGCCAACTGGTGCTTCAACGCGGAGGAGAACTGGGAGGTTCGGACCTTCCCCAGCCTGACCGATGGGGCCTCGTGGGCCGCCGAGATGGGCGCCGTGGTGTACACGGCGCATCCCTACTGGAATCAGTTGTCCTTCGATGAACTCGGCGGCGCGCAGGGTTTCAGCGGTATCGAGGTATTCAACGGCTCGTCGGACGCTGAGGATGGACGTGGCGACTCATCGCCATGGTGGGATGCACTGCTCGGGAGCGGACGAACAGTCTTCGGAATCGGCACGGACGACCAGCACTATCCCGAGTCCGAGCTCGGATTGGCGTGGACGATGGTGAAGGCAGCGGATCGCACCCAAGAGGCGGTTCTGGGCGCCCTACGACTGGGGCAGTCTTACCTGTCCCACGGTCCTGTCATCCATCACATCGAAGCGACTGACGAGGGAGTGATCGTTGAGTGCTCGCCCGCGCGAACGGTACGCGTTCAGCGGGAGCACGAGCACGGTACGAGTGTCATGGTGGGACGAGCCGATGGCGGGCCGAGCAGAATCGTCGCGACTGACAGTGAGGGCCTCATCACCCGGGCGCTGCTCAACTGTGGACCCGACGCGTTGTACCGCAGGGTCGTTGTGGTCGACGAGCGCGGTGCCAGGGCATGGAGCAACCCGCTCTAGGTTCGTGGCTGGTGGCCTGGCCCGCGGAGCTCCTCGATCACCATCCGCCTTCGGCTCTTCGGTCGTATCGGATTTCGCTGTCGCCGAGGTCGAACACCAGGAGCTTGGACTCGGTGAAGGTCTGCAGGAACCACTGGGAGAGCTCGCGACCCACGCCGCTCTGCCCGGCGCCGCCGAACGGGGCGAGCTGGTCCCAGTAGTTCGATGTCTCGTTGACATTGACGCTCCCGTGCTGCAGCGCTTCACCGACCCGCCACGCCGACGCGAGGTCACGCGTCCAGAGAGAGGCGATGAGGCCGAGCTTGCTGGAGTTCGCGATCGCGATCGCCTCTTCGGTGGTGGAGAACTTGATGATTGGCGCGACGGGGCCGAATGTCTCCTCCTGCGCAATGCGCATCTCCGGTGTGACTCCGGTGAGGACTGTCGCCGGGTAGAAGAGGCCGCCATCGGGGCCGAACTGCTCGACGTGAGCCCCCATCGCGCGGGCATTCTCGACGTGGTCGACCACTCGGGCCTTCGTCGCCTCGTTGCGCAGGGGACCCATCTGAGTCGCCGGGTCTGCCGGGTCGCCGATCACAAGCGCGCTGGCCCGAGCGGTGAGCTTGGCAACGAACTCGTCGTGGACGCTCACGTGAACGAGCAACCGCTCGGCCGAGGTGCACACCTGCCCGGCGTAGTAGAAGCAACCGTTCATCGCGCCGTCGACGGCGGCGTCGATGTCGGCGTCGGCGAGGATGATGAACGGACCGTCGCCGCCGAGCTCAAGCAGGTGGGGACGCAGCGCTGCCGTCTCAGCGATCTTCCTGCCGGTCGCAGTGGAGCCGGTGAAGAACACGCCGTCAACGTCGTCGTGCGCAACGACGGCGGCTCCGACTTCGCCGAACCCGTGCACGATGTTGATCACCCCGGCGGGCAGGCCCGCCTCCGTGAGGATGTCGCCAACCATCGCGCAGCTGATCGCGGAGTACTCCGACGGCTTCCAGACCACGGTGTTCCCCGCGGCAACGATGTGAGCGAGTGCGATGGACGCAATGTCGGTGGGGAAGTTGTACGGCGTGATGACACCGACGACGCCAAGCGGTCGGAAGCTCTGCACGAGCCGCTTGTTGTTGGTCTGCTCCTGGGTGGACGGGAACGACAGGCCCCGATGTCGCAGGACCTCCTCGCCCGCCTTCTGCCAGGACGGCGCTGCGTACTCGTGGACCTCTTCGCGCGCCTCCTCGAGGGTCTTCCCAATCTCCTGGACCAGCATCATGGCCACGGGCTCGGCGCGCTCGGCGAACAACGCGTGCACACGGCGCAGGACCTTGACGCGCTCGATCAACGGAGTCGCTGCCCACTCCGGCTGAGCCGCGCGCGCAGCACGGACCGCGTCGTCGACATCGGCCGCGTTGCATCGTGCAACCTGACCGATGAGGTCACCGTTCTGCGGCGAAGTGACGTCGAATGTCCCGGCGCGACCGTCCACGAGGAGTCCGCCGATGAGCGCCCGGGTTACGGACCGAACGCCGACCAGGCCGTGGCCCGGTTCGGTTGCCAGCGAACTCGTCATTGAATGCTCCAGACATGTGATCAACTCGGCACCCCGCGGTGCTGCAAACCTACGTTCCCGGGTGCCCTCGCGCACCGAGTTCGCCCTAACCGACGCCCGGGAGGAACAGCGCCGTCAGCCCGCCGAAGACGGCGCCGAGGCCGACCGGCGCTGAGGCGCGCATGCGGCCTTCCCAGGACGCTGGCTCTCCCTGAAGGGCGCTTGCACGTTCTGCGTAGTATGCGACGGTATGGCGGTGGCCGCGGGGGATCGATCGACGGACCTTCGGCGCCACGTCCCGCATGTGGCCCTGACCTGGGACGACGAGGAACCAGGTGCCCGCTGGCGAGCGGTGGACGGGACGCTGGTCTTCGCCGATATCTCCGGCTTCACCGCGCTGACCGAGAAGCTCTCGGCTCGGGGCCGCATCGGTGCCGAGGAGATCATCGAGACCCTCAACCGAGTCTTCGGCGGCATGATCGATGCGGCATCCGAGCGCGGCGCGGACCTGCTGAAGTTCGGCGGCGATGCGCTCTTGCTGCTCTTCCGCGGCGAGGG
Source organism: Actinomycetes bacterium (assembly GCA_037130755.1). Lineage (GTDB taxonomy): Bacteria > Actinomycetota > Actinomycetes > S36-B12 > S36-B12 > UBA10649. The sequence continues at coordinate 25,041 of JBAXSI010000022.1, forward strand.
TCACGCCGAGCGGGCGTGCGACGCCGCGGTCGAGATGCGCACTGCGCTACGCGCAGCGGCGGCGGTCCCCACTTCCGTGGGGCGCCTTCGGCTCTCCATGTCCGTCGGCATCCACTCCGGCGAGATCTACCTGTTCCTCGTCGGTGAGCCGACGCGCGAACTGCTCGTGCTGGGCGATGCCGCGACGCAGACCGCGGAAGCGGAGAAGGCGGCCACAGCCGGCGAGATCGTGGTCAGCCAGGGGACCGCTTCGCGCCTGTCCCCGACCGCAGTGAAACTCCGGGAGGACGGAGCATTGCTGCTGCGACGTCGCCGGCCGAGCGGGCCGCCGGCTGGTGCGTCCGACCTGATGCGCGTGCCGACCACCAGGGTGATGACGCTCTTCCCGAAGGTGCTTGGCGAGTACCTCGACCCGGGGCCGCCGGACCCTGAGCACAGGGTTGCGACCATCGGCTTCGTGCGGTTCTCCGGCACCGACGGGCTGCTGGTCGACGGTGGTCCTGACGAGGTCGCCGACCGCGTGCACCGGACGGTCACGTTGATGGAGGCGAGTCTCGCGACCGAGGGCGTCACGATGCTCGCCACCGACATCGACAGCGATGGCGGCAAGTTCTTCCTTGCCTCGGGCGTACCGCAGTCGAGTGAGGACGATGACGGACGGATGCTGCGCGCCCTGCGCCGGTTCGTCGACGCCGATCCACCGCTGGCGATCCAGGCCGGTGTCAACCGCGGGCACGTATTCGTCGCCGAGGTGGGCGCATCGCGCCGTGCCGCCTACTCCGCGATGGGCGACACCACCAACACGGCCGCGCGCATCATGGCGAAGGCGCCCGCGGGCGGCATCTACGCGCATCCATCGGTCCTTGAGCACGCGATGACACTGTTCGTCACGACGCCCGCCGGTCCGTTCCCCATGAAGGGCAAGGCCGTTCCGCTTCTCGTCTATGAAGTGGGGGAGGAGGCAGGCACCCGCGTCGTAGGCGAGGAGGCGCGACTTCCGTTCCGCGGCCGCGACGCCGAGTTGGCGCAGGTGCAGGCGGTGCTCGACGGGGCGATGACGGGCACCGGGGGAGTAGCCACCGTGCTCGGGCCAACGGGCATCGGCAAGTCGCGCTTGGTGCATGAGGCATCCGACGCGGTACCCGACCTGCGCGCCTTCGTCCTTCGTGCGGAGCCATACGGGCAGTCGAGCTCGTACCGGGTGTTCCGTGACCCACTCCGGCACCTCCTCGGCGTCGAGCGCGGACCGTCCGACGTGATGGGCGGGCAACTGATCGAGGGTTTGCGCACGGTCGCCCCCGATTTGCTGCCCATGGCCCCCCTCCTGGCCGACGTGGCCTCCGTGGAAGTGCCGTCAACCCCCGAGTCCGACGCGATCGAGCCCCAGTTCCGCCCGGATGCCCTGGCCGCAGCCTTGATCACGATGCTCGGTGCGGCTCGCCCGGGACCCCTCTTGATCGTCGCCGATGGTGCCCAGTGGATCGATCGAGCCTCGGCCCGGCTTCTCGATCGGATCGCCTGGGCGACCATCGACCGGCCGTGGGCGGTTGTCGTCATTCGACGCGGCGAGGCGGGGGGCTTCACTCCCGACGTGGGATCGAAGGTGGTCCTCGAGCCGCTGAACGACCGGGAGATCGAGCGGCTGATCATCGACGCCACCGAGGCCGCTCCGCTGCGACCGCAGGAGATTGCGGCGGTGGTGTCGCGAGCCGAAGGCAACCCGCTCTTCGTGGAGGAAGTCACCCGTGTGGCGCGCGCCGTGGGCTCGCTCGAGGCCATGCCTGAGTCACTCGGCGCCGCGATGTCGGTTCAGATCGACTTGCTCGCACCTAACGCGCGGCGCATCCTTCGATACGCCTCGGTGCTTGGGCGGACCTTCCGGCGCGAGGTGCTGCGAGAGACACTCTCCGAGGAGGGCCTGCACGTCGACCACGCCACGTTTTCACAGCTCGCGGAGTTCCTCGAGGCCGACGGACCGCAGCGCTACCGCTTCCGCAACAGCCTGCTGCGGGATGCGGCCTACGAGGAGCTCGCCTTCCGTACCCGCGCCCGACTTCACCAGGCCGCAGGACTGGCGACGGAGCGACTCAGCGCTGACCTGCAGGTTGACTCACCAACGCTGGCACTTCACTTCTCGCGATCCGGTGACTATCCACGAGCGTGGACCTACGGTCGCATGTCGGGGGACGTGGCTCGGCGCGCCTACTCGAACTCGGACGCGGCGGCGCAGTACGAGATCGCGGTGGAGGCCGCCCGTCACATCGATGTGCCCCACGATGATCTCATCGAGACATGGTCTGTCCTGGGGGACATGCGGCAGCTCTCGGGTAACCCTGACGGGGCCGTAGACGCGCTGAAGCGAGCCGCGGGTTTGGCCAAGGAGGACCCGGTCACCGAGGGCCAGCTCCTCGTCCTGCGGGCGCGGGTACAGGCACGCGTGGGGATGGCTGGCACGGCGCTGCGAGCCACTTCCAGGGTGAAGCACATCCTTCAGTCGGCCGATGGGGAGGCTGCCGACCGCGTCCGCGTGCAGGCGGAGTGCATCCGCGCACTCGTGCGCCTCGACCAGAATCGCCCGGCGGAAGCGCGGGCCACCGCCTTGGCGGTCGCCGAGGATGCGCGCGCGGTGGGTGAGGCTGAAACGCTGGTGCTGGCACTCATGGCAATCGACGAGGCCGAACACGAACTCGGGATGCCCGTCACCGGTGAGCACACCAACGAGGCCCTCGAAGTCTGCGTCGCCAACGGCATGCGCTGGCGTGAGTCCATGGCTCTGATGAACCTTGGTGCCACTGCCTACTTCCGTGGTCGATGGGAGGAGGCGCTCGACTACTTCCAGCGCAGCAGGCGGGTCGCCCTTGAGGCTGGCTTCGCCGTCGGCGCAGCGGAGGCTGAGGTCAACATCGGCGATCTCATGATCAGCCTTGGCCGGGCCGACGAGGCCGAGCCGGTCCTGCGGGACGCCGTGCGGGTGCACCGCTCCTCACGGCGCGACTCCTGGGCGGCGACCGGAGAGCTCCAACTCCTGCGCGTCGCCTTGGCGCGCGGGAAGTACGCGGAGGCGGAATCCGGCCTGACGGCCCTCATCACTCGCGTGCGCGGGTTGGACGACCATTATGTCGCCATTGAGGCCGAACTGGTCCTGGCGGAAACGATCGCCGGCTCCGGAGACTTCGCGCGCGCCGTGGACCTTGTCGACGGCAGCGAGCTGATCGCCGAGGAGCGGGAAGGTCCGCTGCGACCGCGGATCATGCTGGTACGCGCCACCGCACTGCTCGGACTCGGGCGGCTTGACGATAGTGCCGCGGACATTCACACCGGATTGGAGTCAGCGCGAGACAGCCAACTGCTCTACGAGGAGGCGACGCTCCTTGCTCTCGCATCACGCGTCGCCGACGCTCGCGGGGACGAGGCCGCCAAGGTGTCTCTTGCTCGCGAGGCGACCGTCATCTTTGATCAGCTCGGCGTCCGAACCTGAGAAGGGGTGCCCGGCCGTGATGGCCGGGCACCCCCTTCACTTCAGGAGCGACTCAGTGGGTGTAGCGGATGTCGCCAGCAAGGAAGATCTGCTGGACGACGGTGAGGGTCCCCGAGCCGTCGCCCGCCATGGTGGCGCTGCTTGAGGCCAGGCAGGTGTACTGCTTGCCGGGCATCGCGCCAACAGTCGTGTCCGGCTCCAGGTCGGGCTGTGCTGCGAGGTTGCTGATTCCCGTCAGGTTCCCAGCCCCGTCGAAGATGGGCGCCGAGCACCAGGTGATCGCACGCGGCGCGAACAGGCCAGGGGTGAACTCGTAGTTGGTGACCGGCACGTCGCCCGGTGAGTCGCCGCGGTTGAGTTCCGGCCAGGTCGCCTTGATCGTGAACTGCGCGGTCTGCTGCTGGCTCACTGGCTTCAGGAACGTGATGGTCCTGGCCGTGTGCGTCAGGGTGAAGGGCACCGCGTTGCACGTCGCCGGGTCGACCGAGTTGTTCAGGCGGGTGATCACTGCTCCGGGCAGCGTGCCGTCGACCGGAAGCGTGGTGGTGTCACCGCAGCTGAGCACGGACTCGCTGAGCTCGAAGATCGAGCCGCGCTGCGGGAGCGTGGCCGGCGGCAGTGGAACGACCGAGCCGTCAGCGCCACCCTCGAGGGAGAACGAGCCCGAGATCGCCTTGAGCGTGATGGAGTCGAAGACGTTGCCGTCGTCGGAGCCCAGCCATGACGGGGTGCTGATCGCGAAGCGGCAGTTGTCGCGGTAGCCGTCATCGTCCAGCGGGTCGATGAGCGCCCCGCAGTTCGGATTGGCGACATGCGTGTCGCTCGACGACAGCGCGGAGAATGCCGTGGGCGCACTGCCGATCGACGTGCCGGCCTGGAGCTCGTATACGCCGTTGGGCACGCCATTCAGCGAGGTGACGGCCTGGATGCGCGCATTGCCCTTGACCTCGAGGTCGAGGAATGCTGACGTTGCAACCGGCTTGACGGTGCCGCTCGGTCGCCCGACATTGAGGTCAATCTGCAGCGACTCGGTATTCGTCGACGTGGTGGAGACGCGGCCGCACGCCACTGCCGTGCTGGTGCCGTCCTTGACGCCGATGGACCCGTTGCGCAGTCCGACCGTGCTCGGGATTCCGTTGACGAACGCCTTGAAGCCGAGAAGGGTCGGGGTGGTCGTCATCGCGCAACTCGTGGCGGCCAGGGACTGGGTGACGTCGGGGACACCGGTCTTCTTGTAGGTGACCGTGCCGACAGCCCCGGGGCCGGTCGTCAGCACCAGCATGCCGCCGAGTGACGAACTGGGATCGACGGCGACTGCGGGAGCTGCGGCGGGGGTGATGGCTGCTGGAGCCAGCGCCATCGGCATCGAACTGGCGCCGGAGGCGGCTGTCACGGACGTCAGCGCGAGCACCCCGAGGGCCGCGACGGCCACGGCGGTGCGGTGAAGGCGGTGCCGGCGGCGGCCGGCCGAGCGGTTTTCAGTCATAAGTGCCCCTGTTCCCTGTGCCCCGTCGGTATTTCCGACATAACGGATAGACGGTATCAATGCCACGTTACGGACTAACGGCAAACAGGTTTCCCCGGGGACAACGGCTGTCCCTATTGCTGGTGACGCGCGTAGTGGTGACGCGGCCTACCGACGACGTCGGGCTGCTGTGTCACTTGCCGGCTCGCGCAATCTCCGCCAGGCGCGCCTTCACCAGCCGCCGCACCAAGGTCTTGGGCAGCGGGCGATCGACCGGGAACTTCAGCGCCCCCTTGCTCGTGGTGTAGCCGGCGAGGTCCTCGGCGAGGGCGGGCAGGATGCCGCCGCTCATGGGGAAATAGCTGCAGTGGCGCTGGTAGGCGGCGAAGCCGGCCACCCCGGTGCCGTCGACCTTGAAGGCCGGCACGCCGTACGCCAATCCTTCCTCGGCCTCGGGGAGCAGGGATCGAAGGGTGGATCGCAGGGCCTCGAGCGTGGTCCGCTGCGGCTCGGGCACGTCGGCGAGGTACGCGTCGATCTCCTGCGCAGACATGGCCGCACCCTAGCCAGCCTTGGGGCCGACCGGGCATAGGCACGCAATAGGACCATTCTTCCCTTCGGCGGGGGACGAAAGGCTCTGGGCAGGGGTGCACCGGGTGCGATGCGGTTAGGTGACCGTCGTTCGCACAGTGACGGGGTATGGGGGAGATTGTCGTGGACGGCCTGGCGCACAGTGGCGATCCGGCCGCGCGCTTCGCCGGAACTCGGCGGATCGTCTTGACCACGGTCGTGGTCGCCCTGACTCTGGCTGGCCACTCCGCCGCCGAGGGCGCCCTGCCCAGTGCCTGGGGCCTGGCGTTGGCCGTCCTCATCGCCGCTGCCTTGACTCTGATCGCCATCGCGAAGACGCGGTCATGGGCCTGGCTGTTCGCGTTCCTGCTCGGCAGCCAGGTGCTGCTTCACGCGATCCTCGTCGTCACGGCCGGGCACTCGCACGCCACCGGTGGTTCCTCGCTGCTCGTCCTGACCGGCTGGATGGCGATCGCCCATGTCGTCGTCGCGGCGTTGGCCGCGGCTGTTCTCGCGTTCGGCGAGATGACGGTCTCGGCGTGGGCTCGCCTCCTGTCGGCGACCCTTGGAATGCGATTTGCCGGTCTCGGTCCGGTCAACGAGCGGACCATCGTTCATTCGTTGCGAACTCGCTGGTTCACGATCACGTCCGATCTCGCGTGGGATGCCACGCGACGCGGACCACCTCGCAGCACTCGCGCCTAGCGACCTCCCTCCGCCATCTGCGTGAGGGCCCGTATCGGAATTGGTCGCCGGCGCCACTGGCCAGCTGACCTCAATCGGCTGCACAGCAGCCGATTCCGAATCGGAGAATTCCTATGAGTCTTACTGCACTGATGACGAGCGTCCTCACCGACAGCTCGATGATGCCCAGCCCCGGGGCCTCGATGATGCCGGGTGCTGGGGCCTCGATGATGCCCAGCCCAGGAGCGTCGATGGGTGGGGGCACTTCCGGGGGGATGATGGCCATGTCGGGGCCCGATCTGCTCCCCGCGTGGGTCACGTGGCTGTGGCTGATCGCCCTTGCCGCCGTCCTGGTCTTCCACTGCTCGCACTTCGTTCGCATGGGCGGTCAGCATCGCTGGTTCCATGCCAGCCACATCCTGATGCTTGTGAGCATGCTGTACATGTACGCGTCGATGGAGTTCCACTGGAAGTGGCTGCCGGCCGCGTTACAGGCCTGGGTTTTCGGACTCAGCACCGCGGCCATCCTGGTGTGGATGGTGTATCGCATCGTCAAGAAGCTGCCCTTCAGCTACCTATGGATCCTGGCGCTCATCATGCAAGCGGCCATGATCTACATGTGGCTGCCGGACTGGATCGCGGTCCTGACGTGGATCCTCGTCGGCTACTACGCCCTTGAGACGCTTGCCTGGCTGCTGGGTCTGATCAACGACACCAAGGGCAAGGGTGCGGTGGGTCCCGGTGACACGTCGGCATTCGTCCCGCTGGCCCATCCCTCCCGCATGGCCAACGTCAGCATGGCCATCATGGCCGCCAGCATGGGCTACATGTTCGCGGCCATGCAGTTGATGAGGTGAGCGCGGTGACCAAGGTTCGGGAGTCCGAGTTCCTGGTCGGTGGACTGAGCTGCAGTGGCTGCGTCAGCACTTTGACGCGCAAGGCACTCGGCATCTATGGCGTCGTCCACGTCGACGTGGATCTGCGGTCCGGCGACGACTCGCCGGTGATCCTTCGGCATGCCGAGGCGATGGACGCGCATGCCATTGCGGCTGCCCTCACCGGGCTCGGCTACCGCGTGGCGCAGCCCGCGAGCCGCTGAGGCTTCCAGGGGGTGGACGGGGCAGTCCCGGCGTAGGGGACCGGGGCTGCCCCGTCGCTGGTCGTCGGCGGGTGCGACTGGACGAGGGCGGTGACGGCCTTAACCTTGCGGGCGATCGAAACTGACCGGTCAGCGGCTTTTTCCTTGACTGGTCATGACTGATCGTGCGAGAATGGGGATTGATCAGGTCACATTGTCCGAAATGCCGGGCGATTCTGGTCGTGGTGATGACCGGTCCAGCCAATGATCGGTCAGGGGTGCTGGGGCCAGGGGTAGGAGAAGGACATGAACGAGGAAGTGCCGGCGTCGGAGTCCGGCGGACCTGCTGCCCATCGGCGGCGTCGTGACGACTTGATGAACTCCAAGACCATGCTCGACATGGTCCGGTTCCTCATGTCCCGACCCAGCGGCGACCAGATCGCCCAGCACCTCGTGCTCAACTTGCTCAACAGCCATCAGCCTCGTACCGCCGTCATCAGCCTCTTCGGGGCCGATGGGTCCCTGCACGCGGTCGGCGCGTTCGGCATGTCCGGTCCCGCTCTGGAGCCGTACCGCACCCTCTCGTTGTGGGATTCCTCGCCGATGAGCGATGCGGTGCGCGGCGGCGAGCCCATCGTGCTGCGCACGGTGGAGGAGGTCGAGGAGCGCTACCCGTGGCTCGGCTCGAAGGAGACGCCCTACGAGCCCATGGCGGTATGGCCGCTGAGCCTGCCGAGCCAACGCGTCGGTGCCGTCCAGATCAGCTTCACGACGACTCCCGATGCCGATGACCTCCGCACCGACGTGACTGGCGTCGCCGCTGTCCTGGCCCTGTACCTGTCGTTGCTCAGCAATCCGGGCACGCCGGCCGACAAGCCGCTTGGTGCCAGGGACGGCGACGACCGCAGCGGCCTCATCCCTGCCCTGTCCCTTGTCGAGGGCCTGCCCGCGGAGGAGCCGCCGGGACAGTCCTTCCGGCGACCGGCACCGGGGAACCTCTCGGACCGGCAACTGCGCATCCTCGGCCTGATGGCCAAGGGCCTGACCAACTCGCAGATCTCCAAGCGCGTGGGCTTCAGCGAGTCGACGGTGCGTCAGGAGACCATGGCGATCTACCGCTACTTCGGCGTCGGGGGCCGACGCGAGGCGGTTCGTCTTGCTGGCATGCGCGGGATGCTCGACGTCAACGCGGGCTGACCGTTCTGCCCACTGTGCGATTGACCGTTCTTGCCTGGATTTCACCTTCGCCTTAGCCTGGGCCGGCAAACGCGCACGCCGCGGTTAGAATCGGTCGGTGAAGCGGCCTCGCCCCGCGCTAGTAGTGCTGCTTGTCAGCGTCGCGGTGATCATCATTTCCTTGGGGCTGATTCTGGTGACGCAGTTCCAGGCTCGGCAGTCCGCCGAGATCTCGTCGGTCGGCACTCGGGACCTTGCCAGCCTCGCGACGCAGGAGTCCGCTACCCCCACGCCGCTGCCGTCGCTCGCACCCGGCTCGAGCACGCCCGTGCCGTCATCGTCGCCCTCCACGCCGGAGCTCCCGTCAGCCAATCCGACACCCAGCCCTGCGCCGTTGTCGGCTCCCGTGCGCGTGCGGATCCCGCGCATCGACGTCAACGCCAAGGTGCTGCCGGTCGGGCTCGACAAGAACAAGGCGCTAGGCATCCCTGCAGACATCACGAAGGTGGGCTGGTACGAGCTCGGTGTCCCGCCTGGTGCCGCGCAAGGCTCAGCGGTGCTCGTGGCTCACCGGGACGGACGAGTCCAAGGGCACGGCGTCTTCTATGACCTCGGGCAGTTGTCCGTCGGCGACAAGATCGCGGTCACCAGTGCAAACGGCTCGGTGCTGCGCTACCGAGTCGTCTCGCGAGAACTGATCTCCAAGAAACGATTGCCGCTGGAGGAGTTGTTCGCCATCGACGGGCCGGCCCGACTGACGTTGATCAGCTGCGGGGGGTACTACGACCGCGACAACGGCGGCTATCAGGACAACGTGGTGGTGACTGCGATCCCGCTCGCGTGACCTACGCGTCCTACGCCGCGCACGTCTTGGTCATGGCCTTGACGCCGTTGACGTCGCCGGGGCCGAGGCGCAGGTGGTCGCTGACAATCGGGTACATGATGTTGGAGTCGACCTGTGCGTGCGCCAGACCGAGCACGTGACCGAGTTCGTGCAGGTAGAGGCTCTTGAGCTCCTTGTTGCTGGCACCCTTGACGTGGTCGGTGCGGAACACGGCCTCGCCGGCCACGATCTCCTTCGAGGTCGGCATGACCTGGGACGGAGAGCCAAGGCCCACCGTGCCGCCGTCCAATCGGGTGGACTCAGAAGCCTTGACGAAGTCCAGATACACGTGGCGGGTCTGCACGCCCGAGCCGTCGGCCGGCGTGACGGTGAAGGCGGCGTCGTCGTAGGCCACGGCCTGTTCGCCGACGAACGCGAAGGTAAGGCCAGATGCCAAGGACCACTGCTGGAAGGCCCAGGCCAGGTTCTTGATCTGGGCAGTGCGCTCGCTGGCCGTGAGGCCGCTGCTATCAAGGCTCCACTGGATCGGGGCTACGCACGTGGCCCAGCCGCTTCCCGCGAGGGAGCCGTTCTGGCTGGCGAAGATCGAGGCGAAGTCTGCGGCGGAGGCCGTCGCCGCTGCAGGAGCCGAGGTCGGGGTGGTCTGCGCGGTCTGGCCGTTGGCCGGGAGGGACTGGCCGGCGAGAGGAGTGGCCCCGGTCGAGGGGGCGACGGCGATGGTGGTGGCGGCGAGCACGGCAGCCAGCGCAGTAAGGCTGCGCGCCGTCCGCATCGTCCTGATCATCGTTCCCACCTCTTCGACTCCAGTGTGGCCATTTAGTCATGATCGGTCAATATGACCGATCATGCGGAGGGAGAGTCGTGCGAGGAAACGGACGAGCGAAAAAGCGTTCTGACGTAAGATGAATAGCGAGGTTGGGGTGTCGTCGGCGACATGACCGGACCGGTCAGAAATGACCGGTCAAATTGGCCATTCGAGATCGAAAATCAGAATAAACGGACATAAAGCACAGAAGTTCATGACTCGGTCAGCCCGCGACGGTCATTGCCCTCACCGTCGAAAACGCCGGTGGCCGCCCGGAGAACCGGGCGGCCACCGGGCGGAACGCGGGAGTTAGCCGACGATCACCGTGAGTGAACCGTCGTTCTGGGCCTTCCCGCCACCGGGAGGGGTCGCCAGGAACTTCACGACCCCAGTGCCCTTCGCCTTGGCCGTCACGGTCCAGGTGGTCGTGCCCGGGGCACCGATCAGAGCGGTCGTGGGCGCGGTGTACGCGCCGGCGGAGACGGTGATCGCCCGCTTCTTGCCCACGACCTTGGTCGACCAGGAGTAGCCGGTCGTGACGTTGGTCGACAGTCGAACGCTGACGGCCTCGCCGGGCGCGAGTCGGACCTGCGCCGGCAGTTCGGTGACCGTGAGGGTGACGTTCTTCTTCTCCGGGGTGGTTGCGCTGGCCGGCGTGATGGCGAACAACGCCGTCGCGGCCACCGCCAGGCCCACCGAAAGGGCGAGGTATCGAGCTCGGCGATGCAGTGCCATGAGGGCCTCCGGAGGGTGGGCAGTTGGCTCTCAGTATCGCCCCCACGAGCCCGCGAAGATGGACTCAACAGCACCGTGAACAGGGTTCGGCGTTCGGCAGGCGCTGACTGAAGAACAGGGCAAGAATGGATGTGAAGACAGCAACCGCTCGCCACTAGTCGTGAAGGAGCGAACGATGAAGACCAACGCCTCAGAGCCCAACCGTCTGAGCCGAACCGCAGCCAAGGAAGTTCCGCATCGCTCCGACGAACGCTTCTTCGCCGCCAAAGCAGACGTGAAGAAGGCCTGCGAGGACCTCCTTCACGACCTTCGCCACTCGTCAGCCCATGGACCCATGGTCGCGGACCTCACTACCGCCGTGAATCGCGTGCAGCAGCAGTTGAAGGACATCGCCCCGGACGAGCCGAAGGCCAGTTCGCAGGTTCGCGACATCGCCAAGGAGGTGCAGCACCTCCAGCTCGCCGAGACCTGGGTGTCGTCGGCGGAGCGGGTGCTCGGTCGCCTGGGCACGAGTGCGCCCACCAAGATGCGTGATGAGCTGCTCGAGGCGCAGGACACCGTGATGTGGTGCGTGCGTGCCGAACACTGGGACGGTCAGTTGACTGCGGCGGTCACGGCCCTGCAGAAGCAGGTCCAGGATGCCGAGGCGCTCGCCAGTCGCGTCGCTGCCGGGTGACGTTTTCGGCAAGCAGGTCGCGCCTTCTTGTTCCGCTGGTCGCGGCGGGGGCTCTGGTGATCGGATTCGCGGTCGCGCAGGGCACTGGCATGCGATGGCTCGGCGCGATCGTGCTGCTGGCCGGCGGCGGGTGGTGCGCTGCAGCGATGCTGCCCATCAGCGGCGTGGCCCGCACGTGTTCGCTCGCCGTGGTCTACGTTGCCGCCTTCATCGTCTCGCATCCGCTGGGCAACATCATCGGCTCGTGGCCGTCGGTCCTGCTCGTGGCCGCGGTGACGGCGGTCGTGGCCTACCTGCTGATCGGGCCTACAGGGAGCCGAGTCTCCACGACGGAGCCCGCCTCGCGCTCGACTCGGTAGGCCGCGGGGCCGTCCTCGCTCCCGACGTCAATGTCGGCGATGACCTCGACCGGCTCGGTGCCCTCGTACAGGATGCCGATCCGATCGTCAGTGGCATATGACAGCGGCAGGACTTCGTCTCGCACCAACTGGTGCAGCAGTGGGCGGCGCTGCTCCTCGGAGTCGTAGTGGACGCCGTTGCCATAGGGCAGGAAGCCCAGGCCGTTCGTGACGGTCTGCAGTTGCGCACCGAACGAGTCGGTGGGCCCGCCGACATGCCAGCAGATGGAGCCGGCACTCGCTCCCGCCAGAATGACGCCGCGGTCCCACGCATCCGACATCGCCTCGTCGACGCCGTGCAGTCGCCACAGGGCAAGCAGGTTCGCGACGCTGCCGCCGCCCACCCATACGACGTCTGCCGCGCTGAGGGCGGATGCGGGCGTGCGATTGGGCTGAGCGAACAGCGCTAGGTGGTCGACATCGCACCCCGCGTCAGACAGCGCCGAGTACATCGTCACCAGGTACTGGTCGTTGTCACCACTTGCCGTCATCACAAGGCATACGCGCGGACGTGTTGCACCCGTCAACTCGAGTGCCCGCAGCATGATCCCGCCCGGCCGCATGACACCCCACAAGTCTGTTCCGACGAACCCGCCGCTGCTCGCGAGGATGCGACGCGGCCGGGTCATCGAGCGGCCGTCAAGGTGCCGGCAAGGGCACCATCGACGAAGGTGATGACCGCTGAGATCTCCTGCTGTGGCTCGCACTCGCCGGACTCGATCCGGTTGATGGCCACATCGACCACGCCCCAGACGAAACGCGCGTCGCGTACCGGATCGGTGGATCCGGCGGTCACCAGCGTGTCGACGAGCGGTGCGATCACGGCCTGATGCAGAGCCTGGACCTCGTCGCGACGGCTCTCGGGCAGTTCAACGGTGCCCACCGAGCGCAGGAGTGCGTGACGACCGTCGACGGCATAGGACAGGACCCCTGTTATCCAGGCGTGCGTCCGGTCCGTGACGGAGGCGGCCACGTCTGTCGAATCGGCGAGTGACGTAGACCAGGCGGCGAGTTCGTCGATGAGCACGTCGGCGATCAACTCGGCAGCGCTGCTGTAGTACTCGTAGACAGCCGTTCGTGACAGGCCGACTTCCTTGGCTACCTCCGCGACGGTGAATCCGCCACCGCGCTGGATCAAGGCGGCAGCGGCCGCGAGCAGCGCTTCCTTGCGCTGCTCGCGATTCTCGGCCACCGTGGCGGCGGCGATCTTCGGCACGCGCCCATTGTGCCTCGGTCTTCCCAGGTCGGCTCGACGCGGTACTCATCGGCGCGGGACGGACTCCGCGGCTTGGCCCTGACGGCAGCACTCGCTAGCATCGCGGGACGGCGCCTGCTGGCAGACGGGCTGACGGCGCGCCGCCCCGTGGATGCCTCCGCGGGTCGACTGAAGGATCGCCGTCAATGAGTTCTGAGATCCCGTTCGTTCCCGCCCTGCCGATCGAAGCCGATCGGATGCACCGTCCCGACCCCGACATGACGCAGGTGATCCTCAGCTACGTCGCTGATCGCCTGCTCACTCCCGAGGTGCCGCTCGATGGACTCGCGGATCGTGCCCAGCTGTCGTCGGTGCTGGCCGGGCTGATCACCGAGGACGGCCACGACTTCCGGAAGGTGCTCGACGTCTACGTCAACCACCTCGCCTTGACAGTGCTGTCCGCTGACAGCCCACGCATGTTCACGTTCATCCCGTCGGCTCCGACGAAGGCCTCCCTGCTGTTCGACATGGTCGTGTCCGCAGCGTCGCTGCAGGGCATCTCGTGGTTCGAGGCCGCAGGCGCGGTGATGGCCGAGAACCAGGCGCTTCGGGCGCTCGCCGACGTGGCCGGGATGCCTGCCAGCGCGGGGGGAGTGTTCGTGTCCGGAGGATCGGCCGGCAACCTGTCGGCCCTCGTCGTCGCCCGCGACACCGCGCGTCGACGACGCCGCGAGCAGGGACTCCCTGAGGTGGCGTGGAAGGTCGCCGTCAGTGACCAGACCCACTCATCCATCACCAACGCACTGAACATCACCGGCATGACGGCGTTCGTCGTCGACACCGAGAACGGCCGGCTCACCGGCGATGCACTCCGCGGCGCCGTCGCGAAGGCGGGCGACGTCAGTGATGTGTGCTGCGTCGTCGCGACCGCCGGAACCACCAACGCGGGCATCATCGACGACATCGCCGGTGCCGCGGACGTCGCGGCGGAGCAGGGCTGGTGGCTGCACGTCGACGGAGCTTTCGGCGGTGCCGGGATGCTGGCCCCCGGCCTGCGGCCGCGCTACGACGGCGTCGAGCGAGCCGACTCGATCGTCATGGACCCGCACAAGTGGTGGTTCGCCCCGTTCGACTGTGCTGCCCTGATCTATCGGGATCCGAAGCTCGCGAAGGCCGTGCACACCCAGGATGCGTCGTACCTCGACGTCATCCACGAGCACGACGAGGACATCAATCCCAGTGACCTCGCCTACCACCTGACCCGGCGGGCGCGGGGCCTGCCGCTGTGGTTCTCCATGGCCGTTCACGGCCTCGGCGCCTACCGGGACGCGGTCGAGCACTCCTTGGAGATGGCTCGGTACGCGGCGGCTCGGCTGTCGGCCCGGCCGCACTGCGAGCTCGTCCGCGAGCCGGACCTGTCCGTGGTGCTGTTCCGTCGCGAGGGCTGGGGCCACGACGAGTACGAGGCCTGGTCGCGCCAGTTGCTGGAGGAGCAGCGCGCGTTCGTCACGTCAAGCCGCTGGCACGGGGAGATCGTGGGCCGACTGGTGTTCTTGCACCCGGCGACCACGACAGAGATGGTCGACCACGTGCTGGACGCACTCGACTAGTGGGGGCTGTGACGAGGTCAGCTAGTCGCTGAGGCCGGCCTTGCGCATCCCCGTCCACGCCAGCGGGAGCAGTCCCGCAGCGGCAGCGATCTTGATCGCATCACCGATGAGGAACGGGGTGACGCCCAGCGCGATGGCGGTGGCCCAGTCGACGCCGAGTGCGAACTTCAGCCAGGTGACGCCGATGGCATAGATGACGAGGTTGCCGATCACCATGAGGACCGCGGTGCGGCCGGCGGACCGGGTAGCACCGCCCTCGGCGATGCGGCCCACGATGAACGCGGCGGCGATGAAGCCGATGATGTAGCCGAAGGACGGGGCCGAATAGCCGGCCGAGCCCTGAGCGAACCACGGCACGCCGAGCACGCCGACGACGGCGTACAAGGTCATGGCCAGGACTCCACGAAGCGAGCCGAGCGTCGCGCCGGTGAGGAGCACGGCGAAGGTCTGGAGGGTCAGCGGGACCGGTGTGAAGGGCAGCGGGATGGCGATCTGGGCCGCAAGGCCCACGAACGCGGCTCCGCCGACGATGAGGACCAGCTGGCGTACCCAGGTCTGTGGGACGACGTCAGCGAGCACCCGCGGCTGCGGTGCGGCGATGGCCATGATTCCTCCGGTTGCTGGATGGTGCGACGCGGAAACCCTATCGAACCTACGGGGCGGCGTGCGGGGTGAACGACCGCGAGGCGATATCCTCGGCTCACGTCCACTACGTGACGTGAGCCGATCGAGAACGCTGGGGAAGGCGACTCTCGAAGGAGGCTGACGTGACGGTCGTAGTGAACGCGAAAGGCGCGTCCGGCGCCGGTGGTCCCGCTATGGGCCCGGCGCGCGGCGTGGTCTTCATCCACTCCTGCCCACGTGCGGTGAGTCCGCATGTGGAGTGGGCACTCGCGCGCGTCTTCGCCACCACCGTGGCGATCGACTGGGCCGATCAGCCCGTCGCGCCCGGCAGCGTGCGCGCCGAGCTCATCTGGGGCGGGCCGCTAGGCACCGGTGCCCGGATCGCCAGCGCCATGCATGCGTTCAAGCAAGTACGCCATGAGGTCACCGAGGACCCGAGCCCGGGCCGCGAGGGCGAGCGGTTCTCCAGCACGCCGTCCCTGGGCCTGTTCCGCGCCACTATCGGCGTGCACGGGGACGTCATGGTCCCCGAGGATCGCCTGCGAAACGCCGTCGTCCAGGCCGCCCTGACGGGGGACTCACTTGCTGACGAGATCGCCCGCCTGATCGGCCGACCGTGGGATGACGAGCTCGAGCCCTTCCGATGCGCCCACGAGGGCTCGTCGGTCCGCGTCCTGCACCAGGTCGTCTAGCGAGGGCTCCTAGAGCGGGATGTTGCCGTGCAGGCCGCGGACGCCCGGAGTGTCGAGTATGACCTGGGCCACCGCGCGCCGGGTGAGTGCCGGCTCGACGACCTCGTCGACCACGCCCATCTCGACTGCGCGGCCGATGCCGCCGGAGATCACCTCGTGCTCGGCCGCGAGTTCGAGCTCGACCTGTGCGCGGGCATCGTCGGGCACCTCCGCCAGGCGGCGACGGTGGAGGATGCGGATCGCGGCGACGGCGCCCATGACGGCGACCTCGGCACTCGGCCACGCGTAGACCTTCGTGGCGCCCAGGGATGCGGAGTTCATGGCGACGAAGGCGCCGCCGTACGCCTTGCGGGTCACGACCGTGACGCGGGGCACGACACACTCGGCGAAGGCATGCAGCAGTTTCGCGCCGCGGCGCACCACGCCTTCCCACTCCTGCCCAACGCCGGGGAGGTAGCCCGGCACGTCGACGAGGACCACCAGCGGGACCGCGAAGGCGTCGCACATCCGCACGAATCGTGCGGCCTTCTCGGCGCTCGAGGAGTCCAGGCAGCCGCCGAGCCGCAGCGGGTTGTTGGCGACGATGCCGATCGTGCGGCCACCAAGTCGGCCCAGCCCGACGACGATGTTGGGCGCCCACCTGGTGTGCAGTTCGACGAACGTGTCGTCGTCGACGAACGCCTCGACCAGCGGATGAACGTCGTACGCACGTCGCGAGGACTCTGGAAGCACCGCACCGAGGTCGACGTCGGTGATCGAGGCCATGTCGAGCGAACCCTGATGACCCAGCAGCGTCGCGAGCTTGCGGGCCTCGTCGAGGGCCTCCTGCTCGCTGTCGGTCGTGATGTGCACGACGCCGCTGCGGCGGCCGTGCGGCTCCGGGCCGCCGAGGCGCTCCATGTCGACGTCCTCGCCGGTGACCGAGCGAACCACCTCGGGGCCGGTGACGAATATCCGGCCGGCGGGGCCGAGGATCACGATGTCGGTCAGTGCCGGACCGTATGCCGCGCCGCCGGCAGCGGGGCCGAGGACCACGGAGATCTGCGGCACCTTGCCGGACGCCCGCGTCATGGCGGCGAAGACCCGGCCAACGCCGTCGAGAGAGGCGACGCCCTCGCGAAGGCGCGCACCACCGGAGTGCCACAGGCCAACGACGGGTGCGGAGTCCGCGAACGCGCGGTCGTAAGCGGTGACGATGGCGCGGCAGCCGTCATTGCCCATCGCGCCGCCTTGGACGGTGGGATCAGTGGCAAATGCCACCACGTGCGTGCCGTTGACGCGGCCCACAGCCGAGAGGATTCCGCGGTCGTCCTCTGGCGTGATCGCCGTGAACTCCCCGTCGTCGAAGAAGTTCGACAGTCGAACGCGAGGGGAGCGCGGATCGATCTCTGGATCGACGGGGGCCGCGCCGGTCATGTCATACGCTCCGGAAGACGAGGGCGACGTCGTGTCCGCCGAAACCGAATGAGTTGTTGAGGGCGGCGATGTCGCCGGCGGGAAGCTCGCGCGGAGCACCTGCCGCGACGTCGAGCGGGACGGCCGGATCGAGGTCGACCAGGTTCGCCGTCGGCGGCACGAGTCGGTCGCGTACCGCGAGGATCGTGAAGATCGACTCGACGGCGCCGGCGCCGCCGAGCAGGTGGCCGGTCATCGACTTGGTGCCTGTAACCACCGCGTGATCGGTGTCCGCGCCGAGTGCGAGTCGGATCGCAGTGGCCTCGGCGATGTCGCCCTGCGGCGTCGAGGTCGCGTGCGCGTTCACGTGAACGATGTCGGCCGGGGTGAGACCGGCGTCCTCCAACGCGAGGCCCATGGCTCGTGCGGCACCCTTGCCCTCGGGATCGGGCTGCGCGATGTGGTGGCCGTCGGACGTTAGCCCTGAGCCTGCGTAGATCCCGTAGATCTTCGCGCCGCGTGCGGCAGCGTGCTCGGCGCTCTCGAGGACGACAATGCCTGCGCCCTCACCCATGACGAAGCCGTCGCGGCCGAGGTCGTAGGGGCGGGAGGCGGCTTCGGGATCGTCGTTGCGCGTGGACAGGGCGCGCATGGCGGCGAAGCCGGCCATCGTGATGGGGTGGATGCAGGCCTCGGTGCCGCCGGCGATCACGACGTCGGCGCGACCGGTCTGGATCATGCGGGCGCCGTACGAGATGGCCTCGGCGCCGGAGGCGCAGGCGCTGACCGGGGTGTGGACGCCCGCGCGGGCACCCACCTCGAGGCCGACCATGGCAGCGGGTCCGTTGGGCATGATCATCGTGACCATGTGCGGCGAGATGCGCGACGGCCCGCGCTCGCGGAGAGTGTCATACGAGTCCATCAGCGAGATGATTCCGCCGATGCCGGAGGCGACCACGGCGCCTAGACGCTCCTTGTCAACGTCAGGGGCGCCGGCGTCGGCCCACGCCTCGCGTGCGGCAACGAGGGCGGCCTGCTGCGATCGATCGGACTTGCGGACCTCGACGCGGTCGAGCACCTCGGCCGGATCGACCGCCATGATGCCGGCGATCTTCGACGGCTGATCGGCCGTCCAGTCGCCTTCGATGAGGCGGATGCCTGGCTTTCCGGCGAGCAGGTTCGCCCATGTCGTCTCGACGTTGCCGCCGACCGGCGTGGTCATGCCCAAGCCCGTCACTACGACCTGACGCGTCATTCGTTTCCCTCCTGGCTTACGGCATCGCCGCCTTGAGGTTCCGCCCCGTCCCCGCAGGGGGAACGTGGACGGAACCTCAAGACCGACGAGTGCTGGTGCTGCTTACTTGTTGGCAGCGATGAAGTTGACGGCGTCGCCGACGGTCTTGAGGTTCTTGACCTCGCTGTCCGGGATCTTCACACCCCACTTGTCCTCAGCCGCCATGACGACCTCAACCATCGACAGCGAGTCGATGTCCAGATCGTCGACGAACGACTTGTCGAGCTGCACGTCCTCTACGGGCACGCCTGCGACCTCGTTGACGATGGTGGCAAGGCCATCCAGGATCTCCTGGCTCATGTGGTTCTTCCTTCCGGTTCTTCTGGGCGGGTTCGGTCGAGCAGTTGGAGCGGTGGATCTGTCGTGCGGTGATGCTGTGGTGCGGTCTAGGGAAGCGTGACGACCTGCGCGGCATACACGAGGCCGGCGCCGAAGCCGATCAGCAAGGCGGTGCCGCCGTGCGGTGCCTCGCCGGCGTCGAGCATGGCCGCCATGGCGAGGGGCACGGACGCGGCCGAGGTATTGCCGGTGTAGGCGATATCGCGCGCGACCGGGACATGCTCGGGCAGCTTGAGTGCGCGCACCATCGCATCGGTGATGCGCATGTTGGCCTGATGGGGGATGAAGGCGTCGAGGTCCTTCGCTTCGACGCCCGCGATGTCGAGTGCCCGCTGCGAGGCCTTGGCCATCTCGCCGACGGCCCAGCGGAACACCTGCTGTCCTTGCATCTCCAACGTCGGAAAGATCGGTCCGCCGTTGTCGCGGTAGTCGATGAGCGACTGCGTCATCGTGATGGCGTCCTTCTGCGAGCCGTCGGAGCCCCAGACGACCGGGCCGATGGCCGGCTCCTCGGACGGTCCGACGACGACGGCGCCTGCGCCGTCAGCGAAGATGAACGCGGTGCCTCGGTCCTCGGGGTTCACCCAGTCGGACAGCTTCTCGACGCCCACCAGCACGACGTACCGGGCGCTGCCGCCGCGGATCATGTCGCTGGCCATCGCCAGTCCGTAGCAGAACCCGGCGCAGGCGGCGCCGAGGTCGATCGCGGCGGCCCCGTTCGCGCCGATGCGGTCGGCAACCTCGGCCGCGGCGCTGGGCGTCTGGTACGGGTGGGTGACGGTCGCGACCATCACCATGCCGATCTGGTCCGGGGTGATGCCGGACTCGGCAAGTGCCTTCTGCGCTGCGGCGACGGCGAGGTCGACCACCGACTCGTCCTCGGCAGCCCAACGGCGCTCGATGATTCCCGAGCGCTCACGGATCCACTCGTCGGAGGATTCGATGCGCTCGCAGATCTCGTCGTTCGTGACGACTCGCTCCGGGCGGTAGGCACCGACCGAGAGGATCCGTGCGTACGGAGCTCCGACAATGGACGCGATGGCAGAGCTCACGAGTGCGCCTCCTGGGCGATCGGGTGGAGGCGCAGGATCGGCTGGCCGGGGGCCACAGGGTCGCCGTCCTCGACGAGCCACTCGACCACGACGCCGCCGTGCGGCGCGATGACCGGGATCGTCTCACGAAGGGTCTCGACGGTGCCGACAGTCGCGTTGACGAGCACCGGATCGCCGGAAGCCGATGCCTCGACCTGGCGGAAGGTTCCCTTGATCGGCGAGACGAGCAGCCGCCAGGTGGGCTGGCTGTCGATGTTCGCCGGCACGCCGTGGCGCTCGATCAGCCGCCACGCCGAAGGAAGGTCGTCGGGGGTCTTGAGCGCGAGCGTCTCGACACCGGGAAGGGCGCGCTTGACCAGCCCGGTCAGGGTGCCTGCAGGCGGGATCTCGATGACTGCGGTGACGCCGAGGTCGGCCATCGCACTCATGCACAGGTCCCACCGCACAGGGTTGCTGACCTGGGTGACCAGTCGCTTCATGACCTCGCGGCCATCGTGGATGACGCGGCCGTCGGTATTGGAGATCAACGGGATCCGCGGATCGTGCGTGGTGATCGCCTTGGCGTAGGCAGACAGCACGTTGACCGCTGGCGCCATGTGGCTGGTGTGGAACGCCCCGGCGACTTCGAGGGGTCGCACCCGCGAGCCCTCCGGCGGGTCGGCAGCGAAGGCCGCGAGCTGGTCGAGGGTTCCGGCGACGACGATCTGGCCGGCACCGTTCATGTTCGCGGGCGTGAGGCCATGCTCGGCAGCCTTGGCGAGGACCGTCTCGGCGTCGCCGCCCAGCACGGCGCTCATTCCGGTCGGCGTCACGGCGGCTGCGGCGGCCATCTGGCTGCCGCGCTCGCGGACGAACACCATCGCCTGCTCGGCCGACAGCACCCCGGCGCCCACCGCGGCAGTGATCTCGCCGACCGAGTGCCCGGCACCTGCCGCGATGTGCGCGAAGGCGTTCGCCGGGTGGGGGAACAGGCTCAGGAGCGTCACCAGGCCCGCGCCGACGATCAGCGGCTGGGCCACCGCCGTGTCGCGGATGGTGTCGGCATCACTCGTGGTGCCGTGCTTGATGAGGTCCACGCCGCTGACGACCGAGAGCCACGAGAGTCGGTCGCGAACGCCGGGGACCTCCAGCCAGGGCTCGAGGAAACCGGGGGACTGGGCACCCTGACCGGGTGCGACGACAACGAGCACTCTCGTACCCTTCCGTCAATCGGTCGCTCTCGGCGCTGTTGTGCGCGTCAATGTCACCGGTGGGTCTTTGTAGGAATCCTACAAAAACGACAGCGTAGGGACTAATCGGGCAGGTCGTCGAGGCTCAGCCGGCCGAGCGTCAGGCCGATGCGGAGGGTGAACGCGCCCCGCGCGTCGGTCGGGCTGTAGCCGGTCACGTCGGTGATCCGGCGCAGGCGGTACCGCACGGTGTTGGGGTGGATGAACAGCGCGCGGGCGGTGGCCTCCAGCGAGGGCGTGCGCTCGAGGTAGGTCGTGGCGGTGTCGTACAGCACGGCGTCGGACAGCAGCATGCGATGAATGGACGAGATCAGGGCCGTGATGGCCTCGTCGTCGCCGGCAAGGGCCCGCTCAGGGAGCAGGTCATGTGCCGCCACCGGCCGCGGGGCGTCGGCCCAGCCCCACGCCGCGCGAAGTCCTGACACGGCTGACCGGGCCGCGCGAGGCACTTGGGCGAGCGAGGCGACCGGGTCGCTCACCACGACCGGGCCGGGGCCGAAGTGCGGGGCAAGGAGTCGGGCCGCCTTCATCTGGTCGCCGCCTCTGCCCAATACCGCGAGGAGTGTCGTCCCGTGGATGCCGGTGAGCAGGTCGAATCGATGATGGTCGGCGGCGCGGCGCAGCACGTCGAGAGCGTTCTCCGGATCACCCAGTGGGGCCGCCCCGGCGACGACGATCATCGACTCCTGCGTCGACCAGCCCAGGGTGGCGACGCGGCCGAGAACCGAGTCGTCGACCTCGTCGCGCAGCAGGGCATCGACAATGAGTGCCTCCAGTCGCGCGTCCCATGCTCCGCGCGACTCGGCCGCGCGTGCATAGACCTCGGCTGCGGAGAAGGCGATCTCGCGCGAGTAGCGGAGCACGGCGAACTGCAGTTGCGATTGGTCGCCCTCGGTCGCAAGTCCGTCGATCGCGTCCTCGACGACGCTGACTGTGGTGCGCACGAGGTCGACCGTCTGCTCGAGCGAGATCACCCGTGCGAGGTCGCGAGGCGCGGCGCCGAACACGTCGGCGGTGAGTGCGGGCTTGGCGTCAGGAGAGGAGAACCAGTCGATGAACGCCGTGATGCCGGCTTGCGCAACGAGGGACACCCACGATCGCTCCTCGGCACCCAGCTCTCGGAACCACGGAAGGGTCTCCTCCATGCGCTTGGTTGCGGCGGTGGTGAGCTCTCCGGTAGCCCGGGTGATGATGTCGATCTCGGGTGGTGTGGCCATGACCTAGCCGACGGTGATGCCGACGACGCGACCGACCGCGAACGTCACCAACGCGGCTCCGACGCCCCAGATCAACTGCCGGCCGGCGGACACGACCATGCCGCGACCGGACAGCTTCCCGACCACGGCACCCACGACGATCATGGCGATGAGCGCCATCGTGATCGCAAGGACGAGCGGGATGGTCGTCGACGCGCCAGGCGACATGAAGAACAGGTAGGGGATCACGACAACCGACGCTCCGATGGCGAAGGCGACGAAACTGGAGATGGCCACCCGCGTCGGGTTGCCCAGGGCGTCTGGGTCCAGGCCAAGTTCCTCGCGGGCGAGGGTGTCGAGCGCCGTCTTCGGGTCGGACATGATCCGCGCGGCAACCTCCTTGGCCTGCACGCGGTCCAGGCCCTTGGCTCGGTAGATGAGCTCCAACTCCTTGGCCTCCTCCTCGGGCTTGTCGCGAAGCTCGCTCGCCTCCATCTCGATCTCGCGACGGAACAGGTCGCGTTGGCTCGCGACACTGACGTACTCGCCGGCAGCCATCGAGAAGGCACCGGCGAGCAGGCCGGCCACGCCCGCGAAGAGGATCGTGCGGTTGTCGGGCGCGGCCCCCGCAAATCCCATCACCAGAGCCGTGTTCGAAACCAGTCCGTCGCTGATGCCGAAGACCGCTGCTCGGGTGGAGCCCGAGCGATCGCCGCGATGCCACGACTCGCCCTCGCCCGGTCGAGGGGCCCGCCTGGGCGGGAGTGGAGCGCCGGGCGTCAGCGACGTGCGCATCTGCTGGAACACCTCGATGTGCTCGCGCTCGTCGTCGGACATCGACGTCGGTGCCTCGGGCTCGGCGTCGTACATGCCGGCGTCGGCGCCCTCGACCTCCTCGAGATGCCGGAGCACGTCGGCGAATCCAGCACCGCGTGCCCGTGCCACGAGCGCCGCATTCGACGGGTCCAGGAACGACGGGGCATCAGGGACGGGAACGCCGTTCTCCTCGAGCTTGTCGATCCAGTGGGCAGCGTGCTGCTCCTCGATCTCGGCAAGTTCGAGCAGCGCCTCGCGCCGATCGCCGTCGACGTTCTCGGCGAGTGCGCGATACAGCATTGCCGCGCTGCGCTCGGCCTCCAGATAGCGAAGGAAGCGACGCGGATCAGCCGCCATGGTCAGCCGCTGCCCTCGGTGTTGCCCGCATCGGCAGCCGACGGGTCGTCGAGGCGATACCGGTCGATCGCCTCCTTCAGGCGACCACGGTCGAACTCCCCACGCTTGGCGAGCATGGCGAGGGTCTGCACGGTGATGGACTCCGCGTCGACGAGGAAGTGGCGGCGCAGTGCACCGCGGGTGTCGGACATTCCCCAGCCGTCGGTTCCCAGTGACGCGAAGTCACCAGGCACCCAGTCGCGGATCTGGTCCTGGACTGAGCGCATCCAGTCGGAGACGGCGACGACGGGGCCGGGTCGGCCGGCGAGCTTCTGCGTGACGTACGCCGTGCGCGGCTCGGTGTCCGGGTTCAGCAGGTTGTGCCGGTCCACGCTCAGGCCGTCGCGGCGAAGCTCGTTCCACGAAGTGACCGACCACACGTCGGCGTTCACGCCCCACTCGTCGCGCAGCATCTCCTGAGCACGCAGAGCCCAATTGACGCCGACGCCGCTGGCGAGCAGCTGAGCACGAGAGCCCTCTCCGCCACCCTCGCTGATCAGGTGCATGCCGCGCAGGATGCCGTCCACATCGACGTCGTCGGGCTGGGCCGGCTGCGGGTACGGCTCGTTGTAGAGCGTCAGGTAGTAGTAGATGTTCTCCGGGTCGTCGCCGTACATGCGCCGAAGGCCGTCGCGCATGATGTGGCCGATCTCGTAGCCGAACGCCGGATCGTAGGCGACGACAGCGGGATTGGTACTGGCCAGCAGCAGCGAGTGACCGTCCTCGTGCTGGAGTCCCTCGCCGTTAAGCGTGGTCCGGCCGGCCGTGGCGCCGACGACGAAGCCGCGCGCCATCTGGTCCATGGCGGCCCAGAAGGCATCTCCGGTGCGCTGGAATCCGAACATGGAGTAGAAGATGTAGATCGGGATCATCGCCTGGCCGTGGGTGGCGTACGACGTCCCGACGGCGGTGAAGGATGCGACCGAGCCGGCCTCGTTGATCCCCTCGTGCAGGATCTGGCCGTTGCGAGCCTCCTTGTACGACAGCATCAACTCGCGGTCGACGGAGATGTACTGCTGTCCGTGCGGCGAGTAGATCTTCGCCGTCGGGAACAACGAGTCCATGCCGAACGTGCGGGCCTCGTCGGGGATGATCGGCACGAACCGTTGGCCGAGGCCTGGCTCCTTCATCAGGTCCTTGAGGAGACGGACGAAGGCCATCGTCGTCGCGACCGCCTGCTTTCCCGAGCCGCGCTGCACCACTGTGTAGGTGTTCTCAGCAGGCTGTGGCAGTGCGGCGGCAGCGGTGCGCCGAGTGGGCAGGGATCCACCCAGACGCCGGCGCGTCTCCATCATGTACTGGACTGCGTCGTCCTGCGGTCCCGGGTGGAAGTACGGCGGAAGGTACGGGTTCTCCTCGAGTTGCGCGTCCGTGATAGGGATGTGCACCGTGTCGCGGAAGTCCTTGAGGTCGTCGAGGGTGAGCTTCTTCATCTGGTGCGTGGCGTTGCGCCCCTCGAAGTGGGAGCCCAGCGTCCAGCCCTTGATCGTCTTGGCGAGAACGACGGTCGGCTGGCCCTTGACGCGGCTCGCGGCCTCGTAGGCAGCGAACATCTTGCGGTAGTCGTGGCCACCGCGCTGCAGGCTCCAGACCTCGTCGTCGGTCCAGCCCTCGATCAGGCGCGCAGTGCGGTAGTCGCGCCCGAAGAAGTGCTCGCGCACGAATGCGCCGTCCTCGCTCTTGTAGGTCTGGAAGTCGCCGTCAGGGGTGTTGTTCATCAGGCTGACGAGCGCGCCGTCGCGATCCTTGGCAAGGAGCTCGTCCCACTTGCGGCCCCACACGACCTTGATGACGTTCCAGCCGGCGCCACGGAAGAGGCTCTCGAGTTCCTGGATGATCTTGCCGTTGCCGCGGACCGGGCCGTCCAGACGCTGCAGGTTGCAGTTGACGACGAACGTGAGGTTGTCGAGCTCCTCGCGGGCGGCCAGTGTCAGCGCACCCACCGCATCGACCTCGTCGGTCTCGCCGTCGCCGAGGAAGGCCCACACCCGCTGGTCGGACGTGTCCTTGATGCCGCGGTGGTGCAGGTACTTGTTGAACCGCGCCTGGTAGATCGCGTTCAGCGGCCCGATGCCCATCGACACGGTCGGGAACTGCCAGAACCAGGGCATCAATCGCGGGTGTGGGTACGACGGCAGCCCGCCGCCGGGGTGCGAGACCTCCTGGCGGAAGCCGTCGAGCTGGTGCTCGGTGAGACGGCCCTCGACGTAGGCGCGCGCGTACATGCCCGGCGAGGCGTGGCCCTGGAAGAAGAGCTGGTCCCCGCCTCCTGGGTGGTCGGGTCCGCGGAAGAAGTGGTTGAAGCCCACTTCGTAGAGCGTGGCCGACGAGGCATAGCTGGAGATGTGCCCGCCGACGGAGATCCCCGGACGCTGTGCTCGGTGGACCATGATCGCGGCGTTCCAGCGGATGATCTGCCGGATCCGCTTCTCCAGCGACTCATCGCCAGGGAACGCGGGCTCGCGCTCCGGCGGGATCGTGTTGATGTAGTCGGTGCTGCGCAGGCTCGGCACTCCGACGTTCCGCTCTGCTGCGCGGCGAAGCAGCGACAGCATGAGGTAGCGCGCCCGGTAGCTGCCCGCCTCATCGACGACGTTGTCGAATGACTCGACCCACTCAGCAGTCTCGTCGGGATCGGAGTCGACGTACTGGGTGGGGAGTCCACCGGCAAGCAGCGGATCGCGGTCACGTCCTGGGGCCACGGGGAACCCTTCGACTCAGCCGGGGACGGGATCGCCGCTCGCCGGGGATCGGATGGTGCAGAGATTGTGCGCCCATCCTTACGCATGCGCGGCACATCGCCGAAAGGAGGGTTGAGGACGACCGGATGCCGGTAGCCCGGTTTCGGCCAAGGCAGGTCCCCGAAGAAAGGGGGGTGCAATTCGGCGCTGCCGCTTGCGCCGGGGGGCTCGGTTCGGGTGGACTACGCCGAAGAGGGCGGGACATCCGCCCCAGATCGATCGGGTGGCCCTCGCTGGGCCGCCCCGAGGTGAGGAGAATCGTGGCCGCCGCTGCGGAGGACGAGGCCCAGGATCGGGCCCGTCGACTCGGCCTTCAGCCGGGATTGACCGTTCAGGAAATCGGCTACGACGACGACGTCGATGCAGCCCTGCGCGCCGGGATCGAAGGTGCGGTGGGGAGTGAACTTGTTGATGACGACTATGACGACGTGGTCGATGTGGTCATCATGTGGTGGCGCGACGACGACGGCGACCTCGCCGACGGGCTCCTCGACGCCATCGGCCCGCTGGCCGACCACGGCGTCGTCTGGCTGATGACCCCGAAGCCCGGTCGAGACGGCCATATCGAGGCCGAAGACATCGCCGACGCAGCCCCCACGGCCGGACTCCAGCAGACCAGCACCATCAGCGCGGGATCGCACTGGCAGGGGACTCGATTGGTGGCCCCCCGCGCCAAGAGGTAGCGTCGCTGCTTCCGCGCCCGCACGATCTTGGAGGGTCGATGTCAGTCGAGGTTGGACAGGAAGCCCCCGATTTCACTCTTGCCAGCGGGTCAGGCGAGAAGGTCACCTTGTCGGACTACCGCGGCGACAAGAACGTCCTATTGATGTTCTACCCGTTCGCGTTCAGCCGTCTGTGCACGGGCGAACTGTGCACCATCCGTGATCGCTACACCGACTTCGTCGATGACGACACGATCGTCCTGAGCGTGTCCTGCGACCCGGCTCACTCGCTAAAGGCCTTCGCGGCCCAGGAGGGGCTGACGCACCCGATGCTCAGCGACTTCTGGCCCCATGGCGCAGTGTCGTCGGCGTACGGCGTCTTCCTGGAGGCAGCTGGCTGCGCCACCCGTGCGTCGTTCGTGATCGACAAGGACGGCGTCGTTCGCTGGGCGGTCGTCAACGGCCCGGGCGAGACGCGCAATCCCGACGACTATGCCGAGGCGCTGGCTGCTCTCAGCTGACGGCACTCGCCCTTTGCACTCGCACGTTCCTATGGCGCCGTGGCTCCGGGGCTCGGCTTCGCCTCACTCCTCGCCTCGCCTCGCCTCATTGTGGGCCCAGCCTGATGGGGCCCACTCGCGCGCTCGTGCTTGGCACTCTCGCTTCGTGGGCCCAGCCTGATGGGGCCCACTCGCGCGCTCGTGCTTGGCACTCTCGCTTC
>JBAXSI010000023.1:0-50673 GCA_037130755.1 Actinomycetes bacterium
ACGTGAACGTGTTGACGACGATGCAGTAGGCGTCCACGCCCCCGATCGCAGCGGGATTGAACGTCGCGGTTGTGGCACTCGTGACGTTGCCAGCGGCCCCGTCGCAGATGACCTCCGTCAACGCCCAACTGCCATCTGCGCGGACGGGCATCGTCTCGGTGAGGGTGTAGGTCCCTGCCGCCGTGATGGTCCCGCTGAAGATCTGCGAGAAGTTGTTGTTTGTGACGCTCACGCTTCCGCTCTTCGGCATCGTGGCGTCGGGACCGGTGAGGGCCCATCCGAAAGTACCGTCGGCGCCGAAGGCGTACTTGTCGATCTCCAGCGTGCTGCTCGGCGGCGGTGCGGGCGTGAAAGTGTTCGTGAAGGTGCACGTGACCGTCTCACTCTTGACCAGGGTGATGTCGATGCCGTTGGTGCTCACGGGCGTGGTCGTGGAACTGGATCCGCCCGTGACGACGCAGGAGATGGACGACAGCGTCCAGTCGGCCGGGACCGTCTCGGTCACCCGCCAGTTGAATCCCACGTCGGACGACTCGCCGCGGATGAAGGTGGACTCGGCAGCCCAACTTGGGCTGGCCGGCTTGAGCGAGAACGTGCCACCGGGGTTGTAGGAGACGTTTCCGCCGAAGTTGAAGGTCTGGTCGGGTGCTGCGGCCGGATTGGCCACCACCTTGCGGATGACAATCGTGCCGGAGTCCGGCGGCGGCTGGACGGCGTAGTAGTAGCAGAACACGTGACGCTGGATCGTCTTGAAGTTCACGTACTCGACGTTGTCGCCGTTGACGTTGTCGTTCGCGCACCGCAGCGCGGCGAAGCCGTACTGGGTGGGTCCGAAGTCGGGCAGTACGCCGAGCGGTTCGGTCTTCGTGCCGCCCTGGACCCAGAAATGGTTGTTCTGGGCGGCCTGCACCTGCGCGGCGGTCAGGGTGATCGTCACGGCTCCCGCGATGGTGCGGCCGGTGTCGTTGCCGGCGGCGTCGAGCTCGGGCACCGAGGCGCCGGTGGTGACGACCTGGTTGGGAGTCGTCGTGCCCGTGATCGTCGACAGGTTGAGGGTCGACGGGGTCTTGCCGGTGTAGCCGGTGCCGTTCTGGAACTTCCAGCCGACGAGCGGGGTGCAGGCGCTCTGCGGGGCGGCCGACTCCTTCGCGACGCTGACAGCCTCGCCGCTCGCGTAGTTGGTGTCGGGGCCGAGGTTCTGCAGGCTCTCCATGAGGTTGTTGCGCTGCTTGTTGGCGCGCACGTCCGTGTACAGCGCGCACTTCCGTGCGACGTACGTCACCGTGTAGGCGTCGCCCCCCGTGGTGTCGCCAGCTGCCGCGACGACCTCGGCGGCCGGGACAGCGGCAGCGGCGGCGGGCTGGGCGACTCCCGCGACCACGAGGACGCTGAGCGGGAGGGCTGCGGCGACCAGAGCGGCCACTGCGGGCTTGAGCCATGTGCGTGCGGATGGCATTGAAACCTCCCAGAAGCGGGGTGATTCACCGACGTAACTGTACGGGACGGCACTGTTGGGTCGCGAGCGATGAATGCCTCGCGGCGGACTCCCGAGTGACACGGCCTTGTACCCAGAACGCCCGACAACTCACCACTCGGCGCGGGGGGCTGAGGTGCCGGCGGGTAGGTTCCGCCCTATGTCCCGACCGCTGCGCATCGCCTGGCTGGTGTACCGCGGCAACCCGCACTGCGGCGGTCAGGGCGTCTACACCCGGCACGTTGCCCGCGAGGTGGCCGCGCTCGGCCACCACATCGAGGTCCTGTCGGGCCAGCCGTGGCCCCAGCTCGACGATCCCAACCAGCTCGTCGAGGTTCCCGGCCTGGACCTGTACCGGCAGCCGGACCCGTTCCGCGTGCCACGCCCGTCGGAGTTCCGCGACACCATCGATGCGCGGGAGTTCGCCCTCATGTGTACGGCCGGCTTCCCGGAGCCGTGGGCGTTCAGCGAGCGCGCCCGTCGGCTGCTGAAGTCACGCCGCGAGGACTTCGACCTCGTCCACGACAACCAGTGTCTTGGCTCCGGCATCGTCGGGATGATGAACGACGGCTGGCCGGTGTCGGCGACGATCCACCATCCGATCACCGTCGATCGCGAACTCGACCTCGCGCACGCCAAGTCGTTCCGTCGGAAGCTCTCGATGCGGCGGTGGTATGGCTTCCTGAAGATGCAGATCGGGGTCGCCCGCAAGATCCCGCGGATCATCACCGTCTCGGAGTCGAGTCGCCGTGACATCGCGGCGCAGATGGGCGTGGACAGCGAGCGCATGACGGTCGTGCACATCGGAGTGGACCCATCGATGTTCCGGCCGATGCCGGACGTGGCCCGCGTGCCCGGACGCCTGATGACCACGGCCAGCGCCGACGTCCCGATGAAGGGGCTGTCCGACCTGCTGGAGGCGCTCGCCAAGGTGCGCGTCGAGCGGCCGGATGCGCACCTGGTCGTCATCGGTCGACTCAAGGACGAGAGTGCCGTGCCCGTGCAGCTGGACAGACTCGGGCTCGAGGGCGCCGTGACCTTCGTGTCGGGCGTGCCCGAGGAGCGGATCGTCGAGCTGTATGCCGAGGCCGAGGTCGCTGTCGTGCCGTCGTTGTACGAGGGGTTCTCACTTCCCGCCATTGAGGCGATGGCCTGCGGTGTCCCGGTGGTGGCGACGACGGGCGGCGCGCTGCCCGAGGTCGTCGGCACTGACGGCGACACCGCGCGCACCGTCCCACCAGCCGATCCGTCCGCGCTGACGCAGGCGATCCTCGACCTCCTGCAGGACCCAGACGAGCGGGCCCGCATCGCCGAGAACGGCCGCCGCCGCGTGCTTGAGCGGTTCACCTGGCGTGCGCACGCGCAGGGCCTCATCGACAACTGGTACGCACTCCTGAGCGAGCACCGGGCCGATGCTCACCGTTGACCTCGACCTGCTCGGCGTCGGCCCGAAGAACACGCTGCTCGACATGGGCTGCGGGGGTGGGCGTCATGCCTTCGCGGCGCTCCGCCGGGGTGCCCGCGTGGTGGCCCTCGATGCCGACGACGCGGAACTGAAGCAGGTGCTCGGCACGGTCACCGCGATGGGCGAGGCAGGTGAGCTTCCTGCGACCGCGGACTCGGTGCCGGTGCAGGGCGACGCGCTGCACCTTCCGTTCGCCGACGCAACGTTCGACCGCATCATTGCCGCCGAGGTGCTCGAGCACATCCCCGACGACCAGTCCGCCATCGCCGAGCTCACCCGCGTGCTCGCTCCGGGCGGTCGCATCGCGGTGACCGTGCCGGCCAGGTTCCCCGAGCGCATCAACTGGGCGCTGGACGACGACTACCACGACTTCCCCGGCGGGCACATCCGCATCTACACCCAGTCCGTCCTCGGGGACCGGCTCACGGCCGCGGGCCTGCGGGTGCGCGGAGCGCGCCGCGCGCACGCCCTGCACTCGCCGTACTGGTGGATCCGCTGCGCAGGCGGCGTCAACAACGCCGACCGCCTGCTGGCCCGTCGCTACCACGACCTCCTCGTGTGGCAGATCATGAAGAACCCGCCGGTCCTGCGACTGCTCGACGATGCGTTGAATCCGGTCATCGGCAAGAGCCTGATCGTCTACGCGGACAAGCCCGCATGAGCCTCACCGGGGAGCAGATCGACCAGACGGTCGCGGCGATCGCGTCCGTGCAGTGCGCCGACGGCCACATCCCGTGGATCCCGGGCGGCAAGGCCGATCCGTGGAACATGGTCGAGGCGGCGATGGCACTCGATGTCGGCGGACGGCACGACGATGCACGGCGCGTCTACACCTGGCTCCGCGAACAGCAGCTCCCTGACGGCGGCTGGTACTCGTACTACACCGGCGGCGAGGTGAGCGATCGCACGCTGGACACCAACGTCTCGGCCTACATCGCCGCGGGTGCATGGCATCACTACCTGGCGACCGACGACGCCGCCTTCCTGCGGCAGCTGTGGCCGGTGATCGAGTCGGTCATGGATCACGTGCTGGAGTTCCAGACGACGACCGGGCACATCGCGTGGCGCGCGGACGATCCCGCGGACGGATCGCTCCTGACGGGCTCGTCCAGCATTCACATGAGCCTGCGCTGCGCGATCGCGATCGCCGAGCGGCTCGGCCACGAGCGCCCGGACTGGGAGCTCTCTGTCGGGGCTCTCGCCGTGGCGATCGAGCATCGCCCGGAAGGCTTCCTCGACAAGTCGCGCTGGGCGATGGACTGGTACTACCCGATCCTCGGCGGCGTCCTGCGCGGCCAGGCGGCCCAGCGCCGCATCGACGAAGGGTGGGACACGTTCGTGGTCGAGGGCCTCGGCGTGCGGTGCGTCTCCGACCGGCCGTGGATCACGGCCGCGGAGACATGCGAGCTCGTCATGTCTCTCGACGCGATCGGCGACACCACGCGCGCGCGGCTGCTGCTCGAGTGGGTGCAGTTCCTGCGCCACGACGACGGGTCCTACTGGTGCGGCATGAACTTCGAGGGCGAGCGCTTCGATCGGCCGGGCCAGTACTTCACGGCCGACCAGCCGACCTGGAACTCCGCCGCCGTGGTGCTGGCGGCCCATGCCCTGGACGGGGAGGGGCGCACGGCCGGCCTCTTCCGCGGCGAAACCCTCCCCGCCCCCTCGTTGACGGGCGAGCTGTGGCCGTCCGAGGACTCCGCGTAGCGGCCACGACTCGCCACTCGACGGAAGGGGGCTAGGGCAAGCGGCGCAGGATCCGCAGGCTGCCTGTGGTGGATACCGGCTCGAAGCCGTCGGCCACGGCCTGCTGCCACACCTCGAACGGCGCCTGCCCGCCGTCGGCGGGATCCTCGAAGACGTCATGGATGGCGAGCAGTCCGCCCGGCGCCACGAAGCCTGACCACACGCGGTAGTCGGTCATCGCCACGTCGAGCGCGTGCCCGCCGTCGATGAACAGCAGGCCGACGGGCGTTCGCCAATGCCGGCCCACGGTGGGGGAGTCGCCGATGACGGGGATGACGACGTCCGCCAGCCCCGCGTCCTCGATCGTCCGCCGGAGGAACGGCAGGGTGTCCATGCGGCCGGTGCGCGGATCGACGACCTCGGGATCGTGGTGCTCCCAGCCGGCCTGGTTCTCCTCGGACCCGTGGTGGTGGTCGACGGTGAACAGGACGGTGCCCGCCTCGCGAGCTGCCGAGCCGAGGTACACCGCGGACTTGCCGCAGTACGAGCCGATCTCCAGCAGTGGGCCCACGGCACCTGCCTGGACGCCCACCTGTTGGAGGGACAGGCCCTCACGCTCGGGCATGAACCCCTTGGCAGCGCGGGCGACGGCGAGCTCGTGTTCGTTCATCAGGCGGTAGTGTCTCGCGCCATGACGCCGACCCGCACCCTGTCCTTGGCCACCGTCTTGCTCGTCGCTGCGGCGACCCTGCTGACCGGCTGCAGTTCGGGCTCCGACTCGTCGTCCTCGAGCTCCGCGGCGGCCTCGGCGCCGGCAGCTTCCGCGCCCGCGGCATCGGCCCCCGGTTCAGCGGCTGCCGCCGGATCCGGTGCCCCCAGCGCTGAGCTCACGGCATGGGCGGGCGAGGTGTGCACGCAGGCGGGCGCGGTCAAGACGTCCGTGACCGACATCGGCGCCGCCCTCGCCACGGGAGGCAGCGACGTGGGGGCCAGCCTCGCCAAGCAGTTCGACGTGATCAAGGCGTCGGCGGCCACCTTGGTGACGACCGTCGAGGCGGTCCCTGCCGACGCTGCCAGTGGTCCCGACGCCGTTGCCCTGAAGGACTCGGCTGCCAAGACCCAGTCGGCGATCGCTGCACTGGGCACGAGTGTCACGGATGTGCAGAACGCCTCGGGTGTCGGCAAGGTGGCGGCCCTGGCGGGGGTCGGCTCTGCTGCCAAGGACGCCGGTGACGCCATCAGCGCGACCGTCGAGACGATCGGCACGGCCTTGCAGGACGGCCAGGGCACCCTCGGCCAGGCGTTCGCGGCCAACCCGTCGTGCGCGGCGCTCAAGCAGTAGTCAGGAGTCGGCCTTGGCCTTCGCGCGAGCTGCGCGACTATCCGCCTGGGCCTTCTCGAAGCCGGCGATGTACTGCTCGACGGTGCAGGACCGGATCGCCTCACCGATCACGTCGAGCGGTAGCCCGTCGAGCGTCTTGAAGCGCACGCATGACTTGCCCATGTCGAGCTTCTTGCCGCTGGCCCGGTAGGCGTCCTCGAACCTCGCCCGGAGGGCCTCGCTGCCGTAGATCGCGGTGAGGTAGACGGCCATGTGGTTCTTCTGGGACCCGAGCGCCGCGTACATCAGCGGCTGGCCGTTGTACGTGTCCGGGTAGGTCTTCAGCGGGATCTCGTAGCTGATCATTCCCCAGTTCATCGTCTCGACGATCCCGGTCGGCAGGTTCTTCCGGATGACCTGGCGCACGGCCGTGAGCGCCCGCCGGCGGTCGTCCGGCAGCGAGTCCAGGTAGCCCTTGACCGTCACGGCGTCGCTTTGCATGTCCGTTCCTCTTTTCCTCTCGGTTTGCAACGGCGTCAGCCCGTCGGTTAACGTAGCTTGTACTTAGGTAACCCTAACTTGAAGGAAAGGGGCAGGGGGATCGTGTTCAGCAACTACCTCATCGGGCTTCGCGAGGGCTTCGAGGCGGCGCTGATCGTGGCGATCCTTGCCTCCTACCTGGTCCGCACCGGCAACGGCCACGCCCTTCGGCACGTCTGGATCGGCGTGGGGGCCGCCATTGGCGTCTCGGTCCTTTTCGGCGTCGTCCTCGTGCGGATCGACGAGTCGCTCGGCGAGACGATCGAGCCGGCCTTCGCGGGGACGATGTCGCTCGTCGCGGTGGGGCTGATCACGTGGATGGTCTTCTGGATGGCCTCGCGGGCCAAGGGCATCAGCACGCATCTCAGGGGCGAGGTCGATCGCGCACTGGCGACGAGTGCCGTCGCCGTCACCATGGTCGCCTTCGTCGCCGTCGTGCGTGAGGGCGCCGAGACGGCACTGTTCCTGTGGGCCGGCATCAACTCCGCCGGCAGCACGATGGCGCCGCTGATCGGCGCGCTGCTGGGCCTGGCCACGGCCGTCGTGCTCGGCATCGTCGTGTACCGGGGCGCGGTCAGGCTCAACATGGGCAAGCTCTTCATGTGGACCGGGGCCCTCCTCATCGTCGTGGCCGGCGGAGTGCTTCGCTACGCCATCGCGGAGTTCCAGGAGATCGGCTGGCTGCCGGGTGCCGACAACGTCGCCTTCGACGTCAGTGGCACGTTCCCGGCCGACGGCATCCCGGCGACCCTGGTCCGCGGACTGGTGAACCTCACGCCGACGATGACGTGGCTCGAGGTGGTCGCCTGGGTGCTCTACGTGGGCATCACGCTGGCGCTGTTCTTCCGGGTCATTCGCCGGGGTCACCCGCGCCCGCAAGCGGCGAGCCAGTCGGCAGCAACGACGTCCGTCAGCTCGGGCTGAGGGACGCACGCTCCTTCACGAGCGGTAGACGAACACCCGCCCTCCCATCGGCACCCGCTCGAACAGCCACGTGGCCTTGTCCATCTCCCGGATCCCGATGCAGCCGTGCGAGCCGCCGTTGTAGCCGTCGCGCTGGAAGTACGGGGAGAAGTGGACGGCCTGGTCGCCGTTGAAGAACATCGCCCTCGGCATCCACGTGTGGTACAGCGACGACGTGTGGTCGAACGCCTTCTCGTGAACGCGGAAGGCACCCTCGCCGGTCTCCATCCCCGGCAGCCCGAAGCGCGCGTCGACCGTCAGCTTGATCGTGCCCTTGTCGACGAACCGGATGATCTTCTGCGTCTTGTCGGCGCAGATGGTCTTCGTCTGCGTGCACTCCTTGGGCAGCTTGCCGATCTCGCCGGCGATGCTCGACAGCTTCTTCCACGTCGCTGTGTCGATCACGCCGGTGGGCTTCAGCCAGAACTTCACCTGGAAGCGCTTCACGGCGGCCGCCGTGGTGTCGCCGTAGAGCCACGCGTCCAAGGTCGGCTGGGTGATCGAGTAGCCCAGCCACGTGAGCCGATGCTGCGCCTTGCTGATGAGGGGACCGAAGTCGCCCTTGCGCAGCGGCAGCTTCCTGCGCGGCTGCTTGACGGGCTTGGCCGGCGGCGTCGTCGCATCGGTGGGGCTCGGTGTCGCAGTCGCGCTGGCGTCCGGTGCCGGAGTGGTCGCCTCGGGTGTCGGGGCGCTGGGACTCGGGCTGACGGATGCGCCGGGGGTGGGCGCCTCGGAAGCAGAGGGAGTGGGAGTGGGCGACACGTCAGCGAGCGCGGGTGAGACCGCCATGGTCGCGGCCACCGCTGTCAATACGAGGGTCGCCCCCGTGCGACGCCAACTCACGATGCAACGGTACGTCAACACAGGTACTGAAGGAACCATGACTGGGCGAGCCGGCTGACCTGGCACAGCGCTCCCGGTTCCTCGAACAGGTGCGTCGCGCCCCTGACCACCTCGATCAGGTTCGGGCAGTGCAGTCTGCGCTGCGCCTCGCGGTTGAGGTCCATCACGTGCTTGTCGTGGCTCCCGACGATGAGCAGCGTCGGCGCACTGACGTGGGCGAGCCAGCCGCCGGCAAGGTCGGGCCGCCCGCCGCGGGACACGATCGCGGAGACGACGTCCGGCTTCTTGGCATTGGCCACGAGCGCTGCGGCGGCTCCGGTCGAGGCACCGAAGTACCCGAGCTTGCGATCCTCCGCGTAGGGCTGTTCAAGAACCCAGTCCGTGACGAGGCTGAGTCGGTCGGCGAGCAGCTCGATGTCGAACACGTTGTTGCGAACGTCGGCCTCGTGATCGGTGAGCAGGTCGAAGAGCAGCGTGCCGAGCCCTGCCCCGTTGAGGGCGTTGGCGACCGCGACGTTGCGCGGGCTGAAACGGCTGCTGCCGCTGCCGTGCGCGAACAGCACGACTCCCTTCGCGCTTGCGGGGATGCGGATGTGGCCGTTGAGGCGCACGCCCGCGGACTCGATGACGACGTCGTCGTTGACGCGATCCTCGTGGGCGGCCAGCGGTTCGTGCCGGTGCGGATGGGCGGCGATCAGCAGGACGACGTCCTCGTCGCTCAGCTGGGGGAAGGCGGCGTAGTGCTGGCTCACGGCGTGCAGCGGCTCCGGCTGCTCGAGGCACACGACGTCGTCGGCCACCGTGCGCAGCCACTCGGTCGCCTGGACGGAGCCGAGCGGGACGGCGACCGTCACGTGCGCGGCCCCGAGCCGACGCGCGACCGCCACGGCCGCTGCCGCGGTGGACCCTGTCGCCAGGCCGTCATCGACGATGAGCACGTTGCGATGGGCCACGACGAGGCGCTCTCGGGCGCCTCGGTACCGCTGGACCCGTCTGGCGACCTCGCGGGCCTCGTCCGCGGCGGCATGGTCGATCTGGTCGTCGGTGACCCGCAGTTGGCGCACAAGCGCGGTGTCGAGGATCCGCACGCCGTCCTCGCCGATGGCCCCCATGGCGAACTCCGGGTTGCCCGGGACGCCCAGCTTGCGCACGACCAGCACGTCCAGGTCGGCTCCGAGGGAATGCGCGACCTCCGCTGCCACCGGGAGGCCGCCACGCGGCAGCGCCAGCACCAGCGGATCGGGCCGGGAGTAGTGGAGAAGCAGCCGAGCGGCCAGTTGCCGGCCCGCGTCGGATCGGTCAGCGAACACGTCTGCACCCCCTGGTGGATCGTGTTGATGGCACTTTGCGCCCATCGTGTCACCGAGGGCAGGGGCATGAACCCATGAAAGGGTTCAAGATTGGCAAAGGGCCGCTGGCAGGTCCCCATGGGGCGGCCCCTAGACTCTGCCAAGCCTGCGTGGCCGGAGCGCAGCGGTCGGACGAAGGAGCGCGGGGCGTAGCGTAGTGGCTAGCGCGCCTGCTTTGGGAGCAGGAGATCGGGAGTTCGAGTCTCCCCGCCCCGACTAACAAACACGACCACGCTGTCCTCGGACTACGTGCCAAACGAACAGATGGAGAGCAAGCAGCCGTGAAGAGTGACGTCGAGACCCTGTCCCCGACCCGGGTGAAGCTGACCGTCGAGGTCCCCTTCGACGAGTTGAAGCCGAGCCTGGACGCGGCCTACGGGCGCATCGCGCAGTCGGTGACCATCCCGGGCTTCCGCAAGGGCAAGGTTCCGGCGCGCATCATCGAGCAGCGCTTCGGCCGCGGGGCCGTGCTCGAGGAGGCTGTCAACGAGGCCGTCCCCAAGGCGTACGACGAGGCCATCCGCACCAACGGCATCGTCCCGCTAGGGCAGCCCGAGGTCGACGTCACCGAGATCAAGGACGGCGAGGCGCTGCACTTCACCGCTGAGGTCGACGTCCGCCCCGAGTTCGAACTGCCCGACTACTCCACGCTCACCATCGAGGTCGCCAGCCCCGTCCCGTCGGATGCCGACGTCGACGAGCAGCTCGACGGACTCCGCGGGCGCTTCGCCACCCTCAAGGACATCGACACGGCTGCGGCCGACGGCGACATGCTCCTCGTCGACATCCTCGGCAGTACGCCGGAGGGCGACGAGCTGGAGGACCTCTCCGCCAGCGCGCTGTCCTACGAGCTCGGCACGGACGGGCTGCTGCCTGGCCTCGACGATGCGGTCCGCGGCGCGGTCAAGGACGAGGAGCGCGAGTTCGAGTTCGTCCCGGAGAACGGCGACTGGGCCGGCATCTCGTTGAAGGTCAAGGTCACTGTCGCGGGTGTTCGCGAGCGCGAGCTGCCGGCCCTGGACGACGACTTCGCCCAGCTTGCGTCGGAGTTCGACACGGTCGACGAGCTCCGCGAAGACATCCGGGAGCGCCTCACGCGCATGCGGAAGATGGAGCAGGGCGTGGAGGCCCGCAACAAGGTCCTCGAGACGCTCATGGCGTCGGTGGAGATCCCGCTGCCTGAGGCCCTCATCGAGCATGAGGTCCAGCACCACTTCGAGGACGGCCACGACAGCGGCGAGGAGCACCGCGCCGAGGTCGAGAAGCAGGCCCGCGACGCCATGAAGAGCCAGTTCATCCTGGACAAGGTCGCCGAGAAGGAGGAGGTCACGGTCGGCGAGACCGAGCTCTCCGCCTGGCTCGTGCAGCAGGCACCTCGCTACGGCATGGGCCCTGACCAGTTCGCCGAGATGCTGGTGGAGTCCGGCCAGGTGCCGGTCGCCGTCCAGGACATCCGTCGGGCGAAGGCGCTCAGCGTGGTGCTCGAGTCGGCGAAGGTCGTCGACACCGACGGCAACGAGGTCGACCTCAAGGCGCTCGACGAGGAGCTTGCGGCCGCACAGCAGCGCGCTGCCGTCGAGCAGGCGCTGGCCGCCATGCAGGACCCCAACTCGCAGTTCGAGATGGAAGAGATCGAGGACGACGAGTAGTTCGTCGCGTCCCCCCGCCACTCGACTGTTTGGAGGGGGGTCAGGTAATTGCGCCGTCGATGAGGACGAGCCGGGCCATCGTGTCCAGCAGCACGCCGGCCGCCTCGGCCGGCAGGGCACCCTCGAGGATGAGCATGCTCATGCCGTGCACGGTCGACCACGTCGTGATGTCCAGGTTCTCGCGGGTGCCCGAGCGTAGGAGCCCGCGCGCGTCCAGGTCGTCAAGAGCGTCCGACAACCGCTGGAACGGTCCGGATGCCTTGCTCTCGTCCAAGGACATGAAGCACAACGGGCCGAACGTGAGCCGGAACAGGTTGGGGTCCTCCACCGCGAATTCGACGTAGGCCGCGCCCAGCGCGCGGAAGCGGGCGACCGCTGCCGCGTCCGAGTCGCCGCGGTGCTCGGCGATCGCTGCGGCCATCCGCTCGTCGAGGTCGTTGTGACCGCACTCGCCGACCTGGTGGAGAAGGGCGTCCTTGTCGGCGAAGTGGTTGTACGCCGCGCTGGGGGAGACCCCCAGGGTCGTCGCGATGCGGCGCAACGAGACCTCGTCGGGCCCGACCTCGCGGACCTCCCGGAGGGCTTCGTCGACCATCGCCTCGGCCAGTGCGCCGTGGTGGTACGAATTCATGGAATCGCCTGCCTTCAAATATTGACAGTGTTCATATTACCCTGCATGATGCGCGATATGAACAGTGTTCACCTTACCGCCCCTGCCCCTACCGAGCACACTTCTCGGGTGTCCGTCTTTGAGCGTGCCGCCCGACTGATCGTCCGCTACCGCTGGACGGTCCTCATCGGGTACGTCATCTCGCTGGTGATCCTCGGCCTCCTCGGCGCGGGCGTCTTCGGCGCCATGAAGAGCCGCGGCTTCGACGACCCCTCCAGCCAGTCCGCCGAGGCCGCGTCGCTGCTCAGCGGCTCGTTCGGCGCCGTCGAGCCGTTCGCCGTCCTGGCCGTCGAGGCGACGCAGCCGATCGACGCTCCCGCGGTCGCCAGCGCGGGAGCCGCCCTCGCCGGCGACGTCGCGGCGATGCCGGGCGTCACCGACGTGGTGTCGTACTGGACGTCCGGGCAGCCGCCGCAGCTCAAGAGCATCGATGGCAAGACCGGCCAGATCCTCGTGTACGCGTCCAAGGATGCCGACGGACCGCAGCTGGCCAAGGACCTCATCGCGAAGTTCGGCGGGCAGCGTGACAGCGTCACCGTGTACGTCTACGGCTGGAACGTCGTCGGGAACGCGTTGACCACGACGATCACCGCCGACCTCGGCAAGGCCGAGGGGATCGCCATTCCCATCACGGTGATCCTGCTGCTGTTCGTCTTCGGCAGCGTCGTCGCGGCCGGGCTCCCGTTCATGGTCGCGGGCGCCTCCATCCTCGGCAGCTTCGCGTTCTTGTTCCTGCTCACGAAGTTCACCGACGTCTCGATCTTCGCGCTCAACCTCGTGACGGGTCTGGGCCTGGCCCTGGGCATCGACTACGCGTTGCTCATGATCAGCCGGTTCCGCGAGGAGCTCAAGGCCGGTGCCTCGACGGAGGATGCCGTGGCCACCACCATGGGAACGGCCGGCAAGACCGTCCTGGTGTCGGGCATCACCGTGGCCATCACGCTGGCCTCCATGCTGGTGTTCCCGCAGTACTTCCTGAAGTCGTTCGCCTATGCGGGCGTGTCCGTCAGCCTGTTCGCGGTCTTCGGCGCGCTCACCGCCCTGCCGGCGATGCTCGCGATCCTCGGCCCCAACGTCAACCGCTTCAAGCTTCGCCGCGGCGACCTTGCCCCGAAGGATGACGGCGCCTGGTCGCGCGTCGCCCGAACCGTGATGCGCCGCCCGTGGCCGGTGATGATCGGTGCGATCTCCCTGCTGCTCGTCATGGCGTACCCGGCACTGAGCGTCGCGTTCGGTCAGGTGGACGAGCGTGCGCTGCCGCCCAGCAACCCCGCGGCTGTCGCCGGTCAGGTGCTCCACGACCGCTTCCCCGGTCAGGAGTCGTCCCCGTACGACGTCGTGCTCATCAATCCGCAGGCCGACGCTGCCGGTATCGACGGGTACGCCAAGACGGTGTCGCAGATCCCCAATGTCGTCCGCGTCATCACGCCGACGTCGGTCGTCGTCAACGGTGCCGTCGTGGCGCCCAACCCGTCACCTCAGACGTTCACCACTGACGGCTTGGCGCGCATCTCGGTGATCGGCGACGTTCCGCCGATCGACACCGCGGGCGTCGACATTGTCGACGCGCTTCGATCGACGCCGGCCCCTGCCGACCGTGTCGTGGTGGGCGGCTCGGCTGCGGCCTACGCCGACTCCAACGACGGCATCCTCGGCAACGTGTGGATCGTGGCGCTGTGGATCGCGATCACCACCCTGATCGTGCTGTTCCTCTTCACCGGCAGCGTGCTGCTTCCGATCAAGGCGCTGGTGCTCAACGTGTTGAGCCTGTCCGCGACGCTGGGCGCCCTGGTCTGGGTGTTCCAGGGCGGGCACCTGACGTGGCTGGTCGGTGACTACACCAACACCGGCAACGTCGACATCTCGAGCATCGCGCTGATCGCCGTCGTGGCGTTCGCACTGTCGATGGACTACGAGCTGTTCATGATCTCGCGCATCAAGGAGGAGCACGACGCCGGACGCAACACCACCGATGCCGTCGCGTTCGGACTGCAGCGGACCGGGCGCATCATCACCGCGGCCGCCGTGCTGATCGCCGTCGTG
Organism: Actinomycetes bacterium; assembly: GCA_037130755.1. GTDB lineage: Bacteria > Actinomycetota > Actinomycetes > S36-B12 > S36-B12 > UBA10649. The sequence continues at coordinate 14,004 of JBAXSI010000023.1, forward strand.
TTCGTCTCGTTCCTGTCCAGCGGCGTCACGAACATCAAGCAGCTCGGCTTCGGCATCACGGTCGCGATCCTCGTCGACGCGACGATCGTGCGGGCGCTGCTCGTGCCGGCGTTCATGCGGATCGCCGGCGGCGCCAACTGGTGGGCCCCGGCTCCGCTGCGTCGGCTGCACGACCGCATCGGCCTGCGCGAGGGCTGATTCTCCACCCGCCACCCCTACTTCTCCTCCGCCGAGTGACTCGCCACTCGACGAAAGTGGTGGGCGGGGTGGTCGGGAGGCCGTCGGGTCAGGAGCGGCCGCGGTCGTCCTCGTCGTGGTCGTTCGGCTCTCGGCCTTCCTTGTCGTCCGTCCCGACGGACAGCGCGCTGCCGTCGGGCCCGAGTGGACGCGCCAGTTCCGTCAGGATCTGGACGAAGTCCTCCTCCGGGTACTCGCGCCCGGCATCGAATGGCCGCGGTGCCGGGTCGAGCGGCGTGATCGTCCCCTCGCCCTCGCCGAGGTCGTGCCACAGGGCGACGACGTACAGCGCGGGCACGGAGATCAGTTCGAGTGTTCCGCCGTGCTTGGCCACCGTGCGCTGCCCGTACTCGAGGGCCTTGGCGATCGACGGGACGAACGGGCCGTAGTTGAGCGAACGAAACTGCGGCGTGCCGTCGGCGGCAAGGCCCACGTCGGCGAGTGCGACGGGCTCGCCGCTGACGATGATGATGTAGCGCCATCCGGTGTGCGAGGCGGAGTCCAGGCCCGCGCCCTGCTGGATGCCGTCGAGGGGCAGGTTCGAGGCCGGGACCGCCGGCGACATCTCCATCTCGAAGGAGGAATGCGCGCGCTCAGGGAAGCGCGCGACGATGAGCTCCTCGCTCTGGCTTCGTGCCAGCGAAGCGACGTTGTCCGGCGGGTTCGGGCGTTCCTTACTCATCGCAGGTCCTCCCTCATGGACGAACGTAGTAGGTGTGGGTCCACGAGCCGGTGCCCTGATAGGTGCCGCTCATTGTCGCCATGTTGACGTCGGACGCCCCGAAGATGGGGTCGTCGACGGCAATGAATTGCGTCGAACCGGTGAGGTAGCCGTCGATCGCGATGAAGTGTCCGCCGCCGCCGGACCAGCCGATGCGAAGGCACACCGGGTTGTTGGCGTCGATCTGGCCGCGCACGTTGCCGAAGGCGACCGCGCCGGACTGCCACGAGACGAAGTGCGCGACGCGCCTCAGCGCCCGGTCGAGGTACCACGGCACGTTCCCGTGCCCGGACCCGCCGACTCCGCAGCAGTCGGAGAAGCCCAGCTCGGCATTGGCCACGTCGCACTGCATCCAGGTGGTGCGCGCGTTGTAGTAGGCGGCGACGGACGCGGAGGTGGCGGCCCAGCACCACTGGGTCTGCTGCTGACGCTGCATGATGAAGTTCAGGCGCCGCCACACCAGCGGGAAGTGCTGCTTCACCAGCGGCTTGTCCATGACCGTGATGTCGGTGACGATGTCGAGCGGCGCCGGCCAGTCGATGTCGACGACGAAGGTGACGCCGTGGTTGGGGTCGTACGGAGGCGAGTGCGGGCTGATGTTGCGCACCTCGATGTCCGCCGAGCCGACGAAACGCGGGCTGGTGTTCGGGGCGTTGATGTCCAGCGCGTACTCCGAGGCCGTGATGATGACCGTGGAGTCGTGGTCGATGGCGTTCCAGTTGAAGTTCAGGACGGTGCGGCCGCGCAGGTTCCGCCAGTACTGGCGAACAGTCTGTGGCATGGAGCCCTCCGTCACATTTCGGGGGAGTTATACCTTTTGACCTGAATAGGCCGTCAGTGTGATGGCGCCGGACGTGCAGGTCAACCCCGACCCCGCCGGTTACTGTCGATTCGACGGCATCGGCAACCACGCGGGAGGAACCATGGCCAGCAGCGGACAGGCATCGACGGCAGCAGGTGGCGGCGCGGTCTATGGGCTCGGACTGATCGGTGCGCTGGTCTGGAACTTCCAGCAGGCGGACTCGTTCCTCGGCTACGTCGGCGGATTCCTTGAGTCCTTGGTGTGGCCGGCCTTCCTGGTGTGGGAGTTGTTCAAGGTCACCGCGAGCTGACACCGCCCCTTGTCGCCACCGGCCACAACCGCCCACTCGGCGAAGGGCGGGGGAGTTCGGCTCATGGCGAACTGGCCCCGGGCGGGGAAGCCGGGGGGCACCCGCCACGTTAGGGTCGGATACATGACACCGTCGGGCATCGGCGGGAACCAGGAGGCGTGGTGAGCGACATCTACGGACCGGACTTGCGCGGGACCGGGGGCGGCATGACCGGCTTCGGTGACATGCTCGACGAGCGACTGCTGCGCGAGCGGATCATCTGGCTCGAGGGCGACGTGCGCGACGAGAACTCCAACCGCATCGCCAAGCAGCTTCAGGTGCTCGCGGCGGAGGATCCCGACAAGGACATCACCCTCTACATCAACTCCCCGGGCGGCTCCATCAGCGCCGGCATGGTCATCTACGACACGATGCAGCTGATCCCCAACGAGATCACGACGGTGGCCATGGGGCTCGCGGCCAGCATGGGGCAGTTCCTCCTCGTGGCGGGCACGGCCGGCAAGCGGTTCGCCACCCCGAACGCGCGCATCATGATGCACCAGCCGTCCGGTGGGCTCGGCGGCACCGCGTCCGACATCCGCATCCAGGCCGAGCAGATGCTGTTCATCAAGCGCCGCATGGCCGTCCTCATCTCCGAGCACAGCGGCCAGACTGTCGAGACCATCGAGGCCGACTCGGATCGCGACCGCTGGTTCACCGCAGAAGAGGCCAAGGACTACGGCCTCATCGACCACGTCTACGCATCCTCCGCGGACTCGCCGGAGGCCAAGGCTCGCAAGGGAGACGCCAAGTGACGATCAACCCGACCGGGCGCTACATCCTCCCGGAGTTCCGTGAGCGCAGTGCCAACGGCGAGCGCATCCACAACCCGTACACCAAGCTCTTCGAGGAGCGCATCATCTTCCTCGGCGTGCAGATCGACGATGCCAGCGCCGACGACGTCATGGCCCAGCTGCTCACCCTCGAGTCACTGGACCCCGACCGCGACATCCAGATCTACATCAACTCACCCGGCGGCTCGTACACCGCGATGACGGCGATCTACGACACGATGCAGTTCGTCAAGCCGCAGGTCCAGACCGTGTGCCTGGGCCAGGCGGCCTCGGCGGCGGCGGTCCTGCTCGCCGCGGGCAGCCCGGGCAAGCGCTTCGCCCTGCCGCACGCCCGGATCCTGATCCACCAGCCCTACACCGAGGGCGGCGGCCAGGGCTCCGACATCGAGATCCAGGCGAACGAGATCCTGCGCATGCGCGTCGAGATGGAAGGCATCATCGCCAAGCACACCGGCCGCGACGTCGAGCAGGTCGCCAAGGACATCGAGCGCGACAACATCCTCACCGCGGCCGACGCCAAGGAATACGGGATCATCGACGCGGTTATCTCCTCTCGGAAGGCGTAATCTCGGCGCATACGCCGAAAGCCTGATCGACCGGGGAGGTGACCGTGAGCATCGATAGCGAGTCGCCTGTATCCGAGGTCGACCTCTCGGTGATCGGCATGACGTGTGCGTCGTGCGCCAACCGCATCGAGCGCAAGCTCAACAAGATGGACGGCGTGACGGCGTCGGTCAACTACGCGACGGAGACGGCGCGAGTGCAGTTCGCGCCGACCATCACGATCGACGACCTCCTTAAGACCGTCCACGACATCGGCTACGAGGCGCTCCCGCCCGAGCCGCCGAAGGTCGCCGAGGCCCTCGTCGAGCCCGGTGAGCAGGCCGACGACCGGTCCGCCGCGGAGATCGCCTCCGATCGCGACACCGAGGACCTGCGCCGACGGTTCTGGTTCTCGTTCGCCCTGGCGACGCCAGTCGTGCTCGTTTCGATGATCCCGCCGCTGCAGTTCATGTACTGGCAGTGGTTCTGCCTGGTGCTCGCCACGCCCGTGGTGTTCTGGGGCGCGTGGCCGTTCCACAAGGCGGCCTGGCGCTCGCTGCGCCACGGCACCACGACGATGGACACCCTCATCAGCATGGGCGCGCTCGCCGCGTACCTGTGGAGTGTGTGGGCGCTGTTCTTCGGCGGCGCCGGCCTGCCCGGCTACAGCATGTCCGAGAGCCTGATCCCGTCGTTCTTCGGCGGCTCGAGCACCACCTCGAACATGCCGGCCATCTATCTCGAGGTTGCTGCGGCCGTCCCGGTGTTCATCCTGGCCGGCCGTTGGTTCGAGGCCCGGGCCAAGAAGCGCTCGGGCGCCGCCATGCGTGCGCTGATGCACCTGGGAGCCAAGGACGTCAGCATCCTGCGCGACGGCGTCGAGGTGCGCGTCCCGGTGTCACAGCTCGGCGTGGGCGAGCGCTTCGTCGTGCGGCCCGGCGAGCGCATCGCGACCGATGGCTTCGTGGTCGAGGGCTCGAGCGCCGTCGACGAGTCGATGCTCACCGGCGAGTCGGTGCCCGTCGAGGTCACGCCGGGCAGTGACGTCACGGGTGCGACGATCAATGCGGACGGACGGATCATCGTCGAGGCGACTCGCGTCGGCAATGACACCCGGCTGGCCCAGATCGCCAAGCTCGTCACCGATGCCCAGTCGGGCAAGGCCCCGGTGCAGCGGCTGGCCGACCGGGTGTCGGCGATCTTCGTCCCCGTCGTCATCGGCATCGCGATCCTGACCTGGATCGGCTGGATGCTCTGGGGCCCGAACTAGTCGAGCGCGTCGCGTGGAGGGGGCATCACCGTGAATGGGTCCGAACGCTCAGACCTCTGGGCACGCGTGCGCAGCGGAGATCATTCGGCAATCGACGAACTGGTCGAGCTCGCCGTCGATGACGGTGACCTCGATGAGCTGCGGCTCCTGTCCGATCTGGGCAACGCCAACGCGACCGACGAGCTGATTCAGCTCGCCGGCGAGGAAGGCAACCTGGCCGAGCTGCGCAGGCTTTCGGACCTCGGCAACGGGACGGCCACAGACGAGTTGATCGAGGCGGCCGTCGAGCAGGGCAATCTCGAGGAACTGCGTCGACTCGCCGACGACGGGAACGTGACGGCCGCTGAAGTTCTGGCCGAACTGATCGACGACTAGGCGGTCAGGAGCCGGACGGGCTCGGTGCGGCGCTTGCCGGTGCCGATCCGGCGTTGCCGCCGGCCGACGGCTGGCCACTCGGGTTCGTGGGGGTCAGCGGCGCGCACAGGGTCTGCACCTTGCCCGAGCTGGACTGCAGGAGCGCCTTGTCCTTGCCGGTGACGGTGGTCAGGTTCTTGCTCGCATCGCTGACCTCCTTCGAGTCCGGCTTCTTGCCGTCAGCCACGAGCTTCATCATCTGCGAGTACGCGACGATGGCGCGCCGGTTGGCGTCCGACTCCTCTGTGGTGACGTAGCCGAGGTTCGCGCCGGCCGCCCACAGTTGGTCGAAGCTCTGCAGGGCGTTGAGGGAGGTCTTCGCGCCGTCGACGGTGGGCTGGGCGTCCGCCATGGTCGTGGTGATCTCCGCGTACGCCTTGCACCACTTGATGGCAGCGTCCGGGCCGGCGCTGATCGAAGGGGACACCGATGAGCCGGCAGACGAGGCCGCGGGTGCTGTGCTACTTGCCGAGGAGGTCGTCGAACCTCCGCAGCCGGAGACGGCCAGGCCGGCGACGGCGAGGACGGACACGGACAACAGCACTCGGTTTCGGTTCACGTGGTCACATTACGTGACGGTGCGCAGCGCCCAACGGCTCGGCCCGTCCCCGTGCGTGCCCGCTCCCCGTCCCCGCCAACCTCCCAGCCACTCGACGAAATGGGCGGGGGAGGGGGAGCCGTCGATGCAGGAAGGTCAGGTGCCGGTGGCGACGAGTTCGCGCGGGGCGGCGGCCGTCTTGCCTGACGTGATGTCGGGGCTGATCGACTTGAACCGGCGCAGGCGCAGGCTGTTCGCCACGACGAAGACGCTCGACAGGGCCATCGCGGCGCCGGCCAGCATCGGGTTGAGCAGGCCGAACGCGGCCAGCGGGATCATCAGCACGTTGTAGGCGAACGCCCAGAAGAGGTTGCCGCGGATGGTGCGGTAGGTCTTGCGCGACAGGCGCAGCGCATCCACCGCGGCCAGCAGGTCGGTGCGCACGAGGGTCAGGTCCGACGCCTCGACGGTGACGTCAGAGCCGCTGCCCATCGCGATGCCGAGGTCGGACTGCACGAGCGCGGCGGCGTCGTTCACGCCGTCGCCCACCATCGCGACGACCTTGCCCTGCGCCTGCAGGCCGCGGATGACATCGACCTTGTCGGCCGGAAGCACCTCGGCGATCACCGTGGTGATGCCCACCTCAGCGCCCACCGCCTCGGCGGTGCTCCGATTGTCGCCACTCAGCAGCACCGGCTCGATGCCCATCGCGCGGAACTCCGAGATCGCCTTGGCGCTGGAGGGGCGGACCGCATCCGCCACCGCGACCGCTCCGCGCACGGCCCCGTCCCACGCGACGCCCACGACCGTGGCGCCACGCGCCTGCCACTGGTCCACGAAGTCGTGCAGCCACTGGTCGGCGTCGATGTCGATGCCCAGCGACGATGCGATCCAGGCGGGGCGTCCGACGAGGACCTCGCGCCCCTGAACGACGCCGCGGACACCCAGGCCGCGCTCGTTGCGGAAGTCGGCGACGTCGGGCAGTGCGCCCACACGCTCGGTGGCCGCCATCGCGATCGACCGGGCCACAGGATGCTCACTCGCGTGCTCGACGGCACCGGCGAGGCTGAGCACCTCGTCCTCGCTGGCCGAGGTGCCGATCACCGCAGCCAGCTGCATGCGACCGGTCGTGACGGTGCCGGTCTTGTCGAGCACGATCGTGTCGATCTTGCGGGTGTTCTCCAGGACCTCCGGCCCGCGGATGAGCACGCCCATCTGCGCGCCGCGCCCGGTGCCCACGAGCAGCGCAGTCGGCGTCGCCAGTCCGAGGGCGCAGGGGCAGGCGATGATGAGCACCGCCACGGCGGCGGTGAATGCCGACTGCACGTTCGACGTCTGGCCCTGCGCGGCGCCCATCGCGCCCATGACATCGGGCATCACCGAGAACGGGACGGTCGTCGTGTAGGCGGGTGTGGTGCCGTTGAGGAGAGTGACGGTGACGGTGAACGGCTGCTGCTTGTCGGGTACGGCGACCACCACTTGCGCGGGGTCGGCGGGGCCGAGCACGACCTTGGGCACGAGCGCCGTCGAGGTGAGGAACAGCACGTCGGGCTGGCTGGCGGTGACGGACACGGTCTGCCCGGTGGCCAGCGGGCCGTTGGTGCCGTCCGCGGTCTCGTACGACAGAACGAGGGGCAGCTCCTCGCCGGCCATCGTCGTGGGCTGCGGCGGGATGACGCGGACGACCGTGATGGCGTCGGACGCGGCGGCCGACGCGGTGGCGCTGGCCACGACGGCGAGGGCGAACCCGAGGGTTGCCATGAGGATGACCGAGACGGCGGTCCGGGCGAACGGACGACGTGGCCGGCCGGACGTGCTCACGGCATCACCGTCCTCCCTGATCGCCACTACGTGGGGTCAACACCCTCACGCCATCGGGTATTTCAGCGTCTCGGAGTCTACCGAGGCGTCCGGCGTCCAAGCCCGGCCGAAGCGGGACCTAGGCCACAAGTCGAGGGGACCAAGGGGCCGGCCGATGCGTTGCTGCGTGACCTACTCTGGACGGGTTGGACCTGCGGGGGTCCTCGCGATTGCTGAGGTGGGTCATGACCATGCTCGTTTGCCTGTCCAGACGGCTCCTGACCTCGACGATCCTCGCGGCCGCATGCATGGCCGCCCTCCTGGCAGGCGCGCAGACGGCGTCGGCCGACGGCGGCGTCGTGGCGGTCGATGACGCCTACTCGACCAACATGAACCAGGCCACCGTGATTTCGGCGCCGGGGGTCCTCGCCAACGACACGGTGCCCTCGGGCGGCCATCTCACCGCGGGGGTCCAGACGCCCCCGTCACGCGGGACGCTGCGCCTGAACGCGGACGGCTCGTTCCGCTACACGCCCGACCTGGACTTCCTCGGGTCCGAGACGTGGCAGTACTACGTCATCGACGGGCTGGGCGGCCGGGCGATCGGCACGGTCACGGTCACGGTCAACCGGATCGGCGTGAACGTCGTGCCTGACTCGTACGCCGTCGGCTCCGACCACTACCTCAACGTGGCGGCTCCCGGGATCCTGTCGAACGACACCGATCCGGGCGGCGTCGGCCTGTCGGTCCTCAGCGTGACGCAACCGGCGAACGGCTCCGTCGTGGCGTACGGCGACGGGTCCTTCAGCTACCTGCCTGGCACCGGGTTCGCCGGAACCGACCAGTTCACGTACGTGGCGACCAACGGGATCAGCCAGGGATCGTCGACGGTGAGCATCGTCGTCACCGCAGGCGGCGGTGGCGATGCCACTCAGGGCGCGGGGGGCGGCGGCTCGGGTGCCGCCGGCGGGGGCGGGGCGATTCCCGGATCGCTGCCCCAACTGCCGGTCATCGACGCCAACGGCGCGCTGCCCGGTACCTCCGATGCGAGCGCACCTGACCTCAAGGTCACGGCAACCTCGAAGCGGACGTCGAAGCGTTCGTGGAAGGTCACCGGCACCCTCACGAACATCGGCACGGGCGCGACCTCCGGCGATGTCTCGGTCGTGACGAGCGTGTCCAGGGGCGTGACGGTGGCGTCGGTGAAGGCGCCGAAGGGCTGGACGTGCAAGCCGGTCAAGAAGAACTGGACGTGCACCACCAAGAATGCCCTCGCACCCACCGCCAAGGCCGCGCTCACCTACACCGTGACCACGACCAAGGGCGCCAAGCGCACCGTCGGCCTCACCGCAACAGCGGTGGGCGACCGGGTCGCGAAGAACAACACCGTCCTGGTGAAGGTTCCCGCGAAAGCCTGATCGATTCGGCGGCCGATCTCGCGGAGCGGCCGGCCGCTACGTAGGCGAGTCCACCGGCACGTCGTAGGGGATCTCGGCCACGTGGATCCCTATCGACGACAGTTCCCGCATCAGCGCGGCATCGCGCCATGGCTCGGACCGGGCCACTCGCCAGCCGAACTGCCGCGACGGCGCGCCCGCGTGGCCGAACAGCGCGACGTTGCGCGATGCCCCGCTGGGGTCGTGCCGCAGCAGCGCGCGGACGCCGTCGTCACCGCGTTCGTGCAGTGCTGTGGCAAGCGACTGCGTCGGGCCGTAGTCGCTCGTCGCGGCCAGGTCGACACTGACGCCGGCCGCGGCGGCGCGAGGTGATGCGAGGTCGCCGAGCCGCAGTGGTGATCCCGAGCGCGTCGCGGTCGCGAGGTGCCGGCGCCGCACGTCGATCGGGTCGACGAGACGGGCTCCGCGGAACACCTCGAGCCATGCGCCGACAGGTGTCGAGGCGAAGTAGCAGGTGCCGTGCGGGGGAGCGAGGTCGAAGCGGCCCGCCGTGGCCGCGCCGGCGGAGGAGAAGAACCACGGGCCGCGTCGTCGGCCGTCGGCGTCGAATCGACGGAAGATCCGGTGGATCGACGTGCCCGTGCGCAGCGCCTGGCGGGGGATGCCCGTGACGGTGATGGCGGGCATCAGGCGGCGAGTGCCTGCGCCCAGTCGGCGGCGAGGGCGAGCACGGGTGCGGTGTCGCCGCCGGCGAGGACGTCGATCGGACGGTCGTCGTCGAGCTCCGCGGCGGGGGAGGTCAGCCACGCGGCGACGGTCCAGGGCGAGACGTGCTCGGCGGGCAGCATCGCCAGCACGGCAGGCAGCCCCGGCACCACTCCGCTGCCGGTGAACTGGAACGCTGGGTAGACCACGCGCCCCGAGCCGGTGGTCAGCGCGAGCAGGCGACGTTTGCTGACGGCCTGCTTGGTGACCCCGAGGATCTGCATCACCCCGCGCACGTCGTACAGCGGGCCGAGCTGGTCGACCCATGCGTGCGAGGCCATCAGGACGCGGGCCACGGCCTGCTCCATCACCGAGCCCGGGTCTGGGATCGCGCCCGCCGCGCGGCCGTCCGGGTCGCGCAGCTCGAGCTCGTGGGCGAACGCCGCGACGAGCGCCTCGTGCTGTGCTGTGGTCATGGGATCTCCCGTCGAGGCGTCAACGTCGTCAACCCCAGTCTCAACGAAGATGTCAACCCTGTCAACCCGTGCCTGGGGTCCCGGCCCGTGACGCCCTCGAACGCGTCAGCTATCGGCGAGCAGTCCTCAGCAGTGCAACGCCCACCATGATCACGGCGAGGCCGAAGCCGACCGCCAGGATCGCCGATGGCCAGGCCGTGGAGCAGTCAAAGCCAAGCGTCGTGCAGCTGACGTAGTTCTGCTGCTGGACGTTGGCCGCCGCGGCCGCCGCGATGCCGACGACCACGCCGGCCACGAGCACGAGGAAGATCGCCCTGAGGTACCGGGTGATCTCCGCATCGACGTGGCTATTGGTGGCGTTCGTGGCAAGGTCAGGACCGTCGGGCGATGCGCTCATCTCATGAGTGTGCTCGCATCCAGCGTGGGTGTCCTGAGCGATCCTGTGTCATGCCGGGGATGTCCTCGCTGGCTAGCCTTGCGACATGGCCGAGCCCTTCCGGATCCTCGTGGTGTGCACGGCGAACGTGTGCCGCTCGCCGCTGGCGGCGCGGGTCATCGCTGATCGCATCAGCACCGCGGTCGACGCCGGGCTCACCCCGGCAAACCTGATCGTCGTCGAGTCCGCCGGCACGCTCGCCGATCCCGGGCAGCCGATGTGCAGCCAGAGCGCCGCGATCTGCGCTACGGATCCGGTCGCGGCTGGTCGAGTCGGCCCAGCTCGAGCGCGCCGATCTCGTCGTCACGGCGGACCGCGCCGGACGTGGCGTGTGCGCACGTCTGGTTCCGGGGTGCCGGCCGCGCCTGTTCACCCTGCGCCAGGGCGAGGCCCTGTCCGGTGCCCCTGCGCGCCTTGCTCGCCCGAGCAACGATGCTCACGACCACGCCTGTGCACTATGAGCACGCAGCCGGGCTGTATCGACACGCGCGCTGGTCGGGAGTCACCGTCCGTCGCCTCGTGGACTGCCTGATCGCGGCGGTGGCCATCGACCACGACGTCCCCGTGCTCCACGCCGACCGGGACTTCGATGCCCTCAGCCGCGTCAGCCCGCTCGTCGTCGCCAGTTGACCGATCCTGACCGCCAGGGGGTTCGTTCGGCGTGCCGCAGGGGTGCATGTGCCCCCCTCGCAAGGTACGGTCAGGCATAGCCCGCCCATTGGGGGGCGGTTCGGCATGGGATCAGCGCCATCGAGCGCGAAAGGGGCACGCGCGTGGCACGCATCGGCGAGAGCGGCGACCTGCTCAAGTGCTCCTTCTGTGGGAAGAGCCAGAAGCAGGTCAAGAAGCTCATTGCGGGCCCCGGCGTATATATCTGCGACGAGTGCATCGACCTGTGCAACGAGATTATCGAGGAGGAGCTCTCCGAGGCGTCCGAGTCCTCGTGGGGCGACCTGCCCAAGCCGCGGGAGATCTTCGAGTTCCTCGACCAGTACGTCATCGGCCAGGACGCTGCCAAGAAGTCGCTGTCCGTCGCCGTCTACAACCACTACAAGCGCGTGCAGGCCGAGACCTCCGCGCCCGAGCGCACCAAGGACGAGCGCGTCGAGCTCGCCAAGTCCAACATCCTGCTGCTCGGCCCCACCGGCTCCGGCAAGACGCTGCTCGCCCAGACGCTCGCGCGCATGCTCAACGTGCCGTTCGCCATCGCTGACGCCACCGCACTGACCGAGGCCGGCTACGTCGGCGAGGACGTCGAGAACATCCTCCTCAAGCTGATCCAGGCCGCGGACTACGACGTCAAGCGGGCCGAGACCGGGATCATCTACATCGACGAGATCGACAAGGTCGCCCGCAAGAGCGAGAACCCGTCGATCACCCGCGACGTCTCCGGCGAGGGCGTGCAGCAGGCACTGCTGAAGATCCTCGAGGGCACCACGGCATCGGTTCCTCCGCAGGGCGGCCGCAAGCATCCGCACCAGGAGTTCATCCAGATCGACACCACCAACGTGCTGTTCATCGTCGGCGGCGCGTTCTCCGGCCTCGACAACATCGTCGAGCAGCGCCTGGGCCAAAAGCGCCTCGGCTTCACCTTCGACCTCGTCGATGGCGAGCGCGTCGACGACGAGCGCGACCCCGACGACATCTTCAGCCACGTCATGCCCGAGGACCTCCTGAAGTTCGGCATGATCCCGGAGTTCATCGGTCGCCTGCCCGTCTTCACCTCGGTGAGCAAGCTCGACCGGGAGGCGCTGGTGGCCGTTCTCACCGAGCCGCGCAACGCCCTCATCAAGCAGTACCAGCGACTCTTCGAGCTCGACAGTGTCGAGCTCGAGTTCGAGACCGATGCCCTCGACGAGGTCGCCGAGCTCGCGCTCCTGCGCGGCACCGGCGCCCGCGGCCTGCGCGCCATCCTCGAAGAGGTGCTGCTCAACGTCATGTACGACGTCCCCAGCCGCACCGACATCGCCAAGGTCGTCATCACCGCCGAGGTCGTGCGCGACAGCGTCAACCCGACGCTCGTCCCGCGCGAGACTCCTCGCCGCGAGCGTCGCGAGAAGTCCGCCTAGCCCGGTTCGTCGCGGCCTTTGGCTGATCGGCCCAATTTCCCACTATGGGTGCCAGGGTCTAGATTCACAGGCAAGGAATCCCCCTAGCGGCATGAGCGTGAGGTGGCCATCGTGGACGTCGTGATTGAGTCAGACAGCCGCAGTCGAGTAGTGCTGCCCGGTCGCAGCAACGAGCGCTTCCTTCTGCAGGAGAACTCCGACGGGAGCATCTTGCTGGTGCCCGCTGTCGTGGTCTCGCTAGCGCAGGCGGAGTACGACGGGGATCCCGCCCTTCAGGAACTCCTGGCCCGAGCTTCGGCGAGCCCGACCGTCCACCGTGAACGCAAGCGTCGGGCAACGTGACCTTCACGGACGCGTACTCGAGCGTCGCCGATGGGCAACTGGACGCCCTGGAGAAGGGAGCCGATCCCGACGTCTACAACGCGGTTCTTGATGCGTGCGAACTGATCCTGCACTTCCCGGCCCGCGCCCAGGCGATATCGACGGCGATCGTGACGTCTGAAGGTGTGCGTCTTCGTCTGCCCGTTGTCGGGCATCCGCCGCTGAAGGTGTTCTGGACGTCGGAAGGACCCCGCATCGAAGCGGTGTTCGGGCATCCGTAGTCCGTGCCCTTAGTCGCGGGCGCGCCGCTCCGGCAGCAGGCCGATCTCGCGCGCGCGGCCGGCGGTGGTCCGGCGGTCCTCGGTGCCCAGGATGCGCATGATCTGCTGCAGGTCCTTCTTGATCGTGGGGATGGAGTAGCCGAGCTCCCGCGCGATCTCGCCGTTGGTGCAGTCATTGCCGATCAGTTCGAGGATCTGCCGCTGGCGGTCGGTGATGCGCACCTCACGCTGCGGCGCGGGAGAACTGCGGCGCCACTTCTCCACGAGGATCTGCCGCTGGTTGTTCATCCACATCCCGACGGCTGAGCCCACGGCGTCGAGGTAGCTCCAGTCGCCTGCCTCCCACACATCCGCGGTTGTCTGGAGGATGGACAGGCCACCGATCGCGACCCCGGAGTAGACGACCGGGACGCAGATGATGTGCTGCCCGCTCAACGCGGCCGACGAACCGTCGAACATCGTGGGCTGGCTCTGGAGGATCGGGTACTGCGGCAGCAGTTCCTGCGGCGTGAGGATGACCACGTTCATCGACGTCACGGCGTCGCAGATCGGCAGGGGTAGGCCCAGCGGCAGCGCGCGGAAGGCGGCGGCCTCGTCCTCGGTGTAGCCGAAGTTGCCGATGAGCTCGAGGATGTCCGGGCCAGCAAGCGCGTAGATCTGGCCTGCGGTGACGCCGACCGGTGCGAGCGCGCCCTGGATGAGGGCGCGCGCAGCAGCGTCCCCTTCGGGATTCCCTGACAGGAAGCGCAGGAAGTATCCCAGCGCCGCGCAGCGGTCTTTATCCACGGATATCCCTCCCGCGCGTGAGCCTATCGGCCAAATGTCCCGGACTCATCCGCTGACGAAATGTCGTTCCCTTTGCGGGTATAGCCGGTGAAATCCCCTCTTTCTGCTTCGGGGCTCTGGCCGGGGGGCCAAGCCCCCATGCTGTCAGATGCTGGGGCGGGCGGTCGAGCCCAGCGACTCGCGCACGGATCCGTACGTCTGGGTCGGATCCAGGGCCCACAGGACCGAGTGCTCGGCCAGTGCGCGCACGTCAGCGAAGTCGTCGGCCATGCCGATCAGGTGCGTGTCGCGGGTCGCGATGGCGGTGGACGTCTGCTGGATCGTCAAGGCATCCAGGCCGTTGGGTCCTTGGACAACATGCTGCGGGAACACGATTGCCCAACGCGGCCAGCCGTACAGGTCGGCGGGATCCGCGGCAGCGGCGGCCGCCGCGGTGACGGCAATGTGCAGCCCACGGTCCACCAGCAGGCGCAGCGCATGCACCGCACCCGGCGGGATGGTGCTGAACAGCAGGACGGTGCGAGCGCACTCGCGACGATCAAGGGCGGGCGTGATTAGGTTCGGCAGCGAGAACTCGCGGGCGTCCTGGTGAAGCAGGGTCGGGGGCATGGCGACGATCACCGGCAACTCGTTGCGGCCCAGATGGTCTGCCTCCGCGAACACCGTCTTAAGTCGCTCGACGATGACCCGGGTGGCTTCGGCGGCGAGCACCTGCTGCCTGTTCACCAGCCCGAGGAAAGCCTGCGGGTCGGACAGGTCCAGAGTGCCGAACGAGCGGTGCCAGCCGATGTCGACGGCCAGGGCCTGCGTGGATCCATCGAGGACCTGACGGACCGGCGTGAAGCGCGTGACGAAGGGGTTCTCGGTCGTGGTGCCGTGGTCGGCGATGAGCAGGTTGAGGACGTTGACGGCGGTGACTGGAGTCTGCCCGGCGCCGGTGATGTCCTCGGGAGTGATGTCGTAGGTGAGGAGGTTGTCGATGCTGAACGGATCGCGCGAGCTCTGGTCGATGGCGAGGCGGTTGATGGCGGTGGCCACCAGTCCGGAGAACGAGAAGTCGTCGACCTGGTGGGCGGCGTAGCCGAACGACACGCTCACGTGCACGTCGAGGTCCAGGCGCGCGGACGGGACCGAGCCGTGGTCGTTGATGTGCTCTTGGAGACTGCGCAACTGCGCGATGCCGGTGCGGATGATGGGGCCGCCGCTGAGCGCCAGCCACAGGCGCCCCGGCGCGTCGTACGCGACGAAGACATCGTTGCCGGCGAAGTCCTGATGCCCCAAGGCCATGCGCATCACCTGGGCAATGGCCGCCTGCTCGAAGCGCCCGCCCTCGAGGGCGCCGAAGTCCTCGATGGCGTAGACGCCGACGATCAGCGAGTCCGTGTGCGGGTTCTCGTCGGCGCGCTGCTGCATCCGCTCGACGGCCTGCTCGAAGGCGGCCAGGGTGGGCCAGCGGTTGACGGAATCGAACATCGTCTCGAAGGCGTGCGCGACGTGGTCCTCGTCGCTGGCGAGGACCGGAGACAAAAGCGCCGCCGTGGCGATGTCGGTGAACAGATTGACGATCCGCCGCGAGCGCGTCATGAACCAGCCGGTCCACAGCCACCCGGCGACGGTGATGCTGGACGTGTTCGGGTGATCGGGTGCGGGGTAGATGTCCATTCGCATGCTGGGCTCGATGAGGATGTCGCCGGGCTCAGGCCGAGGGGAGTTCTCGTAGAGGTCGATGCCGACGAGGTGGGTCGTGACGTGCCCGCGTTGATCCGCGAGCACGACCATCGTCTTCGTGGCGGCGAATACTGTCGCGGCGATGCGCGCCGTGGTCGGGATGGACGCGCGAGCGGCCAGTTCCGGGCTCAGGGATCCGTCTGCCATGCGCGCGGTGACCTCGGCCTGGTGCTTGCCCCACATCATCAGCGTTCGAGTGGCGTCGCGGGTCCACCACTGGATGGAGACGAACCACAGCACGAGCCAGCACGCGAGGTAGGTGCCCAGGCCGGCAAGTGTGCCGAGGGTCAGGCTGCTGGCATTGAACAGGCTGCCGAACTGCTCGCCGATGACGGCGACCAGCCAGGCGATCAGTGCGCTGATCAGGGCCACGATGAGGCGGCGCGTGTCGACGGCGTCGCGTGCGAACGCCCACTTGGTGCGGTCTTCGCTGACCCAGCGCTCGCCGGCATTGAATGCGAGGCCGACGTACATGGCCACCAGAGCGGCAAGAACGAGCGGCAGCACCGAACTCTGCACGGAGACCAAGCCCGACAACGGGCTGACGATCAAGAACGCCACGCCACCCGTGACTCCGGACGTCCACGCTCGCGTGAGGTTGTGGAAGCGCGCGTTCGGATCGGACTCGAGGTTGTGGCGAGTGGTGAACACGACCCGCGCGATGAGGGCGAGGCCGAAGAGAAGCAGGGACACCTCGGCGTCGAAGTACAGGCCGGCCAACATCCCGCCGACGAGCACGGCGTCGAACGTGATCGTCGTGGATCGCCAGGGGAGGATGGGCGCGGATGGGTTGCTGAGGACCTCACGCGTCGTCGCCGCGCCCTTGGTGCGGAAGATCGCCATCGGGGCGAACACGCTGAGGCAGACCAGAGCGATGGCCGCGAGGAAGGCCCCGTTGCCGAACTTGGTCGTGTGCTGGGGGTCAACCGGGTCGGGCAGGACGAGGATCCCGGCCACGACCATCGCGATCACGCCCGAGGCAATGCAAAACAGGCTGACGATTCCCACGCGCGTCTGCAGACTCCGCTCCGCGTCGCTGCGCGGGTGGAATCCGGATACCGGGTGCACCCACGCCCCCAGGAAGTGCACGAAGGCACCAAGGGTCGCCCGAGCACCGCTGACGCGGGTCATGGTTCATGGTAGCGCTCGCGGACCCGACGACCGCTCGTTGAGACACGGTCCGATAATGGAGTCATGGAACACGTGGGGTGGGCCAGGCGTACCCGCCTGCCTGTGGTGCTGGGCACCGCCCTCGCTGTCGCCCTGCTCGGTCTCGGCGGCTCGGCGGTTCTCCCGGCCAGTGCCGACAACGGCTCCGCCGGCTCGTCGACCGGTCCACTGCAAGAAGGCGGCGGCTCCGTAGGTGGCCCCCCCGCCGGTTCCGCCGGATTCTCTGATGCCGAACCCCCGCTGCAGGCCGGCGGCGGCAACCTGCCCGGCCAGAAGCCCGGTTCCGGGCTGAACGCCGACGGCCTGGCTGCCGACGGTGCGCCAGCCGATCCGCGCACGAGCGACGCCGCGCCGCCCATCGACCCGAACTTCGTCGACAACTACGGCAAGGCCTGGAAGCAGGTGGAGGCGGACAAGAAGAAGATCGCCAAGACGACGAAGTCCCTTGCCGCGGCCAGGCGCCTGGTGGCGGCGTCGTCGGTCGACATGCAGGCGGCGATGCGCGAGCGTGGCCGGTCCGACGCGAACCTGGCTGCGGCCGACGTGAAGTTCGGGCTCTCGATCCGCGACCTCTACATCACCGGGACCACCGACGTGGACGTCGTGCTGGGCGTCCTGGGCAGCAAGCCCGAGGACGTGCTGCGCAACATCGACTCCTTCATGTACCTGCGTTCGCAGACGTCTTCCAAGTCCGGCGACTACGTCGCCGCCCAGCAGACCTGGGTACAGGCGCAGTCGGCGGCAGCCCAGGCGATGATCCGCGCGGCCGACGACCAGGACCGCGTGATGGAACTGCTCGCAGCCCTGTCCAGTGGCCGCAAGCACCTCGTCAAGGACCAGAAGGAGCTGCAGCGCCTCGTCGCGGTCTCGGCGCCGCAGACCGTCATCAGCAAGGACGGCTGCCCGAAGGCGGTGCTCGAGGGCACGATCCCCGTGGACGTGAAGATCAAGAAGCTGTGCGAGAACGCCGTCAAGCATGCCCCCACGGCGCAGGCCGCGGTCGCGATCAAGTGGGCGCTCATCAGGCTCGGCGCTCCCTACGCCTGCGAGGGCATCGGCAGGCTCAACCCCTGGCGGTACGACTGCTCGTCCTATGTCTCGCGGGCTTACTCCGAAGGCGCTGGCCTGCGGACGGCCGGCAAGACCTGGGCGCCGTCGACGCGGAACATGGTCCCGTGGGATGGCGTTCCGCTCGACCAGCATTACGCGCCGATTCCTCCGAGTCAGTTGAAGCCCGGCGACCTCGTTCTCTATGACACCTGCCCGGCTGGCGAGACCTGCGCCTACCGCCACGTGGTGATGTACCTCGGCCCGATGGAGAAGGGCGGGGTGCCGATGATGGCGCACACCAACGGCTGCGGCCTCGTTGCTCACATCGAGCCGTTTATCGGAACGGACGCCATGAACTTCCTCGGCGCTCGCCGCGTCGTTGCACTGGCGGGGGAGAAGATCCAGACCGTCTTCTCGATCCCCAAGAAGCTCGCCAAGAACGCCGGGCTCAAGCCGGCGAAGAAGCCGGCCAAGAAGCCGGCGAAGAAGCCGGCCAAACCGGGCAAAGCGAGCAAGAACTAGCCGGCTACATCCACCAGTTCCAACGAGCTCGAACCGATACCTCTAGTGACCGCACCGCGGTGACTAGGGGTATGCCATGAGGAAAGGTCCTGCAGGCCGCAGGAGCCTGACGCCGACAGGCGTAAATGCGCCACGCCCGCAGGTCGATGAGGGCTTCACCCTCATCGAGGTCATGGCCGCCATGTTCCTCTTCCTGATGGTCTCCACGTCCACGGCCGTAATCCTCATGCAGGGCCTCCAGACCATCCGTGAGAGCCAGGACCGGGTGTCGGCCGCGAACGTCGCCCGGTCGGAGATCGAGTACCTGCGCGACCTGGCCCGCAAGGATCCCGGCATCCTCCCGATCGGCCAGTTCGAGGGCCCGATCCCGCCGACGGTCGATGCGAAGTACGCCGCAACGCTGAATCCCAACTACCTGGATCCGGTCCTCAAGACCACGCGCTACACGATCAAGACGACCAGCAACTGGGTCGATTACGCTTCGGTGGCCGCGGGCGGCGCCTCTCAGTCTGCCTGTGCGGGCGATTCGGCAACGGCGGCCTATCTCAGGGTCGTCGTCACCGTCTCGAGCCCGGACCTCAAGGAGCCGGTCTCGCTCCAGACGAACATCACCCAGCAGAGCAAGCCGGCAGCGGGCGCCGCTGCCACGGTCGGTGCTGCGGCCATCACGATCGTCAACGAGTCGTCGGTTCCGGTCGGCGACGTCGTGGTGACGTTCAGCGACACCTTCCACCCGACGAACGCCCACATCCCGATGACCACCGGTTTCGACGGTTGCCTGTTCGTCCCGAACCTGGAGCCGACGGCCAGCCTGATCGTGACCATCTCGCGTGCGGGCTACGTGTCGTCGACTTCCACCGGCACCACGAAGACCCTCTCGATCAGCGCCGACACCGTCACGAAGGTCGGGTTCGAGTACGCCAATGCGGCCAGCCTGATGTTCTCCGACAGCGACCCCGACTACCTCCTGCCGGCGGGCACGCAGGTCCGTTGGAAGGTCAAGGGCACCAGCGGCTCCGTGCAGTCCAACCTGCTTACCGGCTCGGTCTCGAACCTGTGGCCCGGTGAGGACGTCGAGGCGTGGGCCGGCAACTGTGCCGATGCTGATCCGAAGGCGACGGGTGCATCGCGACCGTCGTACTCGCTCTCGGCAGGCGACACGACCGTCGCCGGCCTGCCTGTCGCGCCGGTGCGGATCGTCGGGCTCAAACCTTCCCAGGCGGTCACCGCCACGCATGCCGCTGCCGGTTGCGCGGACGTTGCCGGCAACGCACTTTCCGCGCCCATGGTCGTGCCACTGGGGCAAGCCGACGACAAGGGCGTGCTGAAGATGGGTCTGCCCTACGGCGACTGGACCTTCACCGCTGACACCGAGGTCATCCCCCTACTGGCGCCGCTGGTGCCCCCGGCCCCAGGTGCCTCGTCCGCTGTGGTTGACGTGACCTTCCTGCTCCAGGTCGACCTCAAGCCGACGCCGACCCCCACGCCGCTGCCCTCGGGAGCGTCTTCTCCTGCTTCGCCCAATCCCACGGACTTCCCAACCCTCAGCACATCCGCGCCTGCTGTGGCTCCGAGCCCGACCGATCCCGGCGCACCGGTGACGGGCCCGTGATGCGCGCACTCGTGACCACCCTGCGAACCCGCTTCAGCGGGCAGGAAGACGGCGGCTTCACCCTGGTCGAGCTCCTCGCGGCCATGGGGATCTTCAGCATTCTGATGGCGATGATCAGCGCCACCATGCTGGGCGGCATGACCAGCATCGGTCACATCGCCAAGCGGACCCAGCAGCAGGTGACGTACCAGCAGGTCTCGGAGACCGTCTCCCGCCTGCTCCGCTACACGGTGTCGCCCGAGTCACCCATCAGTGCGATCCCATCCGCGGGGAAGAACGCGATCACCTTCTACTCGGCGTCGGGCTACGGCGCCGCGAACGACCGCCCCAACAAGGTGCACGTGTGGTTCGACTCCGCCACCAAGCTGGTCAAGATGACCGTGATGCCCGCAGTGCTGAACCCGGACACCGACGGCCTGGCCAGCACGGCCGACTCATGGACGTGGGCCACCCCGACAGCGGCGGACACTCGGGTCCTCATGAAGTCAGACACGACGACCTCTCCCGTCAGCTTCAGCGTCCGGGTGCGGTGCAATGTTGCGCCGTGTCCGACGCGCCCAGTCAACGGTGACATCACGCCGGTCACGGAGACCGCTCTCACCATCGACTCGAAGGAGTTCTTCGAGTCCGTGGTCGTCACCGTCGGCGACGCCAGCGACCCGGTGAACCGAATCACCCAGCAGGTGCGGCTCCAGAACACCTACCCACTCGGGACGGGGTAGTCATGACCAAGCGGCAGAGGCTTCGCGGTATGACGCGCCCAGGCGACGATCAGGGCATGGCGCTGATCCTTGTGATCGGCTTCAGCGTGATGCTGCTCGGGCTGGCCCTCGTAGTCACCCAGTCGGCGATTCGGGAGATCATCCCCTCGACCCGATCCGACCACTCGTATGCGGCGCTTTCCGCAGCTGAGGCGGGGATCTTCGACTACCACAAGCACCTCCTCGACGATTCGACCTACTACCTGGCTGACGAGGACAACCCGGCACTGCACTCCTGGGTTGCCGTGCCCGGCTTCAGCGACACGGGCACCGCCAATCCGGTGGAGGACAGTGAGTACACGCTGCGAGTCGACCGAACCCGACTGGGCAGCGCGGGAGAGCTGATCGTGTACGCCGTTGGACGCTCCCCGAGGAGCGTTGACGGCGCCGCAACTCCGCGCAATCAGGTGGTCCGCACGCTCCAGGCCGTGTGGTCGAAGCGCTCGACCCTCGACTACGTCTACATGAGCGACATCGAGACCCCCGCGCCCCTTCTCCCGGGCGCCTACTCGACGGCGGCGAATTCCGGTGGCACGGGCAAGACCGCTCAGGAACTCGCCGGTCTGCTGTGCTCACGCCGCTGGTACCAGACCGGCCAGGTGGATGCGACGGGAACTGAGGGCTCTCAACGCAACGTGAACTTCTGCCAGTGGGCTGGCCTGTACTCGAGCGAGTCGATCTGGGGTCGGATGCACAGCAACGACATCTGGCGCCTCGACCCCGTCGATCTGTCCGGGACGGTGACGCCCGGGAACATCACCTCGTCCTGCCGCAACACCAACGACGGACTCCTCAGCGGCGAGGTCGGCTGCGGGACGGTCAGGCGGTACATCGCGACAACGCAGAGCGGGCTGTACAACAACGGCAGCGCGAACGCCAAGTGGTCAGGGAGTACGACTTACCAGGGCAATACCTGGCGTCCGAGTAACAGCGCGCCTGACCCGACCAAGATCTTCACGGGCTACGCATCCGTGCTCGAGCTGCCGGAGACGCCCGCCCTGCTCAAGAAGCGTGCTGGCGACGCTGGCTGCGTGTACACAGGGCCCACGCGACTGCACTTCACCAGCGACGGCTACGTCTACGTCACGAGCCCGGACACCAAGTTCACCGCGAACGCGTGCGGCGGCGGTGCAAGCGGTGCCTACCTGTCGAGCGGTACGGCGACGGCGCCGACCACAGCCAAGGTGAATCTCGCTGACTTCGTCGATCCGGTGTTCTACGTCCAGGACGTACCACGGCCCCTCGCCAATGGCACCGATCCCGATTCGACCTTCGCCTATGACGTGCCCAACCAATGGGCATCGGTTACCCCGCCGGCCATCCCGACCGAGCCCACCTGCCAGCCGAAGTTCAGCACCAACACCTACCCGTTCGTGATCCCGAACCTGACGACGGACTCGACCGAGTCGACCTACTTCAACGCGACGGCCACCGGACTGCACTACAAGGGCTTCCCGTCGGAACTGGCCGATCCGGGATCGACCTGGTACTCGGGCAACTGCGCCGTCGGTGATGCGTACGTGCAGGGAAAGTACACGGGCCGCGTCACCTTGTCGACGGAGAGCAACATCGTCCTGACCGGTACGCTCGCCGACGCGACTTATAACACGACCACCTGCGCGGCCGGCACCTACGGATCGCCGACGTGCAAGTACGGCCAACCGAGCGCCACGTCGGACAGTCTGGTCGGGCTCGTGTCCAAGAAGTTCACCTACCTGTACCGGCCCTTCGCCGCCTCCGTGAGCGGCAATGCGCAGCAATGGGTGGGGGACTGGAAGGAGATCAACTCCCGCGATCCCGTCTACAACGCCGCGGTCCTGGCGATCAGCGACTGTTGGGCCTCCCAGGACCCCTATACGGCCACGGCTCCGGCGGACAGCGTATACGGCGCCCGCAACGGCAATATCTTCTTCTGGGGCTCGCTGGCGCAGAAGTACCGCTGCGTCGTCGGATCGACCGGTGGATACAACAAGGTCTACAAGTACGACGACCGGCTCACCCGCTTCGTGCCGCCCGCAATGCTCGAGCTCTCCGACGAGGACTGGGGCACCCAGACGTCTGCGAGCGAAGCCAAGCTCAAGGCGCCGTTCAGCGAGATCACCCCGCTCAAGCAGAAGGCGGCTGACACGGGCGTGTGGTGGCCGTTGTCCAACTCCTCGGACAACACCAGCACGATCAGCAACATGCGGGTGGTCACCACCATCTCGGCCGCCAACAAGAACGCTAATGCGACCGTCCCATCGATTCAGAGCAAGGTCTACAACGGCGTGGCGAACACCTGGATGGCCAACGTGGTGGCGTCTGCGCCCGGGATCGTGGTTCTCCGCTACGACATCACCCACGGCAGCAAGACCACGAGCAAGACAGTGAAGGAGTCGCGTGCTGTGGTCATCTGGGTCGACCCAGCCGCCTGATCGGTGTCGTGTCAGTATCCTTCGGGGGAGTGGTCTGTCAGCCGATGGGAGAAGCGAGTGCAGGGGGTCGACAAGGGCACGGCCGAGGAGTTCTTCAGCCGTCTTCAGACCAACGCGAACGTCCTGCATGAAGCGAGCATCGACTTCGTCGCCGAAGGGGACGATGTGTCGGCGGTCGGCTGCGCCCTCGGGTCCGACGGGGCCACGCTCGAGTCCGTCGTGTGGGAGCGGCTGAACATCGCTCCGCGCGCGCCTCAACGGCAGTTCTTCCAGGCTGTTGCGACAGTGGCTGCCTCGGTGGACGGCCTGGTCGGGCTCGACCACACGCAGTCGACCACGGCGATCGCCTTCATCGGCGCCGTGCGCGCCCGGATGGTGGAGGCATTCGACCAGGGGCTTGCCGCGGAGGTGAATGCGCGGTGGGGTTCCCTCGAGCACCTGGCCGACGTGCCCATGCCGATCGGCAAGGACATCGAGGACATGCGCGTGCGCCGGCTCGAGGGCCTGACACCATCGGAGTTCGTGACGGCCCGACGTCGCGCGTCGGGTCAGATGATGCTCGAGGCCCAGGCTCGCCGGGTCCGCGGGGCGACATCGGAGGCCATCCAGGCGGCGTACGAGAGCGACTTCCTGGCCATGGAGGCCTACCTGGTGGAGTCAGCCGTCGCCGCGGGGGATACCGCCTTGTTCACCGTGGTCACGAGGTGGGCGCTCGCGACCCATGCCGTCAGCGAGATGCAGGGGCTGCCGTCGGACTTCACGGACGCGGTGAATGCGATCCGCGTGGCGCTGTCGGACGGGCTTGGCGAGGCCGACGGGGCCCGTATGCGTGACGCGCTGATCGCGCTGTAGACAACGCGAGGGAGCCGGTCGGGCTGGGCTGCCTTCCGCCTACGCAGTTGACTTGAGGTTGCCGCTCTGTGCCTGGGCGAGGAGCTCCTGGACGTGGGCCACGAGATCGGGCAGCTTGGACTGGAGCACGAACATCGATGCTTGCAGCTTCAGCGTCTCCTGGGCTGGGCCCGGGCCGGCGTCCGTCGGCTGGAGGGACGTCGACAACTCGTTCGACTTGATCAGCACGGCACGGTCGAGCGACTGCAGGTTCGTGATGAGGTCGAGCAGTTGCTGGTGGGACCCGTTCACCGTCATGGTCAGGTCCATCTGCGCCAGGCTCACTCCTGGCTGCGCAGCGGCATCGGCCGGGTCGCCGGCAGTCGGCGCAATCGGCGT
This sequence comes from Actinomycetes bacterium, assembly GCA_037130755.1. GTDB lineage: Bacteria > Actinomycetota > Actinomycetes > S36-B12 > S36-B12 > UBA10649. The sequence continues at coordinate 38,430 of JBAXSI010000023.1, forward strand.
CAGTGGCCGGGGAACGCTGGTGCCCAGAAGCGCGATGTCGGAGGCCTTGATTCCTGCCGATATTGCCGCGTTGTTGATCTGTGAGATCACTGACGGCAGGTCCGCCTCCTCGGGCATGGTCGAGAACAGGGCCTGGGCCTCGGAGGCCGCCTGCGTCGCGGATGCCGCTTGAGTGAGCGTCTGGTTATAGCGGTTCTGCGACTGCACGTTGCTGGCCGACTGCTCCTGAGCCTGCAGTGCGATGTCGTCCGCTTGGGCGAGCCGCGGCGCGAGGAGGAAGAACCACCCGATGGCGATCACGACCACGATAACGAGCACGCCCAGGAGGGCGGCATTCCGAGTGCGGTGACCGGTCATGATGGGCTGCCATTCGCTGTCGCGTCCGCTGCCGGCGTATCCGTGAGTGCCTTGAGCTGCTCAGGAGTTAGAGGCTGCTGAAGGGCGTCGACGGAGATCCCGCTCGTACCCGAGAAGGCGACCCGACCGTCCTGCCCCTTCTCACCGACGGTGGTCGTGCTGTTGTCCACGAACGGGCCGACGAACATGGGGTCCACCCCCATCGCGGCAAGGAAGGCGGCGATGTGGTCGCGATCGATCGCGGTGCCCTCGAACGTCATGCAGCCGACCGTCACGCCCTTGCTGAAGGGGAGGGGGTCCGGGCACAGGTTCGTCACGGCGCCCGGCTTGGGAAGGCCGCTGTACGTCACCGATGCCGACGAGAACTGGATGCCCTTCGGTCCGGTGGACTGACGAGCCACGTCGTACAGATGGACCAGGACCTCGGTGGCCTTCGGCTGTGCCGCCAGGGTCGAGTTCACCAGCTCCTGCTGACCCCTGATCTGCGTGTACATCTCCTTGACCGGCGCAAGCGCGGCCATCTTCTTGTCGATCGACTGCTTCTCGGACTGTGCCTGGGTGAGGGCCTGCGCAGCCTCGTCGATCCGGCTTCCCTGGAGCCACCACAGGGCAACCCCGGCCAGAACCACGACGGCCAGGAGGACGGCGAACCACCTGATGACGTTGTGCAGTGCGATGGACTGGCGGACCGCGCCAGGCAGCAGGTCGACCCGCGGCAGCGACGCAATGAAGGCCGGGTGCTCGACGTGCTCGTCGCCAGCGCCCTTCTTGCCGATCTCCATCGACCAGAACGACTTCTTGGCGGCGGACTTGTCCTTCTTCGCCTGGGACTTGTGCGAAGTCTGGGCGCTCATGACGCCGCCGCCATGGACAGGCCGGTTGCGACGGCGAGCCGGGTGTCGGGCGCAGGGTTCTTGGCCACGCGTCGGCTCGCCGCCAGGCCGACAAGGGGATCCATGACCGAGACCGGCATGGGCAGTTGCGTGGCGAGGCGCTCGACGATGCCGTCCAGCTCCGCTGTGCGTCCGGTGACCGTGAGGGATCCCACCGAGGTGTCGGAGTCGGTGGCCTGGAAGTAGTCGAGGGAGTTGCGGATCTCGCCTATGAGCGTGGTCGCCCAGGGATTGAGGACCGTCAGGGCCGCCTCGGTCTTGGAGTCCAGGACCGGGGCGTCCATCGAGACGGAGCTTCCGAAGACACTCGACTCAGCGATCGGAGCGATGACCGGGGCGGGCCCATTGAGGCCGGTCGCCCGCTTGAGGTCCTCGGCGTCCTCGGTCGAGATGCCAAGCTTGTCGGCGATGGCTGCGGTGGCGGTGTCGCCGCCGAGGTTGGAGATCGTCCGGATGAACCGAGGCTGGCCGGCCTGATGGATGACGACCGTGAGTTGGTCCGCACCCAGGTCGATGATGGCCTGGACCTCGTTCGATGCCGGGAGGGTTCCGCCGCAGGCGGCGCGGATGAGCGCGAAGGCGGAGGAGTCGGCGCTGACCGGAATGAGGCGCGCCTTACGCAGCACCTTCGCCTCGGCTAGGACCGCATCGGTGTTCGCGGCGACGACCAGGATCCGGTTGATGTCCTGCTCCTGGCCGTTGGCATCAGTGCGGTGCTGCTCCGAAAGCAGGTGGTAGTCCACCTCGACCGTGGCCATGTCGACGGGAAGCGAGTCGGCGACCTGGTACTTCAGCGCGGCCTTGAAGTCCTCGGCCGGCATCCAGGGCAGGTCCACCTGACGGGTCAGCATGGTCGAGTCGGCGAGGCCAAGGACCACCTTCCGTGTGGAGAAGTGCCCCTTGCGCCAGAGCTTCTTCAGGGCCTTGGCCACGAGCTTGTCGTCGGCGATGGTGCCATTGCGCACCGCACCCGGCGGCAGGTCGACGGAGGCGGCACGGGCGATCTCGTACGCCTGCTGCCGTCGGCGCCACCGGACCTCGACCGCGCGGATCCCGCTCGTGCCAATGTCCAGCCCGACGCATGTCGTAGGGTGCGTGGCCGCCATGTGACTGACCTCCCGCGAAGACTGTGGACAATGGGGATATCGGCCCGGTTGGCGCGGGAAGGTCCCCTCAAGCGGGGACCAATCCGCCCGTTCGGGCCGAAACCACCGGTATGGGGCTTCCTACGACTCCGCCGAGGCTTGACGGGCCGCGTGCCGACGCCGGTGTGCCGGATCTTGCAGCCGTGCTGTCCACAGCCGTCGCGCATGGGGCCTCGGATGTCCACATCCGCGCGGGTGCACCGCCGTTGATCCGGGTCTCGGGCCACCTTCACCCGCTTGATGTGGCGCCCCTGGACGCCCAGTCGGCCGAGGCATTGGTGCTCTCTGCCCTAGCCACGGACGAGGACCGCCAGGCGTTCCTCCGGGACCGCGAGTGCGACTTCGCCCTCACGATGGGAGGAATCGGTCGGTTCCGCGTCAATGCCTACCGTGCTCGTGGCAATGCCTCGATGGTCCTCAGGCATGTCAAGGAAGTCATTCCCGGCATCGACGAGCTCGGCCTGCCCAAGGTCGTCCGGGACTTGGCCATGAAGCAGAGTGGACTGGTCCTCATCTGTGGACCGACCGGCTCGGGCAAGACCACGACGCTTGCGTCCATGATCGACGTGATCAACACCGAGCGGTCCTGCCACATCCTGACGATCGAGGACCCGATCGAGTTCCTGCATCGGGACAAGTCCTCGACCATCAGCCAGCGGGAGCTGCATACCGACACCAGGGACTTCGCGCGCGCACTCAGGTCGGGCATGCGTCAGGACCCCGATGTGATCCTCATCGGCGAGATCCGCGACATGACCACCATGCGTACGGCACTGCAGGCATCCGAGACGGGGCACCTCGTCCTCGCTAGCCTGCACGCGCGGACCGTTGTGGATGCCGTGAACCGGGTGATCGACATCTTCCCGGTCGAGGAGCAGCGGCAGGCGCGCGCTTCCTTGGCGGAGTCGATCCGCGGCGTCGTCTGCCAGCACCTGGTCGAGTCAGCATCGGGTGAGGGTCGCACGGTGCTGGTCGAGGTCGCTGTCTCGACTCCGCGCATCCGCGAGGCCATTGTCGATCCGGATAAGACCTCGTTGATCCTGGACATCGTCACGGACGGTGACTACTACGGAATGCGCACGTTCCAGCAGGACGCCGTGCGGCGCGTCATGGACGACAGCATCACGTTGTCCGAGGCCGAGAAGGTCGTGACAAGGGTCGCGGACCTGCACGTGTCCCTCAAGAAGGCCGGCTACCGCATCTAGATCGGCGTCCACGAAAGGAGGCGGACATGTCAAGAGCCAGCGCTACTGCGCGCGACACGTCGCTGTCCGCCGTGCCCGAAAGTGCCCGGCCGTCGGAACTGGCGCTTGCCGATCTGCGTGCGCGACGTCGCAGCGCGCGCAGTCAACTGGAGCTGTTGCAGTTGCGGGCGAGGCAGACTCAGGGCGTCGACGAGCGACCGATCGAGCTATTGAAGTCGGAGGTCGAGGCCCTCACAAACGAGCTCATCTCCCGGTATGAAAGCGATCTTGGCCTCGTCGACCTGATACTGGGCGTACGCCCTAGCGATGGAGAGGCACGGCCATGACCGCGTCAGTGGTGGACGTACTGATCGACGAAGGCCTCATCACGCCCGATCAGCTCTCGGCTGCCTCAGCGACGGCCGAGGCGCTTGGCGAGTCGGTGCTCACCGTGCTCGTTCGGCAGGGCGCCGTGACCAAGAAGGACGTTGTTCGGTGCACCGTCCAGGCCGCGGGCCTGGAGTTCGTCGAGATCATGGACGTGGTGGTCGATCCGAGCGCGATCGCACTGCTGTCCGGAGACCAGGCGCGCAAGTACCAGGTCGTCCCCATCGGATTCGATCGGGACGTCCTCGTGGTCGTCTCCGACTCGCAGACGGCCATGAACTGGCAGGTGCGGGACGACCTCCAGGCCATCACGCGCCACCCAGTGCGCTTCGCGTGCGCGATGAAGGCCGAGATCCAGAACAGGATCAATCAGCTCTACCGGGCCGAGGCCGAGCTGGGTGAACTCGTCAGGGACATGCTCGAGGACGAGCAGACGATCGACATCATGGCGCCGGTCGCGTCGACAAGCGATGCTCCGCTCGTCCGCTACCTGAACCTGCTACTCAACCAGGCGATCTCCGACAACGCATCGGACATCCACGTCGAGCCGAGCGAGAGCAACATCCGCATCCGCTTCAGGATCGACGGCGTACTCAAGGAGATGGCCCCCGCGCCGAAGGAGATGCAGTCCGCTGTCATCTCGCGCCTGAAGATCATGAGCGAGATGGACATCGCCGAGCGCCGCATCCCGCAGGACGGGCGTCTCTCGGTCTCCAGCGGTGGCCGCAAGATCGACCTTCGCGTGTCCTGCATGCCGACAGTGTGGGGCGAGAAGATCGTCATGCGAATCCTTGACAACACCGCGGCGCAGATGGCGTTGCCGGACTTGGGTTTCTCGCCAGAGAACTTCAAGAAGTGGCGGATGGCCTACGAACGACCGTACGGGATGCTGATCGTCAGCGGGCCAACGGGTTCGGGCAAGTCGACGTCTCTGTACGCGACTCTCAACGCCGTGTCGCGGCCCGAGGTGAACATCGTGACGGTCGAGGACCCGGTCGAGTACCGCATCCCCGGGATCAACCAGGTACAGACGAACGCCAAGGCCGGCATGACGTTCGCCAAGGCGCTTCGCTCGATCCTGCGTGCCGATCCGGACATCATCCTCATCGGCGAGATCCGCGATCATGAGACGGCGCAGATCGCCATCGAATCCGCACTCACCGGACACCTCGTGCTGACCACCCTGCACACCAACGACTCCCCGAGCGTCATCACCCGCCTGACGGAGATGGGGGTGGAGCCTTTCCTCGTCGGCTCGGCGCTCGAGTGCGCGACCGGACAGCGCCTCGCGCGGCGGCTTTGCACTAAGTGCCGCCGGAGGGTTGAGAAGACCTCGAGTGAGCTGGCCGTCGTGCAGTTCGAGTACCCGCCCGGCGTCGAGCCCACGTTCTACGAGCCTGTGGGATGCTCAACGTGCGCCAACACCGGCTTCAAGGGTCGGCTGGCCATGCACGAGGTCATGCCGATGACCGAGGACATCGGCAAGCTCGCGCTGCGCAACGCCTCGTCCGAGGAAGTCCGGCGCCTGGCGATCGAGCAGGGCATGCGAACTCTGCGACAGGACGGCTGGCTGAAGGTCGCCGAGGGAATGACCACGATCGGGGAGGTGCTCCGTGTCATCGCCTGAGCGCGAGGGATTCAGCCTGCCGCTGGCCGACGTCGTCGAGCCGAAGCAGGCCGGACTGCCGACTCATGAGCCGTCGTCCCTTCCGCTGAGCCCGCCGCGGACGGAGTCAGGGGTCATCCCGATCGCGCCGCCGCGCGAGATGCGGCCCGAGCCCGAGGAGCCGGACTTCACCCTCCCCGCCGAGTCGGGACCTGTTGCGCCGCCAGCGGCGAGCGACGTTGGCATCGTCACGATCGAGCGGTCACCGGGGACCGAGCCGGAGATCGCCCTCGACGAACTGCTCATCTACCTGCTGCAGCAGGGTGGCTCGGACCTCCACCTGAGCGTCAACTCCCCGCCCATGATCCGTGTGCACGGCGATCTGGAGTCCGTACCCGGCTATGTGGCACTGACGAGCAACCAGGTGCGCGAGGCCATGTACGCCATCCTGACCGACCGGCAGAAGCAGCGCTTCGAGGAGACGAAGGAACTCGACCTTGCGTACTCGATGCCGGGCGCTGCGCGATTCCGCGTGAACGTGTTCCAGCAGCAGGGTGTCACCGGTGCGGTCATGCGCGCGATCCCGTGGGACATCCTCCCGCTTGAGGCACTGCACATGCCCGACGTCCTCGGAGACTTCGCGCAACTGCCACGCGGTCTCGTGCTCGTCACGGGACCGACCGGCAGCGGCAAGTCGACGACGCTGGCGGCCATCATCGACCGGGCCAACCGCACGCGGCATGGTCACATCGTGACCATCGAGGACCCCATCGAGTTCGTCCACCAGCACCGTCAGTGCGTGGTGAACCAGCGTGAGGTCGGCGAGGACACCCTGTCCTTTGAGAACGCGCTCATCCACGCGCTGCGCCAGGACCCCGACATCATCCTCGTCGGCGAGATGCGCGACCGAGAGACGATCGCGATTGCGCTCACCGCAGCGGAGACAGGCCACCTTGTGTTCGGCACGCTGCACACGAGTTCAGCAGCCACCACCATCGACCGCGTCGTCGACGTGTTCCCCGGAGACCAGCAGTCGCAGATCCGCACGCAGTTGGCTGCATCGATCCAGGCGGTTGTCTGCCAGACCCTCTGCCGGACGATCAACGGCAAGGGCCGCATCGCCGCGACGGAGGTGCTCGTCGCCACGCCGGCGATCCGCAACCTCATCCGTGAGGCGAAGCTTCAGTCCATCCCCTCAGCGCTGCAGACCGGATCGCGCTACGGGATGCACACCCTCAACCAGAACCTCGCGGATCTGGTCAAGGATGACAAGATCACTTATGAGACGGCGCTGGAGAAGTGCTCCGACGTGGCTGAACTGCAGCAACTGATGGGACTTGGCGCGGATGCCTCAGACTGAGTACCTCGTAAAGGCGCGCTCGCGGTCCGGACGACTGGTCGAGTCGAAGCTTCGCGCGGTCAGCGAGGCCGAAGCACTGACCCGCGTCAAGCAGATGGGCATGACGCCCATCGCCGTGGAGATCACCAACTCCGGCCTGAAGAGGGAGATCCGCTTCGGCAAGGGACGGGTGAAGACCAAGGACCTCGCGATCTTCTCGCGGCAGTTCGCGACGATGCTGTCGTCGGGCCTGCCGATCCTTCGCTGCCTGGCGATCCTCGCTGAGCAGACGCAGTCTCCGCGCCTTGGCGAACTCATCGTCGAGGTGCGCGACGAGGTCGAGAAGGGCGACTCCCTGTCGGAGGCGCTCGGCCGGCACAAGGAGTTCCCACTGATCATGGTCAGCATGGTCAAGGCCGGCGAGACCGGCGGCTTCCTCGACACGACCATGCTCGAAGTGGCCGCGTCGATGGAATCGGACGTCAAACTGCGCGGCAAGATCAAGTCCGCGTTGACGTACCCGATCGCTGTCGGCGTGATAGCCGTCCTCATCACGACCGGCATGCTGATCTTCGTCGTCCCGGTCTTCGCCGGACTCTTCGCTGCCTTCGGCGGCGAGCTTCCGCTGCCGACGCGCATCCTCGTCATGGTGTCCGACGTCGTGAAGAACCCGCTGTTCCTCGGCCCGGTGATCATCGGCTTGATCGTGTTCGTCCTGTGGTACCGGCGCAACAAGACCAGTCCCAAGGTGCGAGCCGTCGTCGACCCGATGAAGTTCAAGCTCCCTGTGTTCGGCCAGTTGTTCCAGAAGGTCGCGCTTGGTCGCTTCACGCGCAACTTCGGCACGCTGATGAAGGCCGGCGTGCCGATCCTCACCGCCCTCGACATCGTCGGTGACACATCAGGCAACGTCGTGATCTCCAGTGCCGTCGCCGACGTCAAGGAGAGCGTGCGTCAGGGCACCGGCATGGCCAAGCCGTTGGCCGAGCATCCGGTCTTCCCCGACATGGTCGTCCAGATGATCGCGGTCGGCGAGGACACCGGTGCGCTCGACACGATGCTGCAGAAGATCGCCGATTTCTACGACCAGGAGGTGGAGGCCACCACGGAGCAGTTGATGGCACTCATCGAGCCCCTGATGATCGTCGTCCTCGGTGTGGTCGTGGGTGGCATGGTCGTTGCCATGTACCTGCCGATCTTCAAGATCTTCGAGCTCATCAAGTAGCCGAATCGGGGCCGTTCGGACCCAAATATTCTCGCGACAGGGGTTCATTTAGCCCCCTCGCCGTCCGAAACAACAACTGTCGGGACACCGTGGACCGGCGCCCCCAGTGGATGAGGGGTCATGGATCAGGAGAAGAAGATGCTTACTCGCATCATGAAGCCAAAGGACGACCGCGACGCGGGTTTCACCCTCATCGAACTTCTGGTCGTCGTAGCAATCATCGGCATTCTTGCCGCTATCGCCATCCCGGTGTTCTTGAATCAGCGCGCGAGCGCCCGTGACGCATCGGTGAAGGCGGACATCAATGGTGCAGCCAAGGTCATGGAGACCGTCTACACCGACGCGGGTGCGTACCCGACCGCCGACGCGGCCGGTCAGCTCCTGCTCAAGAACAACAACATCGTCAGTTCGCCTGGCAACTTCATCAACATCGTGCCCGTCGGGACGACGGCCTTCACCATCCAGGGCTGCAACGTCGAGTCCGACAAGGGCTGGTTCTACGATTCGTCGACCGGCGGTCTCGTGACCAATCCCGCCAACTTCTTGGGCACTGCCTGCGTCACCGCCGGTGGCCTGGCAGGCAAGACAGTTACTCCGAAGCTCGCCGCAACCACCTTGTTCGCCAAGCCGTAACCTGCTCCCTCGACTGGGCCGTCGCACCGAAAGGTGCGGCGGCCCAGACGCGTATCTGGAGAAAGTGGTCAGGAAAGGATTAGCCGGCTATATCCCCCAAAAGGACTAAGTACCCCTGCAACGGGCCTTTACCTGGATCTACCGTGACAGTGCACGCAGAAATGACGCGTGAACTCTGGTGGGAGTGCATCATGAATGATCTTCGGATCCACGAGTACGCCGGCCTGCACCGCACCATTGAGATCGGCCTGCGGCTGGCGCCGACCCTTGCCAGCGCGGCCGCGGTCGCGAAGGCGACCGCCAGCTACCTTGACCGCGATGATGCCGTCCCGGTGCGACTTGCCGGACTGAGCCGTGAAGGCTCCCGGATGCACATCACCCTGGCCATCGGACTCGGGTCCATTGACGACGTGAAGGTCGCCGCACCGAGCTCCCGAGCAGCGGTGCTGCTCCTCGAGACGCTCGTGACCGAGCTCTCCGCGTACGACCCTTCGCTGGTGGCCCTGCCCGACGCCGCTTCGCCCGAGGCTCGCCGCGCCACCGCTCACACGCGCGGCACGCGGACCGTTGAGCCCGCCCTGGTGGCGGCCGACGCGGCTCTCGTCCCAGTCGGCTGATCCGTGACCGAAGAAGCTGAGGTGGGAGAAGTCGTCCCCGACGACTCCATCGTCACCGCGACGAACCGCCTCGGTCGCAAGGTTCCCAACCTGGTCGTGCGTGGGATGGACGAGCGGGAGATCTTCGCCCAAGCGCCACTGCTGGACTGCGACCGCGTCCACTGGGACACCATCGACGACTTCGACCCACAGGTGCTGCTCGCCGACCTGCCGATGGATGCCTACACCCGACGGTGGAGCGACGGCCAGCACCGGGTCTGGGTGCCCAAGGGCCGCGGCTTCGAGGCTCGTGAGCTGATCAAGGAATGGTGCCTCGAACGCCGCGTCGAGGCAGTCAACATGCGGGTCGAGCAGCAGGTCCCGTTCCGCGACCTCGACAAGATCCCGGGCACCCTCTTCCAGGAGTTGGTGGCGGCGGCCGTCGACTGGATCTACCCCCGCACCTACACCATCCGTCGTCGCATCGTGGCCGACCTGGACCTCGTCGAGGACCAGGACGTTCGGTCGATGATGTACCTGTTCATCTCCGATCACGCCGACCGCTATGACGCGGACCGGATCGGCCGGAACGGGACGCTGAACTTCACGGCCTTCATCCTGGGCAAGCTGCGGACCTGGCCTCAGGATGCGGCCCGGACGGCTTACGGACGTAACGTCGTCGGGGACCGCGTCGCCTTGAACCGGCTCGCGGATCGGTTCATCGCCGACGAGCAGCGCCTGCCGACCGAGGGCGAGCTCGCGGAGGGCATGAACACGAGTGTCACGGACCTTCGGCGCCGCGAGCAGGCGATTAGCGAACTGTCCAGCATGCGCAACTATCAGTCGCTGGTCGGCGGCTCCATCGACTCCGATCAGTACGACCAGGTGCAAGTGGCATCCGAGGAGACCGTCGAGGGGGACGTCACGGCCTACACGCGAAACGCCATGGTTACCAAGGCGATTCTTGAGGCGGTCAGCGGACCCAACGCCCCCCGCTCGCGGCGAGCGCAGGATCCGCTGGCGCTCGCGGCGGTCTACCTGTCCTTCTGGGAGGGGCTGTCTCGTCCCGAGGTGGCCCGCGAGCTCGACGTGCTTCCGAAGACGGTCGCCGCGGCCCTCACTCGCGTGATGGGGCAGATGGAGCAAGCTGACCTGTCATGACGTCCGAGATGCAGGAGCCGATCCCGTGGACCTTCACTGACTCACCGGGGGTGCTCCTCTGGACGTGGATGACCGAGCACTTCGTGGCTCGCGTCACGGGCAAGGAAGTCGACAACGCCGACGACGCCTCCGGCCGTCGCGTCATCCAGTCGTACTCGTGGGACCTGTCGGACCTCACCCGCACGCACCAGGGACTGCCTCGACTCCTCGTCGAGGGCCTGTCGGCGTCGTTCGAGGACGCGGAGCGAACCATCCGAGAGCACGTCGGCAAGAGCTATGACCCGCGGCTTGGGTACCGCAAGTTCTCCGGCGCGCTGGCCTACACGTTCACCCTGACGACCGGCGAGCAGGTGGACGTTCGCGAACTGGTCGGCACGCGCTGCTCGGTGACCGTACTGATGCCCGATCGCTCGGAGCGCACCGTGATGGGCGACCTGGCGGTAAATCACTACAAGTGGCGGCTCACCGCCGCGGACCACGTCATGGAGATCATGCCCGAGCACGTCGTGCGCATCACGAATCGATCCGAGGCAGCCGATCGCGCCGCGGCGATCACGCACAGCGACCTGTACTCCGGGATCGGGCGGATCTACCGGGAGGATCCGAAGTCCGGCTGCACCGGCAAGCCCGGCTTCATGGTCGGTACGGTCGACCACGCCGGCTCCCCGCGATGCCCCCTGCACGAGATGGGCCTGCCCGACTACCTGCTGAGCTGACATCCACAGGTTGCCGCTCGCGGGGGACAGATCACCCGGATTGGGCCGATCCTTGGGGTAGGACGATCCCGGTGGATGGTCCGGCATGTCACTTGCGGGGTTGGAGTCACGATGGCACTGAGGTTGGGGCGTAGCCCGAAGGTCTCCAGCGGTGTCGCCATCGAGCCCAATGGCGCGCTGGTGCACGAGCTCCAGGCGGCGGCCAAGAAGTCGCTCAGCGGCGCCGTCGAGGCCTCCGACAGGCAGGGCGGGGGATCGGCAACGATCTACCTGTTCGAGGGTGGCGTCTACGCGATCGCCCTGACCGGGTATGTACCGCCAGTCGCCGCGCGGCTCTGGTCGTCAGGGGTCATGGATCGTGACCGCAGCGAACGGCTGCTGAGCGAGCTCGGCGGCAACGGACTCGACCCGCGTGCGGGGGCGGTGGCTGCCCAGAACGGCTGGGTCAAGGTGGACACGCTCGGGACGATGCATCAGGAGTACCTCCTGGCATCCTTGGGGGCTGTCGTGACCCTCCCCAAGCTGAAGGTGAAGTCCGCTTCGGGACACGCAACGGCCAATTTCTGCACCCTGCCGTTGCCGGTGGACGCGGTCCTCGATGCCGTCCGCATGCGCGCCGAGCGCATGGCACAGACGTGGGCGTCGGTCGCGGTGGACGTTGACCCGGAGCACGCGATCCTGGATCGCGCCGGCGACCAGATTCCCGCCTCGATCACCATCCGCGAGGCCCGCGCACTCGTTGAGGCGGCAAACGGCCGTCGGACCCTGGACGAGATCGCCTGGCGACTGGGCCTGACCCGCGCCGAGGCCGTGCACATCGTGGTCGTCCTGGTGCGGGCGAACGTCCTGACCGTCCGACCGGCCGAGCAGATGCCGCCCAAGCAGGCCCTGTGGGTGCCCGAGGAGTTCGGACGCGAGCTCGCCCCGGCGTCGCCCCCGCCCGCGCCGAAGGCGGTCGAGGAAGTGGCCGTTGCGGCGGCGGTCGTTGCCGCGACGGCGTCC
>JBAXSI010000024.1:0-47848 GCA_037130755.1 Actinomycetes bacterium
CGTCGTTCGGGGTCGGGGTGGTCGGTGTCGTGGGCATCATGACTCCTTGCGGGTGTTGGTTCGCGAGCGTGCTTTGCCTGGTGCTGGCGTCGGTGCATCGGTGGGAAGAACCGTGATGACGAGATCGGCGGGGCCGATCGGAAGGTGGGCTCGGTGGCGTCGGTCCGGCGCAAGTCCCTTGGGAATGGTGACCGTGGCGGAGAGCAGCACCTCGGCGCCCGGCTCCACGATCGTGGACTTGGGCAACGTCATGGTGGCGTCGGGGAACTCGCCCTGCGGATCGTCGCGGTCGTGCGGAACCAGCCGTCCTCGGGTGAGGCTTGCGAGCGGGATGGGCACGTTCCCGTAGTTGCGCACGGCGATGGACACCGGCGTGCTGCCCATGGTGGCGAGGGCCTCCGACGGCGAGACGTTCAGGCCGACCGTTTGCGCAACCCGCACCTCGATGCCGCGGCGCACACCGTTCACCTCGAGCTCGCCGCGAAGCGCGCCGGCCGGCCAGCCGCCGCCCAAGTCGGCGGCCACCATCGCTTCCGTGCTGGCACCGGGGCCCACCAGCGCCGTCAGCGGAATGGCGATCGGCTCCCTGCCGGGCAGGTGCATCGTGGCTCCGCGAATGACCAGTCGCTCGCTGCCGGTGTTCGTGAGGGTGATGCGGCCGCGGACCGACTGGGGCGGGCCGGCCATGACCAGCTCGGGCGACTTCGCCGCAGCTGGCTTTCGCGGTGGTCGCTTGCGCGGGGCCGGGGTGGCGGTGCTCACGATCAGCCCAGCCGGATGTGCAGGCCGTGACCGGAACCGTCGTGGCGGTCGTGGTCGTGTTCGTGTTCGTGGTGATCGTGCTCGCGATGATCGACATCGCCGTGTTCGATCAGGCCCACGATGCGCGGCTCGGGAGTAGCGGGCGCGACCGTGGTGGCGGTACAGCCCGAGACGGTCCACGCCACGAGCTCATACCCGAGGACGCTGAGACCGAAGCGCTGCTCCCAGGGCGTGGTCACGCGGGTCGGCGGCAGTGGGCCGAGCTCGACGCGTACGCAGGTGTCGACCGCGACAGGCGCGAGGTCGACGTTGCTCGTCGTGGCGACGCGACTGTCGGTGCTGACGGAACTGTCGCTCTTGACCTTGCTGTCAGTGGCGAGCTTGCTGTCGCTGGTGACCGTGGCGACGACTTTGCTGTCGCTGCCGAGCTTCGACTCCACCTTGATGTCGTTTAGTCCGCCCAGCGTGATGTCGGCGGCAACGTCGGAGTTCACGGTGCCGCCGAGGTCCTGGTGGAACGTGAATTCGGTCATCGCATCTCCTGGCTTCGGCGATCAGGCGGTTGGTACAGCGGTGGGCGGACTGAGGAGGGTGCTGTGGTGGAAGCCGAGCCGGGGGTCCGCCCAGGACGGCACGGTCGCGTCGAACTCCTGGATTTCGGGCATCGGGAACCGGTCGCGCAACTGCAGGGACGGGTAGTCGTAGACCGTGATGTGGTTGCGGCCGCGGTTTGCGGTGAAGAGCAAGGTCTGGTCGGTCGAGAGCTGGCACGCGTAGATGCCGTCGATGAGGCTGCCGCGGCTCACCTGCAGGGCGCCGACGAACTGCTTGCTGTCGGTGAACGGGTTGCCCCGCGCGAAGGCGTCGACCACCGTGGTCGCCGCACTGCGCGCGTGCATCCACTGCTCCTCGCTGGTGGGTCGCTCATCGATGATGCGGAAGGTGGACATGTCGTCGAGGGAGATGAGCACGACGGTCGAGCTGCCGCCGGTGCAGAAGATCAGCTCGCGATCGGAGACGCACACATCGCTGTTCACATGCGCGGGGACTTCCTTCGCGGCTGTCCAGTGGCGGAGCACCTGACCGGTCTCGGCGTCGATCTCATAGGCGTACTCGCGGAAGTAGGACATGCCCCACTGGTGCCAGTCGTTGCCGCCGCCGGGGGAGACCCGGAAGGACAGCGCGTAGAAGACGTCAAGGTCGCGGTGGACGGCCACATGCCAACACGTCGTCGGCAGGGCCACTCGTCGAACGCTGCCGGTCGCCGTGTCGAGGATGCCGACCTCGCGTGCCTCGCCGCTGTCGGGATGGTCCATGCCGCCGTACACGAGGTACCGACCGGACGTTGTGCGCTTCATCGCATGCGGGAGCTTGAGACCGTGCTGCGCGATCGGCTCGGCCTTGGACAGCCTGTTGACGTCGAAGCGCCAGAACTGCTCGCCGATGGAAGTGATGAACTGGACGTCGTCCAACCAGGCCACGTGAGTGCTCCCGCGAAGGGCGTGATCGGAGACTTCGAATCGCATGGTCGACACCCGGTCGAGTTCGCTCAGCGTGTCCGGGTCGTAGAAGAGCAGGTGCTGGCCGACGTTGCCGAGGAACCCGGCCGTGCGCTCGGGGCTCACGGAGGTCCCGTGCCCGCCCGAGGCCCCATCGAAGTAGGTGACCTTGTAGGCGTGGTCGCCGGTATCGGGGTCGTACCGCAGGACGCAGACCCCGGCTCGCCCCTCGAGGCCGTTGAGGCCGCTGCCGTCGAGGGCGACGTGGAAGGCGTAGGGGTACGTGAGCACGCGATTGCCCTCCGTTTCCGGCTCGGTGCAGCGGTATCCGGCGCTCCCCCCGGGGGCGTTCCGCCACTGTAGCCAGTGGGCGGGATGACCGGAAGACCCCTTTTGTGACGTCGCGGTAAACGGTCCGCTACGTTCCCCGCATGTGCCATGACGACGCCAGCCGCCCGCCGGCTCCGCCCCGGCAGGAGGAGGTGGGCGAGACCGCCCTGCTCAGCCTCGTCGCCGCCGATGGCACGGACTTCTCCGCCGCCTACGCGGCTCCAGCAGCCTCGCCTCGTGTCGGCGTGGTCGTCCTCCCGGACATCCGCGGACTGCACGCGTACTACGTCGCGCTCGCCGAGCGCTTTGCCGAGGCCGGAGTGGCCGCGATCGCCATCGACTACTTCGGGCGCACTGCCGGCCTGGCTGACGGGGGCATCCGCACGGAGGAGTTCGACTGGCAGTCGCACCTCTCGCAGGCCACCTCGGAAGGCGTCGATGCCGATATCGCCGCAGCGATCGAGTATTTGCGCGGCCTTACGCGGCCGGACCTGCCGGTGATCGTGCTCGGCTTCTGCTTCGGCGGGAGCCACGCCTGGCGTCAGTCCGCCGGCGCGCTCGACGTTGCCGGCTGTGTGGGCTTCTACGGCCGGCCGGGGATGGTCGGCGATGCCGCGGAGCGGGCCGCCAAGCCGGTCGTGATGATCATCGCCGGTGCGGATGCTGCGACTCCCGTGGCGGATCAGCACGCGCTCGCCGAGACGATGCGCGCTGCAGGCGCCGATGTTGTCGAGGCGGTGTATGAAGGAGCGCCGCACTCGTTCTTCGACCGCGGCTTCGCTGAGTGGACTGAGGCGTGCCAAGACGCATGGCGTCAGGTCTTGCGGCTCGTCGATCAGGTGAGCACGACCGCTGCCTAACGGACGCGTCCGCGGGGTTCGAGCACGCAACAACGCGCGCAGGGCAACCGACTGGGGCGGCGGTCGCGATGACCGCCGCCCCAGTGCCGCTCACCCGTGTCTCCCCGTCGGGCAGAGTCGTTACCTGCAGTGTCGTGGACCCTGTGAACGGCCCGAGGCCTTGTCGATCATGCGTGGCGCGATGGCTACGGGCCGGCGATGGCTCGGGCACTTCGCGGGTGCCGATGTGTGAGCAGTGAGCCCCTGGTGCGCCGGCGTCGTTGCGTGCGCGACTGTCGGAGCGGCGAGGCCCAGCGCCAGGACTGCGAATGCGGCGCTGCCGGACTGAAGCAGTCGACGGGTTGAGCGGTTCATGCGGTCTCCTTGGCGTGGCCCTGCGGATCTCCTCGATCCGTCATGCCCATTCGGCATAGGAGGAGATTCCGCGTTTATGAGTCCCGCGGCTGTCTTGTACGCGACAAACGCCGGAACTCATCGAGATTCGTTGCTGTGCTCGATGGGCGGCGCTACGTTTGCCGTCACGAAACGGGGAGGGCCCATGGCGAAAGAGGCCGTCGTTGCCACGATCTCGCGAAGTGTGCTCTTCGACAGCTTGACCAGAGCCGAATGCGAGGCGCTTGCCGAACGGTGCAGCCTGCGCCGTTTCGACAAGGGGGAGACGATCTTCTCCCGCGGGGACCCGGGTGACCATCTGTTCATCGTCGGCCAAGGATCGGTCGCGCTGACAGCGTCCACGGCGGACGGCGGTGAGGTTGTCTTCGCCGTGCTGTACCCGCCGACGTCGTTCGGCGAGATGGCGCTCGTCGATGGCGGACCCCGTGCGGCTTCGGCGAGTGCTCGGCAGCGCTCGGTCCTGGTCACCATGCCGGGGGTGGTCTTCCGCACCCTGCTGGCCGACCACCCGGGTGTCGCGCTGGCCCTGATGAAGGCGTTCAGCGGACTTATCCGCCGGCTGGACGATCACGCGGTGGACCTCGTCCTCGTCGATCTGCACGGCCGCGTCGTGAAGTTCCTCCTCACCGCTGCTGGCGTGTCGAACCCGGAACTGGCATCCGCACACGCGGTCCCCGTCGATCTTCGAATGACACAGACCGAGATGGCGCGTCTGGTCGGGGGCTCGCGGCAGAACGTCAACCGCGTCATCGGGTCGCTCCAGGCGTCCGGTGCGATCGTCCGGACCGGGACGCGGATCGTTGCGGTGCGACCGGACCTGCTCGCTGCCGTGATCGAGGACCCGTCGGGTCGGTAGGGCTACTTCGTGAGCCGGGTGCGAATCCCCGTGTCGCAGTCCACGACGATTGCAGCGGGCGCCGGACGGTGGCGAGCATCGACTCGTACGGATGCGCACCTCATGCCCGCGTCCGCGGTAACGAGCCAGATGCCACGCGGGAGCCGCAGGAGGAATCCGTCAGGGCCTGCGCTCGTACTCCGAGTCCGTCCCCTGGACGTTGCCGTGACGCGGGCGGTCGCGCCGACCGTTGTGCAGACGTCTCCTGGGTGCTCGACCGGGCAGGTGGGTCCCAGGTCCACGCGCCCGCGAACGGGGATGGTGTCGGGGTTGGTGAAGAGTGACCGGTACCGGTGCCATTCGGCCGTCCGGCATCCGTCGGAGCGGCTGAAGCGCGACGAGACGGGTGTGCCTTGCCACTTGCCGATGACACGCGCGGTCTCGGGGCCGCTGTAGATCATGGTGCAGGCGGGGCCGGTCGGCTGGCTCGAGAACGGCTCCGACAGGCCCGCTAGGAATGCGCATGCTGCCGCAGCGTTGGGGTGGGTGCCGCCAGCGGGATTGCAGCGGAGCGTCCACGAGTCCTGCTGGCCCTGGCCCCAGTCCACCTTCACCGTGAGGCTGGAGGGCCCGCCTGCCGCGAGGGCAGGCGTCGCGCCGCCGAGCGTCGCTGCCAGTGTCGTGAGTAACGCGGTGATCGGGGATAGGGCCAGTCGTATAGGCATGGGACCGCCTCAGTCTGCGCTGTCGGTCGCGTGCGGGTAGGGGGCTCCGACGATCCAGCCGCCGTAGACAGTCGGACGCTCGTTCGTAGCGACGAGTTCCGCGGCATCACCGACCTCGATCGTTCCGGGCGTGATGACCCAGCAGTTCAGGGCCAGCTCGCCGCCGAAGTCGCGTCTGATCTGCCTCAAGACGTCGAGGTCCTGCTCACCAGTGTCCGGGTCGATCGTCGTGACAATGCATCGTGCCCGGAGGGAGTCGACGCCGATCAGCACCTCGCCGATGGAGATCGCCATTCCCGGCCAATAGGGCTCCTGTCCCGGTTCCACTCCGGAGATGACGAGATTCGGGCGCAGGCGTCGGACGTCGTGACCGAAGCGCGCCACTGCCTCATCGGTGGCGACCAGCAGGTTCAGTACGTCGAAGCGCTCTGGGCTCGCGTCAGCGACAAGGCGTGCGTCATCTCCGCCGCTTTCGACGATCATCGCGCCGGCGGACGGCGAGTCCCATGGCAAGCCCTCGACGAGAGGGACACCGTCCGTGCCAGTCGTGGCGCCTAGCGCCAGCAGGCCGTGGCGGGTCCTTCCGGTCAGCGGACCGCGCGTCCCTCGGACATGCACGACGCGATCACCGGTGATGCCGTTCGTCGTCACCTCGGCCGATGACAGTGCCTCTCCGCGAAGCGACTTCACGGGGTAACGCCACAGCTGCGACACATGCATGCTGTCATTCTGGGGCGACGGTCAAGTGCCGATGCGCGCACGCGGCGAGTCAGGACCTAGCGGCGAGGCGGGGGACCAGATGCTCCCGGACGACGCGCTCGGCAGCGTCGCCATGTTCGTACTGTCCGAAGCGCCGACGGTATTCGGCGCGCCGAGCCGCCCACTCGGGCGACCAGTCCGCCGCCGACGCGACGAGTTCGCACAAGTGCTGCTGGGTGGTAGCGATGGGTCCTGGCGAGAACTCCCGGATGTCGAAGTAGGCACCGCGGTCGCTGAGGTAGCTGGCCTGATCCGGCTGGAACAAGATGGTCGGCCGATCGGTGAGCGCGAAGTCGAACATGCTTGAGCTGTAGTCGGTGACGAGGATGTCGGCGATCACGAGCAGGTCGGCCATGTCGGCGACGCCCGTCACGTCTGCAAGAGTCGTCATGGCGTCGCTTTCTCCGACAGGCACGTCGCTGTAGTGGCCGCGATACAACACCTGGACTCCGGTGCGCGCGATCGCCGCTGCGGCGTCCCAGCGTCCGCGAGAGACATCAACGTCGGCTGTTCGGGTGGGCGCGAACAGCAATGTCACCGCACCCGGAACCAAGCCGAGGGCGGTGAAGCGGGCAGCACGCGCATCGACGGAGAGCGGTCTCACCAGGACGTCGTTGCGCGGCATCCCGACCCTGAGCACCTCGGCGTCTGAGCGGAACGCGTCCACGATCGACTCCACGAAGTACTCGCTCGGAGCCGTCACGGCGTCCCAGCGGTCGTAGACGGCCTGGTGCTCGCGGGCGGCGTTCGGGTCGACGCCGGCGAGGGAGGGATCGTTCCAGCCCATCCGCTTCAGCGGTGTGCCGTGCCAGGTCTGGAGGTAGTGCACACGCTGGGGCTTGGGCAGCCATCGCGCGAACCCCTGGTTGTCGACCCATACCGCGGCGGTCGCCAAAGCCTCGATCCACTCAGGGCTGCGCCGCGTGACGGTCGAGACGCCGGCCGGGACGCCGCTGGCTCCGCGCCGGACGGACCACACCGGCTTCGCGGGCACACCGAGTCGGACGAGTGCCTCGTAGATGGCCCGCGGGCTGTCGCTGTACTGGCGTCCGGCCATCGACTCGAAGACGATCAGCGCTGGATCCTGCGGGAGGGATTCGGCCGCGACCTTGATCTGATCGGCGAGTGCGGCGACATCAGGATCGGCGGCGGGCGCGGTGGACCGCCGCAGGCGCATGTTGGGGAGTCTAGGGCGATTGACAGCGCCTCTGGGGTCCAGCACAGTGGGGACCCCGAATCCGGAGCTTGCTCGGATTCCCCATCTCCAGGAGCACCGACGTGGCGCGTGTCACCACCTACCTCAACTTCGCGCGCTGTACTGAGGAGGCCTTCGCGTTTTACGCCGAGGTTTTCGGCACGCAGGTCGAGGGGGAGATCAATCGGCTCGGTGCGGTCCCGCCGGACGGCAGCCAGTTGCCGATGTCCGAGGAGGACAAGAACTTGGTCATGCACATCTCCCTGCCCATCCTGGGTGGGCACGTGCTGATGGGCACCGATGCGCCCGAGTCGCTGGGTTTCTCGCTGGTGTTCGGCAACAACCAGTTCATCAACCTCGAGCCGGACTCCTACGAGGAGGCGCACCGGCTCATGATGCGCCTGTCGGAGGGCGGCGAGGTGCTGATGCCGCTCACCGAGATGTTCTGGGGCGGCTGGTTCGGCAATCTCACTGATCGCTTCGGCGTGCAGTGGATGGTCAACTTCGGCGGATGAGTCGCTTGGATCCGCGGCGCCTTCGGGGTGCCGGCGCACGTCGAACCGCGTTCCGATCGATCGCGTCGGTCGCTGCGCTGCTCATCGCGTTGCAGTCGCTCACCCTTGCACCGGCACACGCTGACGACAGTGGCGCGGTCACTCTCGGGCATCTGCTGGGCAAGCGCATCAGTGATGGTCGTATCGGGACTGACGTCGGCATGATCGTCGTTGACGCCGTCACCGGCGAAGTGCTGTGGGCGCGGCAGCCAGATCGACTGCTCCAGCCGGCGTCCAACATGAAGATCGTCACGGCGGTCACCACTCTCGCCGCTCTCGGACCGTCGACAAGGTTTCCCACGAGCGTCCTGCAGGGGAGTGGCCCGAAGCAACTGATCCTCCAAGGCGGTGGCGACCCGCTCCTCACCGAGCGCAACCTCGCGGATCTGGCCCGCAGAACGCGCGCACAGTTTCCTAGGGGTACCAGGGTCTTCGTGCATGTCGACGGGGACTTGTTCCCGCCGACAAGCCGAGCGGCGGGTTGGGTCGACCACTATCTGGGTCACGCGGTGGGGCTGGTCCAGGCGCTGGCAATCCACGGCGACCATTCGATCCATCCGGCCGGGCATGCGGTCCAGTACTTCGCTGCGCAACTGCGCAAGCGGGGCTTGAAGGTCACCATTGCCGGCAACCAGGACGCCCCACTCAATGCACCCGTGATCGCGCGGTTTCGCGGGCACACCTCAGCGAACGCCGTCGCGGTCATGCTGAGCCTGTCGGAGAGCGAAGTCGCCGAGGTCTTGTTCCGTCAGGTCGCGATCGCCTCAGGTCAGCCGCCGACGTGGGCCGGCGCACGACGCGCTGCCAACCAGACGCTGGCCGCGCTTGGCATCGACGCGAGTCGGATGGCCCTCATCGACGGCAGCGGACTGTCCCGCAAGGACCGGATAAGCCCGCGGTTCCTCTCCCAGGTCCTGCGTGTCGCACGCGTGGTGCAGACGCCGCGCTTCGCCGCGATGTTCCGGGCGTCCGCGATGCCGGTCGCTGGGAAGTCTGGCACGCTAGGTGACCGCTATGGGCGATTTGCGTCGAGCGCATCACAGTGTGCGCGTGGCCGTGTCCAGGCGAAGACCGGGACGATCTACGGGACCATCTCCTTGTCGGGGCTGGCCAAGGCACGTGCCGGCGGCCCGCGGATCTTCTCGGTGATCGTCAACCATCGCCCTGGCCGGTATCCGGCCAACGAGACCCGGCACGCCCTGGACGGCCTCGCAGCGACGGTGGTCGGCTGCTGGAAGTAGCGGACGCCCGGTTTGTCGGGAATATTCGGCGACGAGTGGGACTTTCTCGGCAGGGCAACGAGCGATTCGTGCCGATACATTTACTACTAGTCAGGGCAGACGAGAGCCGCCAGTGCCACTCGTGCGCTGACTTCCGCTAGGGGGGCGGTGCAGGTGCCCGTGCTTGAAGCCAAGGAAAGCGGTGAACGCCGCCACGGCCTTTCGGTCGTGAGCGAGCAGCCGGCCGCGACCGACCGTCGCGTGACGTCCAGCCGTCGTTGGGACGACCGCTCAGGAGAACTTGCCACCACGACGTTCGCGCACTTCCTCACTGGTCGACCGACACCGGACGAGGCCGTCCGTCTGCTCGTCGCGATGCTGTGCTGGCCCATCGGTGCGCAGGGCGCACTCGTGGTCAAGCGGACCGGAATGGGCCTGCTGACCGTGGCGGCCTACGTGGACCAGGTCAAGGCATGGCCCGGTGGGCTGGACGCGGGAGAACTGCCCTCTGAGGTTGCCACGATCGTCGAGCAAACTAACGGCGCGCACCCCATGCTGTGGTCGCAGCCGGACGACCCCAGCCGCTCCCCACTCGCCGCGTGGCAGCTCGGCTCGCCGAGCGACCCGGCCGGCGTGCTGGTCGTGTTCTTGTCCACGCCGCTCGAGGAGCGGCTGGTTGCGATGCGCGCCAACAGCATTGCCGAGATCCTCGGTCTCTACTTGGCGGGAATGGACTTCGACGCCGCGCATACGAGCGGGCGGCCGTCGTCTTCGAAGCTCGGAGCCGAGTCGTTGTCGCCGCGACAGCTGCGCATCCTGCAGATGATGGCCGACGAGCTCACCAACCCGCAGATCGCCAGTCGCATCGGCTTCAGCACGTCGACCGTTCGCATGGAATCCCTTGCGATCTATCGTGCTTTGGGCGTTCACGATCGACAGCACGCCGTCATCGCGGCGCGGGCGCTCGGACTCCTTCAGCCGGTGTGACCTCGTCTCCTCGTACGCAGCCGGGTAGCCAGTCAATGGACGGCTAAGGCAGTTCCCCACCGCGCTTCACGGTGCTCGCGCCCCGAATCATGGACGTAGTTGCTCATGCACCCGAAACGGCGCAGAGCACAGGGCAAGCAAGTTCGGGGAATGATCGGCCGACGGAAGGTCGGACCGGTCTATGTCAACAAGGAGTGGTCATGAAGACAATGCTTCTCAAGCCGGTCGTGTACTTGCAGCAGCTGAAGTGGCGGTCCGAGGAAGGTGCGACGGCGGTCGAGTACGGCCTGCTGATCGCGCTCATCGCGGCCGTGATCATCGGCACGGTTGTCGTTCTGGGCGGCAGGATCAACGGCGCGTTCCAATCGGTCAACGACAGACTGTAGTTCGCCCAACTTAGAGATGCACGACCGAGCCTGCCGGGGGGCAGGTGAGGTGCTCGTTCGGTGACCCCGAACCTCGCCTGTGAGGCCTGCCTCCCCTGATGACAGGGCCAGGCAGGCCTCTTCGTGTTCCCGTCTGTCGACCGAGATCGGAGCGAACGCGCGACATGCGCGGCAGCTCGAGCGAAAGGAACATCATGAATCGGCGTGTCGCGGCCATCGTCGGCGCTGTCATCCTGGCGGTGCTTGCAGGAGTGCTGGTATTCCTGTTCGCGCGCTCAGCGGAGACCCGCGCCGTCGCCACAGAGGAACCGGTGACGATCCTCGTCACTACGCAGCCGATCGCCAAGGGCACAACGTTGCAGGCGGCCGCCGATGCTGGCGCGCTGCAGCAGACGCAGGTGCCGGTCAGGCTGCGCCCTGCGGGGGCGGTTGACTCGGTGACCGCGGCCAACGGCGCTCTGGTAGCGGTCAACGACATCCCTGCCGATCAGATGGTCCTTGAGGGCTCGTTCGCGGCGACCGTGCCGGAAAGCGTTCCGCTCGAGGTGCCCGACGGCATGGTGGCCGTCTCGGTGACGTTGGGCGATCCGGCCAAGGTCGGGACCTTCCTGCGGCCTGGTTCGGAGATCGCGATATTCGACACGCAGAGTCCGCCGGCGGATGCCGCGACGGGCGAAAGCGTGAGGGCGACTCGCTTGCTGCTGGACCGCGTCACGGTCCTCGCGATCGGTCCGATCACTCAGGCCGGCGAGGCGACGGCGACGGGAGATGCGTGGAGCAACTCGCTCGTGACCCTGGCTGTCACGCAGATCCAGGCGGAGAAGCTCATCCAGGCATTCCAGACCGGCTCTCCGTACATGGCCCTCCTCGGGGCGAACACGTCGCTCAAGCAGACCGCCGGTGTGAGTGACGCCGACCTCTTCAAATAGGAGCAGTCATGCCCGTCGTCTATGGCGATGCCGCCCGCGAGACTGAGCGCATCCGTCTCACCATGACCGATGACGTGTCGGTCTTCGACAGCCTGTCCGCGATGATCACATTCATCGACGAGCACGCCGACGAGGACATGGTCGTCGTGGGCCCGGACGCCCCCCTTTCCGTGGCGACTGAGATCGCCGAGAAATACCGGCTTGATCGTCCTCCACTCGGAGTGATCCTGCTCAGGCGGCGCATCGAGATGCAGACGATGGCGGAGGCACTTCGGTCCGGTATCCGCGAGGTTGTCAGCGCTGACGACGCGGAGGCTCTGCTGGAGGCCTGCAAACGCTCGAACTCGGTTTCACGCCAGCTTCGTCATGCTGAACGTCGCATGAGCGATGGCGGGAACGGCAGGGTGGTGCTGGTGTTCTCCGCCAAGGGCGGCTGCGGGAAGACGACGCTGGCAACGAATCTCGCCGAGTCCCTTGCGGCAATGAATGTCGGGAAGGTCTGCCTCGTTGACTTCAACCTCACCTTTGGGGACGTGGCCATCGCCTTGCAGGTCGACCCTGAACGGACGATCAGTGACGCTCTGGGCATGCAAGGCGGACTGGACCGTCAGGGGGTCAGTTCGCTTGTGATCCCGTACAAGGAGCGCTTCGACGTTCTGCTGGCACCGACTCAGCCCGCGGACGCGGAGTTCATCTCGGCCGCACTCGCCGCCGAGGTGATCGGGATTCTCACCGAGATGTACCAGTTCGTCGTGATCGATTCACCACCCATGTTCAGCGACGTCGTGCTCAAGTGCTTCGATTTGGCAGACTCCTACGTGCTGTTGAGCGCGCTGGACATGCTCTCCTTGAAGAACTTCAAGGTCACGATCGAGACCCTGGATGCCCTGGGCTACCCGCGCTCGCGCTGGAACGTGGTCCTCAATCGTTGCGACTCGAGGGTCGGACTGAGCGCGGAGGAGGTGGAGCGCGCGATCGGAATGCACATCGCCACCAAGCTGCCGTCGTCGAAGGACATACCTGCGTCACTGAACGCTGGGGTCACCCTGGTGAGCATGAATCCACATCACCCATACAGCCGGGCTGTGATGGGGCTGGCTGCCCTCCAGGTCGTGGATTCCTCGGAGGAGCAGGGCAAGCCGCATGCCACGAAGCGGCGAGGCTTGTTCAGCCGAGCCACGAGTGCGTCATGAGCCTTGCCGAGCGTCTCGGACAGGCCAGCATCCAGGCAGCTGGTCCCACTCGAGCGCGCCACGACGCGATGGGCGAGGAGTACCTCTCCGAGTATGTGGAACTCAAGCAGGAGGTCCAGGACTGCCTGATGGACTCGGTCGGCCAGCAGCTCTACAGCGGGCGGATCGACCAGATCCGGCTCGAGGGCCTGGTCTTCGAGGCCATCCAGACGGTCTTGGCTCGTGATCCCAGGCCGCTCTCCGGTGGCGATCGCGCGCGGATCGTCCAGGAGGTCATCGACTCGGTGCTGGGCAACGGCCCGCTCGAGCCGTTGCTGCGCGACCCGGGCGTCACCGAGATCATGGTCAACCGCTACGACGTGATCTTCATGGAGAAGGGCGGCAAGATCTACCCGACCTCCATGCGGTTCGCCGACGAGAGTCACCTTCGGCAGACGATCGACCGGATCGTCTCTCGGGTGGGTCGCCGCGTCGATGAGGCGAGCCCGATGGTCGATGCGCGCCTGCCTGATGGGAGTCGCGTCAACGCGGTGATCCCACCGGTCGCACTCGATGGCTCGTCGCTTACGATCCGCAAGTTCTCGGCTGAGCCATTCACCGCCGGCGACCTCATCACCATGGGAACGCTGAGCCGCCAGGCGATCGACTTCATGCGCGGGTGCGTGAAGGGTCGGATGAACATCCTGATCAGCGGAGGGACGGGATCGGGAAAGACCACGACGCTCAACGTCCTCTCGTCATTCATCCCTGACGACGAGCGGATCATCACCGTTGAAGATGCCGCCGAGTTGCAGCTTCCGCAGCCGCACGTCATTCGGCTTGAGTCAAGGCCGGCCAACGTCGAAGGTCAAGGTCTCATCACCGTACGTGACCTGGTTCGCAACTCACTTCGCATGCGCCCGGATCGCATCATCGTGGGTGAGGTTCGTGACGCCGCTGCCCTTGACATGCTCCAGGCGATGAACACGGGCCACGACGGCTCCCTGTCAACCGTTCATGCCAACACGCCGAGGGACGCCTTGTCTCGCGTCGAAACGATGGTCCTGATGGCTGGAATGGAACTGCCCGTACGTGTCATCAGGGAGCAGGTCTCCAATGCAATCCAGCTCGTGGTGCAGCAGGCGCGGCTCCGCGATGGCACGCGGCATGTGACCCAGATCTCGGAGATCGTCGGAATGGACAACGACACGATTCTCATGCAGGACATCTATGACTTCGAGTTCAGTCGCCATCCAGGCAACGGCCCGCTAGGTCGGCTCGTGGCCACTGGCATCACGCCGCACTTCACCTCACGGCTGCTCGACAACGGTGTGGAGCTGCCGCCCGAGCTCTTCGGAAACGGGTCGAAGGAGGGGTGATGCGTACCAGGCTGATGGCGCTGTTGGCGGCCACTGTCGTCCTGGCCGGCATCGGAGCGGGACCGGTCCGGGCAGCCGACTCGTCGAACCTCTCCGTGGTGGGCGTTGAGGGCCGAACTGTCAAGCTTCTGCTCACGTTCATCCCCGACAAGGAGGTCACGGCCGACACCGAGGTGGCGGCGACGATCGAGGTGGACGGGCGTGAGCTCCAAGGCGATCCGCATCTGGTCATCGACGACCAGCGACCGACGATGGCGGTACTTGCCCTTGACACGAGCGGATCGATGGTCGGTGATCGCATCACTTCTGCGCGATTAGCCGCCAAGCAGTTTCTGGACGCGCTCCCACCGAAGGTGAAGGCCGGCTTGGTCGGGTTCAACGACTCGGTGACGGTGCTGTCGAAGCCTACGACTGATCGTGGGGCGCTCAAGTCGCAGATCGATGCCATTAAGCCGAAGGGCTACACAGGGGTGTACGACGGTGTCCAGGCGGCGCTCGCCATGATTCCCCAGGGGACCAAGGCGCGTGTCCTCGTCCTGAGCGACGGACAGGACAACCGAAGCAATTCAAGCCTCAAGGACCTGATCGACGCGGACCGGGTTGCGGGAGTACCTGTTGACGTCGTCGCACTCAACCCCTCTGCGCCGCAACTCGAGGCCCTTCAAGCCATCTCGACGGCGAATGATGGAATCCTCAGGACTGCCGTCGGGTCAGAACAACTGAATGCTGCCTTCACCGCGGCGTCTGCGGACTATGGAGCCCGCGCCTACCTCACAGGAGTGATCCCACTCGGCATTGACGCCGCCGGCAAGAGCATCTCCGCGCAGGTGCGCGTCGGAAGCCAGACGATCGACGATTCGGCGACGCTTCCCAACACTGCATCGTTGGGACCAAACCCTCCTACCTCCGGATCCCCGCGCCAACTCCCACCACCGACTCCCACTGAAGTGGTGTCGCCTTCGTCGCCATGGCCGTTCGTCTTCGCTGCCCTCGCGGCGGCTGTGGTGCTGCTGATCGCCGCAGGCACCCTTTGGCGCCGTCAGCGCCGACGGGCCAGAAGTCGGCTGAATCAAGTGATGAACTATCAGATTGGAGTCGGCGCGCTCCCCGAATTGCGGCCGGAGCCAGGATTGTTCCTGACGGTCGTTGCGGCGCTGGATGGTGTTCTGGCTCGGACGAAGGGCGATCGCGCGACTCGAACGAGCCTTGCCGCCGCCGGCGTCGAGATGACCCCTGGCGCGTGGCTACTGATCCGGCTGGGTGTGATATTTGCGCTCGTCGTCGTGCTCGCTTTCGCTCTCGGTTCGTGGCTGGCAGCGTTGGTTCTCGGAGTCCTGGTCGGCTGGTTCGTGACTCGCTCATGGTTGAGGTCGCGTGCGGCGCGCCGCCGACGGGCCTTCGCCGATGGCCTGCCCGACTTCCTGCTGCTAATTGCGAGCGGCCTTCGGGCCGGCCTGTCCTTCACCACCTCCCTGGAGTCCACGGCTCAAGAGGGAAAGGGCGAGGTCGCCAGACAGATGCGCAGAGCCTTGGGCGAGGTCCAACTTGGAGCGAACATCGACACCGCCCTGACGGAGTGCGCAGAGCGAATGGACAGTGATGATCTTCGGCTGACTGTGATCGCTCTCTCGATCCAGCGCGAAGTCGGTGGCAATCTCTCCAACATTCTCGAGAACGCCGCCAACACGGTGAAGGAGCGCTTCGCCTTACGGCGTGAAGTCTCGATGCTCTCGGCCGAGGGCCGGCTCTCGGCGTACATTCTCATCGCGCTGCCGCTGGGACTGCTGGCCTTCCTCACTCTCTTCCGCCGCGAGTACGTATCGGTGCTGTGGACGACGACGTTGGGAATGGTGATGCTGGCCGTGATCGTGCTGCTCATCGGCATCGGCTGGATCTGGATGAGCTCTGTAGTGAGGATCAAAGTGTGATGAACAGTGTCCTCGTCCCGATTATGGCTGCCGTCCTGGCTTTCGGCGCGGTCCTTGTCGGCGCCTTCGCCTTCGCCGAGCAGCGCCGACGTTCGAGCATGCGGCACACGCTTGCCGTCGTTCTTGGCGGTCCGGACGCGGAGACCGACGTTCTCGGGCACCGCACCTGGTCGGAGACATCCGCGATCGACGCCATCGTGGAGGCCCTGGGCTCGCGGCTGATCAGCGCTCGCGGCCGCGAGCGACTTCGGCATCAACTCGCGCTGGCCGGAAGACCGGTGACGGAACCCTTGAAAACGGTGATCGGGCGGAAGATCATCTACCTGGGCGTGGGACTGTGCTTGGGCTTCATCGCGGCGCTGATGTACGGCGGCTGGCTTTGGCTGCTCGTGCCCTTGGCCGCGGCCGTTGGCTTCTTCCTGCCGGACATGGTGCTCTACAACCAAGGAGAGCACCGAACCGAGGAGATCAAGCTCGAGTTGCCAGACGCACTCGACCTCCTCAACCTGTGCGTGGAGTCCGGACTCGGCCTGCAGGCAGCTCTGGCGAAGGTTGCCGAATCCCAGCATGGGCCGGTGGCTCAGGAGTTCGGCCGGGTCCTTCAGGAGATGCAACTGGGCGTGTCGCGATCAGCTGCTTTCGAATCCATGGCCAACCGGACAAAGCAGCAGGACCTTCAGCGCTTTGTCTCAGCGATGCTTCAGGTCGACAAACTGGGGATTCCCGTGGCGAGCGTCCTTCGGGAGCAGGCGCGAGAGATGCGGGCCGCCCGCCATTCGCGCGCGCGGGAACAGGCGCAGAAGGTCCCAGTCAAGATCCTGGGGCCCCTCATGATCTGTTTCCTGCCGGGCCTATTCGTCATCATTCTCGGTCCAGCAGCGATCAACACCATGAACGTTCTGTCCGGCCGCTGACCACTCGCGACCATGGCCCGTTCGTGCGCCCCCGAGCGCGGACGGGCCGCCGAAGGGGGCTGCCCGCTCGCTGGCGGAGCGGGCAGCTCTCCTCATCTGGGCGTCAGGTCATCATTGCGAGGATGCGTAGGTGGTTTCGGATCGGGCACGGCTGAGCGACCATCCGTGGGCCGTCCCGCTGCTGATCGGTCTACTAGCGTTCGTCGTGCGACTGCTGTCCGCGCTGCACTCCGGCGGCCTCTACGCGGTGTTCGGCTACGACGAGGGCGTGTACTTCGGAGCATCGACGAGCTTCGTCTCAGGACTGATGCCGTACCGCGACTTCCTGCTCGTGCATCCGCCGGGCTCCGTCGTCTTCCTTGCCCCCTTTGCGTTCCTCGGCAGGATGACGTCCGAGCCCACAGGCTGGATGGTGGCGCGGTTGGCCATCATGGCCCTGGGCGCTGCGAACGCCGTCCTCATCTACGTCATCGCGCGACGCGCGAGCGCCCTTGCCGGGGTTGTCGCGGGCGTGCTCTACGCCGTCTGGTCCCCGGTCGTGCACGTGGAGCGAACCACGATGCTCGAGGCCTTCATCCTCTTCGCGATCGTCGTCGCTTTGTGGGCGCTCTCGGATGCGCACGCGTCCACGTCGCGCCTGCTCATCGGTGGTGCGGCCCTCGGACTGGGCGCATCGACGAAGCTGTGGGGCCTGGTGCCGCTGGCGGTCATCCTCGGCTGGTTGCTGATCTTGCGGGCGTGGCGAGCTGTCGCACTTGTTGTCGTTGCGGCAGGCGTGGCGTGCACCGTCGTGGTCCTGCCGTTCCTTCTCCAGGCACCCGAAGCGATGTTCGACGACGTGATCCGGGCACAACTAGGCCGGGGCAGGGGCGGTGCTCCTGAGCACGACCGCCTGGCGGCCATGTTCGGACTCAACGTCGCGAGGTTCGCGGAGGTCTCCTGGTTCGCGCTGACCGTCGGAATCCTCGCGCTTGCTGTTGTGGTCCTGGCCATGGGCATCGCCTGGGTAAGGGTCACGCGCGCCCGGCTGTGGGTCGCCCTGCTCTTTGTGCAGATGGCCGTGCTGATCGCGGTCCCGGTCTACTTCGAGGGCTACTCCTCCTTCATCGGGCCAGCCCTGGCCCTCGTCTGCGGAACCGCGACAGGAGCCCTGTGGGCCAGTGTGTCGGGGCGTGCCGGAGCGGGACCGGCGGGTCGTGTGCTGCTTGTGACCGGGGTTGTGTCGGTCGCGATGTTCTCGGCGTATCACGCCGTCCGTGAGCCGGCTGACCTGAAGCCGCACTTACTGGCTTTGGCGAAGGCGACGGATGGGGCGACGTGCGTCGGGTCGGACAGTGCCGGTGTCCTGATAGCCGCCAACGTTCTCTCGCGGAACATCGAACGCGGCTGCCCGACGGTCGTGGACTTCGACGGGATGGTCTACTCCTTCAAGGATGGCGCGAACCCGGACCACCTGAGTTCGCCGAAGCGACGCCTCACCTCCGCCGGCTACCAGCAGTTCATGCGTGACTACTTCGCCGCGAACGACGTCCTACTGATTCACCGTGCTGCCGCCGACGTCTTCGACAAGCAGACTCGCTTGGCGCTGCACGCCAGGCCACTGCTGCACAAGCAGCGCGGATTGAGGATCGTCGGGCGGGCAACTTCATAGCGACAGTGCGGCGCGGACGGTCGCGGTTTGTCAGGACGTGATCGGCACCACCTGGTTGCGGCCCTTGATCTTCGCCGTGTACATCGCGTCGTCAGCACGAGCCACGATGCCGTCGACGGTATCGCCCGGCACCGCGATCGTGACGCCGATGCTCATCGTGGCCGTCACGTGCCCGTCATCGATGGCGATCGGCTCCGCGACAGCGGCGCGCACCGCCTCGGCCACGTGGGTGGCGTCGACGAGATCGTGGACCCGCCGCAGGACCACCAGCAGTTCGTCGCCTCCGAAGCGCGCGACGGTGTCCTCCGCACGCACGCATCCGCGGATGCGTGCGCTGATCTCCTGAAGGACGAGGTCGCCGACCCGGTGGCCGTAGGTGTCATTCACGTTCTTGAAGCGATCGATGTCACAGAAGAGGACCGCTGTCGCGTCGCCCGTGCGACGTGGCTCGATGATCGTGTCGGCGACGTGGCCGAGCACCTCCTTGCGGTTCAGCAGGCCGGTGAGCTCGTCGTGGCGGGCCTGGTAGTCGAGTGCGTCCTGTGCCGCGACCTCCTCATCGATGACACGGAACGTCGTCAGGGTGCCGTCCTCCCTGCCGGAAGCATCGAGGAAGGCGTGTGAGTGCGTCTCTATCCAGTGGTACTGGGCGTCCGCGGCGCGGACGCGGACGCGCTCGACCTCCATCCCAAGGCCACGCACGTCCGTGTGAGCCAAAGTCACGAGTTCGGAGTCCTCCGCGTGGATGAAGGTCCCGAAGTCATGGTCGATCCAGGCACTCGGTGCCCAGCCCAGGGCGGTCGTGATCGACGGTGAGACCCAGAGCATGCGGCCGGCACGACTTCGGACGATCACGTCGCCAGCGTTCTCCGCGAGAAGGCGGTGGCTCTCCTCGGACTCCGCGAGAGCCTTGGCGGCGAGGTTCCCCTCCGTGACGTCACGCCAGGTGACCGTAAGACCGTCGCCCAGGCGAACCGCGCGCAGGTCGAAGTGGCGCTCACCTTTCGTGTCGTCGACCGCATACACGAAGTCGGTCAGCGTCAGCGTCTCACCTGTCCTGATCACCTCGATGCACTTGGCGAGCAACTCGTGGTTGCTGATCGCGGGCCGCGCCTGCAGAAGGGTGCTGCCGATGAGTTGCTCGCGCTCCAGGCCGAGGTACTCCGCTGCAGGAGCGTTCGCGTCGATGAAGCGGAGGTCGACGATGGCGCCGCCGTCATCGGTGAGAGGCGCCAAGGCGACGTTGGGGTCCAGTTGGGCGTCCAGGATGGCCTGCAGGTGCTCTCCGCGACGCGCGGCGGTGGCGAGCGCGGCCGTCAGCTCGTCCTGCACCTGCATCAGGTCGTCGATGTCGCGAAGGCCGACGACCCCACCGGTGATGGAGCCGAAGGCGTCCCTGACGGGATGGCTCACGGTCGACATGTGGATGTAGGAGCCGGTGCTCGCGCGGAACCGGATGGCGATCTTGGTGTCGACCTCACCTGCCAGGAGCCGTGCCCGGGACTTCAGAATCTCGACGATGTCATCCGGGTGGACGAAATCGGTGATCCGCTGGCCGACGATCTCGTCGGGCCGCCAGCCGAGTTCCGCCTCGACCGACGGGGAGACCCAGACCACCGTTCCGAGCAGGTCACGTTCGTACACGACGTCGGACGCGTTCTCGGCGAGCATGCGGTAGTGCCGCTCCGACATCTCGAGCGCCTGTCGAGCGGCCACGGCCTCTCCTGCGTCGCGCATTGCGCCGATCCGGCCGATCACGACCCCGGAGTCGTTCAGGAGGGGGCGTGCGGAGACGGCCATCCAGTGCCATGCGCCCGTCACGGTGGGGAGCCGTGCCTCGTAGTAGACGGTCTGCTGCCGGTCCGGTTCGGCATGGGCCAAGCGCACCCGTTCGACGTCCTCCGGATGCAGGAGTTCATCGAGGCTGTGGCCCACCAGTTCCTCGGGCAGCCACCCGAGCACGTGGGTCACCGTCGGGGCAATCCACTCGATGGCCGCTTCGTTCGACGATCGGAAGACGACGTCCGAGGCGTTCTCGGCGAGCAGCCGGAACCGTGCCTCGCTCTCCAACAGCTCGTCGTGGGCGGCTACCTGGGCGGTCACGTCGACGATCTGGGAGATGGAGTACGCGACGGTTCGGTCCGCATGGCGAACGCAGGACACCGACAGGTCGCCCCACAGGATCGATCCGTCCCGGCGCAGGTAGCGCTTGCGCTGACGGAAGCTCTCGCGGGCGCCCGCCTGCAACGCCTGGGTCAGTTCCAGGCCCAGCTCGAGGTCGTCCGGATGCGTGAGGTCGGCCCACGTCATCGTGAGGAGGGTTTCCTCGTCCCGATCGAGCATCTGGCACATCGCGGGATTCACTGAGATGAACGTCCGGTCGTTGGCCACGAGGGCCATTCCGACGGGTGCATTGGTCATCACCAGGCGGAAGAGATCCTCGGGCTCCTGACGGCTCAGAGGGGCGACTTTGCCAGCATCGCCGCGGTCGGTCGCCTCAACGACGGCCTCGGGCGTACTGGCCCCTCTTCCCCGCATCCTTTTGTTCTACGGCATCGCGCCGACGGAAGCAATCGCAGCCTGTCCTCATTGGATGGTGCTTTCGTCACGGCACGGTGGTACACCTGATAGTGCGCGAGGAGATTCCATGGTGGGCTATCTGCGGGTCGTGGCCCTGGACTACGACGGAACGCTGACGCATGACGGTCAGCGGCCCGACGACGTCGTCTTGCAGGCGCTGGGCAGTGCGCGCACGTCGGGGCTGACCGTGCTCCTGGTGACCGGTCGGATCCTGCCCGAACTACGCGCCTCCTTCCCGGACGTCGATGACTGGGTCGACCTGATCGTCGCCGAGAACGGCTGCGTCCTGTCCGGGAAATCCGGGACGCGGCGACTCGCGACCCCGGTCGATGAGTCCTTGCTCAAGGCACTTCTCGAGCGCGACGTGGCCATGCGCAAGGGCGACGTGCTCCTGGCCGGCAGTGCCGATGACCGGGTGGCGGTCATGGAGGAGATCCATCGGCTCGAACTCGACTGTCAGCTGGTTTTCAACCGCAGTGAGTTGATGGTGCTTCCCTCTGGGGTCACCAAGGGAACGGGCCTGTTCGATGCCCTTGGCGACGTAGGCATCTCTCGCCACTCCGCCGTCGGCGTCGGCGATGCTGAGAATGACCATGCGCTGCTGGACGTGTGCGAGCTTGGTGTTGCAGTCTCGAACGCCGTAGTCGGACTGAGGGCGACGGCGGACACCATCCTCGAGGAGCCGAACGGCCGCGGCATCATGGAGTTGCTCGACCGCATCGGGCGTCCTGATGCCCCGGCTATCTACTCACCG
The DNA here is from genome assembly GCA_037130755.1 of Actinomycetes bacterium. Classification (GTDB taxonomy): domain Bacteria; phylum Actinomycetota; class Actinomycetes; order S36-B12; family S36-B12; genus UBA10649. The sequence continues at coordinate 21,813 of JBAXSI010000024.1, forward strand.
CGGTGGCAGGTGCAACTGGGTGCCACGCTCACTGGAGCGGCCGTCTCCGTGCCTAGCTCGCAGGTCAACGTGCTTGTGTGTGGCAGTTCAGGATCGGGCAAGAGCTACGTGGCGGGACTCTTCGCGGAGCGACTGATCGCACACGGCTACTGCGTGCTGATGGTCGACCCGGAAGGTGACCATCAAGGGCTTGGTCGGCTGCGCGGCGTCGTTGTCATTGATGCGCAGGACGGCCTTCCTTCACCTGCGCAGGTGGCGGGCTACTTCTCGCAGCGGTTCACCTCGGTGGTGCTCGACCTCTCCCTCGTGCCGGCCGAGCGTAGGCACGCGTACCTCGAGAAGCTGACTGTCGAGGTGGAGAAGACCCGTGAGGCGACCGGCCTTCCGCACTGGGTGATCTCCGACGAGGCGCACGAGTCGGCTACGGGGATGCACCCGGAATCGGGTGGGATAGGTGACGGCGGCGAGGGTCGGTGGGGTTCGTGCCTGGTCACCTACCGTCCCGACCTGATCGAGCCGGAGCAGCTCGAGCGGACGGATGCGGTCATCGCCCTCGGGCAGGGCGGTGCGTTGAATCGGCACGTCATCGACCTGCTGGCGGGGGTCTGCGGAGAGACCCCGGAGCGGATCAGCCAGCACCTGAGCGCCGTGGGCCCTGGCAGCGGCTTCCTCGCCGTGCGTCCGCATCTAGGCACACCCCGGACGTTCCGGGTCGGTTCGCGCGTGACCGAGCATCGACGCCATCTGCGCAAGTACCTGCAGGTGAGCCTGCCGCCCGAGCGGTGCTTCCACTTCCGGGATCGCCACGATCGGCCGGTGGCCGTGGCTTCGAATGTGACCGAACTGCAGAAGGTGCTGCGTGACTGCGCCGATGGAGTGCTCGAGCACCATGCGAAGGGCAAGGACCTGTCGCGTTGGATCGACGCGGTGTTCGGTGACGAGGACCTCAGCATGGCGCTCGCGACAATCGAGTCCCGCCTGAGCGGTCACGAGATCGCGGTGAGCGAGGCGCGCGAGGCGTACCTGGCGGCCGTCCGAGCGGCCTATCCGATCTAGTGGACGTAGGCCGGGGGTCGGCGGTGGGCCCACGGCAAGGCCTCTTCCAGACTTGCCGACAGGCTGAGGAGCAGGGCCTCCTGGCCGGCAGCGGCCACCAACTGCATGCCGATCGGCAGTCCGTCGGGCGACTGGTGCAGCGGCAGGCTGATCGCCGGCTGCCCGGTCGTGTTGAACACCGGGAGGAACGACTCCCAGCGGGACCACGTGGCGAAGGTCTCTAGCGGTGACGTTGCCGCAGCGGGGTCGTAGTCGCCGACGGGCGGCAGTTGAGCCCCGAGCGTCGGCGTGAGCAGGATGTCGTAGCGGGAGAAGAACTCGGCCATCAGGTAGGTCAGTTCGGTCTCGACGTCCATCGCGGTCAGCAACTGCTGCGCGGTGACCGCGCGTCCGTACTCGACCATCGCGAGGGTGGAGCCCTCGACCGTGGCCTCGTTGACCTCCCTACCGAGGAAGGCAGCGAATCCGTCGATGGTGTGAGCATTGGTGGATGCCCACACGTCGGTCATGGCATGGAGGTACTGCTCCCAGGAGAAAGTCGGTGTCGCGGCCTCGACGTGATGCCCCAACAGTTCCAGGACAGCCGCAGTCGCCGCGGTAGCCTCCGTCACGACTGGATCGGGATCGTGCCCTGACCAAGGATGAGACCACCACGCGATGCGCAGGCCCTGGGGCGGCCGCTGGTACGCCTCGGCGAACGGGACATCGGGACGCGGCACTCCCTCAGCGTCGCGGGGTGCCGGGCCGCCGAGGACGTCGAGCAGCACAGCCGCGTCGCGCACCGTCCGCGTCGTCGCGAATTGCACCGCCCAGCCCATCAACGGCTCCTTCAGGTGCAGGCCCCACGGGACACGTCCGCGGCTGGGCTTGAGCCCGACGACACCGCATGCAGATGCCGGAATGCGGATAGACCCGCCGCCGTCGCTGGCGAGGGCAACCGGCACGACGCCGGCGCCGACAACCGCGCCCGCGCCGCCGCTCGACCCGCCGGCCATGTGTGCAGTGCTCCACGGCGATCGCGTGATGCCCTGCGCGATGGTCTCGGTCGTGCCCATGATCCCGAACTCGGACGTCGTGGTGCGGCCGATGCTGGTCAGCCCGGCGGCCTCGGCACGGGCGAAGATCCGCGTGGCGTGGGCGACCTGCCAGCCCTCCGACAGCCGGCTGCCGTTGCCGCAGTCCAGCCCTGCCTGACCGTGGAAGAGGTCCTTGACCATGGTGGGAACGCCCGCCAGGGGTCCCGCGGCCGGGCCTTGCGCCGCATTGGGGAGCCGGGCCTCGACGACGGCATTGATGAGGGGGTGCATCTGCTCGTGGGCGGCGAGCGCGCACTCCTGGAGTTCGGTCGGCGTCACCTCGCCGGCTGCCACGAGTTCCGACAGGCCGATGGCGTCGTAGTTGCCGTATTCCTCAAGGCGCACCGTGCGATCCTAGAGGAGCGACGAGGCGGGCTGCCTGTGTCGTACCCTGCAGGAGGGGTGGCGATTCGATCGTCGTGCCTACTGCTCAAGACGACTGTTCCCCCGGATTCGCGAGGCGAGGTGACGAAGTGAGCGGCGAGCCGTTCCCGGTGCACGTCGCCGATCTGGAACTCCCGTTCCGATGCGTGGATGCGGGCTCGGCTCCGGGACCGACTGCTGCCGCGGAGTTCGCCCGAGCCTGGCCGTCGTACCGCCGCTGGTTCCTGCATGAGGGGGACGAACAGCGGCCTTCATACACCGAGTCGCGGGCAGCGGTGGCGCGATGGATGCCCGAACTCCTCGACGACTACGACGGCTTCGTCAAGGCGGTGGGGGGTGGTGACCTCGAGGCGCGGTTCCTGAGTCACTGGTGCCCACCGCCGCTGGTGGCCGCCTGCTCGATCGCGATGATCGCCGGCCCGCACCCGGCGCTGATCCGCAACTACGACTACCCCCCGAGCCTGTGCGATGCACTCGCACTGCGCACGCACTGGTCCGGTCGCTCCGTCTTCGGGATGAGCGATTGCGGGTGGGGCCTGATGGACGGCATCAACGACGCCGGCCTTGCGATCGCGATCTCGTTCGGCGGGCGCCGCGATGTGGGGAAGGGCTTCGGCATCGGCCTGGTGGTTCGCTACCTGCTGCAACTCGCGACGACGACGGAAGAGGCGGTCGAGCGGCTCATTGGCCTGCCGCTCCAGATGTCGTACAACGTGGCCATCCTGGATGCGCTGGGAGCCCACCGGATCGTCCGGGTCGCGCCCGACCGACCCGCCGAGGTGACCGCCGACCTCAGCTGCGCGAATCGGCAGGGCGCCACCGAGTGGCCGCTGCATGCGGAGTACTGCAACACGGTCGAACGCGAGGAGCACCTTTTGGCCCTCGTGAACTTCCCGCTCATCGAGCCCGACGACCTGGTGGGGGCCTTCCTGCGCCCGCCGATCTACCGGTCGCTGGCGGCCAGCACGTGGGGCACGGTCTACACGGCCGCCTACTCACCCGGCACCGGTGGGCTCACCTTGCTGTGGCCCGATGACCAGTGGTTCATGAGCGTGCACGCCGACGACCAGGGCTTCCGGCCGCGGCAGGTGCTGGCCCTCATGCCCGAGGCGGTGCCCTTGGCGGGTGTCACTCCCCACCTCGGCCGGATCCCTCTCGTCAGATAACGAACACCGGCCGAAGCAGAACGCCTACAGTTTGCACGTGTTCGCCTGGCTGCGGCAGTTGTGGGAGAGGCTGATCGGAGCCCCTGCCGCATCAGTCGCGCAAATCGCGAGTGCCGATGAGACGACGAGCACGCTCGAAGCCGAGCAGGGGGCAGAGACGATGACCCAGAATCCACAGCGGCCGGTCCTCAGGGGCCTGTCGGAGATCTATCGCTTCTTCCGCGAGAGCAAGGCGCCCATCTACTTCGTGTCCCCGACGGCCTACAACATCCTCGGCCTCGACGACTGGGTCGGCACGCTCCGCTACATCTGCTACTTCGACTCCTTCGACGGCGCGCACGACCACGTGTTCGTGCCGACGCACGCGGGTCCACGAGAGTTCGACACCTTCGAATCGGTCAACACGTACCTGCTCGGCCACAAGGAGGTCGTCGACCGCCTTCGCCAGGGGGACGCGACGGCGCCGGGCATGGCGAACGTCGACGGTCCGTCGTACGTCCTGTTCGTGATGTTCGACGAGGAGACAGAGCGGCTGGCGAAGGACCTCGGCCTGACGATCGCTCTGCCGCCGCGCGAACTGCGCGAGCGCATTGACTCCAAGATCGAGACGACGCGGTTGGGCAACGAGGCTGGAGTGCCGAGCGCGCCGAACGTATTGACACATGCGGACAGCTACGCCCAACTGCTCGAGCGTGCCAGTGAGGCGGGCCTCGGTACCCGTCTGGTCGTGCAGCTGCCCTACGGCGACTCCGGCCGCACGACCTTCTTCATCGCCAGCGAGGCGGACTGGGACGAGAACGCGGAGAACCTGGTCGGCGAGGACCTGAAGGTCATGAAGAACATTCGGCACCTGCCGGGCACCATCGAGGCCTGCGCCACTCGGCACGGCACCCTGGTGGGCCCCATTCAGGTCGACCTCACCGGGTTCGAGGAGCTCACGCCCTACCAGGGCGGCTGGTGCGGCAATGACTGCGCGCCGATCTCGCTGTCCGACCGCCAGCAGCCCATCCGCGAGATGGCCCGGAAGCTCGGTGATCGGCTCTACCAGGAGGGCTACCGCGGCGTCTTCTGCATGGACTACCTGATCGACCTGGACGACGACATGGTCTACCTGGGCGAGATCAACCCCCGGATCTCGGGCGCCTCGCCGCTGACGAACCTCATCACCTCCCGCTACGGCGGCGTGCCGCTGTTCTTGTTCCACCTGCTCGAGTTCATGGACGTGGACTGGGAGTGCGACCTTGACGCTGTGCAGGCACGCTGGCGGGACTTCGATCGCTGGAGTCAGCTCGTCCTGAAGCAGACCACTGACGAGGTCGAGGTCATCACGGAGGCGCCGGCGAGCGGCCTGTGGCGCATGGACGACGACGGCAACGTCGCGTTCGTGCGCATGGAGACCGACTGGCACAACGTCACCGGGTCGGACGAGGCCTTCTACCTCCGGGTCTACGGCGTCGACGAGTACCGCTATCCGGGAGCCGACCTCGGCGTGGTGCTGGTACGCGACCGGATGCAGACAGCCGATCGTGAGCTGATGCCCAAGGCCGCGTTGTGGGCGAAGGGGATCATGGGGCAGTTCAAGGGCGTGCCGGTGGCGGCGCCGATCGCGCAGCCCGAGGACCTGCTGTACGGCAAGTGGCTCTAGTTCTCCTGACATGGGCATTGCCCCGAATCTTCTTCTGATACCCCTAGGGGTATGATGGTGTGATCCGAACCTCCTGGAGGATCCCCATGTGCAGCCCCGCCATCTGCGGCACCTGTCGCAAGGTCACCTACTCTGGCTGTGGCCAGCATGTCGGCCAGATCATGGCCAACGTCCCGCCGGAGAACCGCTGCACGTGCCGTTGATCCGCCGTCGCTAGACCGGGAGTTCCCATGAAGGTTGTCGTCGTCGGCGGAGTCGCCGGCGGGATGTCCGCTGCAGCACGTCTGCGTCGACTCGACGAGCAGGCCGAGATCGTCGTCCTCGAGCGGGACGACTACGTGTCCTTCGCCAACTGCGGGCTGCCGTACCACATCGGCGGGGACATCGAGGAGCGTCAGGCGCTGCTCCTTCAGACGCCCAAGAGCCTTCGCGAGTCACTCGCGCTCGATGTGCACACCGGTCACGAGGTACTCGGCGTCGACCGCGAGGGGCACGTGGTGCACGTGCGCGAGCGCAAGAGCGGCAGGGAGTACGACGAGCCGTACGACAAGCTCGTCCTCGCCACCGGCGCGACGCCGATCCGTCCCCCGCTGCCGGGGATCGAGCACCCGCGGATCATGACCCTGCGCAATATCCCCGACATGGACGCGATCATCGACGTGCTCAACGACGGCGTCGAATCGGCGGTGGTTGTCGGCGGGGGCTACATCGGCATCGAGATGGTCGAGGCGCTGCGGCACCGCGGCATCGAGGTGACGCTTGTCGAGGCCGTCGACCAGGTCATGACCGTCCTCGACCGAGAGATGGCGCGGCACGTCGAAGACCACCTCGTCAGCCACGGCGTGCGCCTGATCCTGTCCGGCCGCGCGCAGGGCTTCGCTGACGAGAACGGTCGGGTCGTGGTGACCCTCGATGACGAGCGCCTCACCGCTGACCTCGTGATCCTGGCCGTGGGTGTTCGGCCGGAGAGCTCATTGGCGCGGGCCTGCGGGCTCGAGCTGTCGGAGCGAGGCGCGGTCGTCGTCGACCCGCACATGCTCACGTCCGACCCCGACATCTTCGCCGTCGGCGACTCGGTCCAGGTGACGGACACCGTGACGGGCGAGCCGGTCGTCATCCCGTTGGCCGGGCCGGCCAATCGTCAGGGCCGCATCGCGGCAGACGCCATCGCCGGTCGGCGCTCGTCCTACTCGTCCACCCAGGGCACCGGCATCGTCAAGGTCTTCGACCTGACTGCGGCCATGACCGGCGCGAGCGAGCGCACTCTGCAGCGGATCGGCCGGCCGTACGCGAAGGTCCATGTCCATCCGAACGGGCACGCTTCCTACTACCCCGGCACGCACGCCATGCACCTCAAGGTGATGTTCGACCCGACCGACGGGCTGTTGCTTGGAGCGCAGGCGGTCGGGGTCGACGGCGTCGACAAGCGCATTGACGTGCTGGCCGTCGCCATCCGCGCCGGTATGACGATCGAGGATCTGGAGAGCCTCGAACTGGCCTACGCGCCGCCCTACGGCTCGGCCAAGGACCCGGTGAACATGGCAGGCTTCGTGGGCGGCAACCTGCTCCGCGGCGACGTCGCCCTGTGGTACGCCGAGGAGTGGCCGGATCTGCCGCCGAACGCCGTCCTGCTCGACGTCCGCAGCAGCAAGGAGCACGACACGTGGTCGATCCCCGGGTCGCTCCACATCCCGCACAAGGATCTGCGCGCGCGCATCGACGAGGTGCCGCGCGGTGTGCCGGTGTTCACCTACTGCCGCTCAGGCTTCCGCTCCTATTTGGCGCAGCGCATCCTCGTCCAGAACGGCTGGACCGACGCCAAGACCCTCGCGGGCGGCGAACTGACGTTCCGTGCAGTGCATCCCGACGGCAGTTCCGGAATGGTGCAGTACCCCGTCGTCACTTATGCCGAGAACGAGCTGGCCGAGGCCTTCCTGCTGGACGTGAGCGCGAACATCTGACCATCAGTGCGACTCGCGCCTGACAGCCGACCCGCTCGACCCGAGCAGGAAGTCCAGGTCGGCTCCGGTGTCCGCCTGCATGACGTGATCGACGTAGAGCCGTTCCCATCCGCGGGCCGGATGCGCGAAGGCGTCGACCATCGCCGCAGGCGGCGTTCGCTTGGCAAGCACGTCGTCGGGCACCGCGAGCGTGAGGGTCCGGGCTGGCACGTCGAGGACGATGACGTCGCCATTCTCCACCAGTCCGAGCGGTCCGCCGGCCGCTGCCTCGGGTACGACGTGCAACACGACGGTGCCGTAGGCGGTGCCACTCATGCGTCCATCGCACACGCGCACCATGTCGCGCACGCCCTGCTCGAGGATCTTGCGCGGCAGAGGCATGTTCGAGACCTCGGGCATGCCTGGGTAGCCCCGAGGCCCGCAGCCCCGAAGGACCAGCACGCTGTCCGCGTCCACGTCGAGATCCGGGTCGTCGATCCGCGCGTGGAAGTCCTCGATCGAGTCGAACACGACGGCGCGGCCGCGGTGCTGCAGCAGACGCGGTGACGCGGCCGCCGGCTTGATGAGCGCGCCCCCCGGTGCGAGGTTGCCGCGCAGCACCGCGATTCCTGCGTCGGCCATGAGCGGCTCGTCACGCGGGCGGATCACGTCGACGTCCCAGACCTGTGCATCGTCCAGGTAGTCCACGAGCGGTCGGCCCGTGACCGTCAGCGCCGTGGGGTCGAGCAGGTCGCGCACCTCGCGCAGGACGGCGAGCAGGCCACCGGCGCGGAAGAGATCGTCCATCAGGTAGGTGCCAGCGGGCTGCAGGTTCACCAGTAGCGGCACCTGAGCGCCGATGCGGTCGAAGTCGTCGGCGTCGAGCTCGATGCCAAGTCGTCCGGCGATGGCGAGCAGATGGACGACCGCGTTCGTCGATCCGCCGATCGCCGCCAGCGCCACGATCGCGTTGTGGAACGAGCCCTTGGTGAGGAACGTGCTCGGTCGTCGGTCCGCCGCCACTAGTTCGACTGCGAGTCGACCGGTGGCGTGCGCACCCTCGAGCAGCCTGCTGTCCGGCGCCGGGGTACCGGCCAGACCCGGTAGGACGGTCCCGAGGGCCTCGGCGAGCAGGCCCATCGTCGATGCCGTGCCCATCGTGTTGCAATGCCCGCGGCTGCGGATCATGGACGACTCGGACCGGATGAAATCCTCATGCGAGAGAGTGCCGCCGCGGACCTCCTCACTGAGCCGCCAAACATCGGTGCCGCAACCGAGCGCGTTGCCTCGGAAGGTCCCGGTGAGCATCGGCCCGCCCGGTACGACGACGGCCGGTAGGTCCACCGATGCAGCGGCCATGAGAAGTGAGGGGATGGTCTTGTCGCAGCCGCCCAGCAGGACGACGGCGTCGATGGGGTTCGCGCGGAGCATCTCCTCCGTGGCCATCGCCGCCATGTTGCGCCACAGCATCGCGGTGGGTCGCACTTGGGTCTCGCCCAGCGATACGACGGGGAGATTGAGCGGGATGCCGCCAGCCTCGTAGATCCCGTCGCGCACCGAGGCCGCTACCTCGTTGAGGTGCGCATTGCACGGAGTCAGGTCGGAGGCGGTGTTCGCGATCGCGATGTGCGGCCGGCCGCTGAACGCGTCGGCCGGCAAGCCGCGTCGCATCCAGGCGCGGTGGATGTAGGAATTGCGGTCGTCGCCGCCATACCACTGGGCCGTGCGAAGCTCGCTGCTCATCGCCGTTCCGATTCTGGATTCGGTCTACTATGCGAACGCCATGGAGTCTATGTGGGTCGCCCGCCCGGCGACGGATGAAGCCTTCGTTCTCGGCGAGGGGCCGGTGTGGGACGCGGCACGTCAGCGCCTGCTCTGGGTGGACATCCGTTCAGGGCTCGTCCTGATTGGCACACTCGGAGCCGACCGGATCGACATCGTCGAGCAACTCCAGTTCCCCGGAACCGTCGGCGCCGTCGCCCCCGCGATCGACGGCCGGTTGGTGGTCGCGGCGCAGGAGGGCCTGGTCTTCGTCGACGTCAACGGTCAACGCTCCGAAGGGCCGCGGCTCCTGCCAGCCGGCGCGGGCCGGCGACTGAATGACGGCAAGCCTGATCCTGTCGGCCGACTCCTCGTCGGCTCGCTCCTGATGGACGAGCCCGGGCGTGAGGTGCTCGTCCGCCTCGAGCCGAACGGCGGCATCACCGTCATCGACGACGACCTCACGCTCTCGAACGGACTGGGCTGGCCTGCCGACGGCCGACTTCTCTACACGGTCGACACCTACCGCCGCACGATCTGGGTCCGCGACTACGACATGGACACCGGGGTGGTGGGAGCACGACGAGCCTTCGTGACTCTGACTGACGGCTACCCGGACGGGATGTGCATCGACGAGGAGGATCACCTCTGGGTCGCGATCTACGGCGGTGGTCAGGTGCGGCGGTTCTCCCCGGAGGGGCGGCTGGCCGGGGTGGTGGAGGTGCCGGTGCCCAACGTGACCTGCGCCGCGTTCGCCGGTCCGAACCTTCGGACGCTCGTCATCACGACCGCCACGCAGAAGCTCTCCGCCGAGGAGTTGGCGCAGTTCCCGCTCTCCGGCCGGGTGTTCCTGGCAGACGTCGGAGTCGCGGGTGCACCGGTCGCGTACTGGGAACCGCCATACGGAACGATCGGGTGAGCAGCCACGACTCTGGAGGAGCACCGTGTACTTGATGCGCATCGGCGAGTTCGGTTCGGAGCGGCCAGTGGCTCGAGTCGACGACGAGACCTACGTGGACCTCACCGATGTGGTGCCCGACTTCAATGAGTCGTTCTTCGGCTCCGGTGGCCTGGCCCGCATTGCGCCGGTGGTCCAGGAGCGCGCTGCGGCGGGCCAGGTGTCGCGCTTCGCAGGCGAGCGCATCGGTGCCCCAATCGTCCGACCGCACCAGATCCTCTGCATCGGCCTGAACTACAGCGACCACGCGGCCGAGACGGGCCAGCCGGTCCCGTCCGAGCCCATCTTGTTCACCAAGTCGCCGAACACCCTCATCGGCCCGAACGACGACGTGCGCATCCCGCGCGGTTCCACGAAGCCCGACTGGGAGGTCGAGCTCGGCGTGGTGATCGGCAAGCGATGCAGCTACCTCGACTCGCCCGAGGAGGCCAAGGACGCCATCGCCGGCTACTGCGTCGTCAACGACGTCAGCGAGCGCGCCTTCCAGATGGACCACAACGGCCAGTGGTCGAAGGGCAAGTCAGCAGAGACGTTCAACCCCGCCGGCCCGTGGCTCGTCACGCCGGACGAGATAGACGACGTGCTCGCTCTCGACATGTTCCTCGACGTCAGTGGCGTGCGGCGCCAGACGGGAACGACATCGACGATGATCTTCGATCCCTACTTCATCGTCCACTACCTCAGCCAGTTCCTCGTGATGGAGCCCGGCGACCTCATCAACACCGGAACACCGCCCGGCGTGGGCATGGGCCACAAGCCGCCGGTGTGGCTCCAGGCCGGGGACGTTATGGAACTGGGCATCGACGGTCTCGGCGTCCAGAGGCAGAACGTGGCGGCACCTCGGTGAGCGGGACGATCCGCGCCTTCGTGGTCACGGGTCCCAACGCTGCGGAAGTCCAGGAGGTCGAGGCCCCGACCGCAGGCCCTGGGCATGTGGTGATCGACGTGCAGCGCGCAGGCGTGTGCGGAACCGACGTGGAGTTCTTCACGGGCCATATGCCCTTCCTTCATGACGGGAACGCGTGGTTCCCTATGCGCCTGGGCCACGAGTGGATGGGTGTCGTAAGCAGCGTCGGCGAGGGTGTCGACCCTTCATGGGTAGACCAGCGTGTCACAGGAGACACGATGCTCGGCTGCGCAGAGTGCCACCGGTGCAGCTCGGGCTACCAGCACGTGTGCGAGCACCGGCACGAGGTGGGCGTGCGTCGGGGCTGGGCGGGCGCTCTCGCAGAGCAGTTGCTCATGCCCGTACGAGCGCTCCACCCGCTGCCCGACTCCGTCAGCGACGAACAGGGTGCGATGGTCGAGCCCGGGGGCAACGCCTTCCGCGCAGTGCAGGGAGCGAACCTTAGTGCTGGTGACCGAGTGCTCATCCTTGGTCCGGGAACCATCGGCCTGCTCGCCGCAATGTTCGCGCAGGCGAAGGGCGCCGAGGTGCACCTGATGGGCCGATCGGCCAGGTCGCGCGAATTCGCACGGACCTTCGGGTTCGACGGCGTGTGGACAGAGGATGACCTGCCGTCGCTGCGGTTCGACGCCGTGATCGACGCGTCCAACGGGCCGACCATGCCGGCTCGAGCGGTCGAGCTCGTCGAGCCTGGCAAGCGCGTGGTGTACATCGGCCTCGCCGCGGTGCCGAGTCTGATTGACTCCCGGTTCCTCGCCTTCAAGGACGTCACCGCGGTGGGTGTGCTCAGCGCATCGCCTGCGATGGCCGAGACGATCGCGACCTTCGCCAGCGGGGCTGTCGACCCCAGCCTCCTCGTCGCCGCGACGGTGCCGCTGGGGGCAGTCGGCGCCGTGCTCTCCGGCGAGCGGCCGGCAGGGGCCGGGCAGGGCCCGAAGGTCCTTGTCGATCCGCGCTCCTGACCGAAGGGAACATGACATGACCGAGTTCGAGGGGCTCGTGGCGATCGTCACCGGCGGAGCGAGCGGCATCGGCGCGGCCACGGTGGTAATGCTGCACGCGCGTGGTGCGTCGGTCGCCTCGCTCGACATGGTGGTTGACCGAGTGCCCGACACGGTTCTGGCTGTCGAGTGCGATGTCACTGATGCGCAGAGTGTCGATGCGGCGATTGCCACGGTCGTGGAGCGACTCGGTGGGATCGACATCGTCGTCAACAACGCCGGGATCGGCGCATCGGGGGACGTAAGCGCGAACCCCGACGATGAGTGGCGGCGAGTCCTCGACGTCAACGTGATCGGCATCGCCCGGGTCACCCGGGCCGCGCTGCCGCATCTGCGCGAATCGCAGCACGCGGTTGTCGTCAATACCTGCTCAGCGGTGGCCTTCATTGGCGTGCCCAACCGAGCGCTCTACAGCGCCAGCAAGGGCGCGGTCGCTGCGCTCACTTTGGCGATGGCGGCCGACCACGTGGGTGAGGGCATTCGAGTGAACGCCGTTGCGCCCGGAACGGCCGACACACCGTGGGTGGCGCGCCTGCTCGCGGGCACCGACGAGCCGGAGGCGATGGCAGCGGCGCTGCGCGCGCGTCAGCCGATCGGTCGACTCGTCACAGCCGACGAGGTCGCTCACGCCATCGTGTCCGTTGCGTCACCACTCGCGGCGTCCACCACCGGCGCGACGGTGCGCGTGGACGGCGGGTTCACTACCCTGCGCCTGCCCTCGTCCTAGGATTGCCGCATGGACCAGGTCGTCGAGCCAAACCCTCGACGCTTGGCGGCCCTTCGCCGCAAGCCGGTGATCTTCGACGACCAAGGGTCGCGCTACCTCGACCGCTTCGGCCTGCTGCTCGTGCTGGTCGTGCTCACGGTCGTGATCCTCTCGCTCGTCGACATCAACGAGGCGGATATGCAACTGAAGGCCCGCATCGGGTCCGTTGCCGCGTCGTCGTTGGTCGCGGTGACCTTGCTGCTGGCATTCCGCGCGTCCGGCCTGGCTCGGCGGTGGCAGCGGATCGCCGACGTCATCGTCGCAATCGGGATCGCGGCGCTGGTGGTGATGACGGCGGCCTCAGCCATCATCGACACGGCGTACAAGCCCGCCCCCGCGCCGCTCCTGATCGTGTTCTTCGCAGCCGTTGCCCCGATCGTCATTGTCCGCCGCCTGATCGAGCACCGGGTAGTGACGCGGGCGACGCTGCTGGGTGCCGTGTCTGCCTACCTCCTCATCGGCGTGACGTACTTCTTCCTCTTCCTGGCGTCCGGTCAATACGAGGGTGTGCAGTTCTTCGGAACCCTGCAGCCCACGACCTCCTTCATGTACTTCAGCCTCACCACAGTGACGACCACGGGCTACGGCGATCTGACGGCCGCCACCAATGTGGGCCGACTGCTCGCCACCAGCGAGATGGTGATCGGCCAGGTGTATCTGGTGACCTTCGTGGCGATGATCGTCGGCCTCTACGCGTCGGGCCGGAACAAGACCATCCTCGGCGACTGACCGGTGTGACCTGCTTCACCCGCGGGACCTCCCGCTGACAGGGGCCGGATTCGGGGAGATATGTTGTATGCGGGAACAAAAGGTCCCCATACAAGGAGCAGCATCATGAGTCGCCTCATCAACCGCATCTTCCCCTTCGCCGATCGCGATCGGTGGTCCGCGGACAAGTGGCGTCGGCACCTGCTGTCGAAGGCGGACACCCAGGCGGAGCGGGACGACATCATCGCGATGTTCGTGGACTGACCACGACCGGCTTGAACTCGCGCGGGCATAGGCAACGGCCGTCGCGGCGTTGCCCCGCTAACTAGGATCGCAACGTGCGCGAGTCCTTGTCGTTCCCGATCGATGCCGATCGCATGCACCGGTTCGATCCGGACATGACGCAACTGATCCTCGACTACGTCGTCGAACGCCTGTCGATTCCCGATAACTCTGTCGACGGACTCGGAGACCGGCGCCACCTCGAGCAGGTCACCGCCGGACTCATCGGCGACGATCCGCGCGACGCGAAGCAGGTGCTCGACCTCTACATCGACCACATCGCAGAGACGATCCTGTCGGCGGACAGCCCGCGGTACTACGCGTTCATCCCGGCAGCGCCCACCAAGGCGTCGCTGCTGTTCGACATGGTGGTGTCGGCCGCGTCGCTTCAGGGCTGCTCCTGGCTCGAGGCGGCGGGCGCGGTGGTTGCCGAGAACCAGGCGCTGCGCGTGATGGCGGATATTGCCGGCCTCCCTGCTGGGTCCGGTGGCGTCTTCGTCTCCGGCGGTTCCGCCGGAAACCTCTCGGCCTTGGTCGTCGCTCGCGACACTGCGCGCCGTTCGCGCATCGAGGCTGGACTGCCTGAGATCCGCCTCCGCGTGGTCGTCAGCGACCAGGCCCACTCGTCGATCAAGAACGCGCTGAACATCATCGGGATGGACGCCCTCATCGTCCCCACGCTCGACGGGCGACTCGAGGAGGAGTTCCTCCGGGACGCACTTGCGGAGGACGCCGACCTCAGTGATGTCGTCGCCATCGTGGCCACCGCCGGCACGACGAACGCAGGGATCATCGACGATCTCACGGCGGCGAGCACGGTCGCCCGCGAGAACGGCTGGTGGTTCCATGTCGACGGTGCCTACGGCGGCGCGGGCATGCTCTCCCGGACGATCCGGCATCGCTATGACGGGATAGAGCACGCCGACTCGCTGGTGATGGACCCGCACAAGTGGTGGTTCGCGCCCTTCGACTCGGCGGCGCTCCTCTACCGCGACCCGCGCCTCGCGAAAGCGGTGCACACGCAGGACGCTTCCTACCTCGACGTCATCCATGAGGACGACGACGACTTCAATCCCAGCGACCTCGCGTACCACCTCACCCGTAGGGCTCGCGGGCTCGCGTTGTGGTTCTCGATGGCGGTCAACGGGCTCGACGCTTACCGTGACGCCGTCGACCACTCGCTGGCGATGGCGCGCTACGCCGCCGACCGCATCGACGCCGATCCGGACCTGCACCTCATCCGCGAGCCCGACCTGTCGGTTGTGCTCTTCCGGCGGGTGGGCTGGATCCATGCCGACTACGAGGCGTGGGGCCAGCGCCTGCTCCAGCTCCAGACCGCCTTCGTGACTCACAGCACCTGGCGTGGCGAGACCGTCGGCCGCCTCGTCTTCCTGCATCCGGCGACGACCACCCAGATGGTCGACGAGGTGCTGGCGACCCTCGGCTGAGTCCTGCCTGAGGACGGCGCTGCCGATCAGCCCCGGCTCAGGGCCGCGCTGACACCGTGTGCCCATGGTTCAGAGCACCCAGCAAGAAAGCGCCTCCGTGTGGCGCGAGCGTCTCACCCAGGTCGGCTGGGTCCTCCTGCCGCTGCGGCTGTTCCTCGGCATCACGATGGTCTACGCCGGCCTGCTGAAGTTCTTTGATCCGGCCTACCTCGACCCGTCCTCGCCCAACGGCGTGCAGAAGCAGATGGAGGCTGCCGCGTCGTCAAGCCCCATCGGCTTCATCGTGTCGTTCTCCGCCGAGCACGCGGCGTTGTTCGGGCTGACGATCGCGCTCGGGGAGCTGCTGGTCGGACTCGGCGTCCTGCTCGGCCTGTGGACGCGTATTGCCGCTGTCGGCGGCTTCCTGTTGAGCCTGTCGTTCTTCCTGACGGTCAGCTGGGGGACCTCCCCCTACTTCTTCGGGCCGGACATCGTCTTCATGTTCGCCTTCACTCCCCTCATCCTCGGTGGCGATGGCGGGCTGTACTCGCTGTCGGCGGCCATCCGCAAGGGAATCCGCAGGAGCATGCGGTTGGAGACCCCTGCACCTTCCTACGAGTCCGCCAAGGTGGCGTCCGAGGTCGACCGGCGCGTGCTACTGCGCACCGGTGTCACGGCGGCGGCGATCGGTGCGGGGGCACTGGTCGTCGGCGGCATGGGTCGCATGATCGCGGGATCGGGCGGCACGTCCACGGCGGTGGCCGCTGACGCCACGACTCCGGCAGTCGATCCGAACGCATCGAGCACGCCGGCACCGCTTGGCAACGGCTCGAGCGTTGCTCCTGCTGCTTCGCAGGCGGCGTCTGCCGGGAAGCCGGCGGGCGGGGTGAAGATCGGCAAGGCGTCGGACCTTGCCGTCGGGGGCGTCGCGGCCTTCACCAATCCGAACAACGGTGAGCCGTCCTATGTGCTGCAACCCAAGGCCGGCACTTACCTTGCCTACAGCGGCGTGTGCACGCACCAGGGGTGCACTGTCGGTTATGACCAGCCCAGCAACCAGTTCGCCTGCCCTTGCCACGGCGCGCGGTTCGACGCGGCCAACGGCGATGTCGTCCGCGGTCCGGCGCAGCAGCCGCTGACCAAGCTGAACGTGGTGGAGGCGAGCGGCAACCTCTACCTGGTCTGATCGCCTCAGGCGACCAGTCGCTGGCGATCGACGGGGCGGCCGAAGAGCCAGCCCTGTCCCAGGTTCCAACCTTGGCCGAGCAGCGCGCCCGCCTCGAAGTCGGTCTCGACGCCTTCGGCCACGGTGTCCAGGCCCAGGCCGTCGGCCAGGCCGACGAGCCCTTGAGCAAGCTTCATGCAGGTGCTGTCACCGTTTCGGATGCCGGCGACGAACGATCGGTCGAGCTTGAGCCCGCTCACCGGCAGGTCGCGCAGGTGGCTGATCGACGAGAAGCCGGTACCGAAGTCGTCCACGTACCAGGTGGAGCCCAACTCGGCCACGCTGCGCATCGACTCGACGATGGCTGACCCCATTCCGAGCAACGCCGTCTCGGTGACCTCGAGCCGGATGCGGGACGGGTCCACGCCGGATCGGTGCACGGCCTTGGCGAAGTGGTCCGGGTAGTCACCCGACTGCAGGGTCGGGGATGACACGTTGATCGAGATGTGGTCGACCTTGGTGACAGCCGCAAGGTCAAGTGCCTGCAGCAAGACGGCGAAGTCGACTTCGATCACCTGTCTGGTGCTCTCCGCGACGGGAAGGAAGTCCGCGGGAGTCAGTACGGGCTGTCCGGGCACCTCAAGTCGGGCGAGCGCCTCGTAGCCGCACAGTCGGCGGTCGGAAAGTGCCACCACGGGCTGGAACCACGACGTCACGTGGCCATCGCGCAGCACCGACCGCAGGTGCGCCTCCACTTCCAGGCGTCGGCGTGCCTCCTTGGCGATGGTGGGATCCACGAACTGCCACCGGTTGCGGCCAGCGTCCTTCGCCTGACGGACGGCGAGGCTGGCCTTCCGCAACAGCTCCTCCGCGCTGGAGTCGCGCTCGCCGATGGCGACGCCGATGCTGACGGTGGGTTCCAGCGACTGCTCGTTGACGGTCACCTGGCCCATCGCGGCCACGCGAAGTCGCTCCGCCATGGCGGCAGCATCGGCCGGCGAACGCAGGTCGGTGAGCAGCACCACGAACTCGTCGCCAGCGACCCTTGCCACCAGATCGGGGTCGCCCACTGCCCCGGCGATCCGGGAGGCGACGGTGGTGAGGACGTGATCACCGGCGGCGTAGTTGAGCGCCTGGTTCACGGTGGTCAGCCGGTCGAGGCCGACGCACAGCAGTGCGATGAACCGTCGCGTGCCGCGCAGGTCTTCGAGCGCCTTGTCGATGCGTGCGATGGCGAGGGTGCGGTTCGCGAGTCCGGTGAGGGCGTCGTGGCCGATCTCGTGGGCCCGAAGTGCCTCCGCCTCGACCGCTGCAGTCACGTCGCGCAGCACTGTGACGTGGCCATCGACCGAGCCGTCGTGACGGATGAACGGGCGTGATCTGGCGTCGACCCATCGTGCAGATCCGTCGTTGCGGCCCACCTGGATGCGCGCGCGACCTGTCAGCTCGCCTGCGACACGGCGACGGAGTCGATCCAACGCCTCGGGCACCTGGTCCGCGGGCAGCAGTCGCAGGCCGGACTGCCCGACCACCGAACTCGTCGGGAGTCCCGTCAGTCGTTCGAACGACGGCGAGACCCACGTGATGATGCCGTCGTCGTCGAATCGGACCACCGCATCGGTGACGTCCTCCGTGACGAGGCGGTAGAGATCCTCGCGCTCGGCGATCTCGCGCTCAACACGACGACGGTCGGTCACGTCGCGCCAGGTGTAGATGAGCACACCACCGCCTCGCGCAACGCGAAGGTCGTAGTAGCGGCGTTCTCCTCCGCGGAGTTCCTGGTCGTACGGATGGCCATCGACGACGAGTGGAATGCCGGTCTCGAATACCTGAACGATCTGGTCGAACTCGCCGTTCTTGCGATTCCCGGGATTCAACTGCAGAAGTCGCGATCCCACCATCTGCTCGTATGTCATGCCGTTGTACTCGCAGGCCGCCGGGTTCGCATCGAGGTACTCGAAGTCGACGATTGCTCCGGAGTCGTCATGGACCGGGCGCATCACGAGCAGCGGGTCAAGCAGCTTCTCGAAGGCGCTCTGTGTCAACTCCTTGCTCGCGGTGACCTGCTGTCGGGCGGTCGCGAGGTCGTGGACGTCGCGAAGCCGACCGACGAATCCATCGGTCCGTCCGTCCGGACCGACCACAGGCACTGCGATGACTGATGCCCAGCGGTACTCGCCCTCACTCGTGCGGATGCGCAGTGGCGGTGATTGCCCGGTGGCGAGCTCGGGGATGGTTTCGCCGGACCTGAGGGAATCGCGGAAGTCCTGGCCGGATCGCAGGTCGTCCGGATGGACGAGGTTGTCGATCGGGGTGCCGAGGAGTTCGGTGGGCTGCCAGCCAAGGACGTCCACCACCGAGTCGGAGACCCACCTGAACGTGCTCTCAGGGGTGCTTCGGTAGATGACGTCGAGTGGATTGTCGACCAGCAGTCGGTAGCACTGTTCGTCGGACAGCGCAGCACCACCGTCTGCGTCCACTGAAGCGTGCCCCTCCCTGTGAGGGGCCAATGATAGTGGCCGCATTCGGCCCGGCAGCGCATCTCGGCCCCCTAGAATTCGGAGTCCGCTCACCACCAAGGAGGGTTCGTGCCTGAGGACGACATCGAGATTGGCGAGGAAGTTGACGTCGAGGTCGTGCGCGATGACGCCGGTGAGGTGATCGGCACAGTGGTCGACGATGTCGTTGTCGCGACCGGACCGGAGGGCTCGATCGTCGACGAGACCATCGATGTCCTCGACAGCGAGGGCAATCTCCTCCTCGAGGATGAGACAGTGAGCATCTATGACGTCGACGCGAACCTTGTCTCCCAGGAGGAAACGGTCGCGATCGCCCTCGACAACGAGTAGTCAGGAAGTCTTGTGCTCAAGGGCATCGATCCGCTGCTCAGCGGTGATCTGCTGAAGATCCTCGACGACATGGGGCACGGCGACGTCCTCCTCCTCGTGGACCGGAACTATCCCGCGGCCGCGTCCGGCAAGCCGGTGGTCCGGCTGGGGGAGGTCACCATCCTTCGTGCTGCCACGGCGATCCTCAGCGTCCTGCCACTCGACTCGTTCATCGAGCATCCCCTCGAGCGGATGGAGGTCAACGACGATCCCTCGGTGACGACCCCCACGCAGGAGGCCCTGCTCAAGCTGGCTCGGTCCAGTGAAGGTCGAGAGCTCGAGTTCGGAGTCGTTCCTCGCTTGGAGTTCTACGCGAGGGCAACGAGTGCCTTCGCGGTCGTGCACACCCTCGATGCGCAGCCCTATGGCTGCTTCCTTCTGCATAAAGGCGTTATCTTCGAAGAATGAGAAGCCCTGTTGTGGTCGCGTTGGCGACCGCACTTGGGCTCTCGCTCACTCCCGCGGTTCCGGCGCTGGCCGCTGCTGATCGCACTTCGGCGCTGCGCTTGCTGAATTCCCTGCCGGTGGCGAACGAACGGCCAGCGGGCTATGTGCGCGACCTCTTCGCTGACTGGCTGGACCGCGATGGCAACGGCTGCGACACCCGGCAGGACGTGCTCATCGCGGAGCGGCTTGCTGGCCGCGTCGCGGGTTGCGTCGTGACCGGCGGTCGATGGATCTCCTCGTACGACGGCGTCGTCACCAAGAGCCCCACGCGATTCGACATCGACCATCGCGTATCTGGCGCTGCGACAGCCTCGGGAATCTTGACGTGAGGGATACCAGTCGGCGGCATGCCGCTCAACGAGGTGGGGTGCAGTGACACAAGACGTTGTGCTGCCCCGCAGAGCGCGGGCAACGGCACTCTCCGCGCGCGTGACCCCAATGCCACCGCCGCGACGTCGGCCCGTGAAGTCGTCAGATGATGTCCACGATCTCCGGGTGGAACGTCTTGAGGTGGCCCTGCGACCATCGGCCGAGTTCTTCGAGTACTGGTCGCAATGCCGTGCCGCTCGGGGTCAGTCGGTAGGCGTTGTTGCGCGCCGATCCGTTGGGGTCGGTGCGCTCGATGATCCCGACCGAGGTAAGCAGCCGGAGCCTGGCCGCGAGGATGTTCGTCGAGACGTGCTCGGGTGACTCGAGGAACTCGGAGTATGTGCGGGTGCCGTGGGAGATCAGGTCACGGACAATGAGGAGGGACCACTTGTCCCCGAGCACGTCGAGACCGGAACTGATCGGGCAGACCGATCGCCAGTCGAGGCTGTCCGGGTCGGGGTCCGTGCTCATGTCACCTCTAGTCTGCCAGCGACGCGGCCATCTCCGTGAACGAGGCTGTCATCGGGGTGGGTTGCCAGTCAAGGACATCCGTTGTCGCCGTCGTGTCGAAGGCGATCCTCTTGCCGAGCAGGGGCAGCGTCCCTCGGGCCTGACGGTCGAACAGGCTCATGAGCCTCACGGCCACGTTGGGCGCCCTGCGGGTGGGGACCTTGGCGTAGCCGGCATCCTTGAGAATCGTGGCCACGGTCACCAGCTCGATCGGCTCGGAGGTGGAGGCGATGAACCGCTGTCCCGCGGCCAGCGGGGCCGTCAACGCTGCCACATGCAGCCGGGCCACGTCGCGAACATCGACCATGCCCATCGCGACATCCGGGATCATCGGCATCTTCCCGCCGATCATGTCCGAGATCATCTCGACGCTCTGGCCCTCGGCCTTGGCGCCGAGTGACGGGCCGAACACCCCGCCGGGGTTGATCGCCGTGAGCTCCATTTCGCTGCCGCGGTTGATGTCCCAGGCCGCGCGCTCGGCCAGCGTCTTGCTCTTGGCATAGGCGCCGATGCGTGCGCTGGAGTCCGACCACGAGTCCGGGCCGTATCGACCGCTGTCCTTGCCCGCGACCATGGCCACGATCGATGACGTGAGCACCATTCGGCGCACGCCCGCCCGCTGCGCGGCTCGCACCACGCGTTTCGTGCCTTCCACCGCGGGAGCGATGAGCTCGTTCTCGTCCTTCGGCTCGGCCAAGACGAAGGGTGACGCGACGTGGATCACGTACGTGCATCCCGTCATCGCCTCGTCCCAGCCCGTGTCCGAGAGCAGGTCGGCCTCCGCGAAGCTGAGCCGGTCCACGGGAGCCGCTGCCGCGAGGGCCGCCCTCGTGGGGTCCGCCTTCGACGCCGAGCGGACTGTCCCGACGACCTCATAGCCGCCACGCAGCAACTCGGCGCCGACGTGCTGCCCGATGTACCCGCTGATGCCTGTGACGAGGACGCGTTCCGTCATGACTTCTTTCCCCTTGCTGTCAAGAGCCGATGTGAGATGAACGAGAGAGGGGACCGGGGGTCCTGGCCGGCCGAGGCCGCTCAACTCACGGGCTCACCGACCGGGAAGCCCTCGATGAAGACGATGCTGTTGCCGTCGGTCAACTCGTTGATGCGCAGCTGCTTGAAAGGCTCGTAGTCCGCGGAGTCGTACCAAGCCTGAGCGGCCGCCATGCTGGGAAAGCGGAGAATGGCAGCCCAGTTGCCGTCGAAGTCGCCTTCGCGGGTGGTCGGCGTGGGAGACCCCGCGATCATCTGCACGCCGTGCTTCGCCAGGATCGGGAAGACGTACTGCGAGTAGCGCTCGTTGAAGTCCATGGGGTCCTTGATGGTGATCTGGACCATGGCGTAGGCGGGTGCGGTCTCGTCCGTCATGTGGGTGACTCCTCGTGGCGTAGTGGCAGACTGGATAACTTGCGTTTCGCAATCTAGCGGGTTGACTTGCACTCTGCAAGTCAACCCGCATTGAGGCAGACCGCGAGCAACCCCTTACGGACTTGTCCCGCCCGCGAGGCCTGACGCAAGAGGAGCTGGCGCCGGCTGCCGGGCTGGACCGACCTGCTCGAGCCCTAGTGACCGGACGGACGGCCCCCCAGCTTTCGCCGCAGGGCGAGGTTCTCCGCCTGTGCCGTAGCCAGGGCAGTGCGCAGCGTTGCCAGTTCGGCTTCGTATCGCGCCCGCTGTTCCTTCAGCTGAGTCGAGAGGGCTCGGACAGCCGAAGAGTTCGCCGCGACCGGCACGGATGCCTGACCGGGGACACCACGAGGGCGGGCGCGTAGGTCAGCGATCAGCATGCGCAGTTCAGCATGCTTGTACAGGAAGTCCGTCGAGACGCCAGCCTCACGAGCGACCGACGCGAACGTGACGGGCCGGCCGCTTCGCGACAAGGCGCTAAGCCCCTGTCGGGCACGGTGCTCAGCGCTCTCGGTCCGCGCTCTGCTTGCGCGCGCCAGGTCATCGGCGCTCATGCGGTCGCCTCGTCTGCACCCGACTCCGCACGGTCGCGGGCACCAGCACCGCGGACCGCATCACTCCCGGGCAGCACTTCAACGGCGAGGAGGATGTTTGCCAACGAGGAGACCTCCGCTTCGCGACCCTGCAGCCACACGTTGTCGTCGGACATTGGCGTGCCGTACTTCCTCTGGAAGGCCGCCTTTCGGTCTTCGATCAGCATCCGCGTCTGCTGCAACTGGCGAGCGAGTTCAGGCGCGTGACTGCCGTCGGTCGCGAACTTGTCGCACGCCAAGCAGGCGTTGCCTTTGCCACAGGTCTGCTTGGGAGGCAGGAGGCACCAGCCGTTCGGAAGGATACGATCTGCTCGGCTCGCCAGATGCATCTGGTCGAACAGGTCGGAGGCGTCCTCATGCCCGCCTCGTCCATCGCTCCGGATCTTGCGGTACTTGATGAACTCCTCCTCCGCTGTCTGGGAGAGCGTGACGGCGTAGTACATGGTCATCTCGGGTGAGGAATGCCCGAGGTAGCGCTGCACGACGTGTAGGGGCACGCCGGCGTTCAGCAGGTTGGTGGCCATCGTGTGGCGAAAGCGGTGCGTTCGACTGATGGCAACCGGCTTGCCCTGGCTGTCAGTGATGTGTACGCGCGCAGCCAGTTCACGCAGGAGGGCATTGAACGTCGCGGCCGAGTAGGCGAGCCGGCCGTTGCGATTCGCGCGGTAGCGAAGGAACAGATACCTGGGCGTGATGTCCCCGGATCCCATCTCGGCCATCAGCGCGCGCGCTCGGGTCTGCTGAGCACGGATGATCTGGACAACTTCCTCATCAATGGGGATCGTGGCAGGTTCGTTGGACTCGATCTTCGTGCGCTGGTATCGCATGCGCGCCACGAGTGGCGATGGTGCGTCTGGTCGCCCCGGAGTGGGACCGATCGGCAGGAGCGGGTCGAAGTCCATCATCAGCACTTCGTGCACGCGGCGCCCTGTCTTGATCAGGAGGAGCAGTGCGTGCAGCGCCTGCAGGTCGTCGAAGCCGCCTTCGCTCTTGGGGAGCGCCAACAGCTCGGCCTGCTCAGCGATGGCCGTGACGACATCGTCCTCGAGGATGAGGTCGTCGGCCTTCTTGTTCGTCAGGCGAGGCTTGTCACCAGGGCGGAACAGGGCGGTGTGCTCCGGTCTCAGGTCCAACCAGCGCGGCTCGGACAGCACTGCGGCGGCTTCAGCCCGGTTGTCGTACATCCACCGGTAGAACTGCTCGACGCTGGTCATGAGGCGGCGTCGCGGATTGCCCTTCAGCGGTTCCCCCTTCCGGGCTCCGTAGACGGCCCGATGCTCCGTCAGCTGGCCCATGAAGGCCAGCGCGAACGATCGGAGCTGGTGCGGATCACTGGTGAGGACCGGACCCTCGTCACCCTGAGCGTCGAGCGTTCGCTGCAACCATTGCAGTGAGTCAAGCCGTGACTTGACGGTGCTCCAGCTGTACCGCTGCGACTGAAGTGCATCCGACAGCCACAACTTCGCGCCCTCCCTCAGCCAGAGGCTGGTCAGCCTGCTGAAGTTGGCGACGTAGGTCCCTGACGGCTCGTGCGGTCGCTGTGGCACGCGCGCGTCGAGGCTGGGGTTCCACACGTCGAGGCGCCACCACTCGCCTTCGTGGTACGCGTACGCGAGGAGGTCATGCCATCGCCGCATGATGCCGCGGGCCTTCTCGTCGTTCGCTTTCCCGAGGTCCACTCCAGCAGTTCGGACACGCACCATCTCCCGGATCCACTCATCTGGAGTGAGGGCCAGGACGGACTCTGCCTGGCGAACGGAAAGCGAGCCGTGCTCCATGGCGAGACGAAGGATGCGGGTGGCGGAGTTGAACCCGTGTGGGCCAATGAAACGACCCAGTTCCACTTCGCGGTGAATGAGCCAGGCGATCTCCCACGTCATCGTCTCGGGCAGGTCCCTGAAGTTCAACGCCTGCGACGTCCCTGCGTCCGCACCTCGTCCGCTCGTGACCTCGCGGACGGCATGGCGGTACTTCTCGGGCAACGACCGCTTGTCAAAATGGTCCGCGCGGCACTCTGGCGGTAACGACTCCCACAGGTCGCGGGCCTTCTCCACGCTGAACATCTGGGACATGGGAAGGCGTGGGTCCCGCCGGTCAAGTCTCTTCGGGGCGGCACCTCTAACCGGGCCGCGCTTCCTAGCTTCCGCCATCAGCGACTCACCCAGCCCTTCGTGAAGGAGATCCAGTCGGCCAAGGCAGCGAGTTCGGCGTCCTCGGTGACGTGGCCGTAGCGGTCGAGGGTGGTCTGGACGCTTCGATGACCGAGACGGCGACTAACGACGTGGATCGGCGTTCCCGCCAGAAGCAGTGCTGTCGCGTGCGTGTGCCGAAGCCAGTGCGGCGTCACGCTGGCGGGCACGCAGCCAGCCCGCCGAGCAGCGACCTTCATGTGCCGCTCGACCGTGCCCGCCTGCATCGGCGCGAAGAGCGGGGCACGCCGGGTGTTGCAGAACACGAAGGATGCGTCCCAGTCGGTCAGAACGGCGTCGGCCCCGTTGTCGCACAACCACCACACATAGTCCCCGTACAGGCGATCCAGGTCGCTCCCGATGTGGACCGTGCGCCCGCCGCTCTTCAGGCGGATCCCACCCGGGTGGTCATGTTCCTTCAGGACGATTCGGCCGGTCTGCCCCCGACCGGTCTGCCAGTCCCCGTGCGTCAGCATGAGGGCCTCGCCGATCCGCATGCCCGTCTCAGCCAGCAACGCCCACAGCAGCCGATACCGCAGGTCCCCTCGCCAGACACCGGCCTGCGCATCCCACCGGGCCTCAGCATCAAGCAGTGCGCTGATCTGCTCGGGATGCAGGATGGGTGACTCGCGGGCCGCCATAGGCAGCTTGATGGTCACCCGGCGCTTGCTCGGAGATCGACGATCCAAGTGCTCCATGAACCTGAGATACCGGTTGGGTGAGTTGCGTACCTGCTCGTACAGGACCAGGCCTGTGCTCGAGCCGTTCAGAGCGTGAAAGCGGTACAACGACATGACCGCCCTAACCCGAGCGGTCACGGTTGCCTCGGCGACCGCCGGCTCGCGATGCAGCGGCTGCAGGCCGCTCATTACCGTTCCCGATCGGACCGCCTGCATGAAGCTGCTGAGGTCCTTCAGCTGGACCTCGGCCCAGTCCTGGCCCCGGTGGCCAAGGTACGTCCACCACATCGCCAGCGCCCGCGAATACGCCCGCACAGTGTTGGGCGAGTAGCCCTGGTCACGGGCGAACTCCAAGAACTCCTCCGCTGGCGCCACCAGTGCGCCGACGTCGTCCACTACGGTCCAGGTGCGCTCTGGGCCGGTATCCACTGTCTGCGTCCGAGCCATGCTGGGACGTTAGGGGTCACGTCTGACAGTGCCGGATAACGCTGCCGCTGACACAACCGCCGAGAGCGCCTTCGGTACGTCGATCGTCGTGAGCGGCACCCAGCGGCAGTGCTGGATAACATCGCGTCCCACTTGAGGAGGCCTGGGCGTCTGGGGCCTGGCGATGGACACATTCCACCCGCGATCGCTACTCCAATGACCTCGGCTATAGCCAGTCCCTTGTCGCCGTCTCGGCCTCGTCAAACCGATCCAAGGGAGATCGTG
>JBAXSI010000025.1:0-43470 GCA_037130755.1 Actinomycetes bacterium
GTCGTCGAAGGTCTCGACGACGTCGAACTGCCCGGTCTCCCCCAGGGCGTCGTCGTAGACCTGATCGGTGGCCGGAGCCAGTTCCTGGTACATCTGGCTGCGCAGGCGCTCCCGGCCACGGTCCACCGTCTGCAGCGTTTTTTGCAGGGTGATCTCGAAGGTCGCCAGCTTCGCGTCGATGTAGTCGTCGGTCTCCTTGCGCATGTAGGCCGTCTCATTGGCCGTCTGCTGCGTCAGAGCCTCGGCTTCGGCGACGGCGGCGAGGTAGACCTCGTGCTCGGAGACCATGCGATCGGCGTCGACGCGGGCTCGCTCAAGAATCCGGTCCGCCTCGCGGCGGCCGTCCTGGACCACGGCCTCGCGGTCGGCCAGCAACTCGTCGGCTCGGTGGACCGACTCCGGGAGCAGTTGGCGGATCTCCTCGATCAGGTCAAGGACCTGCGAGCGGTTGACGAGGCACGACGCCGACAACGGCATGGCCTTGGCGTCCTCGATCAGGACGGCCAGCTCGTCGAGTCGTTCCTGAACGTCCACGAAGGCTCCTCGGGTGACCGGGCGGGCACCGCCGCCCAGGCCGCGCTACTGCGGCCTGTCCCCCATTGTGTCCGACAGCCGGGAATTCAGCCGGACCAACACGGTCTCGGGGACCAAGTCGCTGACGTCGCCGCCGAACTTGGCCACCTCCTTGACCAGGCTCGACGACAGGAACGAGTAGAGCGGGTTCGTGGAGATGAAGAGGGTCTCGACGCTGGCGAGGCGGTAGTTCATCTGGGCCATCTGGAGCTCGTAGTCGAAGTCGCTGACAGCTCGAAGGCCCTTGACGATCGCCTTGATGTCGTGGGTCCGGCAGTAGTCCACGAGCAGCCCGTGGAAGGAGTCCACCCGGATGTTCGGGAAGGGAGCGACCACTTCGCGCAGGATCTCCATCCGCTCCTCGATCGGGAACAGGCCCGCCTTGGTGTGGTTGATGAGCACCGCCACGACGACCTCGTCGGCGAGCACCGACGCCCGCGCGAACACGTCGAGGTGACCGTTGGTGACCGGGTCGAACGATCCGGGACAGACCGCCGTCCGCATGGAACCCTCCTTTAGGAGGGCCGGTCGTCCGAGCGCTGCCGCGTCGTCTCCGGCTCCAAGACGTGACCGTACCAAAGCGCGGTGTCCCCGTACGCCCGACGGCGCCCTTCCGGCCAGGCGCCCGGCAGCGGGCTGGCGGGATCCTTCGCCGGCCGCTCGACGATGACGAGGGCTCCAGGTGCAAGCCACCCGTGGTCGCCCAGGCCGGCCAGCAGGTCGCTCAGGTCCGTCGCCGACCACTCGTAGGGCGGGTCGGCAAAGCACAGGTCGGCACCCACTCGGGCGGGCTCGGCTGCAAGCTGCCGGGCATCACGGATGAGCACCTCGGCGGCGGGAAGCCCCACGACCGCGATGTTGGCTGCGACGGCCTTCGCCGCCGCACGTGACTTCTCGACGAACACCGCACGGGCTGCACCTCGGCTCAGTGCCTCCAGCCCGAGCGCACCCGTCCCAGCGAACAGATCGAGGACGCCGACCTGCGACCACGCCCGGCCCTCGGCGAGGAGCGTGCTCTCGATGCTGGAGAACAGGGCCTCCCGCACCCGGTCCGACGTGGGTCGGGTGCCGTTCGGCGGCACCTGCAGTCGGCGGCCGCGAGCGACACCCGCGATGATCCTCGTCACGCCTTCTCCAGGTATTCGCTGTGCTCGTCGCGCCGCATCCGCCCGACCTCGTCGGCCAGCGCGGGATGCTCCACGAGCAGCGGATCGGCGCTGACGATGTCGCCGGCCTCGGCACGGGCCGCGAGGATCACCGCCTCGTGCTTGGCGACCTCCAGCAGGCGCAGGGACGAGCGCCGCCCGGACTGCACGCTGCCGAGCACGTCGCCCTCCCTGCGCAACTCGAGGTCCAGCGCGGACAGCACAAAGCCGTCGGTGGTGGACGCGACGGCATCGAGTCGCTCCCGTGCGGGCGATCCCGCGGGCGCGCTGGTCACCAGCAGGCATAGGCCGGGCAGCCCGCCGCGGCCCACGCGCCCGCGCAGCTGATGCAACTGGGAGACCCCGAATCGATCGGCGTCCATGATCACCATGGTCGTCGCCTCCGGCACGTCGATGCCTACCTCGATGACCGTGGTGGCCACGAGCACGTCGATTCCGTCCGCCCGCGACACGTCCGCGAACCGCCGCATGGTGTCGTCCTTCTCGTCGGCCGGCAGCCGGCCGTGCAGGACGCCCACGCGCAGGCCGGCAAGCTCGTTGTCGACCAGGCTGCGGGTCAGCGGCACCACCCCGGTCATCTCCGCGATGGCCTCGTCCTCGTCGGCCGGCTCGAGCTCGATCCCGTCCCCGTCATCGGGCAGGTCGTCGCCAATGCGTGGACACACGATGAAGACGCGGTGCCCGGCGGAGACCTCCTCGCGCACGCGCTGCCAGATGCGCGCCACGAACGCGGGCTGCTCCTGCCGGACCACGACGTGGGTGGTGATCTCCGCCCTGCCTGCCGGCAACTCGGTCAGGGTCGACACGTCAACGTCGCCGAACACGGTCATGGCCACCGTCCGCGGAATGGGCGTGGCCGTCATCACGAGGACGTGCGGCCGCGTGCCGTCGCGGGACTTGGCTCCGAGGGCCGCGCGCTGCTCGACTCCGAAGCGGTGCTGCTCGTCGACGACGACGAGGGCGAGGTCGTTGAAGTCCACGTGCTCCTGCAGCAGCGCGTGCGTGCCAACGACGATGCCGGCGTCCCCCGTGACGATGTCGAGCAGCTCCTTGCGCTTTTGCGCGGTCTTCAAGGACCCGGTGAGGAGCGCGACCTGCGTGCCGATGTCGTCGCCACCGAGCAGGCCACGCTCGCCGAGCGGACCGAGCAGCGCCCGGATGCTCCGGTAGTGCTGAGCCGCAAGGACTTCGGTGGGCGCGAGCAGGGCGGCCTGACCGCCGGCATCGACCACGCGCAGCATGGCGCGCAGGGCCACCACGGTCTTGCCGCTGCCGACGTCGCCCTGCAGGAGCCGATGCATCGGGTGCGGCTCGGCGAGGTCGTGCTCGATCGCGGCACTGACCTCGCGTTGGCCGTCGGTCAGCGAGAACGGCAGGCGCGCATCGAAGGCGTCGACGAGAGGGCTGGTTGCCGGCACCCGGCGGGTGGCGGTCAGCGCCATGACCTCCCAGCGACGTTGCGCCAGGACCGCCTGCAGCACGAAGGCCTCCTCGAAGCGCAGGCGCTCGATCGCGGAAGCGACCTCACTCCGATCTCCGGGGCGGTGGATGAGGCGGATGGCCTCCGCCAGCCCGATGAGGTCCTGCCGTGTGAGGACGTCGTCGGGGATCGGGTCCGACACGTCTGGCAACTGGTCGAGGATGACGCGTACGGCCGACTGGATCTGCCAGGTGGTGATCGATCCGCCCGCCGGGTAGATCGGGATCAGTGCTCCGGCGAAGGCGGCCACCGCCTCCGGATCGTCCTCGACGCCGTCGGGGAAGAGCTGGCATTCGGGATGGGCGAGCTGCCGCTTGCCCTTGAAGCTCGACACCTGCCCGGAGAACAGCCCTCGGCGGCCCACCCGAAACTCGCGCTCACGCCACTTCTGGTTGAAGAACGTGACGGACATGATGTTGCGGCCGTCGGAGACGGTGGCCTCCAGGATCGTGCCGCGCCGCTGTCGCATCGGCCGCACCGTGACCTCCGCGATCTCAGCGAGCACCGTCACGCGCTCGCCGTCATGCAGCGTCGACAGCTCGGTTAGCTCGCCGCGCTCGGCGTACCGACGCGGGTAGTGACGAAGCAGGTCCTCGACCGTCTCGAGGCCGAGGGCCTTCTCCATCGCCTTGGCTGTCCGGCCGCCCAGCACCGAGGTGAGGGAGCCTTGGAGGAACGCCGAGTCAGGCGGGGGCACGCGTGCGCTCACTCGACCCCGATGATGATCGGCCAAAGCGGCTGCCCGCCGTCGTGGACGCTGACCTCGATCAGGGGGAAGTTGTCGGCCAGCCAGGCTGGCAGCGCATTGCGCAGGTCGTCCCCGGCGTCCTCGCCGAGGACCAGCGTGACGAGCTCTCCGCCGATCGCGAGCATCCGCGAGAGCACCCCTCGGGTCACGTCGCCTACGTCGGCGCCGATCACGACGATGTCGCCGCCTACGAGCCCGAGGACGTCGCCGACCTCGCAGGTACCGACTGTCGTGAGGGCCTGACGGCTGGCGATCGTGATCGCCGCGTAGCGGGTCGCGCCCGCGGCGCGGGTGATCGAGATGACGTCGTCAGCGAACGGCAACGTGGGGTCATGGACCGCCACGCCGGCGAGTGTCTGCACGACCGAGCGCGTGGGGATGACCGCTACCTCGATGCCCTCGCGACGCGCCTGCTCTGCGGCCGCCTCTGCGACGCCGCGGCTGTCCTTGTCGCTCGGCAGCACGACCACCTCGTTCGCGTGCGTCAACTCGACGGCCGCGAGGATCTCGGCGGTGGACGGCCGCTGCTTCGCCCTCGCGGGAACGACGAAGACGCCCTCGCCGCCCAGCAGTTCAGCGACGCCGGGTCCGTGCGAAACGGCCACCAGCGCCCGTTGGTCGGTCCTCGCCGACCGCGCGTTCACCGGCTCCAGGTGGGTGATGCGCAGGCGGTAGGGCCGCCCTGCCGCCATCGCCGCCTCGACCGCTGCGCCCGCGTCGTCGACGTGCACGTGGACGTTCCAGAGCCGGTCGCCGCCCACCACGACGAGGCTGTCGCCGAGCGAGTCGAGCGCCGAGGTGAGCGCCGGCACGTCGGCATCGTCGGCTTCCAGCAAGAACATGACCTCATAGGCCGGGCCTCCGTAGTGCGTCGTCACCTCCGCATTGCGGGGTCGCGGCACCGGCAGGTGTGGAGCCGTAGGCGGACCGGACCACGGGACTCCCGAGATCACCTCGGCCAGCGCGTCGAGCACGACCGTGAGTCCCCGACCGCCCGCATCGACCACTCCGGCCAGGCGGAGCGCCTCGAGCATCTCGGGGGTATGGGCCAGGGCCTCGTGGGCACCGGTCGCCGCAGCCGTCACGACTGCGCCAGCATCGCCGACGCCCTTGTCGAGCGTGGCTCGCGCGGCGTCGGCCGCCGCCCTGGCCACCGTCAGGATGGTGCCCTCGACGGGGCGGGCAACCGCCTGGTAGCTGAGGTCCGCGCCGCGCTGGAGAAGGGCGGCGATCGCCTCCCCGTCCAGGACGGAGCCGTCGGCCAGTGTGGAAAGGACCTCGCTGCTCCCCCGCAGGATCTGGGACATGATCACCCCGGAGTTGCCACGGGCTCCCATGAGCGCTCCCGTGGCGAACGCCTTGGCGGCCGGTCCGACATCAGGCCCCAGGTCGCCGTCCCAGCACTCGTCGACGGACGCGCAGGCCGATTCCATCGTGAGGTAGAGGTTGGTTCCGGTGTCGCCGTCCGGCACGGGGAACACGTTGAGCGCATCGATGTCGGCACGGGCGTCCCCCAGGGCGCTCAGCGCCCGATATGCCCAGTCGCGAACGAGGCTCGAAGAGACCATGACGGTCATCGTGGGCCCCCTTCCGCGCACTCGACACAGGCGACAACGGTCCGACGGTACCCTCAATTTGGGACACGGACGGGCGCTCGGCTACCCTTGACCCTCGCGGTTCAGCACAGGAAGCCATCCGGCGACCAGGCACCGCATTCGAACTCACCAGATCTGAAGGAGTGCACCGTGGCTGCCAACTGCGATGTCTGCGGAAAGGGCCCCAGCTTCGGGCACAGCATCTCGCATTCACACCGCCGTACGAAGCGTCGCTGGAACCCGAACATCCAGCGCGTGCGCGCACTGGTCGGCAAGACGCCCAAGCGCCTGAACGTCTGCGCCGCCTGCCTCAAGGCCGGCAAGGTCGCTCGCGCCTGACCGCGTACTGAACTCTCGAAGGGCTGCCGCATCGCGGCGGCCCTTCGTCATTTCTCCAGGTCCTCGCGCCTGCCGATCAGGCCGTCGCTCGATACAGGGCGTGTGGACCCCACCACTGGCCGGCCCCCCTCGGATGCTCGAACACACCGTCATAACGCATGCCAAGACGCTGCATGACCGCCTGCGACCGGAGGTTCGGCGGCACCGTGAACGAGACGACTTCGGGCAGGCCGCACTCGACGAACCCGTGATCGAGGGCAGCGCGCGCGCCTTCGGTCGCCAGTCCAAGTCCCCACCACTGCGCTGCCAGCCGCCACCCGATCTCGATGCAGGGGTTGGCGTGCGCGAACGGCGGATCGAAGGAAGGCGCCTGCAGGCCGATGAAGCCGACGAACGGAGCGGGGCCTCGCTCGGAGGCCACCACCTCGACGGCCCAGAAGGTGAAGCCCCACTCCTCGCCGACCGCCACGAAACGGTCGACCTCCGCGTCTGATGCGTGACGATCCTTGACGCTGGGAAACCAGCGCATCACGTCGGGATCGGCATTGAGGCGGGCGAAGGGCTCGCGATCCTCATCCCGCCATGCGCGCAGACGCAGTCGGGTCGTCGCCAGTTCGACGAGGGAGGCCATCAGCCGAAGTGCCGGTGTCCACCGGCTTCGGAGTGCAGGACCCCGTCGACGAGGACTCCGGGGTCGCCGGCCTCGACGGCGCCGATGATCGCGAAGCCGGCGGGCAGGGTTGCCCCGGCGGGGAACGTTGCCAGGAGCGCATGGTCCTCGCCGCCACTGAGCATCCACGACACCGGGTTCACGTTGTAGGCCGACGCAGCCGCCTGCATCGGCTCCGGGATCTCCCAGTCATCGGTGGCAATCGTGATGACGACACCTGACGCCTCGGCGACATGCCGGGCGTCGGCGACGAGCCCGTCGCTCACGTCGATCATGCTCGTGGCCCCGGCGCGGGCAGCCTCGACGCCGCTGGCGTAGGGGGGCTCAGGGACGCGATGCGCATCGACGAGGACCTTCGGCGACCGGAAGCCTCGGGACAGCAGCGCCAGACCAGCTGCCGACCAGCCGAACCGGCCGACAATGGCGACGAGGTCGCCGGGGCGTGCGCCGGATCGCAGGACCGGTTCGCGTCCTTCGAGATCGCCGAGCGCGGTCACGCTGATGACTACCTGGGGCGCCTCCACGACGTCACCGCCCACGAGGACGGCGCCCACCTGGGCCGCCTCCTCGCGCATCCCCGCAGTGAGGCTGAGCGCCCACGCTGCGGGCAGGTCGCCGGGCGCACCGAAGCCCACGACGAGCGACGTGGGTCGTGCGCCCATCGCCGCGACGTCAGCAAGCGATGCCGCAGCAGCCTTCCGACCGATGTCGATCGGAGTGGACCAGTCGCGCCGGAAGTGCCGGCCCTCGATCAGCATGTCCACGGTGACCGCCACACGCCCGTCCGGCGTTGCGACGACGGCCGTGTCATCTCCGGGGCCGACGATGACGCCGGGGGCCGATTCCGCCGCCTGGCCGGTGATGCGGGCGATGAGGTCGAACTCCCCCACGTCCTGAAGAGTTCCGCCGCTGTCGTTGGTCATGGGCGCTAGTCTCGCAGGCATGACGGTCCAGGCTTACGTCTTGATCCAGACCGAGGTGGGCAAGGCCGCCACCGTGGTCCAGGCAATCCGTGACATCCCCGGCGTCACCTTGGCCGAGGACGTCACCGGTCCGTACGACGTCATCGTTCGCGCTGAGTCGCGCACGATGGACGATCTCGGCAAACTGGTGGTGGCCCGCATCCAGGCGGTCAGCGGCATCACGCGGACCTTGACCTGCCCCGTGGTGAACCTCTAGCCGCGCGAACGGTCAGTGCAGGCCGGTGCCCTTGCGCAGCGCGTCGGCGATGAGCCGGTCGACGAGTTCGGAGTAGTCGACGCCCGTCGCGGCCCACATGCGCGGGTACATCGAGATCGACGTGAACCCAGGCATGGTGTTGACCTCGTTCACGACGACGGAGCCGTCCGCGCGAACGAAGAAGTCCGCACGCGCCAGCCCCTCGCAGTCGAGCGCGTCGAACGCGCGCACCGCGAGGTCGCGCACCGCATCCTCGATCGACGGTGGGAGATCGGCAGGCACGACGAGAGTGGCGGAGTCGTCGAGGTACTTGGCCTCGAAGTCGTAGAACTCGTGGCGCTCGTTGACGATGATCTCCGCGCATCGACTTGCGCGGGGCGTGCCGTCGGGGTCGGCCAGTACCCCGCACTCGATCTCGCGGGCGTCTGACACGGCGGCCTCGACGATGATGCGCGGATCGTGCTTGCGGGCCGACTCGATGGCCTCGTGCAGCGCATCGGCCGCGTGCACCTTGACGATG
Source organism: Actinomycetes bacterium (assembly GCA_037130755.1). Taxonomy (GTDB): domain Bacteria; phylum Actinomycetota; class Actinomycetes; order S36-B12; family S36-B12; genus UBA10649. The sequence continues at coordinate 8,271 of JBAXSI010000025.1, forward strand.
CCGAGCGATGATCCGGCGCGCGCCGGCTTCACGAACACCGGGAAACCGAGGGTCGCGACGTGCGCGAGGCACGCGCTGGAGTCTGCGCGCCACTGCCTGTCGGTGACGACCACGTAGCGGCCGCCGTCGAGTCCGGCATTGGCCAGCGCGGCCTTCATGAAGCCCTTGTCCATCGACACGGCGGACGACAGCACGCCAGAGCCGACATACGGCACACCGAGCGTCTCGAGCAGCCCTTGCACCGTGCCGTCCTCACCCCATGGACCGTGCAGCACCGGGAAGACGACGTCAACGGCAAGGCACGTGGACAGGTCGGCGTCGGGAGCGTCAGCGCTGATCTCCGGCAGTCGCCCATCGCGGGCGATGATGCCCAGGCCGCCGTCGTCCGCGCGCACCCAGCGGCCGTTGCGCGCGATCCCGACGACGGATACCTCGTACCGCTCCGGGTCGAGCGCGGCGACGATCGACTGACCACTGATGCAGGAGATCTCGTGCTCGGTGCTGCGGCCGCCGACGAGCACGGCCACGCGGGTGCGCTTCACGACACGACCGTATCCCCCGACGCGTCGGCGCCGGGCTAGGGTCGGCCTGTGCCGCCGATCACTTCAGCACCCGAACCCAGTCCAGGGCAGGTCGAAGCCCTGTCCGTCGAGACCCTCGTCGTGCAGGCCGGCCGTCCCCCGGTCGAGCCGAACCAGCCGCTGAACACCCCGATCGTCCCTGCCTCGGCGTTCCACGCGGGCGGCTCCACCGAGTACGCCCGCGAGACTGCCCCGACCACCGAGGCCCTCGAGCAGGCGATCGGCGCCCTCGAGCACGGCGTCGCCGTCGTCTACTCGTCGGGCATGGCCGCTGCCAACGCCGTCATGGACCTGGTCCCGTCAGGCGGCGTGGTCGTCGCGCCGAGCGCGGCGTACACCGGTGTCGCAGTGCGGCTGCGTGAACTTGCGGCCATCGGCCGCATCGGCCTGCGCATCGTCGAGGCCGACGACCTTGCGGCCGTGATCACTGCCTGCGACGGCGCCAGCCTGCTCTGGCTCGAGTCGCCGACCAATCCTCTGCTGCAGGTCGCCGACCTGCCAGCCTGCATCGAGGCCGCGCACGACGCCGACGCGCTCGTCCTCGTCGACAACACCTTCGCGACGCCCGTGCTGCAGACCCCGCTGACGATGGGCGCCGACGTGGTCCTGCACAGCGTGACGAAGGCCATGGGCGGCCACTCCGATCTGCTCATGGGCGCGCTGGTCGCGTCCGACCCCGATCTCGCCGAGCAACTGCGCATCCGACGGGTCCTGCTCGGCGCAGCCCCGAGCGCCTTCGACTGCTACCTGGCATTGCGTGGCCTGCGCACGCTGGTCCTTCGCGTCGAGAAGGGGCAGGCGAACGCCCAGTCGATCGTCGCGCGACTGGAGGGCCACCCGGCCGTGGACCTGGTCCGCTACCCGGGCTTCGGCACGATGGCATCCATCGAAGTGGCCGGCGGTGCGGTCGCCGCGGACCTGCTGTGCGCTTCGGTGCGGGTGTGGACCTACGCCACCAGCCTCGGTGGGGTGGAATCGCTGATGGAGCGCCGGCGTCGCTGGCCGTTGGAAAGCACTCGGGTGCCCGAGAACCTCGTTCGACTGTCGTTCGGCATCGAGTCGGCAGCGGACCTCTGGAACGACCTGGACCGCGCGCTGCGCATCGCGGCTTCCTGACGCTGCCTACTCCGCGAGCAGGCTCTCGGCCTTGGTGTCGCGCGCCATGAACGACGACGCCATCGCGGCCGGCGACCGTCCGTGGTGAACAACCTCAACGACCTGCTCGGTGATGGGCATGTCGACACCATGCGCCTGCGCCAAAGCCAGGATCGGCTGGCAGCTCTTGAACCCCTCGCACGTCTGCTTGGTGACGGCGATCGTCTCCTCGACAGTCAGCCCGCGGCCGAGGTTGAAACCGAAGGTGCGGTTGCGCGAAAGCGGCGACTGGCACGTGGCGACAAGGTCGCCGACGCCAGCAAGCCCTTGGAACGTCAACGGGTCGGCGCCCAGCGCCACGCCGAGGCGAGCCATCTCTGCGAGGCCCCGCGTGATCAGCGATGCCTGCGAGTTCTCACCCAGGCCCATGCCGGCGGCGATGCCGTTTGCCAGGGCAATGACGTTCTTGACCGCTCCGCCGATCTCGGTGCCGACTACGTCGGTGGTCCAGTAGGGGCGGAAGTAGTCGTTGGTGCACGCATCCTGCAGGCGTCGGGCGCTCGCCTCATCTGAGCAGGCGACCGTGGTGGCCGCGGGCTGACGCTCGGCGATCTCGCGGGCGAGGTTGGGGCCGGACACCACTGCCACCCTGTTGACCGGCACATCGGCGGCCTCGCAGATCACCTCGCTCATCCGCTTCGTGGTGCCGAGCTCGATGCCCTTCATCAAACTGATCAGCACCGAATCGGACTCGATGTGCCCCGACCATGTCGACAGGTTCGCGCGCAGCACCTGCGCTGGCACGGCGAGGACGACCAGACGCGCTCCCGCCAGAGCATCGGGCGCGACGGTCGTCGCGCTGAGACGCTTGGGCAGGTCGATGCCCGGGTGGTACGCCTCGTTGCGAGCGTTGTCATTGATGTCTGCAGCAACCCCCGCGTCACGACCCCACACGACAACATCGCTCCCGGCATCGGCCAGGACCATGGCGAAGGCGGTCCCCCACGATCCGCTTCCCATGACGGCGACACGTGTCATTGCGGCTTCCCTTCAGCGACGGTCCGTGCGGCCTTCATTCTGGCTTGCGGCGGAACACCATCCGCGTCGAGGGCGGCGTCTGGCCACGGACGCCCGCCAGCAGCGCGGTGATCGCGTCCATCAGTCGCTCACCGCCGATCGCGAGCGTGTCCGCGTCAATCGGGCGGTCGGCGAGGTCGGACAGGTCAACCTGGTCGCCGACCCGGATGTGCATCGTCTTGCGAGGGAACAGCTTCAACTCCTTCGCATACGGGCGCATGACCTCCTGTGCACCCCACTGCGCCATCGGGTACAGGGGCGCGCCGGATGTCAGGGCCAGTCGGATCGCACCGGTCTTGGCAGCCATCGGCCACAGGTCCGGGTCCCGCGTGATGGTCCCCTCCGGGTAGACGACGACGCACTCGCCCTGCTCCAGCGCCGTGAGCGCGTCCCGGATCGCCATGGCCACTTCCGGGGTGTCGCGGTACACCGGAATCTGGCCGGCGTTCTTGAGGAGGCGCCCGAAGAACGGGATCGCGAAGACCGAGTCCTTGCCAAGGAAGCGCGGCGGGCGGTCGGCCTCCCACAGCGTGAACGCGACGACCGGCGGCTCGAACCACGACAGGTGGTTCGGCGCGACGATGATGCCTCCCTCGGCCTCAGTCAGCCGCTCGGTGCCCTGGATGTCCCACGCCACCGCGAAGCGCATGATCGGCCAGAGCAGGCCCACGGTGAAGCGGTAGGAGGCCCCAAGCCGTTGGGCACGACGGTTATACGTTCGTCCCGACACGTCGTCTCCCTCCGACGCTGCGAGGGTAGCCCGAAAACCAGAGCAAAGGGACCGATGCGCTTTGATGGCGACGTGACACTTGCACGGGCCGCCTCGTGGACGATCCTCGTGCCGGTGAAGCGCCTGTCGACCGCCAAGTCGCGGATGACGACCGCCGGGCTGCGGGACGTCGATGCACTCGCCATGGCCTTCTTCCAGGACACCCTGGCTGCGGCCACCGGTTGCCCAGCTGTCGAGCGGGTGGTCGTGGCGACGTCCGACGTGCGCGTCACCGACTGGGCTCGCGGCGCCGGTGCCACGGTGTTCGACGACTCCGACAGCGTCGGTATCAATGGCGCAGTCCGGGCGGCATCGTCCGGCGTCGGCGGCAATCTTGCGGTCCTCGTGTCCGACCTGCCCTGCTCGAGCCCCGATGCCCTGGCGGCCTGGCTGCGCCGAGCAGGCCGTCACTCCACGGCCTTTGTCGCTGACGCCGCGGGCACAGGCACCACGATGTGGACCCGCCTTGCGGGCCAGCCGACCGATCCGAGGTTCGGCATCGACTCTCGCAGCGCCCATCGAGGGACCGGGTGCATCGATCTGGTCGACGTTGCCGGCGGCGACGTTGACGAGGACGGACTCGACCGGATTCGACGGGACGTCGACACTCCAAGTGATCTGGTGGACGCCCTTCGCATCGGCGTGGGACCGGCCACGGCGGCTGCAGTCGCCACCGCCGAACTGACCTGACCGTGGACACGACGATGCCCCCCACCAGATGGTGAGGGGCATCGACCGTCGGGGAAGAGTGAAGCTGTTGACTACTTCTTGGCAACGGCCTTCTTGGCCGGAGCCTTCTTGGCCGGAGCCTTCTTCGCGGGCGCGGCCTTCTTGACCGGAGCCTTCTTCGCGGGCGCGGCCTTCTTGGCCGGAGCCTTCTTGGCGGGAGCCTTCTTCGCGGGCGCGGCCTTCTTGGCCGGAGCCTTCTTCGCGGGCGCGGCCTTCTTGACCGGAGCCTTCTTCACCGGCGCAGCCGGCTTCGCGACGAGCTTCTTGGCGCCCGACACGACTGCCTTGAACTCCGCACCCGGGCGGAACTTCGGCAGCTTCGTTGCCTTGATCTTCACGGTCTCGCCGGTGCGCGGGTTGCGGCCGAGGCGGGCCCGACGGGCCTGGCTCTCGAACACGCCAAAGCCGCTGACAGCGACCTTCTCGCCACGAACGACGGCCTTCTTGGTCTCATCGAGGAAGGCCTCGACGATGTCGGTGACCTCTCGCTTGCTGGCGCCCAGACGGACGGACACAGCATCAATCAGATCTGCCTTGTTCACGTAAAACCCCTCCGGAGGGTGTCGGATCCGATCGGTTGACCGGATCTCACCAACCTAGTGCCGCGAACCCCCTGAAGGGAAACGCCACGCCGACTATTTCCGTTGCCCTGCAACGGTAATCGTCGCCCTTCTGACCATAGGCGGGTGACCTAGATCACGGTTGTCGGCTTGAACGACGGACGAATCTGCTCATAGGCAGTGATCTCGGCCTCGCGCGCCAGGGTGATGCCGATGTCGTCGAGTCCCTCCATCAGCCGCCAACGGACGTAGTCGTCGACCTCGAACTCGGCAACCAGGCTGCCGATGCGGATCTCCTGCGACTCCAGATCGACGGTCATGGGTGTGGCCGGCTGTGCCTCGACGGCCGCAAGCAGCTCCTCGACCATGTGCTGCGCCACCTGCGCGGTCAGCAGTCCGCCCTTGCCGGAGTTGCCCCGGAAGATGTCCGCGAAGCGCGAGGAGATGACGACTTTGAAGCCGTAGTCCTGAAGCGCCCACACCGCATGCTCGCGCGACGAGCCGGTCCCGAAGTCGGGCCCGGCCACGAGGATCGTGGCATCTGCGTACTGCGGCTGGTTGAGCACGAAGTCGGGATCCTTGCGCCATGCGGCGAACAGGCCGTCCTCGAAGCCGTGACGGGTGATCCGCTTGAGGTACTCGGCGGGGATGATCTGGTCGGTGTCGACGTTGCTGCGTCGCAGCGGGACGGCGGTTCCGGTGTGGACCGTGAACTTCTCCATGATCTGCTCCGCTCTCGTCAGGCCACGGGGGCCAGGTCGGCAGGCGCCGCAAGGCGCCCGGTGACGGCGGTGGCGGCGGCCACCGCAGGTGAGACCAGGTGAGTGCGTCCGCCCGGTCCCTGTCGTCCCTCGAAGTTCCGGTTGGAGGTGGACGCACTGCGCTCACCGGGAGTCAGCTTGTCAGGGTTCATCGCCAGGCACATGGAGCAGCCGGCCTCGCGCCACTGCGCGCCCGCGGCGACAAAGACCTCATTCAGGCCCTCCTCCTCGGCCTGGTGCTTGACGCGCACCGAGCCGGGCACGATCAGCATGCGCACCGAGTCAGCGACGGTGCGGCCGCGCAGCACCTCCGCAACGGCGCGGAGGTCCTCGATGCGACCGTTCGTGCACGAGCCGACGAACACGGTGTCGACTGCGATGTCACGCAACGGCATGCCCGGCGTCAGTCCCATGTACTCAAGGGCGCCCTCGATCGCGATGCGGTCGACCGCGTCGACGGCGTCGTCCGGCGACGGCACCGACGCCGTGAGCGGGAGACCCTGGCCCGGGTTCGTGCCCCAGGTGACGAACGGGGCCAGCGTGCTGGCGTCGATCAGGACCTCGGCGTCGAACTGCGCATCGTCGTCGGTCGGGAGCGTGCGCCAGTACTCCACGGCCGCATCCCAGTCGGCGCCGGTCGGCGCGTGCGGGCGGCCCATGACGTACTCGAACGTCGTCTCGTCAGGGGCCACCATGCCGGCGCGGGCGCCGGCCTCGATGGACATGTTGCACAGGGTCATACGGCCTTCCATCGACAGGCCGCGGATCGCCGAGCCGCGGTACTCAAGGACGTAGCCCTGGCCTCCGCCGGTACCGATGCGGGCAATGATGGCAAGGGTGACGTCCTTCGCGGTGACACCCGGCGGCAGCTCGCCGTCGACAGTGATCGCCATGGTCTTGAACGGCTTCAGCGGCAGTGTCTGCGTCGCGAGCACGTGCTCGACCTCGCTGGTGCCGATGCCGAACGCGAGCGCACCGAAGGCACCGTGCGTCGAGGTGTGCGAGTCGCCGCACACGACGGTCATGCCGGGCTGCGTCAGGCCCAACTGCGGGCCGACGACATGGACGATGCCCTGCTCGATGTTGCCCAGCGAGAAGACCGGGACGCCGAACTCGGCGCAGTTGGCGCGCAGGGCGTCCACCTGGGCCCTGGAGATCGGATCGGCGATCGGCAGCGTGATGTTCTCGGTCGGGACGTTGTGGTCCTCGGTGGCGAGCGTGAGGTCGGGACGACGGACGATGCGACCGGTGGCGCGCAGGCCGTCGAACGCCTGCGGGCTGGTGACCTCATGGACGAGGTGCAGGTCGATATAGAGCAGGTCCGGTTCCCCCTCGGCGCGACGGACGACATGGTCGTCCCACACCTTCTGCGCGAGCGTGCGTCCCATGGTGCCTCCAGCCTCGTCGTGCGGTCTGCCTTGACATCTCACTATGTGAGACAGCAGTATCACTTCATGGACGATGGTAGCGGAGTCGGCGTGATCGACAAGACGGTGGCCCTTCTCCAGGCCGCCAGTACCGGCCCGGTGACCCTGGCCGACCTCGTGGACCGGACGGGGATCTCCCGCCCGACCGCGCATCGCCTCGCGGTCGCGCTCGAGCACCACGGACTTCTCGAGCGCGACGAGACCGGCCGCTTCCGCCTCGGACTGCGCCTTCTGCAGTGGGGCGGGGAGACCGATCCCCTCGTCTCCCGCGCCCAGGAGGCCGTGGCCGCACTGCGCGATGCCACGCAGGTGAGCGCTCAGGTCTATCGCCGGCAAGGCGACAGCCGCCTGTGCATCGCCGCAGCCGAGCCCGCCTCAGGCCTTCGGGACAGCGTCCCGGTGGGTGCCCTGCTCTCGATGCGTGCCGGATCGGCGGCGCAGGTGCTCATCGCATGGTCAGACGCCTCGGCGATTCGCGTGGCGCTCGGCACGTCGGCGTTCACGGCCGAAGACCTGGCAACCGTGCGCGAGCGCGGCTGGGCGCACAGCCAAGGGCAGCGCGAGCCCGGGGTGGCATCCATTTCGGCCCCCGTGCGAGACCGTGAAGGAGCTGTCGTGGCCGCGGTCTCGTTGTCTGGACCGATCGACCGGCTGTCGCGTCCTACGAAGTCCCAGGTGGCCGCCTTGTCGCGTGCAGCGCAACGACTGTCGTCGGGTTAGGCTCCCCATTCGAGCCTGAGGAGATCACGACCATGCCACTGCGCGCTGAAGACCGAGACGCGAGCGCCGACCCCGGCGCCGACTTCTACCGCTTCGCGAACGGCGGATGGCTCGATGCCAACCCGATCCCGCCGGGCTATGGCTCGTGGGGTGCATTCAACGAGGTCACGGTCCGCAACCAGGAGATCCTGCACGCCCTCCTGCTCACGGCTGCAGAGGAGCCCGCGTCCGACCTCGACCGAATGCTGGGCGACTACTACGCCGCGGGCATGGACGTCGCGGCGATCGAGGCTGCCGGGCTGTCACCGATCCAGGAGTACCTGGATCGCATCGCATCGATCGACACGCACCAGGACGTACTGGCCCTGGTGCCGGACCTGCACCGCGATGGACTGGCAGTGCTGTGGGGCTGGGGCACCGAGGTCGATCACGACGACTCCAGCGTCCACCTGCTCTGGCTCGTTCAAGGCGGGCTCGGCCTGCCGGACCGCGACTCCTACAGCGACGACTCCGACAGCGCTCGCGAACTGCGCACGGCATACGTCCGGCACATCGGTGCACAACTGGCCAATGCCGGGCGCACCGACGGCGACCTCGCGGCCCGCGGCGAGGCCGTCCTGCAGTTCGAGACGCGTCTTGCCGAGCACCACCTGCGCCGGGAGCAGCGACGCGACCCCGACCTCACCTTGAACCGGCACGACCGCGGCCAGCTCACGGCCCTGGGCCCCGATCTCGGCCTGTCGGGATACCTCGACGCCCTGGGCGCCGGTGACGCGGTCACCGTCAACGTCGAGAGCCCGGGCTACCTCGGCGCACTGCACGGCGTGATTGCCGACACCGACGTCGCGGTGCTGCGCGACTACCTGGCGTTTCACCTCGTGCGCTCGGTTGCCGATGCCCTGCCGGCAGCCATCGACGACGAGTCGTTCGACTTCTACGGTCGCCGGATCCAGGGCAGGACCGAGCAGCTCGAGCGGCACAAGCGCATCATCGAGGCGCAGGGCGCTGACATCGGCGAGGCACTCGGCCGCCGTTTCGTCGAGGAGACCTTCCCGCCGACCGCCAAGGAGCGGGCGGTGGCGATGGTCGACGAGGTCATCGCCGAGATGCACCAATCGCTGCAGACCCGCGAATGGATGAGCGAGCAGACACGAACTGCGGCTGTCGAGAAGCTCGACGCCTTCCGGGTGAAAATCGGCTACCCGGACGAATGGCGCGACTGGTCGGGCCTGGTGATCACCCGCGAGTCCTACGCGGCCAACCGACTGGCAGCGACGCGGTTCGAGGTGGCGCGGCAGTTGGCCCGCATCGCCGAGCCGGTCGACCCCGGCGAGTGGGAGATGGCACCGCACGACGTCAACGCGTACTACCACCCATTCCGCAACGAGATCGTCTTCCCGGCCGGGATTCTGCAGCCCCCGATGTTCGACGCGGATGCGGATGACGCACTCAACTACGGGGGCATCGGCATGGTCATCGCCCACGAGATCACGCACGGCTTCGACGACCAGGGCCGTCGATTCGACGCGGCCGGCGCGTTCCGTGACTGGTGGACCGCTGACGACCAGGCCCGGTTCTCCGAACTGGCCGATCGACTGGCTGCCCAGTTCGACGACTACGAGGTCCTCGATGGGCTGCACGTGAACGGACGGCTCACGCTCGGCGAGAACATCGCCGATCTGGGCGGTCTGGCACTGACCAGCCGAGCCCATGCGCGCGTGAGCGACGGATCCCCGGCCATCGACGGCTTCACCCCCGCGCAGCGCCTGTACCTGGCCTACGCGACCCTCTGGCGAATGCACATGAGCGACGAGCTGATGCGCACCCGGATTCTCACCGACCCGCATGCCCCGGCCCGACTGCGCGTCGTCGGCCCGCTGTCCAACGCGACGGCGTTCGCCGAGGCCTACGGCTTCGCCGACGATGCGCCGGTCATGCGTCCGGTCGAGGATCGCATCGAGATCTGGTAACTGGGCCGACCGTCGGCAGATGACAGCGGCCGGCACATGACGAAGGGCCCGGGTCGAGGACCCGGGCCCTTCTCGCGTAGCCCCGACGGGATTCGAACCCGCGCTACCGCCTTGAGAGGGCGGCGTGCTAGGCCACTACACAACGGGGCCGTGCTGACGTGCTCGCACAGAACGTGCGTCCTACATGACAAACGGCCGCTTGCGCGCCGTGTTGGCGCTGCGCACGCGACCGTGCGTCGCTGGGGTACCAGGACTCGAACCTAGACTAACTGAACCAGAATCAGTTGGGCTGCCAATTACCCCATACCCCAATGGCTGCCGATTGCTCGGCTTCCGGACTGGCCTGAGAAGTATAGACGGACGCCGTCCATGCTCATTCCCCGGCCTTGGTCGTTCAGTCCATCGCCCTCATGAGCCGCTCAAGAGTCAGGGGCTTGCCGAGGATCTCAAGGGACTCGAAGAGCGGTGGCGAGACGCGTCGGCCGGTGACGGCTACGCGCACTGGGCCGAAGGCCACCTTGGGCTTGAGCCCGAGCCCGTCGATGAGGGCAGACCGGAGGGCTGCCTCGATCGCCGATGCGGTCCAGTCGTCCAGTGACTCCAGCACCGCGACCGACGCGTCGATCACCGGGCGCGCCTCGGGCGTCAGGACCGCGGTTGCGTCGGCCGGGTCAACCGAGAACTGCTCTTGGGGCACGAGGAGGAACGCGAGCATCCCGACGGACTGGCTGAGGGTCTCCATGCGCTCCTGCACCAGCGGCACGGCGGCAGTCAGGACCTCGGCCTGACGTTCGGTCGGCGGGTCCGCGATCACGTCGGCCGCTGCAAGGTACGGCACGATGCGCGCTGCCAGTTCCTGGCCGGACAGCGTCCGCATCCAGTCGCCGTTGATGGCCGTGCACTTCTTCAGGTCGAACCGAGCGGGGTTCTGGCTCACGCGCTCGAGCGTGAACGCTGCGGCCAACTCCTCCTTGGAGAAGAACTCGCGGTCCTCACCCATCGACCAGCCGAGCAGGGCCAGGTAGTTGAGCAGGCCCTCGGGCAGGTAGCCCTCGTCGCGGTACATCTGGAGCGAGGACTCCGGATCGCGCTTCGAGAGCTTCCGGTTGCCCTCGCCCATGACGTACGGCAGGTGACCGAAGCGCGGAGTCGTGCCGTCGCTCACGCCGATCTGCGCGAGCGCGTCGTAGAGGGCGATCTGTCGGGGCGTCGACGACAGCAGGTCCTCACCGCGCAGGACGTGCGTGATCCGCATCAGCGCATCGTCGACCGGGTTGACCAGCGTGTAGAGGGGCTCGCCGTTGGCCCGCACCAGCACATAGTCAGGAACCTGGTCGGCGGCGAAGGTGATCGGCCCGCGCACGAGGTCGTCCCATGTGCTGTCGGCATCAGGCATGCGGAAGCGAACGACCGGCAGTCGGCCCTCGGCCTGGTAGGCGGCGACCTGATCGTCGGACAGCGCGCGGCAGTGACCGTCGTAGCCGGGCGGGCGCTTCTCGGCCATCGCCTGCTCGCGCCGGGCGTCGAGCTCCTCAGGCGAGCAGTAGCAGTGGTAGGCGAAGCCGCCGGCGAGCAGCCGCTCGGCGACACCGGAGTAGGTCCCCTCGCGCATGCGCTCGGACTGGCGGTACGGGCCGTAGGGTCCGCCCACCTCCGCACCCTCGTCCCAATGCAGGCCGAGCCAGCGCATCGCGCCGAGCAGGGCCTCGTACGACTCCTCGCTGTCGCGGGCACTGTCGGTGTCCTCGATGCGGAAGACGAAGGTGCCGCCGGTGTGGCGGGCGTAGGCCCAGTTGAACAGGGCCGTGCGGATCATCCCGACATGCGGGTTGCCCGTCGGGGACGGGCAGAAGCGGACGCGAACATCAGTCACGATCAATCACCGGATTCGTCAGAGTGCCAATGCCATCAATGGAGACCGAGACGAAGTCGCCGGCGGTAAGTGGGCCTACGCCTGCAGGAGTGCCGGTGAGGATGACGTCACCGGGAAGCAGCGTCATGACAGAGCTGATCCACGACACGAGTTCTGGAACGCCGCGGACCATGTCGCCGAGCACGGCGTCCTGCCGGAGGTCGCCGTTGACGTGGCAGGTGATGGCCGCGTCGTCAAGGTCGACGCTTGTCTCGATCCACGGGCCGATCGGGCAGAAGGAGTCGAAGCCCTTGGCGCGACCCCACTGGCCGTCGGTCTTCTGCAGGTCGCGTGCGGTCACGTCGTTTGCGCACGTGTAGCCGAGCACGACCTCGGGCACCCGCTCCTCGGGGACCTCGCGGCACAGTCGGCCGATCACGATGGCCAGTTCGGCCTCGTGCTCGACCTGCTCGGACTGCCATGGCAGCGCGATCGGCTCGTCCGGGCCCACGATCGACGTGCTGGGCTTGAGGAAGACCATCGGCGCGACGGGAACCTCGTTGCCGAGCTCCTTGGCATGGTCGGCGTAGTTGCGTCCGACCGCGATGATCTTGCTCGGCAGCACGGGCGCGACGAGCCGCACGTCCGTCAGCGGCAGGACGCGTCCCTCTGGGGACAGCTCACCGAACGGGTGCCCGGCGAGCAGCACGACCGCCTCGCCCTCGATCAGTCCGAAGTAGAGGTCATCGTCGACGGCAACCCTGCAGATGCGCACCCGTGGAGCCTATCCAGCCGCATGGCCTACGCCTGATGCGCCTCATGCCGCAGCAGGCCGAACTTCACCGCGTCCTCAAGAGCACGCCACGACGCTGCGATGACGTTCTCGTGGACGCCAACGGTGCTCCACGTGTCCTTGCCGTCGGTGGTGCCGATCAGCACGCGCGTCTTGGCCCCGGTGCCGGACTTCTCGTCGAGGATGCGGACCTTGTAGTCGGTGAGGCGCAGTGTGTCGAGATCCGGGTACACGCGCACGATCGCGCGGCGCACGGCCCGGTCGAGGGCGTTCACCGGGCCGTTGCCCTCGGCCGTGGAGATGATGCGCTCTCCGTCGATGTGCAGCTTGACCGTTGCCTCGCACTTGACGTCACCGGTCACGTCCTGCTCGACGATGGTCCGCCACGACTCGACCTGGAACGAGACGTCGACTCCCTGCGCGTCCAGGATGAGAAGCTCGAACGATGCGTCGGCCGCCTCGAACGTCCAGCCCTGCGACTCCAGCTCCTTGACCTGCTCCACGACGGCGGTCACGATCTCGGGGCTGGTGGACAGGTCATGCCCGAGCTCGGCCCCCTTCAGCTCGATGGATGCCCTGCCCGCCATCTCCGTCACGAGGACGTTCTGCTCGTTGCCGACCACGGACGGCTCGATGTGGTTGTAGAGCTCGGCGTTCACCTTGAGGGCACTGGCGTGCAGTCCCGCCTTGTGCGCGAAGGACGCCCAGCCGGCGTACGGCTGATGAGTGTTCGGCGCGATGTTCGCGATCTCTGCGATCGCGCGGGATACGAGCACGGTCTCGGCCAGCTTGCCCTCGGGCAGGCACTCGATGCCGAGCTTGAGCTGGAGGTTCGGCACGACGACGAAGAGGTCGGCGTTGCCGGTGCGCTCGCCGTAGCCGTTCGACGTGCACTGCACGTGCGTGACGCCCGCCTCCACTGCTGTGACCGAGTTGGCGATGGCGCAGCCGGTGTCGTCCTGGCAGTGGATTCCGAGGCGCACTCCTGAGCGCTGCTTCACATCGGTGACGATCTCGTACATGCCGAACGGCAGCATGCCGCCGTTCGTGTCGCACATGACTCCGACGGATGCGCCGGCTTCCGCCGCGGCGACGAGCAGGCTGATGCCGTAGTCCTTGTCGTGCTTGTAGCCGTCGAAGAAGTGCTCCATGTCGACGAAGACCTTGCGGCCCTCGCCGACGAGGTACGCCACGGTGTCGGTGACCATCGCGAGGTTCTGCTCGTTCGAGGTGCGCAGCGCCTCCTTCACGTGGCGCACGTCCGACTTGGCCACGAGGGTGATCACCGGTGCCATGGAGTCCAGGAGCGCCTTGACCTGCATGTCCTCCTGGACCTTGACGCCCGCCTTGCGCGTGGCACCGAAGGCCACCAGTTCGGCGTTCTTGAGGGAGAGTTCGGTGCGGGCCCGCTCGAAGAACTCGGTGTCCTTCGGCATGGCGCCCGGCCAGCCGCCCTCGATGAAGCCAACGCCGTAGTCGTCCAGAAGGCGAGCTACCGCCAGCTTGTCGAGGACGGAGTACGAAATGCCCTCGCGCTGGGCCCCATCGCGCAGCGTGGTGTCGTAGACGTGGAACGCATCGGGGCGTGGCATGAGCGGTCCTTACGGTCGGTGCGGGTCTGTCCTGCCAACGAAAAAGCCCCCCGCGGGTGCGAAGGGCTGCGCGTCGACGGGTGTCGACGCGCTAGTTAATGATGACGGCGGTGCTGAACACACCCCCATCCTGCCACACGAGCCCTGCCGCGTCAGTCGTGGCTGCTCCTCCGCAGGAAGTGCAGCCACGACGGTCGCCGTGCAGTGCTCAGCTCGCGGTGCCCTCGACGCCGAAGGACTGATATGCCTTCACGACCTTGGCGTGCCACTTCTGGTTGAAGTCACTGAGCCGGTTGAAGGTCTCCTGCTGCGCCTTGAGGGTCTGCGTTCCCTTGACAAACTTCCGCACCTGGGTCTGCACGACGGCAAGGCCACGCTGCGTCGTCGCCGTCTCCACATAGCCACGGGTGCCGTCGTCGACGAAAGTCACACCGGATTCCACACCGGTGTTCGACGCGTCCGTGAAGTCTGTGCCCTGCAGGGCGGTCACCATCGTCTCGCTCTCCGTGGGGTGCTTGGCGGTGTCCGAGCACCCCAGCTTGCGCAGCTTCGCCAGTGCCGCGTCGGCATCTGCCTTGGTCGCGTACTGGTAGATCGCGACCCAGCCGTTGGTTGACAGGTCAACCTGGTAGTTGACGGAGCCGACGATCGGCGCCTTGGGCAGCGCTACCGCACCCTTCATCGACCAACACATTGTTGGCGACTCGTTCTTGTCGACGCGATAGAGGTACTGCTGCCACTTGCCCATGGTGGTGGGCATCTGGACTCGCAGGACCGTCTGCTCCAGCATCTGCGGACCCATGGGGCCCTGGTCGGCAGCAGTTGCGGCGGGTGCGGTCAGACTCAGCGCCAGGGCCGCCACACCCAACGCACCGATCATTCGTCTAGTAGTCATGCTCACAGTCTCCGCCCGACCCGCGTGCCGTTGCCACGCAGAACGCGGCTCAGGCCGAATGCTGCTGTCAGCAGATGGTGTGCAGCCAGTTATGCCGATCGGGCGCCTCACCGGTCTGGATGTCGAGAAGGGCCTGGCGCAGCCGCGTCGTGACCGGGCCGGTACCGCCTTCGCCCACCTGCCACGCCCCGCTCGTGCGCGACCTGACCTCGCCGACGGGCGTGATGACAGCAGCAGTGCCGCAGGCGAAGACCTCGGAGATTCCCCCACTGGCGCAGCCCTCGCGCCAGTCATCGACGCTGATCTTGCCCTCCTCGGCCCGGATCCCGAGGTCCTCGGCCACGGTCAGGAGCGAGGCCCGCGTGATGCCGGGCAGAAGTGAACCGGTGAGCTCGGGCGTGACGAGGCGGGCGGAGTCGCCGGAGCCGAGGACGAAGTAGAGGTTCATTCCCCCCATCTCCTCGATCCACTTCCGCTCGACGGCGTCGAGCCACACGACCTGGTCGCAGCCGTGCTGGGCCGCCTCGGCCTGGGCGACCAGCGACGCTGCGTAGTTGCCGGCGCACTTCGCCTCGCCGGTACCGCCCGGTGCCGCGCGGACGTAGTCGTCGGACAGCCAGACGGTCACGGGCTTGACTCCGCGGGGGAAGTACGCGCCGGCGGGCGACGCGATCAGGAGGTACTCGTACTGGTTCGCCGGGCGGACACCGAGGCCGATCTCCGTCGAGATCATGAACGGCCGCAAGTACAGCGACTTCTCGCGCCCCTCGGGCACCCAGTCGCGGTCCTGACGAACGAGCGCCTCGATGGACCCGAGGAACAACTCCCCCGGGAGTTCGGCCATCGCCAGGCGCCGCGCAGAATTCGCGAAGCGCTCGGCGTTCTGCATCGGCCGGAAGGTCCTGATGGAACCGTCCGAGTGCCGGTATGCCTTGAGGCCCTCGAAGATCGCCTGGCCGTAGTGCATGAAGTTGGTGGCCGGGTCGAGCATCAATGGGGCGTACGCCTCGAGGCGCGCGTCATGCCAGCCCTCGTCCTGCGTCCACGTGGCGCGGACGAGGTTGTCGGTGAACGACCTCCCGAAGCCCGGGTCGGCGAGTACCGCAGTCCGAGCCTCGGCCGAGGCCGGGTGGTCGGACGGGTTCAGCTCGATGGGCCACAGCGAAGTGCCCGTGTGGGTGGTCGTCATGGAGGGAAACTACCCCTTCGCCGCTGCCAGTGCCCCAGCCGCCAGCGCATCGCCGATCTCGGAGGTACTGCGGACGGAGTCCCCACGGGAGGCCAGGTCGGCCGCCACGGCCCTCTCGACCCAGGCGGCGGCATCCGCGGCACCGACGTGGTCGAGCAGCATGGCCAGGGACATGACAGTGGCAGTCGGGTCCGCTTTGCCCTGCCCGGCGATGTCGGGGGCCGAGCCGTGCACCGGCTCGAACATGCTCGGGTTGCTGCGGCTCGGGTCGATGTTGCCGCTGGCGGCAAGCCCGATGCCTCCGCCGATGGCCGCACCGATGTCGGTGAGGATGTCGCCGAAGAGGTTGTCGGTCACGATGACGTCGAAGCGCTCCGGCTGCGTCAGGAAGAACATCGAGGCCGCGTCGACGTGGCAGTAGTCCGTCTCCACCTCGGGGTATTCCACCCGCACGCGGTCGAACGCCTGCTGCCAGGTCTGCCCGGCGTGGACCAGCACGTTGGTCTTGTGCACCAGGGTGACCTTCTTGCGACGCTTCATCGCGCGGTCGAACGCGTCGCGGATGATGCGCTCGGCGCCGAAGGCGGTGTTGATGCTGACCTCGGTGGACACCTCCTGCGGAGTGCCCTTGCGCAGCGTGCCGCCCGCGCCGACGTACGGGCCCTCGGTGCCCTCCCGGCACACGACGAAGTCGATCTCCTTGGGGCCCTTTCCCGCCAACGGACCTGACGTCACGCCGGGGTAGAGCTTGACCGGACGCAGGTTCACGTGATGGTCCATGACGAACCGCAGCGGCAGCAGGACGCCGCGCTCAAGCACGCCCGGCGGGACTGAGGGGTCGCCGATGGCCCCGAGCAGGATCGCGTCGTAGGCACGCAACTCCTCGACGACGTCGTCGGGGAGCAGTTCCCCCGTGGCGTTGTACCGGCGCGCGCCGAGGTCGTACTCGGTCGTCTGCACGTCGAGGCCGGCCGACGGGGCGATGGCGTCGAGCACCTTCATCGCCTCAACGACGACCTCGGTGCCGATGCCGTCGCCGGGAATCAGGGCAAGGTTGAGGGTCCGTGACATGGCCCGAAGACTAGTTGCCCACAAGTGGCATCACCGAGCCGCGTCCGGCATCGTGGAACGCGGAAGGATCTCCCGACAGATGCGGAGGCGGCCATGGCACGAAAACGCTGGAGCGACCTCACCCCGGCGCAGCAGACGGGAATCCTGGTCATGGCGTCGGTGCAGATCTCACTGGCCGCCACCGCCTGGGTGGACCTCGCTCGCCGCCCCGCCGACCAGGTGCGCGGATCGAAGCTCGCCTGGACCGCCGCGATCGCCGTCAACTTCGTCGGGCCGATCTCCTACTTCGCCTTCGGCCGCCGCGTTCCGAGCAGCGCGATCAGCGACGTGACGAACAGCACGAGGCTCACCGGCACCCAGATCATTCGCTCCTGAGGCGCGCGACTCGCCGCGTTCAGGAGGACGGCGATGCCCGAGTAGGCGGCGGCGATCCAGGCGATCGCCGTGACGATTCGGCTTCGTCCGGTCGCCAGCGGCCCTCGACCCACCCGCGCCAGTATCGCCGTGGCGAAGAGCGCAAGGACTCCCGCGGACACGAGGGCCAGGATGCGCCCCGCCACCGGCAAGTGCCCGGCGCTCTGGCCACCCTGAGTGAACTCCCCCCACGGCGCTCCCAGCGCCACCGCCAGTTGGAACGCCATGACGACGCCGGCGAGGCCGGCGAAAACATAGGCGGACAGCCGAGTGGCCGTGGCTCGATTCACCTCGTGACCCCCGCAGCAACCGACACTGACCGATTCCGCGCCGTCTGCGCCGCGGCAACCAGCATGGTGAAGATGACGATGTCCGGCACGACGTGCATCGCCCATGCCCACCCCAGTCCGCCTGTCTGCAGGACGCTGAGGGTGAGGAACCAGCCCATGAAGCCGGCAAGCAGGACGCCGGGCAGGCGTCCCGGGTTGCCGAACCAATGCGGAATCCCGAAGAGCACGGCCGAGATCAGCGCTACCGCCCCCGCCGCGAGCACTGGACCCAGGGCTTCGGCGATGGTGAGCCGGAAAAGGAGCTCCTCGGTCAGCGCATTGACGATCGAGAATGCCACGGCCCACGGCACTGCCAGCAGGACCGCCGAGCCGCTAACCCGTCCGCGACCGACCTGCAACCACACGACCAGCGCTGTCACTGCGGTCATGATCACCAGGAACGTCAGGCCCACGGTCATCCACGAGTCACCATCCGCGACACCCAGGATTCCCAGGCCGCTCGCCGATGCTGACCAGTCCCCCACGGCGAGATAGTCGGCATGATCTGGCACCAGCAGTCGGACCAGCCCGACGCTTGCCAGTGCCACGAGGAGCGCGACCGGCTGATAGCGCACGTGCAGAGCGACCACCGGGTTTCCGGATCCGGCGACCGTGCGGTCCAGTCGCCGGCCGAGGAGGATGAGGATCATCGCCCCGGCAGCGACGATGACCGGCGCGACCCAGGACATCAGGACGCGGGATCCAGCGTGATGGTCAGTCCCACATGCCCGGCATCGGCTTTCCCGGCCTTGCGTGCCTTGCGCTCGTTCATCCAGGTGAAGATGCGACCCATAAGCCCGTACCGCCTTCTGATGAGATCCATGGCGCGACTGGTGCCCACCTCGTCCTGGAAGGCCACCGTGCCCGGCACCGAGATGGCTTCCGGCTTGACTCGCCCGCGCATGTCGCACGGCGAGACCAGGACAGCCGGGTTGTTCCGCAGCCGCTTGGCCTTGCCCGACGTCGGATCGGTGATGACCATCAGCGACGTGCCGTCACGGACCAGCCAGACCGGGGTCGCGACGGCCGTGCCGTCCTTGCGGAACGTGGTCAGGGAGATGTACTTCGCCGCGCCGAGTGTCTCAATATGGGTGTTCGTTGTCATGGCTTATATCTATCAGATATATTGAGCCCGTGGCAAGACAGTCGCAGACCAGCACAGCCGTCCTCGGGGTACTGTCGATCGAGTCGGCCACCGGCTACGAGATCCGCCGGGCGATCGCGGAAATCCTCGGTCACTTCTGGCACGAGAGCTTCGGGCAGATCTATCCGTGCCTGGCCGAGCTCGAGTCAGCCGGGCTGATCCGGAGCCGCCCTGGCGAACGCGCCGGCTCGTCGCGATTCGAGATCACGTCCGCGGGCCGGCGGCGACTGCGCGAGCTCCTTGCCGAGCCGGCAACCCCGCAGCCGCCCCGCAACGGCACTCTTCTGCGGACCTTCTTCGGGCACGCTCTCCCCCCCGCCGACCTGGGCCGGCTGCTGGACGAGGTCGAGAGTCAGGCCCGAGGCCACCTCTCCGCGTACGGGGCTATCCGTGATGGGATCGCGGCGGAGGACGGCTACGACGAGCACGGGCCGTACTGGGAGGCCACCATTCGCGCCGGAGAACTCGCTGCAGGGGCCCAGCTCACCTGGGTCGTCGAGACCCGCGCAGCCCTGCTCGGGTCCCCCGTCAGTTGACGACCAGCGAGGCCAGGCTCCTGTTGACCATCTCCACATCGGCGTCCGTGGTGAACTGGGCGTCGAGGATGACGAACTTGCTCTTGTCCGGGTAGGTGCGGATCGACAGGTAGTAGGACTCGTCGCTGCCCTTGCAGTTCCAGTACGAGTTGCCGACGTAGCTGTAGCCCTCGCCAGTCTGGACCTTCCCGGCCTCGGAGTCCTTGCACGTAGCGATCAGTGCGCCGATGGTCTTGTCCTCCTCAAGCTTCTTCATCGTGCTCTTGAGGTCGCTCTTCTTCAGGTCACCGTCGAAGGCATAGAACTCCACGCCTGCGGCCGTGCCATCGGAGAACCCCTGCGCATCGCCCGTGGCCGTGATCTGCCCGAAGCCATCACCCTTCGCGGTGTTGACCTGGTCCCAGGCGCTCGGCACGTCCACGGAGATCGCACCCGTGTCATCGCTGACGTTGCTGTAGGTGACGTCACTCGCCGGAGCAGCCGAGTCCGACGGGGATGCGCTGGAGCCGTCTTGGCCGCCGGAGGTGTTGTTCAGCGCCGAGATCGCCTTCAGCGGCTTGTCCGCGTTGTTGACCTCTCCTTCGAGAACTTCTCCGGTGCCGGAACGGAAGACCTGGATCTTGATGGGGTGTTCGGTGCCCTGTGTCTTGAGCACGTTGCAGTAGCCGGCTTTTGTCACGCGGGCAAGGCCACCGGACGTGTCGACGTCCGCATCGCTCACGGCGTCGCGGCCCTCGAGTTTGGTGATGACGTCACCGGCCTGCAGCCCAGCCTCGCCAGCGGGGCTACCCGAGCGCACCCCTGAAACCCAGATGCCTCCGAGCGAGCTCTTGTCGTCGTAGAAGGCCGTTCCGTTGACGCCGATCGAGTCGACGTCCTTCCCCGTCTTCAACTCATCGACGATCGGCTGCGCGAGCGCGGCTGGGATCGCCCAGAACTGCGCCGCGGCCGTGGCGTCGGCCGCTCCGCCGGCGTAGTTGATGCCGACGACGGAGCCGTCCTCGGCGAGCAGCGGACCGCCGGAGTTGCCGTGCTGGATGTTGGCCGTCGACTCGAGCACGTAGTCGAGCGATGCCCACTCGCGTTGGCCGTCGGCGTTGTTCTTGGCCACCGTGCCGTCGGTCACCGTGTACTGCGGATCACCGAGGGGGAAACCGGCCGCCCACACCTTCGTGGTGACATCGACTGGGCCCTTGTGCCAGACCAGGAACGGGAAGCCGTCGCCGGCCAGGTCGATCACCGCAAGGTCGTCGCACTCGGAGATGCCAAGAATCTTGGCATTGATGGGCTCCTTGCTGCCGCCCACATAGACCTTCAGGGTGGCCGCACCTTCGGCCACGTGCGCGTTGGTGACCGCAAGTCCGGACGGGTCAATGATGAAGCCGCTGCCCATCCACGCGCCCTGCTGGCCCTCGGCCATGCCCACGTCGCGGTACTCACCCTCGGCTGCGATCTGCACCACGGCGGGTTGCGCCTTCTGGTACGACGAGATGGCCCCTGCCGCCGCCGGCGAACCCGATGCCGCCGCGCTCGGCTTCGCGGACGCCCCCGCCGAGGCCGCGGACGACGAGGCGTCGCCACCTCCGCCGCTCGAGCAGGCGCCCATCAGGAGCACAGCGCTGATACTGACGACAGTCATTCCCATTCGGTTCACGATGTCCCCTTTGGCCCAGCCCCTAGGTGGGCATAACCGTAGTGAGGGATACGCCCGGAGTCCTGCCAGCGAGCCGGTCGCTTCTGGGGGATTCGCCCACCTGATACCATGCGGCCACCATGATGTCCGCGCGCGTGCTCCTTCGCCGCCGCGACGAGGCCTAGTCCACCGGCCCCTCGTCGCGGGTCTCGCTGTTTGCCGGTGTCAGTCCACCCGACACAGACACAGTCCGAGGAGCACAGCATGTCCGCCACGTTCGATCGCTCGATCCCCTATCCCGTGCGCACGGCCCAGAAGCCGTCGGCAATGCACTTCGCCCGTTATCAGCCGTTCACGCCCATCGTGCTGCCCGACCGCACGTGGCCGAACACCGTCATCACGGAGGCACCCCGCTGGTGCGCCGTCGACCTGCGCGACGGCAACCAGGCCCTGATCGACCCCATGACGCCGGCGCGCAAGCTGCGCATGTTCAACCTGCTGGTGTCGATGGGCTACAAGGAGATCGAGGTCGGCTTCCCGTCCGCCTCCCAGACCGACTTCGACTTCGTGCGGATGCTCATCGAGGACGACCTGATCCCTGACGACGTCGTCATCCAGGTCCTGACCCAGTCGCGTGAGCACCTGATCGAGCGCACCTTTGATGCCGTGAAGGGCGCAGACCAGGCGATCGTCCACCTGTACAACTCCACATCGACGCTCCAGCGCCGCGTGGTCTTCGGCCTCGACCAGGCCGGCATCGTCGACATCGCCGTCCACGGAGCCCAGCTGTGCGCAAAGTACGCGGAGCAGGTCGAGAACCAGACCGACATCTTCTTCGAGTACTCCCCCGAGTCCTACACGGGCACCGAGTTGGAGTTTGCGGTCGAGGTCGTCGACGCCGTCAACGACGTGTGGCAGCCGACGCCCGACCGCAAGGTCATCGTGAACCTGCCCGCCACCGTCGAAATGGCCACCCCGAACATCTACGCGGACTCGATCGAGTGGATGTGCCGCAACCTGGCACGACGCGACTCGCTCGTTGTCTCGCTGCACCCGCACAACGACCGCGGCACCGCGGTCGCCGCGGCCGAACTCGGCTTCATGGCAGGCGCCGACCGCATCGAGGGCTGCCTGTTCGGAAACGGCGAGCGCACCGGAAACGTGTGCCTGGTCACCCTGGGTCTGAACCTGTTCAGCCAGGGCGTCGATCCGCACATCGACTTCTCCGACATCGACGAGATCCGACGCACCGTTGAGTACTGCAACCAGATCCCGGTCCACGAGCGCCACCCCTACGGAGGCGACCTCGTCTACACCGCCTTCTCCGGGTCGCACCAGGACGCCATCAACAAGGGCCTGAAGATGATGGAGGTCGACGCGGCTGCCGCAGGCGTCGGGATCGAGGAGCAGACCTGGGCCGTGCCCTACCTGCCGATCGACCCGCAGGACGTCGGGCGCACCTACGAGGCCGTCATCCGCGTCAACTCCCAGTCCGGCAAGGGCGGGGTCGCCTACATCATGCGCACGGAGCACAAGCTCGACCTGCCACGTCGGCTCCAGATCGAGTTCTCGCGGGTGATCCAGGAGGTCACCGACTCCGAGGGCGGCGAGGTCGGTCCCGGCGAGATGTGGGCCGCGTTCTCCGGTGAGTACCTTCCCGACCCGTCGGCGCCGTGGGGCCGCTTCAAGCTCATCGGCGTGCGCCAGGACTCCACCGTCGACGGGGAGACGAGTGTCGACGTGATCATGACCGAGCATGGAATGGAGCTTCAGCTCGGCGGCTTCGGCAACGGCCCGATCGCGGCGTTCTGCGCAGCAATGGCCACGCATGGCATCGATGTGCGCGTTCTCGACTACGCCGAGCACGCGATGTCGGCCGGCGGTGACGCCAAGGCTGCGTCCTACGTGGAGTGCGCCGTCGACGGGAGAGTCCTCTGGGGCGTCGGCATCGATCCCTCGATCACCAACTCCTCGCTCAAGGCGATCATCAGCGCAGTGAATCGCGCCGTCCGCTAGTCACCGGGCATCCGGGGTCAGGGGGACTGCGACTCGTCGGGGTTCTCGAACTGGCTGCGGTAGAGCCGGTAGTACGCACCACGTGCGGAGATCAGCGCATCGTGATCCCCCTGCTCGACGATACGGCCGTGCTCGAGGACGACGATCACATCCGCGTTGCGGATGGTGGACAGCCGGTGCGCGATGACGAAGCTCGTGCGGTTGTGACGCAGGGCGGCCATCGCCTGCTGGATCAGCACCTCGGTGCGAGTGTCGACAGAACTGGTCGCCTCGTCGAGGATGAGGACCGCTGGGTCGGCGAGGAACGCCCTTGCGATCGTGAGCAACTGGCGCTCGCCGGCGGAGATGTTCGAGGCTCCCTCGGTGAGCATGGTCTCGTAGCCATCGGGCAGCGTGCGGACGAAGTGATCGACGCGTGCCGCCCGCGCTGCGGCCTCGACCTGATCAGGAGTGGCGGTCGCGTCGCCGTACGCGATGTTCTCGCGGATGGTCCCCTCGAAGAGCCACGTGTCCTGCAGCACCATGCCGAACGTGCGACGGACGTCGTCGCGCGTCATCGTCGTGGTCGGGACCCCGTCGATGAGGATCCGGCCCGAGTCGACGTCGTAGAACCGCATCAGGAGGTTGACCAGCGTCGTCTTGCCCGCGCCCGTCGGGCCGACGATCGCCACGATCTCGCCGGGCTCGACCTCCAGGTGGAAGTCCTCGATCAGCGGCGCATCCTCGACGTACCGGAAGGCGACATCGTCGAACGCGATCCGGCCGGTCACGTCCTTGATCCGTGCGGCCGGCTCGGGATCCGGGGACTCCTCCGCCTCGTCGAGCAGTTCGAAGACGCGTTCGGCGGAGGCGATGCCCGACTGCAGGATGTTCGCCACTCCCGCGATCTGCGTGATGGGCATCGTGAACTGCCGCGAGTACTGGATGAAAGCCTGCACATCGCCAAGCGACATCGCTCCAGTGGCCACCTGCATGCCGCCGATCACCGCGATCGCCACGTAGTTGATGTTGGAGATCACGGTCAGTGCCGGCTGGATGATGCCCGAAATGAACTGCGCCTTGAAGCTGCTCTCGTACATGCGCTCGTTGGCCACGTCGAATTCCGCGATGGACTGGCCTCGGTGTCCGAAGACCTTGACGAGGTCGTGGCCGGAGAAAGTCTCCTCGACATGCCCGTTGAGCTGGCCGGTCCACTTCCACTGGGAGATGAAGTGCGGCTGCGACCGCTTCGCGATGAGCATGGTGATGACGAACGAGAGCGGCACCGTGAGCAGCGAGATCGTCGCCAGCAGGGGGCTGATCCAGAACATCATGCCCAGCACCCCGACCACCGTGAGCACGGCGGTGATGAGCTGCGTCAGCGTCTGCTGCAGGGTCATCGAGATGTTGTCGATGTCGTTCGTGACGCGGCTGAGGACGTCGCCACGTGACGACGAGTCGAAGTAGCGAAGAGGGAGACGGCCGAGCTTGGTGTCGACGTCCTCGCGCAGGCGATAGATCGTGCGCTGCGTGACGCCAGCCATGAGGTAGTTCTGCGCCCAGCTCAGCAGGGAGCTCAGGATGTAGACGAGCGCGGCCAGAGCAAGCACCTGCGCGAGGGCGGTGAAGTTGACGCCCTCCCCCGGCGTGAGGGTCATCGACGCGACCATCTGCGCCTGATCGGTCTGTCCCGCCGCCTGGAGACCGGCCACTGCCTGCGCCTGCGTGACGCCCGCCGGGAGCTGGGAGCCGATGAAGCCCTCGAAGATGATATTCGTGGCGTTGCCGAGGATCTTCGGGCCGAGGACGGCGAGGAAGACGCTGGCGATCGCGAGCACGATGACGACGATGACGATCAGCCGCTCGGGCCGCAGCCGTCCGGCGAACCGCTTCAGCGAGCCCCGGAAGTCCTGCGCCTTCGCGTCCGAGACCCCTTGGAGCCCGCCCATCGGGCCGCCTCCGCCGCCGAAGGGCCCGCCCGATCGGGGCGGTGGCGTCACGGTGCGCTGGCTCATCGGACGTCCTCCAGCGCGACCTGCGACGACACGATCTCGCGGTAAGCCTCGCAGGACTCGATCAGCTGATCATGCGTCCCTATGCCGACAACGTCGCCGCCGTCCATCACCACGATGCGATCGGCGTCCATGATCGTGCTGACCCGCTGCGCGACGATCACGACAGTGCGAGCACGGGTGCGCTCGGCTAGCGCAGCCCGAAGGCGCGCATCCGTCGTGTAGTCGAGCGCCGAGAACGAGTCGTCGAACAGGTAGATCAGCGGATCCCGGACGATGCATCGCGCCATGGCAAGTCGCTGGCGTTGCCCGCCGGACAAGTTGACGCCGCCTTGGTCGACCTCCGCCTCGATGCCCTCAGGAAGCAGGTCGATGAACTCACGCGCCTGGGCGATCGTGAGTGCGTCGAGGATCTCCTCGTCAGTGGCGTCCCGCTTGCCGAAGCGGACGTTGCTGGCGATGGTGCCCCCGAAGAGGAAGCCGCGCTGCGGCACGATCCCGAAGAGGTCCCAGAGCTCCTCCAGCGGGATGGTGCGGATGTCGACCCCGTCAATCAGCACAGCGCCACCGGTGACGTCGAGAAGGCGCGGAAGGAGATTGACCAGCGTGCTCTTGCCCGAGCCCGTGCCACCGACGATGGCTGTCGTCGTGCCCGGCTCCAAGGTGAACGAGACCTGCTGCAGCACGGAGTCCTGCGCCCCCGGGTAGCGGAATTCGACGTCTCTTAGCTCGATGCGACCGATCCTGGGCAGCGGCTCGGTGTGGGCGATCGCCGGCTCGGCGATGTCAGGCGTTGCCTTGAGGACCGCCTGGATGCGCTCCGCGGACGCTGCCGCGCGCGGGACCATCATCATTGTCATCACGGCCATCATGACCGAGAACAGGATCTGCATGATGTAGGACTGGAAGGCGAACAGGTTGCCGATCGGCATGCTGCCGTCGGACACCAGGTGACCCCCGAACCAGATCACGGCGACGATCGTCAGGTTCATGATGAGCATGAGCGTTGGCATGATCAGCGCGAACAGCCTCGTCACCTTGAGGGCCGTGTCAGTGAGGTCCGCGTTCGCGTCGGCGAAGCGCGCCTCCTCGTGCTCGGTGCGCACGAAGGCCCGGATCACCCTGATTCCCGCCAGGTTCTCGCGCAGCACGCCGTTGACGCCGTCGATCTTGACCTGCATGGCACGGAAGAGCGGAACGGCCCGGTAGACCATGTAGCCGATTACCGCGATCATCAGCGGGACGGTCACGAAGAGGAGCGCCGACAGCTGAAGGTTCTCGCGGGTGGCCATGAAGATGCCGCCGATGGCGGTGATCGGCGCCAGGACCATCATGGTCAGTCCCACCATGACGAGCATCTGGAGCTGTTGCACGTCGTTGGTGTTGCGGGTGATCAGGGACGGAACGCCGAACGCATGCATCTGGCTGAGGGAGAACCCTTCCACCTTGCGGAAGATGTCTCCGCGCACGTCCCGGCCGAAGCGCATTGACGTGCGGGCACTGAAGTAGACGGTCACGACCGACGCGAAGCCGAGCAGCACCGAGATGAGGAGCATCAGTCCGCCGACTCGGAGGATGTACGCCGTGTCGCCCTTGACGACGCCGTCGTTGATGATGTCGGCGTTCAGGCTCGGCAGGTACAGGTTCGCGATCGCCTGGACGAGCAGCAGGAATGCGATGAAGATCAGGATTCGCCAGTGCGGGCGCAGGTAGGTGACGAACAACTCGCCCATCCTGCCTCCATTCGCCCTGTTCGTCCTAAGGCTATGCCACCGCGCGAGTCGCCGGCACGAGGCTTCCGCCCAGGGCTTACTCTTCGGGCGCCACGACGAGCCGACGCGTCCGCTGCGCCCACAGAACGCAGGCGACCACGGTGAGCGCCGCGGCCACGGTCCCGACCGTGACGACCTCTCCGAGCAGCAGGGCTGACCACAGCAGGGTCAGCAAGGGCTGGATCTGCTGCACCTGCCCGCCGTACGCAGCACCGGCGAGCGACAGGCCTCGGTACCAGGCGAAGAAGCCGAGGTACATCGACGAGACACCGAGCAAGACCAGCGCCGCCCATTCGGTGGTCGTCGTGTCGTAGTCCGACGACGTGGCGGCGTAGATGATGATCGACGCCGGCAGCGTGACCGGCAGCGAGAAGACGACCACCCAGGAGATGACCTGCCACCCCGGCATCACCCTGGTGATGGAGGCGCCCTCGACGTAGCACCACGAGGAGCTGATCACCGCTCCCACGACCAGCAGGTCCGCGATCCAGTCGCCTCCTTCAGCACCACCGCGGGACAGTGCGAACACGATCAGCGCGCCGGTGCCCGCGCCCGCAGCCCACCAGAACTGCGGCGACACCCGTTCGTGGGTACGCAGCACGGCGAACAGCGCGGTGGTGAGGGGCATGAACGCCGCGATGACGGCGGCGTGCGCCGACGTGGTCCGCTCTAGAGCCAGGGCAAGCAGAATCGGCCATCCGAAGACCGCGCCCAGCATCGTGTAGAGGATCGGTCGCACCTGCTCGCGCGCCGGGAAGGCCACGCGCCGGATACCGAGTAGAAGGAGCGCGAGTGCAGCGGCGATCACGGCACGCCCCATTGCCGTGAGGTACGGGTTGAACCCGCCGACTGCGACCTTGGTCAAAGGCAGCGAGAACGAGAAGAGCAGGACTCCGACGAACGCCCAGAGCAGACCGGAGCGGTGGAGTCGGTCCATCCGGAGGCCGTGATCGACCTCAGCGGAGGTCGACAGCCTTACCTGAGTGCGCACCGATCTCCGCGACGATCGCGTCGAGTCGATCCGCCGGGATCGCCGAGTCGACCGTGAGGACGATCAGCGCGTGCCCGGAGTCGTCACGGCTGACCTGCATGCCGCCGATGTTGACGTCGACCTCGCCGAGCGAGCGTCCGACGATGCCAACGATGCCGGGGCGGTCGTGGTAGCGAAGGAAAGCCATGTGCTCGCTGATCGGGACATCAACGTCGAACGAATCGACCTCGACGACCTTGGCGATATCACGAGCACCGGTGACGGTGCCGGCAACGGCGACCTTCGAGCCGTCAGTCTGCGTGAGTGTCACGCGCAGCAAGGAGCGATGGTCCTCACTGGTGCGATCGCTGGTCAAGGACACCTCGACGCCGCGCTGCTCTGCGAGCACGGGCGCGTTGACGAACGACACCGGGTCGTGGACGAGCATCTGGAAGACGCCCTTCAGCGCCGACAGCTCGAGCACCCGCACGTCGTGCTCGGCGATCTCGCCCAGCGCCTCGACGTCGATACGGGCGACGGCGGTGTCGGCGAGTCCGCAGGCGAGCGAGCCGATCTGCTCGGCCAGCGGCAGCATCGGCTTGATCATCTCGTCGAGCTGGCCGCCCTGGACGTTCACGGCGTCAGGGACCAGCTCGCCGTTGAGCGCAAGCCGCACCGACCGAGCAACGGCGATGCCTGCCTTCTCCTGCGCCTCGTCGGTGGAGGCACCGAGGTGCGGAGTCGCGACGACGGTCTCGAGCGTGAACAGCGGCGAGTCGGTGCAGGGCTCCTTGGCGTAGACATCAAGTCCGGCGCCGGCCACGCGACCGTCCACGAGCGCGTCGTAGAGCGCCTTCTCGTCGACGATGCCGCCGCGTGCCGCGTTGATGATGTGCACGGTCGGCTTGACCTTGTGCAGTTCAGCGTCGCCGATCAGGCCGATCGTCTCGGCGGTCTTGGGGAGGTGAACGGTGATGAAGTCCGCCTCGGCCAGCAGTTCGTCGAGGGTGACCATGCGGACCCCGAGCTGGGATGCCCGTGCCGGCTGCACGTAGGGGTCGTAAGCGATGAGGCGGACACCGAACGCACTCAACCGCTGGGCGACGAGGACACCGATGCGCCCGAGGCCGACCACACCGACGACCTTGTCGGCCACCTCGACGCCCGTGTACTTCGAGCGCTTCCACTCCCCGTGGGCCAGGGCGGTGCTGGCGGGCACGACGTTGCGCGCGGAGGCGAGCAGCAGGGCCACGGCGAGCTCGGCGGCACTGACGATGTTCGACGTCGGTGCGTTGACCACCATGACCCCGGCCAGCGTCGCTGCCTTGATGTCGACGTTGTCGAGGCCGACGCCAGCGCGGGCGATCACCTTGAGGTTCTTGGCGGCTGCTATCGCCTCAGCATCGACCTGGGTCGCCGAGCGAACGAGGATGGCGTCGACGTCGGCGATCGCCGGCAGCAGCGCGGCGCGGTCGGCGCCGTCACAGTTGACGATCTCGAAGTCCGGCCCGAGGGCCTCGACCGTGGCAGGCGACAGTTCTTCGGCAATGAGCACGCGGGGCTTGGTCACCCGCGGGAGTCTAACGGGGCTGTGTTACGGCCAATGACCCGCGCACGGCCCTGTGAATCCGGTCACCCGGCAGATCGTCCTACGCCGGCCTGGGCCGGAAGAAGGCTGACCACGGCTCGCACCATCTGGTGGTCAGAACCCTGGTAGGCCTCGTCGAAGCTGCCATCCGCCTTCACATGCATGACGACCTCGTAGGCCACCGGGACAGCCGGGCCGAGGGCGAGTACGTAGTCGATCCTCGTGGCGTCCCGATTGAACTGGTAGGGCTTCACCGGGAACCCGCTGTCGCCCGAGACGGGGTTGTAGTTGATGGTGGAGAACCGGTAGTTGCGCCGGTCCGGCGCAGCGGCGGCGTCGACCCAGCCACCTGTGTAGAGCACGCTCTGGGCCCCCTGCGGCTGGCGAGCAACGTAGGAGTTCAGGTCGGCCATGAGAACGACGGCCGCACCCGGCAGGCCATGCGTGTTGTTCATCGCCTGGACCCAGGCCGTCACCGTGTTGGCGAACAGGACTCGCGAGGCCTCATGAGTCGGATCCTTGTCCGTGCTGGTGTGCACCGACAGCGCCAGGAACGGTGCTGTGCCACTGCGACCCCGCAGGTAGGCCCACGCCACTTCACGCGACGCGGAGTCCGCGTCGAGGCCCGCCACGATCGTGCCCTCATTCGTGACGCCCGCAGATGGCGTCCCATTCGGCGTCGTGACCTGCTCGACGGTCGAGGACCGGAAGAACAGCGCCGCCGTGTGTGTGCACTTGTGCGGGTTCTCCTTCGTCCAGGCGCACTCCTGCGACCCCTGCGAGAACACAGGAGATACGTATCCGCCCGCGCTCACGAGGTTGGCGAGGTCCTGCCACTGGGTCTTGGCGTTGGCGGTGGGCTGCCACGTGGCCTCCTGCAGGCCGAGCACGTCGACGCCTGACTCGTTGATCGTCCGCGCAACGCGCTCACGTCGGACGTCCCACGACGGGGCCGGTGCGGCGCAATCGGTCTTGCAGACGTTGTAGGTCGCAAAGGCCAGGTCGGTTGCGGTCGCCTGGGCGGGCGGGCTGAAGACCACCGGGCCGAGGGCGACAGCCATCAGTAGCGGGACAATCGCGATCCTCATCCGCTTCCCCATACCATCGACCGGCCGAACCCTTCAACGGAGGTTTCGGCTTGGCGGCGACCTGAAGGCGCATGCAAGGTGGCTGCGAATGGCTACATCTGTTTGTATCCCCTGCGGCGTGAACCGGTCGGCGAGATCACCGCGGTCCAATCGCCCGAATTGACCGCATCTATGCGCGGTGCCAGAGGTCCCAGGGGTCGCGGCCGGGCCGGAAGCCAGCCGCCTCGGCGACGTCGACCGCGCTCGCAAAGCCACGCGCTAGGTCCTCGGGCCGGTGGGCGTCGCTGGCGAACGTGATCGACTCGCCACCCTCCTCGCGCCACCAGCGCACGACTTCGATGTGAAGTGGCACGCGGGTGTTCACCTCGAGGACCTTGCCGGCAGCCGCCAGTGCCACCAGCACCGCCCGGTACTCCGCCTCGAAGTCCGACGGATCGAAGGACGGACCGTTCTCGGGCCAGTAACGGACCGGGTAGTCGATGTGAGCGAGCACCTGGAAATCCGGGTAGCCCTCGACCATGCGCAGCAACTCGGCGAGGTAGTCCCGCACGATGTTCGCCGGCGACTGCTGGGTGAACAGCACCCCGATCTCCGTGCGTGCCGAGCCGTCATAGACGACCCCAGAATGCACCGAGGCGAGGATGCGATCGAATCGGCCGACACCGAGCAGCCCGTCAGTGCTCTCCCGATGCCAGTGCGGCTCGCTCAACTCCACGCCCGACAGGATCCGGAGCCCCGGGAAGCGCTCCCTGCACTCCTGCACGCAGGCGAGGTAGCGCAGGACGTCGAGTGGTGGCGGCGTGAGGACGCCGTCGGCGATCAGGTGCTGCCACTCGTCCGGCAGGTGCACGCCGTCTGGAACGTGCAGCGGCTCGAAGTCCGCATGCTCGGTGAAGGCCACCGACGGCAGCCCCAGTTCGATCGCCCGGGCGCAGGTCGCCGTCATCGAGCCCACAGCGGTATCCCACGACCACTCGGAGTGGACGTGGTCGTCTGCCGGCATTGGCATCGGTTCCTAGCGGGCCGCAGTGCCCTCGACGTAGTCGTCACTGCTCGTATCGACCCAGGACATCATGCCGCGCAGATGGCGGCCGACTG
Organism: Actinomycetes bacterium; assembly: GCA_037130755.1. Classification (GTDB taxonomy): domain Bacteria; phylum Actinomycetota; class Actinomycetes; order S36-B12; family S36-B12; genus UBA10649. The sequence goes on from JBAXSI010000025.1 coordinate 39,931, forward strand.
CCTCGATCGGGTGCTGCTCGGCCTTCGCACGCAGCGCCTTGAACTCCGGGCCGCCAGCGGCCTGATCGGCCATGAAGCGGTCGGCGAACGAGCCGTTCTTGATGTCGGCCAGGACGGCCTCCATGTTCGCCTTGACGCTCGCATCGATCACGCGCGGACCGGAGACGTAGTCGCCGTACTCGGCAGTGTCCGAGACACTCCAACGCTGCTTGGCGATGCCGCCCTCGTACATGAGGTCGACGATCAACTTGAGCTCGTGGAGGCACTCGAAGTACGCGACCTCGGGCTGGTAGCCGGCCTCGGTGAGGACCTCGAAGCCGTACATGACCAGCTGCGAGGCACCGCCACAGAGCACGGCCTGCTCGCCGAAGAGGTCGGTCTCGGTCTCCTCGGTGAAGGTGGTCTTGATGCCGCCCGCCCGCAGCGAGCCGATGCCGGCCGCGTACGACAGGGCCAGCGGCCACGCCTCACCGGTGGCGTCCTGCTCGACGGCGACGATCGCCGGCACGCCGCGACCGGCGACGTACTCACGACGCACGAGGTGGCCCGGCCCCTTGGGGGCGACCATGCACACGTCGACGAAGTCGGGCGGGGTGATGAAGCCGAAGCGGATGTTGAAGCCGTGCGCGAAGAACAGCGCGTCGCCCTCCTGCAGGTTGGGCTCGATGGCGTCCTTGTAGAGCTTCGCCTGGACCGGGTCCGGAACGAGGATCATGATCAGGTCCGCCTCGGCCGCGGCGGTGGCCGGATCGACCACGCGCAGCCCAGCCTCCTCGGCCTTGGCGCGGCTCTTGGAGCCCTCGGCGAGGCCGACGCGGACATCGACGCCGGAGTCGCGCAGGCTCATCGCGTGCGCGTGCCCCTGGCTTCCGAAGCCCATGATCGCCACCACCCGGTTCTGGATGATGCTCAGGTCAGCGTCGCTCTCGTAGAACAGTTCGGCCACGGCGGGCACTCCTTAGTCGTTTCGTCTTCCGGTGCTGCACGCCCCGGACGTGCGGGTGAAGGGTATCGGGCGGGATTCAGGCCGAGCGCTCGGCCGGACGGACAGAGCGATCGGAGATGGAGCGGGGTCCGCGGCCGACCGCGACCATGCCCGACTTGACCAGTTCCTTGATGCCGTAGGGCTCCAGGACCTTGAGCAGGGCGGTGAGCTTGTCTGACTTGCCCGTCGCCTCGATGGTGACGGCGTCGGGCGCCACGTCCACGACCTTGGCCCGGAACAACTGGGCGGTCTCGAGAATGTGGGAGCGGGTGTCGGTCTCCGCCTTCACCTTGACCAGCATGATCTCGCGCTGGACTGAGGCATCCGGATCGAGCTCGACGATCTTGAGCACGTTGATCAGCTTGTTGAGCTGCTTGGTGACCTGCTCGAGCGGCAGCCCGGTCACGGACACGACGATGGTCATGCGCGAGACGTCGGGGATCTCCGTCGGCCCGACCGCCAACGACTCGATGTTGAAGCCGCGTCGGGAGAACAGGCTTGCGACCCGGGCGAGCACTCCGGGCTTGTCCTCGACGAGGACCGAGAGGGTGTGTCGGGACATCAGTGGTCTCCCCAATCCGGTGCCATGGCGCGCGCGATCATGATGTCGTCATTGCTGGTGCCCGCTGCGACCATCGGCCACACCATCGCATCCTTGTGGACCACGAAGTCGATGACGACCGGAGCATCGTTCATCGCCATGGCCTTCTCGATCGTCGCATCCACGTCGTCGGCCGAGTCGCAGCGCAGGCCGTAGCAGCCGTATGCCTCGGCCAGCTTCACGAAGTCCGGGATCCGGTGAGTCTCCAGGCCGGTATTCGAGTAGCGCTCGTTGTAGAACAAGGTCTGCCACTGGCGGACCATGCCGAGGTTGCCGTTGTTGATGAGGGCGACCTTGATCGGGATGTCGTTGATCGCGCAGGTGGCCAGCTCCTGATTGGTCATCTGGAAGCAGCCGTCGCCGTCGATCGCCCACACGGTCTTGTCTGGGCAGCCGACCTTGGCGCCCATCGCCGCCGGAACCGCGTAGCCCATGGTGCCCAGGCCGCCGGAGTTGAGCCACGTGTTCGGGTGCTCGTAGGAGATGAACTGCGAGGCCCACATCTGGTGCTGGCCGACGCCGGACGCGTAGATCGCCTCCGGGCCCACGATCTTGCCGAGACGTTCGATGACGTACTGCGGTGCAAGGGTGCCGTCCGCAAATGTCTCGTAGCCCAATGGGTACGTGTCTCGCATGCGGCTGAGCAGGGACCACCATGCTGCGTAGTCGCCCGCCTTGCCGCTGGCCTGCTCGATCTCTACTGCGCTGACGAGCTCGGGCAGGATCTCGGCCAGGTCGCCCACGATCGGGACGTCAGCCGTGCGGTTCTTGCCGATCTCCGCCGGATCGATGTCGGCGTGGATGACGGCGGCGTTCGGAGCGAACGACTCCAGGTGCCCGGTCACGCGATCGTCGAAGCGAGCGCCGAGGCACACGATGAGGTCGGACTTCTGCAGTGCGCCGACGGCCGCGACAGTGCCGTGCATGCCGGGCATGCCCAGGTGCAGCGGGTGCGAATCGGGGAAGGCACCTCGGGCCATCAGCGTCGTGACGACCGGAATGCCCGTCAGTTCGGCGAGCTTGCGCAGCGAGGCAGCGGCCTGCGCACGGATCACGCCGCCACCGACGTAGAGCACCGGCTGCCGTGCGTCCATCATCATCCGAGCAGCCTCGCGCACCTGCTTGGTGTGGGGCCGGGTCACAGGGTGGTAGCCGGGAAGGTCTAGATGCGTCGGCCAGTGGAACTCGGTCTTGGCCTGCATGGCGTCCTTGGACACGTCGACGAGAACGGGGCCGGGTCGGCCGGTCGACGCGAGGTGGAACGCCTCGGCGATCGCGCGTGGGATCTCGTCAGGATCGGTGATCAGGAAGTTGTGCTTCGTGATCGGCATCGTGATGCCACGGATGTCCGCCTCCTGGAAGGCGTCCGTGCCGATCGCGGCGCTCGGCACCTGGCCGGTGATCGCCACGATCGGGACCGAGTCCATGTTGGCGTCGGCGATCGGCGTGACCAGGTTCGTGGCGCCGGGGCCGCTGGTGGCCATGCAGACGCCCACGCGACCGGTTGCCGCCGCGTAGCCCTCGGCTGCGTGGCCGGCGCCCTGCTCGTGCCGAACCAGGATGTGCCGGATCTTCGGCGAGTCCATCAGCGGGTCGTACAGGGGAAGGATGGCGCCTCCTGGTATGCCAAAGGCGACTTCGACGCCAGCCGCCTCCAGTGCATACACCAGGCTCTGCGCACCGGTGATCTTCTCGCCCATCTCGCTACTCGCCATTCCCTAGTCGTGTGAGCCGGCCGGTCGGGTCGGGCTCAATTGTGCCGCTGCAATGAAAAACCCCCCGACCCGGCTTGGGTAACGGAGGGCAGCGCGCCGGTCGACGGTGAGGTCAGCCCGCGCGCTCAATAACTACAAGGTTCTTTGCCACGCTCCGAACCCTACCTGCCTTGGACCCCCCTGTCACCCGCAGGTGACCTCCACCACCCGCCGACTGCAGCGGGAAGCGTCGCAACCGG
>JBAXSI010000026.1:0-43200 GCA_037130755.1 Actinomycetes bacterium
GTGTAGAACGAGAACTCGACGACGTTCGCCACGGCCTCGTCATCGGTCAGTTGGAGCGGGACACTCACGAAGACGCTGTCCTGACCCTCCCCCGAGATGCTGTGCATCGTGAAGGTGTGCCCGACCTTCGCCGGGGGGATCTGCACGAACTGCTTGCCGTTGAGGGTCGCGGTGCCGTCCACGGTTCCGTGCACTTGGGCGAAGTAGGGATTGGTGATGACCTCGCCGCCGTCATACTGCTTGATCGTCACGGTCACAAGCGCATTCGCCGGCAACTCGAAATTGGTTGTGGGGCAGAAGGTCACCCAGTCCGGATGCTCACCACCGTCGGTACCGTGGCAACCGCCCGCCATGCTGTCAGCCCACGACGACATCTCGAGGAACGCGTGCGGCATCGCGCCCTTGGGCGTCTGCGCCGTACCCCGCACCTCTGCCTTGGACACTGGCAGTCTCGACTGCGGCGAGGCCCAGGAGAACATGGCGCCCACACCACCGACGAATAGGACCCCTACGAGAACCGTGACGAGAAGAAGCCCGAACTTCCTCACAGGCGCCCCCTAGCGCTCAGCGCCTCCCTGCGGCGCGTGATTAGAGTTGTAGCAGAGTATGCCGGGCTTTCTTAACCTTTCCCTTGCTTTGGTTTTACTTTGTTAGAGTTTGGTTATTGGTGCGGCGGGCACCCGAGCACACCGGTGGGGGCGCGGATGAACCACGGATCCGTGGACTGGGGCCTCGGTTCGCTCTCGGATCTGCCCATCCTTGCTGTTGGAATCGTCTGTGCAATCGCGTACGTCAGGTCTGCACGCCAGGTGACGTCGCACAATCCGTCGCAGCCGTGGCCGCGCTCCTATTCCGCCTACTTCATGACGGGATTGGTCTTAGCCATTGTCGTCACCACGGGGCCGATCGGTGTGGCCGCCATGCAGAGATTCTCGATCCACATGGTGCAGCACATCGTGCTCATGATGCTCGCAACACCATTGCTCGTGATGGGAGCTCCAGTACTGCTCATCCTGCGGACCGCGTCACGCAATCGCCGGCGAACATGGGTACGCATACTTCGAAGTCGGACGTTCGCGGCAATCACCAATCCCATCCTCACGTGGGTCATGTTCGCGCTCGTCCTGGTCGGCATCCACTTCACGCCCGCCATGTCGTGGCTCATGGACTTCGGAGTGCTGGGACGGTATGCCGAGATCTTGCTCTACCTAGGCGTCGCCTTCGCGTTCTACTACACGCTCCTGCCCGGCAACCCGGCGCGAAACCGCCCAACACCCGCCTTCCGGGTCGTCTCCTTGTTCTTGATGATGATTCCCGAAACGATGACCGGCTTCTTCATCTACAGCGCCTCCTCGCCCTTGTTCCCGCACTTTGCCAAGTCAGCCGAGTCGCTGGGGATCGACCCGGTCGCCGACCAGAGACTCGGCGGCGCGCTCATGTGGTCAGGCGCGATGATCATCGACGTCGCCTGGATCGCCGTGGCGGTCGCTGAATGGTTCGACACCGAGTCGGCCAAGACCCGTCGCCTGGATGCACGGGTGACTGCGGAGGCGCACCGGTGACGATGCAACCGACCACACCCGGCCACGATCGCGGACTCGCCGCCGTGTGCTTCATCGGCATTGTCATCTGCCTGCTGATGACGGCCGTCGAGTTCTCGCGGGCCCTGGACGGGAACGACCGATCCCTTGCGTACACGATCGAATGGCCAGTCTTTGCCGTGTTCATCGTCTGGATGTGGCGGAAACTCGGTTCGCGTCACGACGAAGACGACGATAACAGCCTTGATGACCTTTCCCCGCGTGATGACGACTGAGGGGCCATTACCGAGTGACGCGATTGGGTGGCCCAACGTTGACGTGCTACCCTCAACATACGCAAATGCCACAGATGGCTGCGTGAATGGTTCTAGCCCTGCACGGTGAGCACCCTTCGATGGACGCTCCCGACAACGGCCACCATCAACACAACTTGGCACAGCGCCCGCATTGGCGCTGCTGTGCTGCAGAAAGGCAAGACAAGTGAAGTACCTCAAGATCATTGACGATGAACGACGCGCCCCGATGGGCCTGACCGAACAGGATCAGTGCCCCGCGTGCCTTGGCCCCGTCACCCGCAGCGACTCCAGCGGACTGTGCTGGAGTTGCATGCCCTGCGCGCTCGCGAGCTAGGCGCCGTTCGGGGCGCGATCAAGGCGCCCCGAACACGCTCCCGACCCTTAGCAAATGGCGAAGCTGGGAAACACGCACGTTATCGACATCGCGCATGTGAACATCGAGATGTGCATCGTGCCGCCGCTTGACTCCTCGAGTTCGGCATCCGTGAGATCCCTCTCAACTGGAGCCGCCTTAAGCTCCTCTTCAGTGAGGACGAAACCTTGATCCCCAGCAATCCTGATCACTTCGTCAATTGAAGTCGCCCCGTCGATGGCGGCTTTGAACACTTCGTCCGACTGGTACGCAGCCACCATCGCGGCCATCGTGTCCTGTGTCATGACTCACCCGCTTTCCAATCTGGCCGTCGCGACGGCGGCCCCCGTCAGCATCCACCGACAAGACTCAGATGCGACTCGCAGAACCACGAGCGGATGAACGCTCATGGAGCCAGCGCATCGACGCTCTGGCGCTCAACAAGGATTCGGAACGGACCTGGTACTGAGACCAGTTCATCGAAGGTCCCCTGCTGGACGATTCGACCCTCCGTCAGCACGGCAATGCGATCAGCACGCTGGATCGTGGAGAGCCGATGTGCCACGACGATGCGCGTGACTCGTAAGCGATCTAGGTTGGCCACGACGGCAGCCTGACTGACATTGTCGAGGGCGGATGTGGCCTCGTCGAGCACGAGGATCCGCGGACTGCCCGCCAGTGCCCGGGCCAGCAGGATCCGCTGACGCTGGCCCCCGGAGATCCCGGCTCCGCCTTCGATAACCACCGTGTTCAAGCCCATGGGCATGGCCCGCACGTCCTCGCCCACAGCGGCCTGGTCCAGTGCCCCCCAGATCTCTGCGCCAGTGAGACCACGACCCAGATCGACGTTCTCGCGAACACTGCCGGGAAGTAGGGCGGACGACTGCATGACGGCCCCGATCTGCCGTCTCACTGCAGAGCGGTCCAACCCCGTCAGATCGCGCCCGTCGAAAGCCACCAGACCCGCTTCGGGGTCATCAAGGCCCAGGAGCAAGCGCAGCAAGGTCGTCTTGCCGGTGCCGGAAGGGCCTACCAGTGCGAGGTGCTCGCCGGGGGCGACCTCGAGATTGAGTTGATTGAAGATCGGCGGAAGCTCCGGTGCGTAGCGGTAGACAATTCCGCGAAGGTCGATACCGCCGCTCAGCGGTGCGACTTCCCCGCCGCCCGCCGACTCCGGCAACGCCTCCAGGATCGGCATGGCTCTACGCAGGATGGCCAAGGCCGACAGGCCCGCTGCAACCGACGCGATCGCTGAGGCGAGTGCCGAGTTGGCGACGGTGAGCGCCGTCTGGGCGGTCACGAGCGCACCGAGTGCCTGGTCGTCTGATGTGCCGGGCATTGTCACGGCGATGACCGCCAGCATCATCGCCAGTCCGAGGGACGGCCACAACGCGCCGCTGACGCTGAGTGCGGTCTGGACTCGCCCCTGTCGAACGGCGAGCGTGACGCCAGGTGCCATGCCGATCGCCCACTTAGCGTAGGCGCGGCTGATGGCTCCCGACGCCCTCAGACGGTTCACGCCTCGGAGGAGTTCGATCATCGGGGACCCGGCGTCGTCCTCCACGACCTCGGCGGCAAGCCGCACCTGCCGACGAACAAGCCCCATCTCGACGACGCCGCGGATGACCAGGATGACGATGATGGTCAAGGCGACCCACGCGTTGACGATGAAGGCGCCCAGCACCGCACCGAGGACCGTGGCCGTGTCGAGCAACGAGGTGATCACACCGTCGGAGGCGCTCATCGACGCCATGTCCACCGCAGTTGAATCAGCCATCCGGCCGCCCTGTGTGCGCGCCTTGTGCCACGTCATGGGCAGTCGCAACTGCCGGTCCCACACTGCGGCTGCAGCCGTCGAGGTCAACTGAGTGCGGATCCGGGTCAGCGCGAACGATCGAACAGCCTTGATGGCCGTGATGGCGATGACCACGAAGACCAGCGCCAACCCCACCGCGGCCAGCCTCGTTGTGCTGCTGGCTGCAACCGACGTCGTCAACAGGCCCGAGACGACCGGTATCACTGCGCTGAGCAGGCCGACGACCACTGTCGTGAATAGCAGCATCGCGAACGAGCTCCCATTCCCTCGCGTGCTCCGCCGCATGAGTTCACGCAGGCTCGCAGGGCGGTTGGGATCGAGGAGCGGCTGGAGAAGGAGCCCGGTGCGCGCGAGTAACGCCGCGCTGTCGGCCGTGACCCGTTCGTCCTGCCCGGAGACCGGATTCCAGATGCGGTATCCGCCACGGGACCAGTGCGCCACTGACAGAGAATCATCCGAGGCTGTCCTCACCAGGAAGGCCGACCCGCGAACCCGCCACCAATCCGGGGGAAGCTCCAGCCGGCGCATCGACGCATCACATGCGGCCGCGAGGGCCGCAATGCGATCGCGGCCACTGACCTGCGCATCCGTGACCGCCCGGCGCAGCCGAACCGGGTCCGCCGGCAGGCCGACGTAGCCGGCGAGCCGGTGAACGGCTGCGACTTCCGGGGCCGTCTCGCCGGATGTGAGCTGAGCGTGCCCGGGGACGGAGTCGGTGAGGTCGGTCAGCGCATCGCCGACGAGCCAGGCGTCGTGCTGCTCCTGCAGCAGATCGGCTTCCTGCTTGCGAGCCGTCCTGATCCGCGATTCCACGAGTACGGCCTCGGCGCGGCCCCGCGTCTCCTCGACGGCATCTTCGTCGACTGTCGCCTGAACTCCGATACCGTACTCGGCTCCCGGCAGGGGTGACACGATCAACTCGGCACCGGAGACGTCTGCCCCTGCCATCGTCGCTGGCCCAGTCACGCCGATGACCAGTACCCATGCGCCCGTGCCGGAGTCCCGTCTCTCTGCGACGAAGACGTTCACCACTCCCGCGGCGACGGTAAGCACCAAGCCTCGCGGCAGCAGGGCTGATGTGGAGGTGAGCCCGTCGCCGGTCATGCGCGCACCAACCGCGCATAGGCCCCGTCTCGCGCCAGGAGCTCGTCGTGTGTGCCACGCTCGACGACCTGGCCCTTGTCGAGGACGATGATCTCGTCGCAGTCCCGAATGGTCGAGAGGCGATGCGCAATCACAAGTGCCGCCGTCCCTCTACGGCGGATCGCGGCGTCGACGTCAGCCTCCGTGGCAGCATCGAGTGCCGACGTGGCCTCGTCAAGGACGATCAGGCTCGGATTGCGCGCCAAAGCCCGGGCGATCTCCAACCGCTGTCGCTGCCCACCCGAGAGGTCATCCCCCTGCTCGGCGAGGATCGCCTCGTACGCCCCCGGCCGACGGACGATGTCGTCGTGCAGACACGCGTCCTTGGCAGCCCGGATCACATCGGCCTCCGGGATGGTGGGGTTCCACATCGTGATGTTGTCGCGGATGGTTCCCGAGAAGACGACCGGGTCCTGCTCGACGATCGCGATGTAGCTCGTCAGCAGTGCTTCCGGCCAGTCGTTGCGCGGTCGACCATCGACGAGGATCTCGCCGGACCACGGCTCGTACCAGCCGACAACCAGGCGACTGACGGTCGACTTGCCGCATCCGCTAGGTCCGACGAGGGCGATGCGCTTGCCCGGTGTCAGATGAAGGTCGAGTCCGCTGATCAAGGGCGCGGCGCCCTTGGTGTAGCCGAAGGTCACCTGTCGCAGCATCAGATCGCCATCAATGGGCACCTGATTGTCAACTTCCAACGGCCGTTCGACCAATCGCGGATCCGGCGCGGTCTTGAGCACGTCGTCAATCTGGTCAAGGTTGCCGGTAAGCGTCTGGGCCTGCTGGAGTTGACTCACCGCGACCGGGATCGAGCCGAGTACTAGTCCGTTCAGAGTCTGCACGGCGACGAGGCCACCAAGCGTCAGGCTTCCGTTCGCGACGGCTGCCAATGCGGTGAGGGTGACCGCAGCTCCGGCAATCGTGGTGATGGCGTTCGGCAGCAGGGACACGACACCGATCCGCTGACTCATCTCCTGATTGGCCGCGAGCAGCCGATCATGAGCGCGCGTCCAGCGGGCGATGATGGCATCCTCCGCACCGCTTGCCTTGATCACCTCAACCTGACCGAGTGCCGTGGCGGTGATCATCGAGATCTCGCCCTGCTCGCGGATGATGCGCAGCGCCAGGGTCCGCTGGCGGTTGGCGACGACGCGCTGCGACACGATGATCAGGATGAGGGCGATGCCAGCGACCAGCCCGACAGGTGGACAGGCGAAGACGAGAACGATGGCAGCCGTCACACTGCTCATGAGCGCGACGGTGACGGTGGAGAACAACGACGAGACGGTCGCGGCCACTTGCCCGGGCTGCTTGGCCCGATAGGCAAGAGTGCTCGCACCGCGCAGGGCGTGGAATTGCACGGGCAGGCACAGCAATCGGCCGACCAGCGCGGCACTGAGGAGCACCGAGATCTTCATGGCCATCCGCAGGCCGATGCTGCCCTGAAGTCCGATCAGAGTCGCCTGGAGGATTGCGGCCAGCACTAGCGCTCCGACCACTGCCGGGACGGTGATAGCGGAGGATCCTGCGAACGAGTCGACGAACGCCCGTGCAAGTCCGGGGACAAGGATCTGCGGGATGATGAGGACAATCCCGATGAGAGCCATCAAGCCGACGCCGTCACGAGAGCCCGTCAGGTGAGCGGCCAGTCGCGACAACGTGCGCGGCGCCCGACCGCCCGGCGCGAAGTCCGGACCCGGCGACATCTCAAGAGCGATTCCCGTGAACGCCTCGTCGAATTCTGCGGAGGTGCAGGATCGATGGCCCAGCGCAGGGTCATTGAGGTACCAGATGCCCTTTGACCAGCCCTCAACGACGAGGAAGTGACTGAAGCGCCAGAAGACGATGAGCGGCAATGTCATCGACTTCAGCGACTCCGGCTCCGCCTTCCGCGCCCTGACCTGAAGTCCGTAGGCAACCGCCGCATCCTTGACCATGCGGGCATTGCTGCCGTCGCGACTGATCCCACAGGCATCCCTCAGCTCCTCGAGTGCCACCCAGCGGCCGTAGTACGCGAGGACGATGGCCAATGAGGCTGCGCCACACTCGGTCGCCTCCATCTGCATGCGCTCCGGCGTCCGCACCCGACGACGCGTGGGGGGCGCCGCCGACGCCACGCTCACGACTGGCCCAGGAGCTGCTGCAGAAGGTTGCGCTCGCTCACAGTGACGACGGCATCCACGACCGACCCCGGCTGGACCGCCTCGTCCAAGGTGATCGCCACGACAATCTGCTTTCCCGTGGGCTGCTCAAGGAGCGCAAGGCCGAGCTCCACGTCACCGGCCCGCAAGGGAGGGGTAACCAACGAGACCGTGCCCTTGACTGTTCTCCCGACCGGTTCCTTCAGCGCACCCGTCACCGAGACCGTCGCCGACTGCCCCTTCTGGACCTTCGCTCCGTCAGAAAGCCCCATCGAGACGAGCGCTTGCTTTCCGTCGGATTCGCTGGAGGCGATCTCCATGATCCAGTCGCCGACCTTGATCGGATCGCCCGGTCGCCAGAGCGACCCCATCACCGTGCCCGCGTTCTGCGTACGCTGCGGAATGGATGAGTCCCCTGACACGACGTGCGCGACTACCTGTCCGACGCTGACCTTGTCCCCGTCCTCCACGTCGATGCTGGCCAACTGGCCAGACACCGACGCGGATACCAGCCGAATTCCCGCTCCGTCGGTGACGCGCCCGGACCCCGCGACAGTGACGAGCCTGGAGTCGACCGACGCGTATAGAACGGCCGCCACCACGACCAACAGTCCAGCGACGGCGACCAGCCACCCGCGCCAACTCGTGACAGGGAGGAGACGCTCGATGTCCTCGTGCGAGTCCATCGCTTGTATCGCACGTGCCCGATAGAGCGGATGGTCGGGAACGGCGGGCTGTTCAGTAGGAGTACTCATGACGTCCTATCAGGATCAATGAGGCTTCCGCACACATCATTCAACCGCGTTCATTCGCTTGAGGCGCGGTCAAGGATCTCCGCAAGACCACGCGGGCTGCGTCGAGGTGTCTGTTGGCCTACCGTGGAGGGCAGCCTGAGGACGGAGCATGCAACTGATGACGGACCTCGAATCGGTGATCGTCCCCGCCGGTGCTCGCTGGGACGATCGGCTCGATGCAAGCCGCGGCGCGGTTGGCGACGCGCCCCACGAAAGTGGGGCAATTCCCCCAGCCGGCGAAGATCGACGCCGGTGGCAACAGGCCGTCGATGCCGACGACGCCGGGCTCTTCGCCAAGCGACTGGCCTGGCAGGGTCTCACCGAGGAAAGCGCACTCAACATGCTCGCCGGACAGCCGCCGCCGGGCGCGGCGCCATGGCTGGGAACCCTCGCGAGCGCCCAAGATGCGCTGGTGTCTGGAACTGCCCACTCTCCGGACGCATCCACCTGGATGCTCGAGACTGACGCCCGCCTGCCCAGTGCCGCACGGGCTCTCCCGTTCGCCCACGTGATGTGGCCAATCGTGACAGGCGCGTGGGACACCCTTGCCCAAGACATCGATCAGGGAACCAAGGAAAGCCTGAACCCAGCCGCCCTCACCGACATGGAACTGGCACTGCTGTACCGACTGTCAGCCTTCCTCGTGCGCCCGCTCATGGAGCAGTTCACCGCCGGTCGCCCACCAGCCGAAACCCTCATGCTGGTCTTGGGCTCCGACGAAGGATCTGACTCACGCCACCGCTACGCGTCCTTCTGCCACCACCACTCATCAGATGGACTTGCGGGCTTCCTGTCGTTGTACCCGGTCGCAGGACGCCTGATCGCGGCCACCGTGGAATTCTGGATTGAGGCCATGCAGGAACTCCTCTTCCGACTTGCTTCAGACGCTCTCGCGCTCACCCGGACATTCGGAGTCGCATCGCCGCTTCACCTCCAGCGAATCCGTCTCGGCGAGGGAGATCCTCACCGGCGTGGCCGCTCCGTCGCGATCGTCGAGCTCACGGGTCGGGACGGTTCCGTGCAGGTGGTGGTCAAGCCGAAGGACATGCGAATCGAAGAGAAGTTCCAGGCGCTCGTCGCGCACATCATGGGCGGTCCTAGCACCAGTCCCGCGGTCACAGTCCTCGCGATGGGATCGGACTACGGCTATGCATCCTTCGTCGACTACAAGGCTTGCGCCGATGAGAGGGAGCTGGAGCGCTTCTACCTCAATGCGGGAAGGCTTCTGGCGCTCCTGCACCTCCTTGGAACGACGGACGGTCACTACGAGAACCTCATCGCACACGGCGATCAACTGGTGCTCATTGACCCCGAGACGCTCTTCGAGGGGAGGGTCGCACCGATACCCGGCTTCGAGACGGAGGCTCGCGACGACGCCGGCACGGTCGTTGACATGGAAACCACCGTGCTCCGGACGGGTCTGCTTCCCTGGTGGCAGCGCGAGGGTCCTCGAGAGCCGGCTCAGGACATCAGCGCCCTAGGAGCAGAGCAGCCCAACGAGGAGGCCCTATTGGTCGGAGGCTGGATGCACGTCAACACCGACGCGATGGCTTGGGGCAAACGGGCAGAGCGTACGCGACCTGTGTTGAGTCTGCCCGTCCCCCCCGGAGTGCGGAACCCGATGAGCCGGTTGGTCGACTTCGTGATCGCAGGATTCCGGGAGACGTACCAGCGCACCTTCGAACCAGACGCCCGGGCCGACCTGATCACCCGCATAGAGGACTTCCGCGGCGCACGTCGACGCATCGTGCTGCGCGCCACCAGGGTCTACGCGGTGCTGCAGCTTCGCTCGCAGTCACCCTCGTGCCTCGCGTCGGCGAACTCCCGGGCGTTCGAACTCGATCGGCTGTCGCGTGGGAGCCTGCTCGGCTCCACTCCCACGGTCCACTGGCAGTTCTTCCAGGCGGAACTTCACGACATGGAGAATCTCGATATCCCGTACTTCGACTACCCCCTCGGAAGTCGCGACATTCATGCATCCGATCGGACCATCCACGACGCTCTGGTGGAGGACGGGTTGGAGACCGCCATCCTCCGCGTGCGCTCCACAAGCGCGGAGGACCTTGCCTGGCAGGAGGAACTCATTCGGGCGAGCGTGGTCGCGCGGCAGTTCCGCATGCTGGGTGACACAGCATCGGTGGCGTACCTCGATGCGGACCGTGAGGTCACCACGGCCGACCGTGACGACGCCCTCGACGACATCCTCGGGCAGTTAGAGCGATCAGGCATTCGTGACCCCAGGGGCGGACTCACCTGGCTGACACTGAACCCCGTGGGCGACGGCACCCGAGTCCAACTGGGGACGCTAGACATCGGCTTCTACTCAGGTCGCACCGGGCTCATCGCCTTCCTCGTATCGCTGGTTCAGCGCACGACCAATGCGGACATGCGGAGCCGAGCATCACTCCTGCTCGAGGAGGTGGTGGCACCCTTGAAGGACGTCCTCCTCCACCGTCCGGACTACGACACCTTCCGGATGCTTCGCGACGCTGGGTCTGGGCTGGCGGGCACCGGCGGACTCTTGAGCGTTCTGGGGCAGGACTTGTCCGGCATGAGTGCGGAGAATGCACGCGAGAGTCAGGAACGCATCGTCCAGGCCCTGCTGAATGGGCTCATCAACCGGGATGAGTCCCTGGACCTGCTCACCGGCTCTGCCGGATGCATCGCGCCTTTGGTCCGCCTCAGGACTCACTGGACGGACGAGCGGGTGGATCGCGCCATCCGGCTGATCGCGCAGCGGTTGGCGGATCGACAAGACGTGGCCGCGGGGGGATGGTCGCTCCGACCAGGCGCTCGTCAGCTCACTGGCATGTCGCATGGAGCCAGCGGGATGGGCCTTGCCCTGTTGCGAGCTGGCGTCGCACTTGACGATCCGGGGTTTATCGAAAGTGGGGCAAGAGCCTTCGCCTACGAACGCGCCGTCTTCTACCCCGACAAGGGGAACTGGCCCGATTTCCGCGGCGATCAGTCGGACCGGCCGACCATGATCGCGTGGTGTCACGGTGCCACGGGGATCGGGCTGTCGCGAATGAGGGCGCTAGAGATCCTGCCCGACCACCCGGATGCTGCGGCGTGGCGCGAGGAGTTGCGAGCAGCATCGCGCATCACCGCTGATGCGCCGCTGCGCGAACTCGATCATCTGTGCTGCGGAAGCATCGGTCGAGCGACGATGCTGGATGCCGTCGCGGATTTCCTGAAGGATGACGAACTGCGGCACGCCAGTGCTCGCATCACGAACTCCGTCGTGGCGTACTGGCGCACGAGCGGAGCATTCCGCCTCAACCGATTCGGGCCTCACACCCAGGCTGACATCCCCGGCTTTATGATGGGCGCCTCGGGAATCGGCATGCACCTGCTCGGCCCTGATCATCGTGTGCGGCTTCTCGACCTCATCTCCTGACCGGTGACCGCCCTTCGGCGCGCCTTCAGTGCTTGACTGGAACCATGACACAGGAAGCCATGCAGGCATTGCTTGCCAAGGTCCAGTCTGATGAGAGTCTCAAGGCAGCACTCGGCGCCGCGACGACCACCGAGGAGGCGCTGAAGGTTGCCAACGATGCAGGCTTCGACGTGTCTCTCGCTGAACTAGCACCAGTCGAGAAGGACCTGAGCGATGAGGAACTCGAAGGTGCGGCCGGCGGGATCATGAGCGCGCAGTTATGGG
Organism: Actinomycetes bacterium; assembly: GCA_037130755.1. Lineage (GTDB taxonomy): Bacteria > Actinomycetota > Actinomycetes > S36-B12 > S36-B12 > UBA10649. The sequence continues at coordinate 11,748 of JBAXSI010000026.1, forward strand.
GCAGTTGCTCAGACACCCCCGCGTGGGGCAACTGCTACCGCTGAAACACAACTCCTCGTGGCGTCAGCGCCTCCGTTGATGGGGTGACTCACCACGACGTGCCGCGGAACATCGCCACGTCGGCGATGCGATTGACACCCGCACGAATCCCGTCGATGAGCGCGGCCGCCTTGAACGCATCGGTGCCATCATCGACGGCGAACACCAGTTGAGTGACGGGTTCGCCCAATGCCCACTGATGCCGCCCGTTCGGAAGCGGGACGCCGATCGCGTGCCCGACATCCACCGACCCCTCCGCGGGATCGACACGGATCGCCACGAGCGGCCGACCCGGCGTTCGCGGGTTCTCGCGCCCCGTGAAGATCATCAGGTCGGCATCCCAGCCAGGCCCCGGCTCACCCGGGCTCCACGGCTCGCCGATCGCGGCCCGAAGGTGCCCCTCGGGGATGCCGAGGAGGTCAGCGAGTTCGGTGACACCGTCCGCTGCTTCCTCGTGCACTTCGTCCACGTCGGCACTCTGCCAGCGAAGCCACCAGCGCGCCAACGCTCGACACCTATCCCGGCCAAGCGTTCCGGCTGGCGGTACGGGGTTAGTTGAAAAGCGAACTAACCGCTACCGTGTCTGCATGCATCCACGCCGCCAGCCGTTGCTCGGCATCATCGCCGCAGCATCCGTGATCGTCATCTCACTGGTGTTCATCTCCGTGCTCGACTGGCCGACGTTCCGCGACTGGGTGTCCTTCTATCTCATGTGCACGATCCCCTTCGCCTTCGTGGTCGGTGCGTTCTGGCACGCGGAGCAGCCGGCCGCGATCGGGCGCCTGCGCCAGCCCGTCAAGGGGCTCGCCTACCTGGCCGTTGCCCTGGCGGTGGGTGCAGTCGTGGCGATCGTCCTTCTTCAGACCGTCGGCGGCGGCGTGACACCACCCACGCCGATGGTCACCCAGTGCGTGATCATCTCCGTGCCGTTCTCGTTCTGGCTGACGGTCATGTGGGGCGGCTGGCCCTTCACGCTCATCCGCAACCGGGTGCTCGGCGGGGCCACGCTGCTCGTCACCGTCTACGTCATCGCGGCACTGGTCTTCGAGACTTTGTTCAACTACGACTTCCTCAAGGACACCCCCGTCTACGTCGAGAGTGTGGACCCGCAGGGACCGTTCGACGCCTGGACGGTGCTGGTGTTCATCGTCACCTGTATGGCTGCCGCGTTCTTGATGCTCAACTTCGAACTGTGGCCGCTGACGCGGCGGCCCAAGCTGATGGCACAGCCGGTGCTCGGGATCGTGTGGACCGCCTCCGTCGTGGTGATCGGCGGCGCGGTGACGTACCTCGGCCTCCACGTTGCCGGAATGGCCGCCCCGACCTACCTGACCACGGTGCCTGTGCCGTTCCTCTTCGGATCCATCGTGGTTCTCATCACTCTCGAGGGCTCGCTGTACGCGGGGCTGAAGCAGCCACTGCGCGGCCTCGCCAGCGCGGCCACTGCCGCCGTCGTCGGGATCGCGCTCGCCAAGCTCTACGTAGGCCTCTCGGGGCTGCTCTCAGGTGAGGTGCCTCCGGGGGCCCCGGGATTTGAAGGCGAGATCTGGCTGGCATCAGCACTGCTCGCCGTGACCTTCCCCTTCCTCGCCTTCCACGCCGACTTCTTCGGCAAGTGGCCGCTGAGGCCTCAGTCCGCACCCGTCGACGCCGACGCGACCCGGTAGGGCACCGACCCGAGCATCCAGAAGTCCGATCGGCGGTCGCGGATCGGCAGTAGCATGACGCCGCCCGGTCCCGGCTCCTGGAAGTGGATACCCATGCCAAATCGACTGCTCGCCGGATCGATCCTCACCGTCTCCTCAGTTCTCGTCCTTGCGGCCTGCTCGTCGGGCGGCAGCACGGCGACCAGCACCTCTGCGTCCGGTGCGCCCGCCTCCGGCGGTGCGAGCGCTGCTGCATCGGGAGCGGCTCCCGCCGGCTACCAGGCACAGCACGCGGGCGGCACACTCACCCTTCTCGCCAAGTCCGCGGCCGGCACGCTCGACCCGCAGATCAACTACACGCTTCAGTTCTGGCAGCTGTACCAGGCGGCATACGACGGCCTCACGGCGTTCAAGAAGGTCAGCGGCACCGACTCGTTCACCGTCGTGCCGGACCTCGCCGAGGCGATTCCCACCCCGACGAACGGCGGCAAGACGTACGTCTTCACCCTGCGCAAGGGCATCAAGTTCTCGGACGGCACCGACGTCACCCCGTCAGACGTGGTCGCGTCGTACCAGCGCATCTTCAAGGTCTCGAGCCCGACGGCGGGCTCCTTCTACAACGGGATCGTCGGCGCTGACCAGTGCCTCACGACACCGGCCAGCTGCACTCTGGAGGGCGGTGTGGTCGGTGACGACGCGGCCGGCACGGTGACGATCAACCTGACGGCACCCGACCCTGAGTTCCTTTACAAGACGTCAGTGCCGCACGCCTCGATCCTTCCCAAGACCGCCCCGACCAAGGATGGTGGCACGACCCCGATCCCCGGCACCGGCGCCTACACGTTCAAGTCATACGACCCGAACACATCGCTCGTGATGGTTCGTAATCCGAGCTTCAAGGAGTGGTCCACCGAAGCGCAGCCGCAGGGCTACCCCGACGAGATCGACTACAAGTTCGGCCTGACAGTCGAGTCGGAATTGACCGCCGTCGAGAACGGCCAGGCCAACTGGCTATACGACCCGCCGCCGGCCGACCGCCTGGCAGAGATCGGCAGCAAGTACGCCAGCCAGGCGCACGTGAATCCGCTGACGGCCTTCTGGTACGCGCCGCTCAACGTCAACATCCCCCCGTTCAACAACGAGCAGGCGCGGCAGGCGGTGAACTGGGCGGTCGACCGCAACGCGATCGTGAAGATCTACGGCGGAGCGAACCTCGCCCAGCCGGTGTGCACGATCCTGCCGCCCGACTTCCCAGGTCACGCCGATGACTGCCAGTACACCAACCCGGCCGGGCCCACCTGGCAGGGGCCAGACCTGGCAAAGGCGAAGCAACTGGTGCAGGACTCCGGAACGGCCGGCCAGGAGGTCACGGTCATCACGTCGGACGACGAGGTGAACAAGGCCATGGGCGAGTACCTCCAGTCGATGCTCACATCGATCGGCTACAAGGCCTCGGTCAAGGCGATCTCGGGCAACATCCAGTTCACCTACATCCAGAACTCCAACAACAACGTCCAGATCTCCTTGACGCAGTGGTACCAGGACTACCCCGCAGCGTCGGACTTCCTGAACGTGCTGCTCGGGTGCGCATCGTTCACCCCGGGCAGTGACTCATCCATCAACATGTCGGGTTTCTGCGACAAGACGATCCAGGCCCAGATGGACCAGGCGCTCACCACGGAGCAGACAAGCATGGACGAGGCCAATAAGCAGTGGGCCGCGGTCGACAAGGCCATGATGACCGCGTCACCGATGGTGCCTCTCATCACGCCGAAGTTGATCGACTTCCTCTCGGCAGACACGGGCAACTACCAGTTCAGCAAGCAGTTCTACATGCTGGTCGACCAGCTCTGGGTGAAGTAACGACCCAGAGCCTGTAGTGACGACGCCCGCCGACCTGAGTACCAGCGCGCCTGCCGCGCGCCCGCCTGGACCATGGCGGAGCGCGTGGCAGCACGTGCGCAAGGACAAGGTGGCGATGACATCGCTGGCCGTCCTGATTCTCATCGTGACGGCATGCCTGGCCGCTCCGCTGTACGCCGACTACGTGGCCCACACAGACCCGTTCACCTCGAACGTCGCCGGCACCTACACGCTCAACGGGGTGACCGGGCCGGTGCTCGAGGCCTCGACCGAGGGGCTCGGGCTTGGGGTCAATCCGATCGGCCCAACGTGGAACATCTCGTCCTACTTCCTCGGGGCCGACAACCAGGGCCGCGACATCATGGCGCGAATGCTGTTCGGGGGCCGCGCCACACTGCTCATCGGCTTCACGTCGGCAGTCATCTGCTGCGTGCTGGCCGGGATCATCGGCATCGTCTCGGGTTACTTCGGCAAGGGCGTGGACGCCGTGCTCGCCCGGGCGATGGACGTGCTGTGGGCCTTTCCCGTCTACCTGCTGGCGATCTGCCTCTCGGTGGTGCTGATCAACAACTCGATGACGATCGGGCCGGTCACGTTGGGCTCGGGCACGCTGCTCCTGCCCATCCTCATCATCGGGATCATCTTCGTGCCGTATGTGGCGAGGCCGATCCGAGGCCAGACGATGTCCTTGCGCGAGAGGGAGTTCGTCCAGGCCGCGGTGGGGTCAGGCGCCTCGGACAGTCGCCTGCTGAGGCGCGAGATCCTCCCCAACGTGCTCCCCACTCTGATCGTGTTCCTGCCGCTCATGATGGCCATCAACATGCTCACCGAGTCGGCGCTGTCCTTCCTGTCCATCGGGGTCCAGCCGCCGGACGCGAGCTGGGGCACGATCATCAACGACGGCGTGAGCCTGCTCTACACGCGTCCGTGGGTCGCGATCGCCCCGGGCATCCTGCTGGCCATCACGGCGGTGTCGCTGAATCTGCTCGGTGACGGCGTGCGCGACGCACTCGACCCCAAGGCCAGGCTGCGGGGATCCATCTGATGTGGCGCTTTGCAGGCAAGCGCGCATTGGCAGCGCTCCTGGTGCTCTTCGCCATCAGCGCACTGGTGTTCCTCATCTTCTTCGCCACACCTGGAGCCGATCCCGCCGCGCGCATCGCCGGCCGCAACGCCAGCCAGGAAACCCTCGCGCAGGTGCGCGCCTCCTTCGGCCTCGACCAGCCCGTCCCCCTGCAGTACGTGTTCATGATGCGCCACCTGTTCTGGGACCGGGACCTGACGTCATTCGTCAACCGAGGCGTGGAGGTGCTTCCGGAGATCCAGCAGGCCGTGCCCGTGACCCTGTCCCTGGTCATCGGAGCCGCCATCATCTGGCTTGTCCTCGGTATCGTCATGGGGGTCTGGGCCACGGCGGCGCGTGGCTCAGCGATCGATCCGATCATCATGATCATCGGCGTCTTCTGCATCTCGCTGCCGGTCTACTGGCTGGGCGAGGTGGTGAACCTCGTCACGCAGAACCGATTACATGACTCCTTGTTCGCATGGGTGCCACCCCTTGGGTATGCATCGCCCTCCACGGGCGTAGGGAACTGGGCCTTGCACCTGCTGCTGCCCTGGATCACCCTGGCCGTTCTATACGCGGGGGTCTACGCGCGAGTGCTGCGCTCGGAAATGGTGTCGTCGATGAACGAGGACTACATCCGCATGGCGCGCGCCAAGGGGATCAGCGAGCGACGCGTCCTGTATCGGCACGCCCTTCGCACGTCACTCATCGTCATCGTGTCCTTGTTCGGGCTCGACTTCGGCGCACTGGTCGGTGGCGCGGCACTCCTCACCGAGGTCGTCTTCGGGCTGCAGGGCATCGGGAAGCTCACCTACGACTCGCTGCAGAACTTCGACCTCCCGGTCATCCTCGGCTGCGTGCTGTACGCCGCCTTCTTCGTCGTCCTCGCCAACTTCCTGGTCGACCTCGTCTACGCGTGGCTGGATCCGCGGGTGCGCCATGTCGTCTAGCTCAGCCGAGCCCATCCTCGACGTCCGCGGCCTGCGGGTGACTTTCCGCACGCGACAAGGACTCGTGACGGCCGTCGATGGCATCTCGTTCACCGTGGGTCGTGGCGAGGTCGTCGGACTCGTCGGCGAGTCAGGCTCGGGCAAGAGCGTGTCGATGCTCTCGGCGATGCGACTGATCGACAACCCCAACTGCCTCATCGAAGGCCAGGTGCTGTTCCAGGGCCAGGACCTCCTCACCATGAGCGATGCCGACCTGCGCAGCATCCGCGGTCGGGAGATCGCGATGATCTTCCAGGACCCGATGACCGCACTCACGCCGGTGTACACGGCAGGCTGGCACATCAGCGAGCAGATTCGCGCGCACGAGAAGGTGAGCAAGAAGGCCGCGCTCGACCGCGCGATCCAACTGCTGGATTCGGTCGGGATCCCGAATGCCAAGGAGCGGGTGAACTCCTACCCGCACGAGTTCTCCGGTGGCATGCGACAGCGCGTCGTCATCGCCATGGCACTGTCGTGCAACCCGTCGCTGCTGATCGCCGACGAGCCCACGACCGCGCTCGACGTGACGATCCAGGCGCAGATCCTCGACCTGCTCAAGCGCCTCCAGGGCGAGTACGGCTCGTCCATCGTCCTCATCACGCACGACATGGGCGTGGTCTCGCAGATGTCGGACCGAGTTCAGGTCATGTACGGCGGACGTCTGGTCGAGACCGGCCCGCGTCGCGACGTCATGCGCGAGCCGCTGCACCCCTACACGTGGGGACTCATGGGTTCTATCCCGCCGACCGACGGCTCGCGCTCACTGCGCCTCGCCGCGATCCCCGGCACCCCGATCTCACCCTCCGACCCGGACCGCGACCGCTGCCTGTTCGCTCCGCGATGCAGGTTCGCCTCCGACTCCTGCCGTCCGCAACCCGAACTCGTGAAGCACCGCCCCCTGCACAGCGACGCCTGCGTGCTCCCGCTCGACGATCGCCCCCGGCTACGTATCGAGGCACTGACGCCGATCGGGATGCCGTCATGAGCGCCACCATCGGTGCCGACGCGCCAGTCGCTGCGGTGCCGACCGTCCTTATGGAGGCCCGGGACGTCGTCAAGCACTTCCCCATCCGCACCTCGCAGGGCAAGCAGCAAGTGCAGGCCGTCGACGGCGTGAGCTTGCAGGTGCGCGCCGGCGAGACACTCGGGCTGGTCGGCGAGAGTGGCTGCGGCAAGTCCACCCTCGGGCGCTGTCTTGTGCGACTTCTCGACGTGACAAGCGGCTCGATCGTGTTCGACGGGGTCGACATCACGAACCTGAGCCGCCGCCAACTGCGTGAGCAGCGGCGCGGATTCCAGATGATCTTCCAGGACCCCTATGCCTCGCTGAACCCGCGTCGCCGCGCCGCCGCGACGGTCGAGGAGCCCATGCGGACGCATCGAATCGGCAGCGAGGCCGAGATCCGGCAGCGGGCCCTGCACCTTCTCGAGGTCGTCGGATTCGACCCGTCGTACGCGGACCGCTACCCGCACGAGTTCTCCGGCGGGCAACGGCAGCGTCTGGGCATCGCCCGTGCACTCGCACTCCAGCCCAAGCTCCTCATCGCGGACGAGCCGGTGTCGGCACTGGACGTCTCCATCCAGGCGCAGGTGCTGAATCTTCTGTCCGACCTTCAGGACGAGGAGGACCTCACCTACCTGTTCATCGCTCACGACCTGGCCGTCGTCCACCACATCGCGGACCGCATCGGAGTCATGTACCTCGGCGAGATCGTCGAACTCGGATCGTCCACCGGCGTCTACAACTCACCACGGCATCCCTACACCGAGGCGCTCCTGTCGGCGATCCCGGTCATCGACACCGAGACCGAGCAGCGCGAGCGCATCCTTCTCACCGGCGACCTGCCCAGCCCGATCGACAAGCCGACCGGATGCGCGTTCCATCCGCGCTGTCCGTACGCGCAGGAACTGTGCCGGGTGGAGAAGCCAGTGCTGCAGGTGCTGCCCGATGGACGCGAGGTCGCCTGCCACTACCCGGTGGGCTGACCCGCCGCCACTCGGCTGGACGACTAGCGCCGCCTCATCCGTCGTGACGGGCGAGGAATCCTGACACGACGTCGCGGAATGCCTCCGGCTCCTCGACATGCGGCATGTGGCTGGACTCCTCGAAGACGACCCATTCCGATCCGGGGATCCGCTCGTGGATCGTCGACACGATGAGGGGTGTCGCCTCGTCGAAGCGGCCGGACACGAGCAGCGTCGGCGCGGTGATGAGGTGCAGCCTGTCGGTGATGTCCCAACTGCGCAGACTGCCGATGCAGTGAAACTCCGAGGGCCCGTTCATGGTGAAGTACACCGTGGGGTCGAACTTCAGGTGATCCTCCGTACGAGCGACGCAGTCGGGATTCGGCACGACGCGGCACACGTGACGGTCGTAGAACACCTTCATGGCGTCTGTGTACTCCTGGGAGTCGGTCGTCCCGTCGGCCTCATGACGCGTGAGCGTCGCGTTCACGTCGGGAGGGAGCTCGGCACGCAGGCGGTTCGCCTCCTGCACCCACAGCTCCATGCTCGACGGCGAGTCGCAGATTCCCAGGGCGACGAGGCCGGGCCGCGGGTCCAGGGCCCAGTCCATCGCGAGCATGCCGCCCCACGACTGACCGACCAGCACGTAGCGGTCGGCGATCCCCAGGTGCTCGAGCAGTGCCGCGAGCTCGTCCTTGAACAGCTGCACGGTCCAGAAGTCGGCGGGCGCCTCGCGCAGGTGCGTCGAGCGACCGCAGCCGATCTGGTCGTAGAGCACCGTCACGCGCCCGGACTCATGCAGGAGCTCGGCGATCGGCTCGACGTAGTCGGAAGCGCATCCCGGACCGCCGTGCAGGACCACGACGGGCACTTGGTCCGACGCCGGGTCGATCTCGCCGACCACGCGGTACCACGTCTCGCCGTGCTGCCAGGTCATGCGTCCTTCGGTCACGATGCCACCTCCGTTGCCGAGCGCGCCTCGAGCAGGCGAAGGAGCGTGCGCAGGGGCACGCCGGTCGGGCCTTTCGCGAAGCCACCCCAGTCATCGGTGAGCCACGCGGTCGAACCGATGTCCAGGTGTACCCACGGCGTGGAGCCGGCGAACTGGCGCAGGTAGGTGGCGGCGAGCACTGAGCTGTCCGGGATGTGGATCGTCCCGTTGACGAGGTCGGCGACCGGCGAGCGCATCAGTTCCACGTACGAAGGGACGAGGGGCAGGCGAGCGCCGTCCTCCCCGCCGCTGGCGCCTGCCGCCAGCACTTCTGCGGCCAGGTCGTCGTCGGTCGAGGCCACGGCCATGAGCGCGGGTCCGTACCCGGCCGCGTCCGTCAGCGTGCCGACATCGATGACACCGCTCACACCCTCGCCGACCAGAAAGGCGATTCCGTCCGCGAGGACGAGGCGGCCCTCGCAGTCGGTGTCGGCGACCTCGGTCGTAAGACCGTTGGGATGCACGATGACATCGCCTGGACGAGTCGCCGAACCACTCGGCATGTTCTCGGTGAGCGGCAGCAGCGCACGGACACCGACATCCAGGCCGAGGCGAGCGGCGGCGCTCACCGCGCCCGCCACCGCGGCGGCCGAGGCCATGTCGCACTTCATGTAGTGGATCTCCGAGCCGAACTTCTTCAGGTTGATGCCGCCGGCGTCGAACGTCAGGCCCTTCCCAACAAGGCCGAGCGGGCGCGACTGATCGCCGTAACGGAGTTCCACCAGTCGCGGTGGCTCGACGCTGCCGCGGGACACGCTGAGCAGGCCGCCGAAGCCATGCTTCGCCAACTCGGCTGCGTCCCACACGCGCATCTCGTAGCCGGCTTCCGCCGCGTCTGCAGCTATGGCGTCGGCAAGGAGCGACGGCGTGAGATGGCCCGACGGCATCTCGGTGAGGGTGCGAACCCAGTCAGCCCTCTCCCCCGTGACCCGGCCGCGCTCGAGGGCCTCGCGGACATCGGCGCGACGCGCATCGTCGGCGTCCAGCAGGCAGGCAAGCGAGTTCGGCGGCTCCTCGTAGCCAGGCCGCGGTGCCGCGTCCGGGCGTGGGCTCCGGTAGGCGCCCAGTAGGAAGCCTTCGATCGCGGCACGGACGCTGGCGGCTCGGTCGTCACCGACCTGGCCGAGCGTCGTCGTCACGCGACGACGGCCGCGGATGCCCGACGCGGCCCGCAGCGCTGCTACCCGCACCTCGCGGGCGCCCGCAGCGCGACGCGACCCCAGGCCGACGAGTACGACGGTCGGCGTGTTACGTGCTGAGGGGACGATCACCAGCGGCGTGTCGTCGACCCCGCCCCGAAAGGACGGGGTCGCGGCCAGTGCCGCCGACAGGTCCAGATCGGGAACGCTGTCAGCGCCCGGCCCGATCTTTCGATCGTCGAACACCGGCAGGACGACAACGTCGGTCGAGGCAGCCTTTGAGGACAGCGTGATGCGCATGTGCACACTCTGGCAGAGCCGAAAGTGCCCCGCTGTGGAACGTCGGTCCGGTTAGCCCGGCGACTGCCGTCACACGGCGGGGAGCTCACCCATCACGTGATCGCCCAGGCCGCGGATGTAGGCGACCGGCTCGCCGGTGAAGGGCATCACGTGCACCTCGTCGATCCCGACGCCGGCGAAGCCGCGCATCTGCTCGACGAACGCGCGGCCACCATCGGCGTCCATGCCGACCGACCCGGTCCACAGGATGGTCTTGCGGATGCTCGCGAAGTCCGAACCGACGTCGCGACAGTGCTCCTCGAGGACGGCGAGCTTGGCGCCGATGTACTCCGGGCCCGCGTCGGGGCCAGCGAACATGTTGCACGCGTCGCCGTACTGCGCGACCAGTCGCAGCGTCTTCTTCTCCCCCGTGCCGCCGATCATGATCGGCGGATGCGGCCTCGTGATCGCCTGCGGCACGTTGAACGTCTCGGCCAGGTGGTAGTACTCGCCGTCGTAAGGCCCGTCGTCGTCGCTCCACATCTGGTGGACGATCTGAAGCGTCTCCTCGAGCCGCTCGAAGCGCTCGGCCACGGGCGGGAACGGCACGCCCAGGCCGGTGTGCTCGCGGTCGTACCAGGATGCCCCGATGCCGAGCAGCGCGCGACCGCCGGACAGCACATCGAGCGTCGTGACGATCTTCGCAAGGATCCCCGGATGGCGATACATCACGCCCGTGACGAGCAACTGCAGTTCGGCCCGGGAGGTGTGGCCGGCCAGGAAGCCCAGTGTCGTGTAGCCCTCCAGCATCGGCTTCTCTGGACCGCCAGCCATCTCCATCTGGAAGTAGTGGTCCATCACTGAGAGGTTGTCGATCCCGGCCGACTCGATGGCCTCCCCCACCGCGGCAAGCGTCGGGCCGATCGCCTCGGTGCCGCCCGTCATTTCGAAGTTGACGATGTGGACGCCGAGCTTCATGGCTGCCTCCGGTGGGTCGGAATGCGAATCGCTGGTCAGGTGGAGCAGGCTATTGCCGATCCGTCCCTAGGGACAGACCTCCTACGCTTCCGGCATGGCCCCCGCGTACGAGCCCAGCAGCGTCCGCGTCGACGTCTGGACCTGGGCGGTGCGGCTCTATCCGACCCGATCGACGGCCGCGTCCGCCTGCAGAGGTGGCCACGTGAAGGTGAACGGCGCCAACGCCAAGCCCGCGCATGCAGTTCGGATCGGCGACACCGTGCGGGCCCTCACGCCAGGCGGGGAGCGCGTCGTGATCGTCGTCGGCCTGACATCGAAACGCACCAGTGCAGCAATCGCCGTGCAGAACTACGAGGACCGATCTCCTCCGCCCGAGCCGAAGGAGATGCGGCCAGCACCGATCGTCCGCGAGCGCGGCAGCGGCCGGCCGACGAAGAAGGACCGTCGAGAAGTCGAACGGCTCCGCCGTCGCGGATGACGGATCGGATCCTCCATCGGGTCCCAGGGCCGCCTAGCATCGGTCCATGAGAATCGCCTCCCGAGCACTCGTCGCCGTCGCCGCCGCCTTCGCGCTCGTGGGAGTGACCGCACCCGCCCAAGCCGATTCGACCATCGGCATCACGACAGTGACCGTCTACCACCAGCCGGTCACGACGACGAGCGTCACCGGCTCGGGGCTCGGTACCGTGCGGACGTTCTTCGCGCCGACCGCGGTCAACGGCAAGGCAGCAGACGGCCAGTACCTCACCGGGACTCTGACCACCGTCACGCAGGGGCTGCCGGGCAACCAGGAGGTCCGTACGTCGAACCTCATCTTCGTCTTCGGCGGCATGGAGAACCAGCTCGTCGTGGGTGGCGCATCGCTCTACCCCGCTGCGGGCGCAACGCTGGCGGTCGGCGCCCGGGTGATCCGTCCGGTCATCGGCGGCTCGGGCATCTATGCCGGTGCTGCCGGCCAGGTCATCTCGACGAACCTGGGTGCCACCGGCTGGACGCACGTGTTCAAGATCCGCATTCCGTAGTCACTGCGGCGCGGAGTCGACCTTCACACGCTTGCGCTCCACACGCTCGGGGGTCGGCCACTTCACGGCGCTGACCAGTCCCGCACGCTCCATGAGGCGGATGAGGATGGCGGACGTGTCCAACTGTCCCTTCAGGACTCCGTGACGGGCGCTGCTGGGGTCGGCGTGGTGGTAGTTATGCCAAGCCTCACCACCTGACACGGGCGCGAGCCAGGCCACGTTGGCGCTCTGGTCGCGCGTCATGAAAGGCCGTGCGCCCCATACATGGCACACCGAGTTGATGGACCACGTCATGTGGTGGACGAGTGCGACGCGCACCAATGTCACCCAGAAGAACGCGCGCAGGGCGCCGCCCCAACCATCGACAGCGAAGCCGATGGCCGTCGGGATCACCATGCTGATGACGGCGATCAGCGGCCACAGTCGCGAGATGCGGTCCACGGCGCGGTCGGCGATCAGGTCGGGCGCGTACTTCCGCGTGTCGGTTCCCGAGTAGGTGAAGAGCCAGCCCACGTGCGCGTGGATGAAACCCCGCGTCAGACCGCGGGTTCCTGAGCCGTACTCCCATGGCGAGTGCGGATCGCCGTCGACGTCCGAGAACTGATGATGCTTGCGGTGGTCGGCCACCCAGTCGACAACCCGACCTTCAACGGCGAGGCTGCCCGCCAGCGCGAGCACAGCGCGCATGGTGCGGCCGGCCTTGAACGCCTCGTGCGTGAACAGGCGGTGGTAGCCGATGGTGATGCCGTGGACACCGATCACATAGATCGTCGTGAGCATCGCAAGGTCGAGGATCGTGACCCAACCGAATATCAACGCGATCGGTATCCCGATGACGACCGCTGCGAGCGGAATGGCCACGAACACGCCCAGGACGGTTCTGTCGAGTGCGCCGGGCGCATGGGTAGGAGTGGGAATGGGCAGGGTCTGCGTACTTGTCTGCGCGGCTATAGCGGTGTCCCTTCCGAGGACGGTGCGGGACGACCGATTCGTCAGCTTCGTAACAGAGTACGACGGAAGGCGCGCACGCGCTTCAGAAGTGGCGCCCCCAAAGTACGTCGGGACAAAACGGACAAGTCGGGTGCGAGCGGCTCAGTACTCCCCCTTGATCACGAAGTAGGAGCCGCGGATGGTGCCGGCCAGCTTGGACTTCTGACGAGCGAACTTGAAACGATCGGCCAGTTCCTTCGGCACCTCCATGCCGTCCGACAGCTTGAAGCCGACGGCCCGCTTGCCCGCGTCGGCAAGCGTGTACAGCACGTTGATCGACAGTCCGCTCTCGTAGAAGACATACGTCCATCGGATGCCGTCGACCTCGAACTCGGTCGATTCAAGCGCCGGTGACGCGATCACGATGTCGCGCTCGTCCTTGAGGACCTTCGCAACGTAGGCGACAAGCTTCTTCGCCTTGCCGGCGGGCTCGACCGTGAACACATGGTCGTACTTGTTCTTGAAGTAGCGAGCCTCGTTCGCCCGCAGACCGGCAAGGGCATCTGCCACCGGCGACGATTCCAGGCCGGCCGTAGAAACGTTCACGAAGTCCACGACGTACGACATGGGCACTCCCCTGTGAGTGGCCGCCGGCGGGTCCCTGCGACGTCACAGCATCGTTCCCGACGATCTCGCTGCTGTCCACACCCATCTAGCAGCGGATAGAATCCACGGCCGTGAGCCGGATCTTCACCACGAGCGTGGCCTCGGTGTACCCCCACTACGTGAACAAGGTGGAGAGGAAGGGCCGCACCGTCGAGGAGCTCGACGGGGTCATCTGCTGGCTCACGGGATTCGACGAGCCGACACTGCGGGCACGCCTCGACGACGGCACGACGTTCGAGGACTTCTTCGACCAGGCCAATCTGAACCCCAACGCATCCCTCATCACCGGCGTCGTGTGCGGCGTGCGGGTGGAGAACGTCGACGATCCGCTCATGCAGAAGATCCGCTACCTCGACAAGCTGGTGGACGAGCTGGCCAAGGGCAAGTCGATGGAGAAGATCCTCCGGGCGTGACCCACCGCGTGGTCTCGACGCCCGCTGTCTCATCCACCGTCTTGAGTCACGCCGAGGGGACCCGATCCACCACGAATCGGATCCCCTCCCCCTTGCGGCGACTGCGGCTAGGCGTCGTAGCTGGCGCCCAGCTCAGCGGGCTGCGGCCGGCTCTTGTGCCCTGCCTCCTGCATGATCGGAGGGACGCTCGGGTCGGAGACGAAGCTCTGCCAGCCCTCGTCGTCCCAGTCGAAGAGCACCCAGACGCGGTCGCTCTGGTTCGGGTCGTGGAAGACGGTCGCGCCCTTCGAGCCGTGCTCGCGACGCTTGTCGGCGCCCTTGGTCGAGAAGATCTCCGCGAAGCGCTCGTAGTCCTCAACTGTGGTCGTTGCCAGGATCATTGCCCTGCTCCTTTAGTTTCGCTCGGTGCCGCCGCTCGGCGCCGAAGATGGAGCCAGTCTGGATTCCGGCGCTGTCCGCCGGCATCGGGTGAACTCCCTATCTTTCGACTCAGCCGCTGACGTCGGGCAGGACCGAGTTCTGCATGGCCCAGAGGGCCGCGGCGGCGCGGGTCGAGACGCCGATCTTGGCGTAGATGTGCTGGATGTGATGGTCGGCAGTCTTGGGCGAGATGAACAGCTCCTCGCTGATCTGCTGGGTGGTGAGGCCGCGGGCCGCCAGACGCAGGACATCGACCTCGCGGCCGGTGAGCCCCCCGGGTCGTTCGGCTTTTCGGCGGGCGGCCTTCACGCGCGTGGCATGGCCGGCAGCGGACAGCACCGCCTCAACTGCTGCCGCCTCGAGCGTCCCATCTGCCGTGAGCACTCGAAGCTCCGTCGCGGCCTGTGCGCCGGAGAATGCAGGTCGGTCAGCACGATCCGTCGTCAGTCCCACGTAGATGTCGACCGCCGCGAGCACGCACGCGCTGACGTTCGCGGAGCCAATGCGAACTCCCTTGGGGTATCCGGTGCCATCCAGTTTCTCGTGGTGGGCACAGGCAACGGGATTGAGCGTCGCCAGCGCTGGCGAGCGTCGCAGCATCTGCTCGGTGAGCATCGGGTGGATCTCCACGCGATCTCGTTCAGCCCGGGTCAGCGGTGTTGGCTTGTCGAGTATGGCGTTCGACACAGCGGTCGTGCCGAGCTCGTGGACGAGCGCGGCCCGCGTCAGCGTCGTCGTCGCCGCCTCGTCGAGTCCGAGTACGCCTGCGGCGTCGCCCGCCAGCTCTGCGCAGCGGCGGCTGTGCCCCGACATGAACGGCGACTTGAGGTCGACGAAGTCCGCGACGACGAGCAGGGCCTCGTCGAGTTCGGCGCCCGACCGGGTGGGATGCGGCGCCGGCTCGATCGCGAGCACCTCGTCCCAAGGATCGACCTTCTCAAGCCGCTCGAACCACACGGCCCCATTCGCGGCGAATAGATCGGCGAGTTCCGGGTCATAGGCGCTGCCACCTCGACTAGCCACGGCTTCAAGTGCCGTCGTCGGTGAGGACCGACGGGAAGTGGCCTCCATATCGTGGCTGACGTGGACGATGCGCATCGCCACCGGGATCTGGTCGCCGCTTGCACCGACGGGGAAGCCGTTGCCGTTCCATCGCTCGAACGTGCAGGCCAGGGCGTCGCGAACGTCCTGATCGAAGCCGAGCCGCGACACCAGCATGTCGCCGACCTCGCAACCCGATGCGAAGTTGTTGACCGCCCAGTCGTGGGCACCAGCCAGAATGGACTGGGTCACCTGTTCCCGTTCCTCGGGCGGATGGTTTGCGGTCGCGAAGGCGAGCACGTCCTGAATGACCTCCGCCGGGTTCGACGCATCGTGCACGAGAGACTGAGCACGGATGCCCATCTCGTCGCCGAACACGTTGGCGACTTCGTGCGCGTGACCCGTGCAACCGATGTATCGAAGAAGTGAGACCCAGTACACCGTCTCACGCATGTGGGCCCCAACGTCCGCCTCATCGCACATCCACTGGGCGAGGAGACACGATCGAAGCTGCGACTCAAGGGGCTGGCCGAAGGCGTTGTCCTGCGCGAGTGCGAGGGTGGCGACGAGTTCGCCCAACCGAAGAGGTGGCTCGGAAATGCGCGGACCTCCCCATGCGGCCGTTCACGTACTAGGAGCGATCCAAGTTATCAGGTTCAACCGGCCGTCACGGGCGACTTGGCGACGGGTTGACCCAGCATCACAGGGGACTCCGGAGCCGCTCCCTCGCCGCGATGGCTGGCCCATCGTGAGTAGCCGATCGTCATGGCAGCGGCAATGAGCACCAGCGCGGCCCCGACGAGCGTGTCTGCCATCCGCTGCTCGCCGAGGTTCTTGACCTCGGTGCTCGAGGAGGCGTTCAGGCACACCACGGTAGGCGTGATCAGCGCCATGTAGATCCAGTAGTGCGGACTGAACTTGGCCGTCAGCGCCGCGACGGCGAAGACCACACCGATCACGTAGATCAACGCCAGCGACTCCACCCGCGCGACGATCACGGCGACCACCAGCGTCCCGAGGATGGTGCCCAGGACCCGCCCGACAGTGCGACGCACGGTTCCCACGTCTCCCACCTGGGAGAGCACGAGGATCGTCGCGATCAGCCAGGCGCCCGCCACCTGCTTCGGATGCTCGAGCACCCAGAACGTCGACACGGAGGCGAGGACGGTGATGGTCACGGTGTACGGGAGCGATTCACGACGACTGTGCTGCATGGGGGTAGGTAGGTGCACCTTCTTGAGCGCGAACGGGAGAACTGCCACCGGCACAAGCGCACCCACAAGGAAGATGACCGCCATCCACGCCAGGTAGACGTTGTCGGTTCGATCGACAGTGTGCTGCGGTCCCCAGAACGGCGGGTCGATCAGCATCCACGCCATGAAGACCGGGACCAGGAGCGTCGCCCGGTGCAGCCCGAAGCGCGACATGCGGCCGACCGTCAGGCACATCATCGCCATCAGGGCCGCACCACCGATCGAGGAGGAACCGGCGACGATCGCCACGGGCGTCAGGAGCGCCATCACGAAGGAAGTGAGGACGGCCATCTCTACGCTGCCGACCCACAACGCCGTGACACCGGCGATCCCAGCGCCCGTCGCCCAGGTCGCCGCTGACTCGTGCGTGATCAGGTAGAGCACAGCCGAGGGGACGATGCAGATGAGCATGATGGCGACCGAGTAGCCGACTCGCCGCGCGAGAGTCGCGTACAGCGGCCTTGGGTTGTCAGACACGTTCAACTCCTCGCTGGTGGCGGGACCAGACTGCCATGGGACAGATCATGCCCAGTGCCGGGGCAGTTCAACGCATCGCCTTGGCAGGCATGAGCTTCGTCCTGTCGATTCGACCTCGTCGCGCAACCGGGTGCACCGAACGCGACTACGATGCCAAAGTCGTGCGGGGATCGGCAAGGTAGACGCTGCAGCATGCCCCTCACTCAGAGTTGAGGTCCCGATGTCCCAGGCCAAGCCGCTCATCGAATACCCGTTGGACGAGTCGATCATCCGGGGTGCATACGATCTCGAACCCACTGAGCACGGGCTGACGCCGCACCGACTGCCCGCCTGGGCGCGCGCGCAGGCCGCGGACCCGCAAATCGCCATGGCCGAGGCGCAGCCCTCGGGCGTCCGACTGGCGTTCACCACCGATGCCACCACGGTGGAGATCGACGTGCTCCCCACCCGCCTCAATTTCGGCGGTGCCCCACCGCGGGACCTGGGTGTGTACGACCTCACGGTCGATGGTCGGCTCGTCGCCCAGCAGTCCGCCAAGGACGCCACGCTCCTGATGATCGACATCGCCACTGGTGCCGTGAGCACGCAAGCCGGGGCCGTCGACACGCTGACCTTCGGAGACCTTCCCGCGGGCAGCAAGCGCGTCGAGATCTGGCTGCCGCACATGGAGATGACCGAGTTGGTGGCACTCCGGACTGACCGACCGATCGCAGCGGTGCCCTCCGGTGATCGCCCCGTGTGGCTGCACTACGGCAGTTCGATCAGCCAAGGCTCGAACGCCGATCACCCCTTGGGGGCATGGGCGATGGTGGCGGCGTCGCTCGGTGGAGTCGACCTCGTCAACATGGGCCTGTCAGGATCAGCACTGCTCGACCCGTTCGTCGCGCGCACCATGCGCGATGTGCCCGCCGACCTGCTCAGCATGAAAGTCGGCATCAACCTCGTCAATACCGATCTCATGCGGCTGCGCGCATTCCGGCCCGCCGTGCATGGCTTCCTCGACACGCTGCGCGACGGTCACCCCGACACGCCCCTCGTACTCATGTCGCCGGTCTACTGCGCCATCCACGAGAACACGCCCGGCCCAGGTGCATTCGACATGGACGCACTCGCCAAAGGCCAGGTCCTCTTCCGCGCCACCGGCGACCCGTCTGAGGTCGCGGCGGGCAAGCTCACCCTGACGGTCGTCCGTCAGGCGCTCGCCGACATCGCCAAGGAGCGCGCCGCACAGGATCCGAACCTCTACTTCCTCGACGGTCTTGATCTCTACGGTGCGACGGACTTCGACGAGTTGCCGCTCGCCGACAATCTGCATCCCAGCACGGCGGCGCACCAACGAATCGGCGAGCGCTTCGCTGCCCGGGTCTTCGACGAGTGGAAGCTGCAGCAACCACGGCCCCTAGCTCCTCGAGCTAGTGGGCGGCGAGGTACGCGTTGACGCGTTCCTTCGCGTTGGCCTGAACGTCGAAGTAGTAGAACGGGAAGTCGAAGGAGTGGAAGACACCTTTGGGGAACGCATTGGGACCGCCTGGCGACCACGTTTCGACGTCGGGCGTCGTTGTGATGACGACCCCCTTCGTGCTGTCGACCTGAGCATCGGCGTAGTGCGGGACCTTGGAGTAGGTACCGGACTTGTCGGGCAGCCACGAGCCGAGTGATTGATCAGCGGTCGCCACGGTTGCGTCACGCGTCCAGGTGATGGGGTTGATCGCCAATGCACCCGGAAGCAGTACCGGGTTCGGCGCACCAATGGTCGGCGCCTCGGTGTTCCACGACAAGATCACGCCGGTGTCCGTTGCCCCTTCGCCGAACTTCAGGTGCGGGTTGGCTGCGAGATACGCCGGCGTCACGGAGTAGCCGGGGATGTAGGCGGCGATCATTCGCGAGTACACCTCGGGATGATCCTTGAGGTAGGTCTCCAGCAGATGCGTGGAAACATCGGAACCCTGCGAATGAGCCACGAGCATGAACGGGCGGCCTTGGTTGAATTTCTTGACGTAGTAGTCGAATGCAGCCGTGACGTCCATCAGTGGGGCGCCCTCAATGACCTGCACATGCTCCGCCTGCGGGAGGGTGAGCGCGTACGTCGCATCGGCCTGACGGTAGTACGGCGCGAAGATGTTGGCGGTGTCCTCGAACGCGGTTGCCTGCCTGGCATAAGCGGCCCGGGCACCCTTGCGCATGCCAGCATCGTTGACGTCAGCAATGTCAGGTGCCGTCGCGTCGGCCTTCTGGTACGCCGTGGGATAGACATAGAACACGTCAACGGGCTTGTCCGTCGGGTTCGCGACCTGCAGCCAGTTGTTCGCGTTCGCGTAGTCCGTCCGCGGGCCATCTGCGCCCGTCTGGAGAGTGCCCGTTGGGGAGGGCGTCGCGTGGCTGGATGTGGGTGCCGTTGCACCCGTATTCGCGCATCCCGCAAGGGCGAAAACCCCCAGAAGAGGCAAGGCGAAGATTCGGATCACCACGCCACAGGCAACCACCCGGCCAGCATTCTGATCCACGTCAGCCTCCCCACGAGAACTCTCAACCAGACTACGACTTGGCGGCAAGGAGCAGCACCCCGAGCACGTACCAGGCGGGAGCGCTCCCCAAGGCCTCCGGCGCATTGACCCACAGCCCGTCAATGCCCGCATTCACGATCGGCAGCACGATCATTCCGAGGATCAGGCTGAGGATTCCGGAAAGAACACCTGCCCGCAGGGTTAGGCGGGGGATTCGGTCACTGGACTGGCTGTCATCCGTCGACTAGCTGGGCGTGAAGGGGAACTGCTGGGACGAACCGTCGGCCCAAGGCGCCGTCTGCGGCTGCAGGCGCTTGACCGAACGCTCGACCTCGAGCATCTTCGCGAGCACCTGCTGCTGAGCGGCATAGTCGCTGTTGCCGGCCAGGTTGGTGAGCTCGGCCGGGTCTTCGGTCAGGTTGTACATCTCGAACTGATCCGGTGCCGGCCCGATCTGCCCGCTCGTCGGGTTCATGGTCTTCACGGTCGTCGTGGCGGCGCGCGGACCGGGAGTGCTGACCAATCCCGGGACGAACGTCTCGACGTCCATCGTCCCCGGGGCGGTCCAGGTGCCGGGGTTGTCCCAGTAGCGGGAGTACTTCCAACGCGCCTTGGCGCCGGCCGGGACGGTGGGCAGGTATGCGATGACTGTCTCGACGCTGCCGGGCTGGACGACGGGCTGGTACGTGAAGCCGAGCATGCCAACCGCGTTGCGGCCCTTGAAGATCTGGTCATCGGTCATGAAGTAGATCGGATCGTCTCGTAGACGGGTGCCGTCGTCCTCACCGAGGAGGACGCCGGAGAGATCGCGGCCCACCAGACGCCGCACCTGGGTGTGCGTCTTGTGCAGCTCCTTCGCCAGGGACAACTCGTCGAGCCCCGCCAGGCCGAGCATCGTCGGGATGAGGTCGGCGTGGCTGGTCAGGATGTCAGTCTCCTGGTGGCCGGCGAACAGCAGCGGGTTATGGAAGATGAAGGGCACCCGCAGCATCTCGTCATAGGCGTTGTGCCACTTCTGGAACATGCCACCGTGCGCGCCCAGCACCTCACCATGGTCGGAGAGGTAGATGACGATCGTGTCGCGGTACATGGTCTTGTCGCGGGTCAGCGCATTCATCACGGTGCTGACGTGCCTGTCGACCTCTCTTTGCAGCTGGTAGTAGAACCGGTGGTACGGGTTGTCGTTGTTGTGCGGCTGGAAGCCCTGCGCATACCTCGCGACATAGCTCGCCTGGGCCGAGGGTTTGGTGCTGAGGTCCTCGCGCGAGGATGCGTCGTAGAGCGGCCCGAAGAGGTTCGACGGCACGTTGGAGCCGGCCAGCTGGTTCAGCATGTGGAAGGCGCCCGCATTGCCGGCGGCGTCCGCGGCGACCGACAGGTCGCCCCACAGCGTGATGTCGTGCGGGTTTACGAACGACGACACCATGACCCAGGGGTTCTTGGCACTGCGCAGTGCCCGCAGCTGGTCGACGCTGATCTCGGCGTACACGTCGTCGCGGCCCCGGCCACCCGGTCCGCCGGATGATCCGGAGTTGAGCGGATTGCTGCCCGTGGGCTCCGGACCAACGAAGCCCGTGAAGCCGTACTGCTCAAGCCGCCCGGCCTCGAGGTAGATGTCCTCCAGGTAGCGGTCCCGGTCGCCCGAGTCGGTGTACGACGGCAGGCGGTTGTATGAGCCCGGCTGGTAGAGGTCCGCGTCACTGACGTGCCACTTCCCCTTCCAGTACGTGTCGTAGCCCGCCGCACGGAACCAGCTGCCGAGAGTGGGCACGCTCGTCGGATCGAGCCAGTAGAGGTCGCTCTCCACATCCAGCTTTGCCGCACCCGAAGTCTGCGCCACCCCATGGAGCGACGGGAACTGCCCGGTGAAGATCGACGCCCGACTCGGCTGGCAGGCCGTGGACATGATGTGGTGATGGGTGAATTCGAAGCCGTTGCGCCGCACGAACTCCTGGCCCGGCAAGTTGGCCTGACGCCATGCTTGCAGCTCAGGGGTCTCGTAGACGGGTGCAGTTCGCTGCTCGTCCATCATGATGATGAGGAAGTTCGGGCGGCGAAGTAGCCGGCCCCGGGCCTTGAACGGCTTGAGCCTGGGCGCGGCCTCAGCCGAGGACGAGGTCATGCCCACCGCCACGGCTCCCGCCGCGGCTACGCCTGCTGCCTGCAGGAGGGTTCGACGGCTCAGGCCGCCGCTCCGCGTCTTGTCGGTCACTATCGGCCTGCCTTTCCGATGGGGTCACTGAGGTACACGCGACCGGTGGCCGCGTTGTACGTCACGGTGAAGTTGAAGAACGGGGCATTCCCGGTGTTCACGGCCGACTTGCCGGAGGAGATCACCTCGGCGAGATCGGCGGATGCCCTCCCACCAGCCGTGATGGACCAGCCGGTGAAAGCGCTGCCTTCGGCAGCGAGGCCGATGCGCGTTCCCGGGCGAACCATGCCGCGGGTGTCCTGCGGCACCCGGCCGAACTGCCGACCGACGATCCGCATCGTCGTGAATGCCGAGTCAAACGTCGTCGGGACACATTCCTCACGCGTTGCGCCGAACTTCCAGCAGCCATTGGCCGCGTGGTCGTTCCACATCGCGGCGCCGTTCACGTTCTCGCCGACGTACGGAAGCTGGTAAACAAGCGAGGGAGCCGTAGGCGGCTGCGCTCCCAGCACAAGCGACCCGTTGCGCCCACCGGTGCTCATAACGTCTCGGACGAGGTGAAGGCTCCAGCGCAGACCGAGCTCACCGGGCAGGGCGCTCAGCGGGTTCACCATGATATTGCTGCCCTTGGTTCCAACGCCCATCAGCCCGCGGACCCCGACCTTGCGCCATGCGTCGAAGAAGGGACTGTCGGAACTCGTGTAGAGGAACTGGATTGGGTAGACGGTGGTCACGCCGTTGATGGTCATTGGGGCCGTGCCAGGGAATCCCTTGACGGACTTCCCGCCCGGCATCGCTGCGCTGACCCGGCTCGTGGCCACGGAAACGCCGCCCGGTTTCCTGGTCCACGCATTCGGGAACAGGATGAGCCCGGTGAAGCCGGTATCGACGACGACAGGGATCGGAGCGGACCCACCGAGACGGATTTCCGCCACACCGCTCTGGCCCGCCAGCCGAGGCCCGTCCATCATGCGCAACGGAACCGTTACCTGCGCCGGTTCCTGGGCTGCTATCGACCCGGAGTCGGTCGCGTCAGGGTCGGCGTAGGCCGGAGTCATGGACACCGCCAGCAACGCCACCGAGGCGACGCTCAATCCCACAGTGCGAAGTCGCATCACGACCTGGCTCCCTTCAATTGGCCCGAAGCACGTCGACGAGTTCCTCGACGCGCATGTCGCCAGACTTGGCCACGAAGGCCCAGCCCATCCGCAGGTCCGCACCACGCGGCGGGCGATATTGCGAAGCGAGAACTGCGGGAACTGCGGGAACACAACGATGCCGAAGTGCGGATTCCGCCCGCGCAGGGCGATTCCCAACTCGATCCCGGGCTAGCGCCTCATGAGGTCCACCGACGGCCAGGAGGACCTCGATGTCCTTCGAGGTGTCGAGGTCTCGAGCAATGATTCCGCGAGGGGCCGGGTCGTTCTCCACGTAGATGACCCTCGTGTTGCGCACGAACACATGCTGACAGGTCCCAGGGACCCACGACATGCCGGAGAGGCACTCCCCCTCGTCTCGAGATCCCCCCTCGCACAGTGTCAGCGGCGGCGGGTGGGCCTTGGGGTTGCCGTGCGCGAATCTGCCATTCTTGGTGCCTGCCGCCAACTTCAGCTGGTCACGCCGCTGAGAAAGGAATCGAACGCTGGTATCGGGTGCAGTGCCGTGCCCACGTTGGCGACAGTCAGGAGGGCGAACGTCAGCGCGACGACGACCAACATCCCCGTCGCCAACCACTCGCGGGCGCGCAGGAGTTGGAACGCTAACCCCGCAGCGAGAAGGGTCGTAGCACCCAACAGCACCGCGACGACAACGTGATAGATCGAGAAGTCACTGACGATGGCCATCGCGCCGGCCGACGGCTGCGGGCTAGAGAGGCTGTCGCGCAGGGAGGTGACAGCGCTGGCGAATCCGACGTCGCTCTCGTTTGCCGGAAGGAACGAGAGCACCGACGACAGAGGCGCTACCGCCCCCTGCACATTTGCGATCACGACCACCAGGGACAGCAGGAAGAGCCCACCACCAGCGCCACTGGCGAGGAGCAGGCCGAACCGACGCCAACGCTGCGCGCTCGCCCTTCGCGCTCGCCACACCTGCGCGACAAGACCTGCTGACGCGACGAGCACCCCTGTGGCAAGCACCGCTTTGACGACGTGGAACCAGCGCCAGAATTGGACTTCATCCGCGAGGGCGGAAGCGCCTTCGCCCGGAGCGGCGATGCTCCGACTCCAGTCGCTCAGCAGTCCATGGCGAACCGAGTCGGCGAGCTGGACAGGCGCGGTCCACGGCGCTCCCGTTAACGAGGCCGCGACGTGCCAAGGCAGCACCATGACTGACGTCACCAACACGACAGCTATCAGGAGGAGCCACCCAGGACGTGCCGACCGTGAGCCTGCCCAGCCCATGGCCGTCGCCTTCATGCCGCTGCCTTGGGCTTGAGTACCTCCGACAGCGTCGTGTCGAATAACTTGACCACCATCGATTCGCCGCTATCCATGCGGGCATCCTGACACGGCAGAAGGCGGCCTCGCGAAGAGTCGGTGCGACGTGATTGTAATTCGATCTCTAATTACTAGACATCTAATGATTCTGCGTCTAGCCTCCTCAGAGTCCCCCTATCGATAGGAGTCGTCATGCACACACCTCCCCCGTCGGTGCAGATGGTCCAACTGCTCGCCGGATTCCAGGTCTCTCAGGCCCTCTATGCCACCGCCAAACTCGGCATTCCTGATCAGCTGGCAGGCGGGCCTCGAAGCGCAGATGACGTTGCGGTCGCCGTGCAGGCAGATCCCACGGCGCTGGCGCGCCTCCTTCGAACCCTCACCGCATTCGGGGTCGTCACAGGCGCCCACACCGGCCAGTTCGAGTTGACGGACCTCGGACGAACGCTGGTCTCCGACGCGCCGGGTTCGATGCGCGACCTGGCGCTGATGTGGATGGAGACGCACTACGGCCCCTTTGGCGGGCTCGTGGACACGGTCCGCACCGGCAAGTGCGCCGCCGACGAGTACTACGGCATGCCCTTCTTCGATTGGCTCTCGGGCGAGCCCGAGCAGGTGTCTCGTTTCAGCGGAGCGATGGCGAACCTCACGGACGGCATCAAGGCTGGCGCACTCGCCAGCTACGACTTCGGGGATGCGCGCGCGATCGTCGACGTCGGCGGCGCCGACGGCACCCTGCTTGCTCACGTGCTCACGCGGCTGCCTGAGGCGACCGGTGTCGTGTACGACCTCCCGCATGTCGTGACCGGGGTGGAGAACGTCGCCAAGGCCAACGATCTCGCGGATCGTCTAGCCGGCGAGGCCGGAGACTTCTTCGTGTCGGTGCCGTCCGGCGCTGATACCTACGTGCTGTCCATGATCCTGCATGACTGGGATGACGCGCGGGTGCAGATAATCCTGTCCAATATTGCTCGGGCATCATCCCCCGGAACCCGGATCCGGGCGTTCGAGCTCGTGATGCCGACCGGCGATGAGCCGCATATGGCGAAGATGATTGACCTGACCATGCTCGGCATGCTGTCCGGCCGCGAACGGGATGAGAAGCAACTGCAGGCACTCTTCGACCAGTCCGGAGTGCGCTTGGACGGAATTGCGCAGACCGGCACGCCCATCAGCGTGATCGAGGCAACCGTCGTCTAGCGCCGAGCATCCGACGGCCCGGCCAGGAACGGGTAGAACAACGGCCAAAGTGAGGTCGTGGACCAAGCATCGTCACCATGAGATGTCGACGACCCTTCCCGAAGGAGGGGTCGTCGACTTGGTAGTGGGGCGATACTGATGACAGGGACCACTGGGCCTCGTCGAGCCGGGCGCCCCAACGTACGGAAGGGCCGCCACATGTCGAGAACCAGTGCCCGTCGCGGATTCATCGCCGTGATCATGACGATCTGCGTCATGGCGACCGTCGCGGCACTGGCCCCCGCGCAGTCCGCGACTGCGGTCGCGCCCCTCGACACCTCGGAGGCAGGGGACCTGCCCGATGCCACACCCCCCGACTACGCCGATCCCTCCAACTGGCTGAAGGTGCCTGCGCACCCTAAGGCCCCCCGTCATGCGGTCGACGTCTTCTACCTCTACCCAACGTCGTACACCAAGGAGACTCCCTCGAGTCCGCTGATCGGGCCCGTCACCGATCCCGGGATGCGGTTGGGAGCTCAGCAGTCCTACGACCGGCAGGCGACCGCGTTCGCGCCCTACACGAACATCTACGCGCCCTACTACCGCCAGATCGACACGGCCAGCAAGGCCCAGATGCCACAGGCGGAGCAGAACGCGCTCACCGCCGGCATCCCCACGACCGACGCCGAAGCGGCGTTCGACTACTACCTCAAGCACTACAACAACGGGCGCCCCTTCATGCTGGTCGGGCACTCGATCGGATCGAACGTGCTCGCGAACATGCTCGGCGGGTACTTCAAGCATCGCCCGCAGGTCTACGCGCGGATGGTGGCCGCCTACGTCGTGGGATACGCGGTGACCCGGCAGTTCCTCGACGCACACCCGTATCTGTCGTTCGCCCGGGGCGCGAAGGACACCGGAGTGATCGTGTCGTGGAACACCGAGGCGCCCAACTTCCAGGGAGTCAACCCGGTGCTGGACGGGCAGATCGGCCTGGTCATCAATCCGCTGACCTGGTCGCACACCACGGCGGTGGTCCCGGCCTCGGGGAATCTTGGCTCGCTGCTTCCGCCTGCCTCCGGCACTGGACCGTGGGTGAGGACCAACCAGTACGCGGATGCGCAGATCGACCTGGTCCGCGGCGTTCTCGTCTGTTCGACGTGCAACGAGGCACTCTTGGCGCCTGCCACCGGCCCGGTTCCGGCGGGCATCTACCACCGGTACGACTACCCGTTCTACTACTACAACGTGCGAGCCAACGGAAAAGCGAGAGTTACTGCCTACCTGTCGCTCCACCCGCCGTCTCGCTAAGAGGTCTGGTCCAGGCAGGCGGGTTCGGTCGTGGTGCCATCTGTCCCGGCCAAGGTCCGGGCCCAAGGCTCAGCCGATGTGATCCAATGCGGGAGTGCGAAGGGTCCTGCTGATGGCGAGCGCTGGCCTCCTGACGCTGGTCGGCTGCACCGCGACCGGCACGTCCGGGTCCTCGACCGCAACGCCGACGTCGGCGGCAGCCGTGTCCATGAGCGTCAGCGCATCGATATCCGCTGAGCCGACCGAATCCATCAACGAGGCCTTGCTGGACGCCGCAGCAAGGAACGATGTCGACACCGCACGACGGCTCATCAGTCAGGGCGCCGACGTCAACTCTGCCAACGAGCGCGGCGAGAGTGCCTTCCTCATCGCGACCAGCGAGGTCGGAGACGACCCCGCTCTGCTTGACCTGACCATCACCGAGGGAGCCGATATCCATGCGAAGGACAGCTTCAATGGAACTGGGCTCATCCGAGCGGCCGAACGGGGCTTCCCAACCATCACGTCACGACTGCTGGACGCGGGCATCGAGGTCAATCACGTCAACAATCTGGGTTGGACGGCCCTTCATGAGGCAATCATCCTGGGGGACGGCTCACAGCCCTACGTCCAAGTCGTGCAGCTGCTTGTCGACAGCGGGGCCGATGTCCGATTGCCATCCCGGACCGATGGCATCACCCCGATCGAGCACGCCGAACAACGAGGGTTCACGGAGATCGCGGACATTCTTCGGCGGACGGAGCGCGGCATGAGTCCCGACGAGCGCCTCCTCGATGCGGCCCGAACTGGGAGTCGTGCCGCCGTTGATGCTGCGCTCAAAGCCGGCGCGGACATCGAGGCGCAGGATGCGCATCAGCGCACGGCGCTCCTGCGCGCGGCCGCCGCGGACAACGTGGAGGTGGCTCAACTCCTGGTCTCCCGCGGCGCCGATGTCAACGCGCTTGACTACCAGCACGACACGCCCTTCCTCGTGACGGGCGTGACCGGCAGTGTCGCGATGCTCCGGGCACTGCTTCCCGGCAACCCCGACACCGGCATACGGAACCGATTCGGAGGCGTCGCGGTCATCCCGGCGTCCGAGCGGGGCCACGTCGAGTACGTGCGCGCCGTGTTGGAGACAACCGACATCGACGTGAATCACGTTAACGATCTCGGCTGGACGGCACTGCTCGAGGCGATCATCCTCGGAGACGGCGGACCGGCGCATCAGGACATCGTTCGCATCCTGCTCGACCACGCGGCGGACACGTCAATCGGCGACAAGGACGGCGTCACACCCCTGCGGCACGCGGAGAACCGGGGTTTCACAGAGATCGTCGAGATCCTGAGGACTCATTCCAGCGACGGTTGACGCGCGGGCGTCACGCAGCGCACCAGGAGTCCTTCCACATCTGGGGGAGATCAGTCGGCGCGTCCCCGTGCGTCACGGCGGCGACGCTGAGCCGGGAAGGCGTCCAACAGGATGCCATCCGCGATCGAACGGAAGGCCGCCTGTCCGCCGCTGACGGCGAAGCCTTCGCTGAGCCCACCGTCGTTCCACAGCGTGGCCAGGCCGTGCACGAGTGCCCAGGCCTTCAGCCATCGGGCGGGATCGTGAGCCGGGTCAGCTGAGCCGGTCGCCGTCGTGACGAGCATGGCGCCAGATCGATTGCCCGCCTGGGCGAATGCCGGGTGCGCACCGGCGTTCATGCCGGCGACTCCCGCGAACATGAGCCGGAAGTGCTGGGGGTGGGACATCGCGAAGTCGAGGTAGCCCTTACCGATGGCAACCAGTGGCTCATCGACCCCCTCGTCGAGCCGCGACTCCATCGCCTCCGTGAGCAGAACGTGACCGTGAGTGCCCAGTTCGAGAAGGAGGTCCTCCCGATCGGCGAAGTGGTAGCCCGGGGCCGCGTGCGAGACGCCCAGGCGGCGCGCCAGTCCCCGGAACGTGACGGCATCGACTCCTTCCTGCTCGAGCAGGAGGCTCGCCTCGGCAAGCAGCGCGGCCCGCAGGTCGCCGTGATGGTAGGTGCGCGCATGCTCAGCACCGGCGACCTGGGCAGGCGAGCGTGCGGGGCGCCGCGGAGTCATGCCCCATTCTCTCGAGGCAATCTTGACACCGTCAAGTTCACCCCCTATCTTGACGACGACAAGTTCAAGTGGATGGAGCGGATATGACGAACGCAGTGTTCCCGGGCCGGTTCACGGCCAGCATCGAGGGAGATGTGGTGGTGTTCCTCATCGGGTCCCGGCTGAACCGCCTGCGCAGTTTGCCGCGCATGCTGCGGGTGGGCCGCCAGATGACGCGGATGCAGTCGGAACTGATGGCGCAGCCAGATCGCGGCTGCCTCCACGTGGAGAACTTCATCGGTCGCGTCACCCTCTCCGTGCAGTACTGGCGCGACTTCGAGAGCCTGGAGCGGTACGCCCGGGCGGCGGATGCTGAGCATCTGGGGGCCTGGCGCGAGTTCAACCGCCTCGTCCGCGACTCGGGCGACATCGGCATCTGGCACGAGACCTACCTCGTCCCTGCAGGCTCGTACGAGACGGTGTACGCGAACATGCCGGCGTTCGGGCTCGCGCGTGCGGGCACCCACACACCGGCAGAACGGCACTCCACCGCGGCGTCACGGGCACGGCGCGAGAGCCAAGAGCCGGCGCCCGTCGAGGCGTACTAGCGTCGCAGCGCTCGCCGCCGACGGCGCCAACGGACGCACCTATCGCTGAACGGTGATGCTGTCCCCCTTGAGGAAGAAGGATGCCGCCGTCAGGTCGTCTGCTTCTTTCCACGCCACGTGTTCAGGCGGACGGTTGTTCTTGATGTAGACGGTGCCGTCGCAGATGATGCGTGCGGTGCGGGGGAAGCTCAGGGCGGTGTATCCGATGTCCATTCCGGAGGTCGCGGCGTCCGGAACCACATGGAGACTGAAGGTGCCGCTGGGGTGGCCCAAGGTGAAGTCGCCACCCTTGCCGGACTTGATGGCACCGTCGCGCAGGGCGTCGTTAGCGACCGTGCCGGGCACTGCCGCGGCGGCCGCCAGGCACGCCGATCCGCTGCCCGGGGCGGCGCTGTGCATGATGGATTCCAGGTAGAACCGCGCCACGACATCGATGGATGCAGCCGGAACCGGCTTGCCGTCGAGGTCGGTGTAGTCAGCGGGTGGGGCCACGGACACGGCGAACGGCAACGTGGCCTTGCCGATCGTGTCGATCGTGTACTGGTCCCAGCCAATCAGTTGCGCGATCTTGAATCTGAGTTCGGTGAGGCGGGCCAACATCCCGGGGGGCGCAATGACGCTCCCATCCGGCGACGGGAGCTCCAGTCCGGTGCAGCCGATGCCGAAGTCGGCAGCGTTGAAGAAGCCGCAGATGTTCACCATGTCCATGATCGTGACGTCGATCGAGGTCCCGTCGCTCATGGATACGGTGTCGACAAGTTTGCCGGTCGGGAATGTGGCGCCTGTGAAGCCGCCGCCTTGGTCGCGGAAGTCGACAAGGATCTCCGCCCCGGTTCCGGGCACACCGCCGATGGCCGTGGTGCCGTCCACGCGGGCCTCGCCGTTGAGCACATCGAGGGTCATGTACATCATCTTCTTGGTGTTCGTGGAGAAGGCCCGAAGCGTGAGGCTGCCGTCGGGAACGTGGGGCAGCATGTTCTTCATCAAGGCGAAGACGGGAACGCCTGCCGAGATGTTGCCGCAGTTCATCTTGTACGTCACGGTCGCTGGCTGATCCGGGAAGATCTGCACGAACGTGTAGTCCACGTCGGCATCCGGTCGCGACGACGGGGACACGATCGCGGTCTTCGACTGCAAGATGGTGTCCCCTCCCAGGCCGTCCATCCCCATCGGGTCCGGTGAACCGCGCACGGCCAGCAAGAACTCCTCAAGTCCCTTGCCGGGCTCAGGAACATCCGCCCCCTGAAAGTAGAACCCCCGACTGCTGCCACCCCTGATCACTGTGATCGGCGCGAGGATCTGCTCGAGATTGCGATCGTTTTGGAAGTACCCCACGGTCGAACTCCTCATCACCGGTAGAGCCAAACCGAGTCGAAACTACCCCTGATCGCGCAAGTCGCTGGCGATGTCACGTGCCCATGCGTCGATCGCCTCCCAGTCGCGGAAATCACCCACGGGCATGGCTGCCTTCGCCTTCGGCATGAGTCGCATGAGGCGCTCCCCTATCCCGATAGCGAGTGCGTCCGGGTCCCACGCCCCGAAGAAGATCTTCTCCCCGCGCGGGTGGAGCAGCGTCTGCAACTCGGCGAACTCCTTAGGCCGGGTGGTCTCCAGAACGTCACGACCCTCTTCGTCCACCAGGTCCGTTCCCAGCGGGCCACTGCTGAACAGCCACACCGGGTGCTCAGCGAGCACCCCACGGTGCCGCTTGGCGAACGCGGTGGCGTCCTTCAGCCAGTGGAACATGTACGCGGCGCTGCCGATGACGAAGGCGTCATACCCGGTGACGCCTTGATCGTCGTCAATGCGCCGCACATC
Organism: Actinomycetes bacterium; assembly: GCA_037130755.1. Taxonomy (GTDB): domain Bacteria; phylum Actinomycetota; class Actinomycetes; order S36-B12; family S36-B12; genus UBA10649. The sequence goes on from JBAXSI010000026.1 coordinate 42,987, forward strand.
CACGGGGAGACCCGCTGCCCGCAGGCCGTCCGCGATGCGCTCCGCTATCCCGGTCGTTGCGCCGTGCCTGCTGCTGTAGGCGACCAAGACAGTCATCGGGGACCTCCGTTGATCCGGTCACACTGACGCTACGCGGGACGGCCTCAATGCGGCAGGGCTCAAGGTCCCACGCCGTGGCGACAGCAGGAGCGCAGAACCAGCAGCGCCGCCTCGA
>JBAXSI010000027.1:0-41985 GCA_037130755.1 Actinomycetes bacterium
CTGGAGTTCCACCACTCCCCGCACAAGAAGGCGGGCAACGGCAAGCCCGGCCAGGGCGACCACCGCAATGGGGCCGAGGCAGCCGACATCGTCCTGCGCGTTCCGAGCGGCACCGTCGTGACCGATCCTCACGGCAACGTCCTCGCCGACCTCGTCGGCGCCGGGGCGACGTACATCATCGCCCGCGGCGGCCGGGGCGGACTCGGCAATGCCGCGCTCGCCTCGCCCCGACGAAAGGCGCCCGGCTTCGCGCTGCTGGGTGAGCCCGGTCAACAACGCGACGTCGTCCTCGAGCTCAAGACCGTCGCGGACGTTGCCCTGGTCGGCTTCCCGAGCGCCGGCAAGTCCAGCGTCATCGCCGCCATGTCCGCCGCGCGGCCCAAGATCGCCGACTACCCCTTCACCACGCTCGTCCCGAACCTCGGCGTGGTCACGGCCGGCGAGGTCGTCTACACCGTCGCGGACGTCCCCGGCCTGATTCCAGGGGCCAGCCAGGGCAAGGGCCTGGGCCTGGAGTTCCTGCGCCACGTGGAGCGCTGCAGTGTCCTGGTGCATGTCCTGGACTGCGCCACAATGGACCCGGGCCGCGACCCTCTGGACGATCTCGACGCGATCGAGAACGAGCTGGCGCTGTACGGCGGACTGCAGGACCGCCCCCGCCTCGTGGCCCTCAACAAGATCGACGTGCCCGACGCCCGCGTCCTGGCCGAGATGGTCAAGCCGATCCTCGAGGAGCGCGGCTACCGCGTGTTCGAGATCTCCGCAGCCACCCACGAGGGCCTGCGGCCGCTGTCGTTCGCCATGGCCGAACTGGTGCTGGCAGCGCGCGCCGCGGCCATGCCCGACGAGAACGTCCGCGTGGTCGTGCGGCCCAAGGCCGTCGACGACGCCGGCTACACCGTCACCGCCGAGGCCGACGGCTATCGCGTGCGCGGCGGCCAGCCCGAGCGCTGGGTCCGCCAGACGGACTTCAGCAACGACGAGGCGGTCGGCTACCTCGCCGATCGCTTGGCGCGCCTGGGAGTCGAGGATCAACTCATCGCGCTCGGGGCCGTGTCGGGCTCGACCGTGATGATCGGCAGTGACGAGGATGCCGTGGTGTTCGACTGGTACCCGACGATCCTCGCCGGCGAGGCGCCCCACGCAGGCCCGCGCGGCACCGATGTCCGTCTGGAGGCACGCCTCGACGAGATCGGGGGTGATGTCGGGTGACCCACCAGGTGCGCGAGGCCATCGCCAACGCGAGCCGCATGGTCATCAAGATCGGATCGTCGTCGCTGACCCGTCCGGGGGGCGGCCTTGATGTCGATCGCATCGAGTCGCTCGTGTCCCAGATCGCCGAGCGCCGCACGTCGGGCCACCAGGTGGTGCTCGTGTCGAGCGGGGCAATCGCCACCGGCTTCCCGACGCTGGGCCTCAAGCGCCGGCCGCGCGACCTGGCCACGCAGCAGGCCGCGGCCTCCGTCGGTCAGGGCATGCTCATCGCGCAGTACTCGATCGCGTTCGCCAAGCACGGCCTCACGGTCGGCCAGGTGCTCGTCACAGCCGAGGACGTCATCCGCCGCAGCCAGTACCGCAACGCGCAGCGCACGCTGTTCCGGCTGCTCGACCTCGGCGTCGTGCCCATCGTCAACGAGAACGACACCGTCGCCACCGACGAGATCCGGTTCGGCGACAACGATCGGCTCGCCGCGCTGGTCGCGCACGTCGTGCAGGCTGATGCACTCATGCTGCTCTCGGATGTGGCGGGACTGTACGACGGGCCCCCGAACCGGGAGGGCGCGCGACTGATCACGGACGTCCGCGGTCCGGCCGACCTGGTCGACGTGCGGGTCGGCGGCTCCGGTGGGGCGGGCGTCGGACTAGGCGGGATGACCACGAAGGTCGAGGCGGCGAGCATCGCGACTGCTGCTGGGATCCCCGTCCTGCTCGGCTCGGCCGCCGATATGGCACGTGCTATGTCGACCGCCGATGTGGGCACGGTGTTCCATCCCACGGGTGACCGCACGTCGACGCGGCTGCTCTGGCTGGCGCACGCGACCACCGCCCGAGGACGCCTCCACCTGGACCCGGGAGCCGTAGCCGCGGTGATCCAGCGGCGGATGTCGCTGCTTCCGGCGGGCATCACGTCGGTCGAGGGAAATTTTGTAGCCGGTGATCCAGTGGACCTCTTGGACGAAAAGGGCCACATCGTTGCCCGAGGTTTGGTCAACTTTGACGCACAGGAGTTGCCGAGCCTGCTCGGCCGCTCCACACGCGAACTGGCACGAGAGCTCGGACCGGCGTATGAGCGCGAAGTCGTCCACCGGGACGCCTTGGTAGTTCTGACGATCTGAGCCCTCGGCCGACCACAGGTCAAGGGGACCCGATGGACGCAGCAGAGCCCTTGCGGCTTAGCTCCGTCGTGGACGATGCCCCCGGCGAGACGGTCCCGCGGTCGATGTGGCACATCACGTTGACCGTTGCCGGGCAGACGGTTCCCGAGCAGGTCATCAAGTCGGCGCTCGAGCGGCTGAGCGAGGAGCACCCGTTCCTGCTGTCGGGACGGTACGCGGCCGACCGCGCCGAGGTCCGGTACTGGGAGGAGGCCGTCGACGTGGCCACTGCCCTTCGGATGGCCGTTCTCCTGTGGGACGAGCACACCGTGACGGCCCAGCTGCCGATGTGGCGCGTGGTCGGAGTGGAGTGCGTGGATCGCGAGACGTTCCACCGCCGCGGGCGCAACGTCCACGAGCAGCCGGGCCTGGTCGCGGCCGGCCGGGTCATCCCCTTCTGAGCCGAGTTGCCTCGCCGCACCCATCGGGAGGGGGGCAGGGTTGGGGCCGCGTAGGGTTTGCGCATGACCGATGAGCGCGAGGCAGTCCTCGCCACGGCACGCGCGGCGCGCGAAGCGGCGGTCGCACTTCGCCAGCTGACCCGCAACGACAAGGACCGTGCCCTCCTTGCCATCGCCGACGCTCTCGATGCCAACGTGGCCGACATCGTCGTGGCGAACACGGTCGACGTCGACAGGGCCAACGCGGCAGGCACGTCGGCCGCCCTCGTGGACCGACTGACCCTGACCGAGTCGCGTATCCGTGCGATCGCTGAGGCGCTGCGCGAGGTGGCCGCCCTCCCGGACCCGATCGGCGAGGTGGTGCGCGGCTACACGCTTCCCAACGGTCTTCAGGTCCGGCAGGTGCGCGTGCCGCTCGGCGTCGTCGGAATGATCTACGAGGCCCGCCCGAATGTCACCGTCGACGCGGCCGGTCTGTGCCTGAAGAGCGGGAACGCTGCGCTCCTGCGCGGTTCGTCCTCGGCAGCGAGCAGCAATGCGGCGCTCACGAAGGTCATGCGCGCGGCGCTCGTCGAGCAGGGGCTGCCGGCCGACGCGATTCAGATGGTCCCCGGCGACAGCCACGAGTCCGTCAAGCACCTGATGACCGCACGTGGCCTGGTCGACGTCCTGATCCCGCGCGGCGGGGAGTCGCTCATCCGAAGCGTCGTCGACAACTCGACCGTGCCGGTGATCGAGACGGGTGTCGGCAACTGCCATGTGTACGTCGACAAGGACGCCGACATCGACAAGGCCGTCGCGATCCTGCTGAACAGCAAGGCCCAGCGCGTCAGCGTGTGCAACGCGGCCGAGACCGTTCTCGTCCACCGCGACATCGCGGACGCGTTCCTTCCGCGCGCCCTGGAGGCGCTGCGCGACGCCGGCGTCACGATCCACGGTGACTCGCGGTTCGCGCTCCACGCGACCGGTTCAGGTGTCGGGTTCGTCGACGTGACCGATGACGACTGGGCGGCCGAGTACTACTCGCTCGACATCGCCGCCGGCATCGTCGACAGCATCGACGAGGCCCTGGCCCACATCCGCCGCTGGTCGTCCGGGCACACCGAGGCGATCGTCACCGACAGCCACAGCGCCGCCCAGCACTTCATCGCCGGGGTCGACTCGGCAGCCGTGATGGTGAACGCCTCGACCAGATTCACCGATGGCGGCGAGTTCGGATTCGGTGCCGAGATCGGGATCTCCACGCAGAAACTGCACGCCCGCGGCCCCATGGGACTGGCCGAACTGACCACGACCACCTACATCGTGACCGGCGACGGGCACGTCCGCGCCTGAAGCAGGACCGGGCGCACTACAGTTGCGCCACGAGCACGAGCGCTCCCGGGAGGAATTCACATGGGCGTCATCAGCACCGCGGCGGTCTTCGCCGAGGGCCTGGCCAATGAGGGCATCGGCACCCCGCCGTGGGTGTTCGGCGTCACGGCCTTCGTCGGCCTCACTGTCCTGCTCGTCATCACCTTGATGATCAAGGTCGGCCGCTAGGGCGCTGCGCCCGGCGGTCCTGAACCCGCACTCGTCGTGACCCACCTGCGCATCGGCGTCATGGGCGGGTCCTTCGACCCCGTTCACAACGGCCACCTCGTCGCCGCGTCCGAGGTGGCGCACCGCTTCGACCTCGACCGGGTGCTGTTCAGCCCCACCGGAATGGCGTGGCGCAAGGAGGCAGCGCACGCGGCCTCCGCGGAGATCCGCTACCTGATGACCGTCGTCGCGACCGCGGCCGATCCGCGCTTCGACGTGACGCGGGTCGACATCGACCGCCCGAGCCCCACCTACACCGTCGACACCCTCCGCGACCTGCGCGACCACTTCGCCCAGGACCACCCGGACGACACCGTCGAGTGGTTCTTCATCACGGGGGCGGATGCGCTCGCCGACATTCTCGCGTGGCGTGACCCGGAACGGATCCTCGAGCAGGCGCATCTGATCGGTGTGACCCGCCCTGGCCATGTGCTCGCCGATCCCGGCCTGCCCGAGGGGGCCGCGACCCTGGTCGAGGTGCCCGCCCTGGCCATCTCGTCGACCGACGTGCGGGCTCGCGTCGGCAGGGGCGAGCCGATCCGCTATCTGGTCCCGACCGGGGTGGCCCACATGATCGTCAAGCACGGGCTGTACGCAGCGCCCACCGCGTAGTCGGGCGTCCCGATGAGCGAGCGTCACGAGCATGGCTTCCCCTGGCGCGTCACCGCGCTGGTGGTGGCGATCGTCATCCTGGCCACGGCCGTCGCCGGCGTGATCCTCTCGCGCAACGAGGTGCAGAGGGCCGCGCCGGAGGATGCCTCGATCTTCACTCCGGCTCCTGACCTTCTTCCCGTCGAGAAGCAGCGCCAGGTGACGCTGCTGATCCAGATCCGTGACAAGGGCAAGGACGTGGCGAGCAACGTCCTCATCGGCGCGGGTGGGGACCTCGGCTTCGTGTCGGAGCTGGTGCTGCCGCGCAACCTGCTGCTGCCGACGTCACCACCAGTGCAGCTGAAGGACGTCGACGGGCCGCGCGGCCCGGTCAGCGCGCAGGGTCCTCTCCAGGTGCTCCTCAACGTGCAGATCGACGCGACGATCGAGCTGGATCGGTTGGCCTGGGTGGGCCTGATCGACTCGACCGGAGCGCTCGAGGATCCGCAGCAGGGGGAGTCGACCGGTTCCTTCCCCCTGGTGGTCAGCAAGGTCCTCGCCAAGCTGCCCAAGGACGAGGGGACGCTGGGCCAGCTGCTCACCAGCCTCGGGTCGATGGCGCCCACGACCGTGACCAACGAGGACGCGAGCCATCTCCTGGCGGTGATCGGCGAGGCCCTGCGCACCCTGCCGGTCCGGCAGGAGGCGCTCCCGGTGACCTTCATCCGGGGAGGCGCATCTCCCGTCGCGACGGCGAAGCAGCCCGAGGCCGGCCGCCTTGTCGCCGAACTGTTCCCCAAGGCACCCCTGAAGCCTGGGCACAGCGGGCTACCGCGCCTGGTGATCGAGCGAGCCGGGGCGAGCCTCGGGTCAGTGATCAAGGCTCAGCAGGCCCTGGCGCGCGCTGGTTTCGGCGTGCTCACGGGTCAGGAGGCCGGGGCCCTCGGTGCAACGCCCGCCCCGGCTCCGTCGGGCACCACGAGAACGGTGGTGTACGTGCCCGTCGACACCCCAGCGGCCCGTGGCCTCGGCCGGGATGCGGCTGCCGCGCTGGGGCTTCCGGTGTCCGTAGTCGTGGTCGATCCGTCGCCTGCTGCTGCGGTGGATGTGCGGGTCGCCCTCGGCAGTGACGTCGCGCCGGTATGAGAAGGTTGGGCGGCCGCTGACCGCGGCAACCGCCGAAGCAGGGAGCTCTCTTGACCGCCAGTCCCGACGCCGTAGCCCTTGCCGTCGCCGCCGCCGAGGCGGCCTCCGACAAGCTGGCCGAGGACATCGTGGCGATCGACGTCAGCGAGAAGCTGGTCATCACGGACGTGTTCGTGCTGTGCTCGGCCGCCAACGAGCGACAGGTCAAGGCGGTCGTCGACGCGATCGAGGAGCGCCTGCACGGCATGGGCGCCAAGCCCCTGCGTCGCGAGGGCGAGTCCGAGGGCCACTGGGTCCTGCTGGACTTCGGCGACATCGTCATCCACGTCCAGCTCGCCGAGGAGCGCATCCACTACGCGATCGAGCGCCTGTGGAAGGACTGCCCCTTCATCGCGCTGCCGGAGGCCGTCAACCAGGGCCGGCGGCGAGTCGAGGTCCGGGACGGTCAGTGACCGATCGAGGCCAAGGGGTGGCTGCCTGGGGCCAGCGCCATTCGTCCGCGCGTCGGCTGATCTTCTGGCGGCATGGACGGACCACCTGGAATGCCGAGCAGCGCTTCCAGGGCCAGACCGACATCCCCTTGGACGAGACGGGCGTGGCCCAGGCCGTTCGCGCCGCCAAGGCCCTCGCGAAGCTGCAGCCCTCGCGCATCGTGTCCTCCGACCTGTCGCGAGCGCGCCTGACGGCCGACGAGCTGGCCGCTCTCACCGGCCTCCCGGTGCATCCGGACCCCGGCCTGCGCGAGACGTTCGCCGGGGAGTGGGAGGGGTTGACGCGGCCCGAGCTGGAGGAACGGTTCGGAGAGCAGTTGTCGCAGTGGGCAGCCGGCGCCGACGTGCGTCCGGGCGGCGGTGAGACCCGCGTCGAGGTCGCGCAGCGCGTGGTGGCCGCGGTGGATCGGGCGCTGGAGCACGTCGGCGCCGGCGAGACACTGGTGGTCGCAACCCATGGCGGTTCGGCACGTGCGGCCATCGGGGCGTTCCTCGGGCTGCCGCCGGAGCATTGGGCCGCTCTCGGGGTCCTGACCAACTGCGCCTGGTCGGTCCTGCAGGAGAACATGACCGGATTCGGCCCGGCTTGGCGACTGCAGGAGTACAACGCCGGGTCGCTTCCGGTCCCTGCCCTCGCGGACGACCGCTGACACCGGCCTTGTATAGTTCTGCTTCCCGCAAGGGGCTGTAGCGCAGCTGGTAGCGCACCTCCATGGCATGGAGGGGGTCAGGGGTTCGAATCCCCTCAGCTCCACTCACATCGAAGCCTCAGCTCTCCCTTATCGGACGACCTGTCTTTGACCCCGCGTCCGGCTCAGGAACCCGACATTCTGCGCACAGGACCGCAGGACCGAGATCCTCTGGGTCTCCGACGTGCACACGCCCCAGACGGCGGTCTTCTCGCCGACCAGTCGAGCAACCGATACGGCCCTCGCCTCCGCCCGGCCGCCTCGGTGGACAGTGGACCGAGGAGAATGGCATCGTGTTCAGCGTCTGAGCTGAACCGCCAATGACGTCGCAAGGAGTTGCGCATGAGCAAGGGCTGGTTCGTGACGGGCGCGTCACGAGGATTCGGTCGCATCTGGACGGAGGCAGCGCTGGCGCGTGGCGACCGGGTCGTGGCGACGGCACGTGACGCGGCCTCGTTGACGGAACTTGTGGATGCCAACCCCGACACCGCGCTTGCTATTCGACTCGACGTCACGGACCGTGCGGGTGCGTTCGACGCGGCGGCTGCGGCTCGGGAATTCCTCGGTCGCATCGACGTCGTCGTGAACAACGCGGGGTTCGGATTGTTCGGCATGGTCGAGGAGATCACCGAGCAGCAAGCCCGTCAGCAGATCGAGACGAACGTCTTCGGCGCACTGTGGGTGACGCAGGCAGTGCTCCCGATCCTGCGCGAACAGGGGTCCGGCCACATCCTTCAGGTGTCGTCGATCGGCGGCGTGCATGCGTTCCCGGGCCTGGGGCTGTACCACGCGTCGAAGTGGGCGCTCGAGGGCTTCAGCCAGTCGCTGGCGGCCGAGGTGGCGGAGTTCGGCATCCATGTGACGCTGATCGAGCCCACTGGGTATGCGACGGACTGGGCCTTCGGATCGGCAGTGCGTTCGGAGCCCATCCCCGACTACGACGACTTCCGCGAACGGGCCCTCGCGGCGCGCGCCAAGGTGGTCGCCGACCGCGGCGACCCCGCTGCGACGGCACCGGTGATCCTCGAGCTCGTCGACATGGCCGACCCGCCGCTTCGCCTTTTCCTCGGCGAGGGGCCGCACGACATGATCAAGGTCGAGTACGCGGCCCGGCTTGCTGAATGGGAGCAGTACGACGAGCTATCCCGGTCCGCGCACCGCTTGCCGTCCTGACCCATCCGCCGAGAAGCAGGAGACGGTCGCGTTCACGGCCCGATTCGGGCCTTTTCGCGACCGCCTGCTGCTTCTCGCGGGTCAGGAGGGCAGGCACTGGGCTAGGTTCGGATGAGGAGGTGCTCATGCGCATCGGATTGATCGGTAGCGGACGTATCGGCGGCACGTTGGCCCGCCTGGCCGTCGACAATGGCTACGAGGTCGTGCTGAGCAACAGTCGCGGACCGGAGTCGCTGGCGGACCTAGCCGCGGAATTGGGGGAGCACGCGTCGGCTGGCACCGTGGCCGAAGCCGCCGTCAGCGGCGAGGTTGTCGTGGTGACAGTGCCCCTGAAGGTCTATGCCACCGTGCCGGCCGACCTGCTGTACGGCAAGGTCGTCATCGACACCAACAACTACTACCCGGATCGCGATGCGCACTTCACCGAGCTCGACGACGGCTCGACGACGTCGAGTGAGCTGTTGGCGGAGCACCTCTCGGGCTCGTTCGTGGTGAAGGCGTTCAACACCATCTACTTCGAGGACCTTGCGACCCAGGGTCAGCCGGCCGGCACGCCAGGCCGGCGAGCGCTCCCGATCGCAGGGGATGATGCCAGCGCCAAGGCCATCGTGATCGGGGTCATCGACTCCTTCGGCTTCGACGTGGTGGACGCCGGTCCGCTGTCCGAAGGCTGGCGCTTCCAGCCGGGGATGCCGGCGTACAACGTCCGCATGGATGCCTCCGAACTGCGGGCGGCCTTGGCCGATGCTCGGCGGTAGATAACGCCTCAGGGATCCGCCATTCGGGGTGAATCGGGGCACGCCCGACCTGCCTCGCCGTCCGCGGAGGCGTACCTTGGAGGTAACTGGAGGCGATCTTCATGATCTCGCTGAGTCGCGATCACAAAACAGCCAACCTGCACAAGGCCTGCCATCTCGGCCTGCATGACTGGTCTCAGGTTCACAGCGATGACGGCAGGACGTACTACGCCTGTCGCTTCTGCGATCACATCAAGGCGGCGAATGAACCCTGGTGGGACTTCGCCTCGCAGGCGGGCATCGGCTTCCACTAGCCGCCGACTGCAGCGCCGCGCGTCACAAGACGTCCGTCTTGTGACGCGGCGCGCTGCAGTCGGCGTCAGGCGTGCGGCTCCGACTCGATCGGGGCCGCGTGCCGCGTTGCCAGGTAGGACCCGATGAGCACGAGCGGGAATCCGATCGCGATCCCCAGGGTCAGCGGCTCGTTCAGCACGACGATGCCCAGCACGACGGCGACTGCCGGATTGACGTACGTGATGAGCGTCGTCCGCGACGGCCCAACCTCGGCGATGAGTGCGAAGAAGATCAGGAAGGCGCCTGCCGTGCAGACGGCGCCGAGGAACACCACGGCCCACCACGCCGACGCCGGCACCGGCGCCGTCGGCCGCGTCACCCACGCGAAGGGCGCGTAGATCAAGGCGTTGATCGTCAGCGATGCGGCGATGACCGACAGGCTGGGCACTTCCTTGAGTCGCTTGTCGACGATGATCGGGCCGAAGGCATAGCCGAGCACGGTGATCATCAGAGCGGCGACAGACAGCAGGTCGCCGCCCTGCACGTCGAGACCGACGAGTGCTCCCACGCCGATGAAGCCGATGGCCAGACCCCACAGTCGAGTGCCCGTGAGCTGGTCGTCCATGCCCATCCGCCGCGCGATGATCGCCGTGACGAGCGGCACCGTGGCGATGAACAGGCCGGCGAGCGAGCTGGAGATGCGCTGCTCCGCCCAGGTGAGCGCCCACCATGTGAAGGTCATCTCGACCAGTGCGAACGCGAAGACCCAGGGCCAGTGCCCCCGCAGCTGCTTGATCTGGCCGGTGGCGACGGCTATCGGAAGAAGGATCAGCGCGCCGATGGCCAGTCGGCTGAACACCACCATCGGCGTCGAGAGGTATTCGACGCCGATCTTGATGAGCAGGTAGGGGATGCCCCAGATCACGCCGAGTGAGGCGAAGAGGATCCAGCCGCGTCGGGACACGAGGCGTAACGCTAGTCCGCCCGCTGGATACCATGGGCTTTCGCCCTAGAGGACCAAGACGAAGATCGGCAGTTGACGACGATGACCGAGAGTACGGAGAGCGTTCGCGAGCCCTACGACGCGGCAGCCATGCAAGAGAAGTGGCTTCCGGTGTGGGACGAGCTCGCCCCGTTCCGCTCAGGACGTCCTGACGACAAGCGCCCGAAGAAGTACGTCCTCGATATGTTCCCGTACCCGTCGGGTGACCTCCACATGGGTCACGCCGAGGCGTACGCGCTCGGTGACGTCATCGCCCGCTACTGGGTGCAGCGCGGCTTCAACGTCATGCATCCGATCGGCTGGGACTCGTTCGGGCTGCCGGCCGAGAACGCCGCCATCAAGCGCGGCGAGGACCCCACCCAGTGGACCTACGAGAACATCGACCAGCAGAAGGCGTCGATGCGGCGTTACGCCTGCTCCTTCGACTGGGACCGCGTGCTGTACACGAGCGACCCGGAATACTACCGCTGGAACCAGTGGTTCTTCCTGCAGATGTTCGAGCGGGGCCTGGCGTACCGCAAGGACAGCGCGGTCAACTGGTGTCCGAAGGACCAGACGGTCCTGGCGAACGAGCAGGTCGTCGGCGGCCTGTGCGAACGCTGCGACACACCTGTCACGAAGAAGAAGCTGACGCAGTGGTACTTCCGCATCACGGACTACGCCGACCGGCTGCTCGACGACATGAAGCAACTGGAGGGCAAGTGGCCCGACAAGGTCCTGCTGATGCAGAAGAACTGGATCGGCCGCTCGACCGGCGCCGAGGTGGAGTTCGTCATCGAGGGTCGCGACGAGCCGGTCACCGTCTACACGACCCGTCCGGACACTCTCTACGGTGCAACGTTCTTCGTCGTGGCCGCAGACTCCGATCTGGCCGCTGAACTGGCGACCGGTACCACGGCTGAGGCCGAGTTCACCTCCTACCTGGAGAAGGTCAAGCAGACCTCTGACGTCGAGCGACTGGACTCCTCGCGCGCGAAGACGGGCGTCTTCCTGCAGCGCTATGCGATCAACCCCGTCAACGGCGAGCGCATTCCGGTGTGGGCGTCCGACTACGTCCTGTCCGACTACGGCACCGGCGCGATCATGGCCGTGCCCGCGCACGACCAGCGCGACCTCGACTTCGCGCGCACCTTCGGCCTCGACGTCAGGATCGTCGTCGAGGGCGGCGAGGATCCATCGGTTACCGGGAGCGCCACGGCCGATGACGGCCCGCACGTGAATTCCGGACCCCTCGACGGGCTCGACAAGGTGGACGCCATTGCAGCCATCACCACGGTTCTGGAGGAGCGCGGCACGGGACGACCGGCTGTCAACTACCGCCTGCGCGACTGGCTGATCTCGCGCCAGCGGTTCTGGGGCACGCCGATCCCGATCGTGCACTGCGACTCGTGTGGCGAGGTGCCGGTCCCTCTCGACCAGCTGCCCGTCACGCTGCCGTCCGCAGCCGGACTGGACCTCAAGCCCAAGGGCACGTCGCCGTTGGGCGGCGCTACTGACTGGGTCACCACCACGTGCCCCCGCTGCGGTGAGCCGGCCCGGCGCGACACCGACACGATGGACACGTTCGTCGACTCGTCCTGGTACTACCTGCGCTACACCAACCCGCTGGATGCTGCTGCGGCGTTCGATCCGGCGCTGGTGCGCGAGTGGCTGCCGGTCGACCAGTACGTCGGCGGCGTCACGCACGCGATCCTGCACCTGCTGTACTCCCGTTTCTTCACGAAGGTCCTGTTCGACATGGGCCTGGTCGACTTCACCGAGCCCTTCACCCGCCTGCTGAACCAGGGCATGGTCGTGATGGGCGGATCGGCCATGAGCAAGTCGCGCGGCAACCTGGTGCGGCTGTCGGATGAGCTGAAGGAGAACGGCGTCGACGCGGTGCGCACGTCGATGGTGTTCGCGGGTCCGCCCGAGGACGACATCGACTGGGCGGAGGTCTCGCCGTCCGGGTCCAAGCGCTTCCTGGCGCGTGCGTGGCGGCTGGCTGGCGACGTCACCAGTGCGCCGGGCATCGACGTCACTACGGGTGATCTCGAGCTGCGCAAGGCGACGCACAAGGCCGTGAACGACGCGGCCGTCGCCGTCGAGTCCTTCCGCTTCAACGTCGCCGTGGCACGCGCGATGGAGCTGGTCAACGTCACGCGCAAGGCGATCGACTCCGGCTGCGGCCCGGCCGATCCGGCTGTGCGCGAGGCGGCCGAGGCGGTGGCGATCATGCTGTCGCTGGTGGCTCCCTACACGGCCGAGGACATGTGGTCGCTGCTCGGGCATGACCCGTGCGTCGCCCTGGCCGGCTGGCCTGATGTTGACCCGGCCCTGCTCGTCGAGGAGTCGGTCACCTGCGTCGTGCAGATCGCCGGCAAGGTACGCGAGCGGCTCGAGGTGTCGCCGACGATCAGCGAGGACGAACTGCGTGCTCTGGCACTCGCAGCGCCGGGGGTCGTGAAGGGCCTCGAAGGTCGCGACATCAAGACGGTGATCGTGCGGGCCCCCAAGCTCGTCAACATCGTCCCCGCGTAGTCGCGCGTGACCTCGATCACCGCCGACGAGGCCCGACTCATCGCGCTGTGGTCGCAGGGCTTCGTCGAGCCGTTCGACGGTGCCACGCCGGGCTCGGTTCGTCGATGGGGTGTCGCGCGGCGCAGCCAGCTCGTGCACTCGATGCTCAGGCATTTGGGCGCCGTGCAGCTCGACACCATCTCGGTGCTCGCGCGCTCGCACGAATTGGTGGCCTACGCGCGCTTCGGTGCGATCGGCCGGCAGTCGGTCGAGGACGCCTACTGGAATAGCGGCGGGAGCGGCACTCATGGAGCCGTGTCTCCGGGGCTCGCTGCGCTCACTCCTCCCCCCGGCTCATTCGAGTACTGGTCGCACGCGGCCTGCATCCTGCCAGTGGAATCCTGGCCGCTGTTTGCGTTTCGTCGCCGTTACTACGAGCGACGCGGGATCCGCTGGCATGACGTCCCGAAGAAGGCCGTGAAGGACGTCCTCGTGCGACTGTCGGAGGGACCGCTGGCCACGTCTGACATCGGCGGCGCGAAGAAGGGCGGCGAGTGGTGGGACTGGTCGGAGTCGAAGATCGCCATCGAGTGGCTGCTCGACATCGGCACCGTCGTGGTGGCGCAGCGCATCGGCTGGCGACGGATCTACGACCTCGCCGAGCGAGTCGTCCCTGCGGACCTGGTGTCGATGGACCTCGACGACGACGAGTGCGTGCTGGCGTTGATCGCCGACGGCGCGCGCACCGTCGGCATCGGCACGGCCGGTGACATCGCCGACGTCCATCGGGTGAAGAACGCGGACGTGAAGAAGCATGCGCAGGACGCCGGTCTGGAGCCGGTGCAGGTGGAGGGGTGGCGCGATGCCGCCTGGGCGACACCCGATGCGCTGGCCTGGATCGGCGGCGGCCCACGCGCGACCGTTCGCACGACGATGCTCTCGCCGTTCGACTCGCTCGTGTGGCACCGTCCGCGCACCGAGCGGATCTTCGGGATGACGCACAGGCTGGAGGCGTACACGCCTGCGCACAAGCGCGTCCACGGCTACTTCGCGATGCCGGTGCTGCACCAGGGCCGGCTGGTGGCCCGCGTGGACCCCAAGCGTGAGGGCGCATCGTTGATCGCCAAGCGCGTGACCTTCGAGGACGCATCGATCGGCCGCGACGGCGCCGTGCGCCCCGCGGCGATCGCAGGAACGGCCGCGGCCCTTCGCGAGGCCGCTGCCTGGGTGGGTGCCGAGCGCATCGTCGTTGCCGAGACGGTTCCGTCAGGAGTCGCTTCGGCTCTGGCCCGCCAACTGCACTCCCACGGCTAGGGTCGGGCGCATGAGCGTGCCTCGCGTGGCCGTGATCGCGGACTCCACGTGCTACCTGCCTGCCGGGTGGGCGTCGGAGCTCGGCATCGGGATCGTCCCCGTGCAGGTCATCGTGGGCGGGCAGTCGTTCGACGAGACCGACGACGATCAGGCCCAGCGCGTGGCCGATGCGCTGAGCGACTGGCACCCGGTCACCACATCGCGACCCTCGCCGATGCGCTTTCTGCAGGCCTACGAATGGGCGCTGGAGAGTGGGGCCTCGGAGATCGTCGTGGCCACGCTGAGTTCGGCGATGTCGGCGACGTACGAGTCCGCGCTGCTCGCCGCAAAGGAGACGGATGCGCCGGTGCGCGTCGTCGACTCCCGAACTGTGGCGATGGGCCTCGGGTTCGCCGTCGTCGCCGGCGCCCGCGCTGCTCGGGCCGGGGCGTCGAGCGACGAGGTGGCCGACGTGATCCAACGGCGCGCGGAGAGCTCATCGGTCTTCTTCTACGTCGACACCCTGGAGTACCTGCGCCGGGGCGGTCGGATCAGTTCGGCGCGCGCTGCCGTGGGTCATGCGTTGAAGGTGAAACCGCTGCTTCGTGTCGTGGACGGCCATGTCGTCTCGCTGGAGCAGGTGCGCACGTCGGGCCGTGCGCTGGGCCGGCTGGAGGACCTCGCCGCTGAAGCCGCCGGCGACGGCGAATGCGACGTGGCCGTGCAGCACCTGGGTTCGCCCGAGCGCGCGGGCGACCTCGCTCGCCGGCTGGGCGATCGACTGCCCGGTGCGAGGATCGTGGAATGCCCCGTGGGCGGCGTGGTCGGCGCGCACGTGGGTCCGGGGATGGTCGCGGTCGTCGTGGCCCCGAGAACGCCTGCGGAGTGATCGATGCCTGAGTGGGCGTGGTGGCTGGTGGCCGCGGTCGTCGGCTACGCCGTCGGGTCGATCAATCCCGCGGCGATCGTTGCCCGAATCTTCCACGTCGACCTGCGTTCGAGCGGCTCGGGCAATCCCGGCGCGACCAACGTCGGGCGCGTGCTCGGTCCCCGCTGGGGCGTGATCGTCGGGCTCCTTGACGTCCTCAAGGGCTTCGTGCCGGCGGTGCTGTTCGGCTACTTCGGCGGGCAGACGGCCGGGGAGGTGGCCGGCTTGGCCGCGGTGCTGGGCCACATCACGTCGCCGTTCCTCAAGGGTCGCGGCGGCAAGGGCGTGGCGACGACCCTCGGCGCGATCCTCGGCGTGACGCCGCTGCTGGCCGTCCCGGTCCTCGCCGCGTTCGGCATCGGCCTGGCGATCTGGCACCGGGTCGGTCTCGGTGCGGTGCTGGCCGCGATCACCCTCGTCGTCAGCGGCATCGCCGCACACGTCCTCGGCTGGATCGACGAGGCGGACATGTGGTTCGCCATCGTGCTGGGCGTGATGGTGCTGGTGCGTCACCAGCGCAACCTCCGGCAGGCCTGGGCGCAGTTCCGCGCGTAACCGAAGGTGCCGTGCACGCACCCGAGTGGGTCGGCCATCCACAGCACTCGTGAAGGCGGGCTGGGCTCCACAGGCCCGCAGCGGTCCATCGGCGTTCCGCGTTGCCTTGCCTAGCGTGCCCGCATGTGGACGCGTGGTCGTGGGGCGACTGATCGGGTCGCCGCAGCCGGAGCGGTCCGACTCGAGCACCTCGCCCGGCAGTGGCGAATCCCCGCGCCGCCGAGTGCGACCCCGACCACAAGCGAGACTCCCGCCACCGCCTGGCAGCTGCTGGCCGAAGACGGGTCGCCACCGCCGGACTCGACGCCCGCGCCGGGCCTCGCCACCGGCCCGTGGAACCGCTCGGCCATACGTGGGCTGGTCGTTCTGGTGCTGGTGGCCGTGCTGCTGGCCAGCTGGTGGTGGTGGTCGGGGCGGCCGCGCGAGGCCATTGCCGCACCGACGATCCTCGCGACCGGCGGTCCCGTTGCCGGCGCTGGCGGTCCGTCAGCGTCCGCCGTCCCCGGCGTCGGCGCCCCGGGCGGGCCGGCGGTGTCCCCGCCTGCGGCGCCGGTCAGGGAGGTCGTCGTCCACGTGGTGGGGCAGGTGCGGCACCCAGGGCTGGTGACCCTGCCCGTCGGCTCGCGTGTCAACGACGCCATCACGGCGGCCGGGGGAGTGACCCGCCCGCGGGCGGGCGACTCGGTGAACCTCGCGCGGGTTCTCGTCGATGGCGAGCAGGTGGTGGTCGGCTTCGCCGCGCAGGCGGTCGCCGGGGTGTTGGGGATCGCGCCCGTGAAGAGCGGCGGCCTGCTCAACCTCAACAGTGCGGACGCGACCGCGTTCGAAGACTTGCCCGGCGTCGGACCCGTGCTGGCGCAGAGGATCGTGCAGTGGCGGGTCGCCAACGGCCCGTTCCGCTCGGTCGACGAGCTGGGTGAGGTGACGGGCATCGGCGACGCGATCATGGCGCAGCTGCGGCCCCTGGTCAGCGTGTGATCGATGCCCGCCTACTCGTCCCTGCCGCGACGTCGTGGGGAGCCGCCGTAGCCGTCACCGTGGTACTGCGCACGCTGGCCGATCCCGTGGCTCGGCATGCGTGGGGTATGCGCGTCCTGGTCGTCGTGGTGGTGCTGGCGCTGGTGACGGCAACACTCCTGGCGATTGCGTGGAGGTGGCTCAGGTGGCACCTGCAACCCGTGCTGCTGGTCGCTGCGGCCGGTGCGTTGCTCGGCGCAGCCTCGGCTTCGGCGCACGCCGTGGCCCTGGCACCGGAGCAAGTAGACACGTGGGTTCAAGCGCGCGCGACCACGACGGTGCGAGGCGTCGTCACCAGTGAGGCGTTGATCAAGACCCCGTCGGTCTCGGGAATGTGGCGGGCCGCGCCGCGCCGGGAGTTCCGCCTGGCGTCGAGCAGCATCGGTGCGCGCGGGCAGGTGATGGACGTCGACCTGCCGCTGGTCGTCCGGCTGCCGGTGACCGCGTCAGTGCCTCCCGTGGGAGCGGAACTCGTCCTCACCGGCCGCCTCGCTCCGCCGGCCCCGCAGGCGGATTCCGCGGCCATCGTCATCGTCAACTCGCGTGCACCGCAGGTCGTGCAGGTCTTGGCCCCGGGCTGGCTCGACGCGGTGACGGGAGCCATGCGCGCAGGCCTTCGCCGGTCGCTGCGCGGCACGTCGCCCGATGCGGGGGCGCTCGTCGCCGGACTTGCTGTCGGGGACGAGTCCGGCCAGTCATCGATGCTGCGGTCGCAGATGCGGACCAGCGGGCTTGCGCACCTGACCGCCGTGTCCGGGGGCAACGTGTCGATCGTGGTCGTCGCGGTGCTCGCCCTGACCGCCGTGGTCCGGCTTCCGATCATCGCGAGGGTGGCCGCGTCGCTGCTGGCGCTGGCGTTCTTCGTGGTCCTGGTCGGGCCGGCACCGAGCGTCATCCGTGCGGCGGCCATGGCGGGCCTCGTCCTGATCGGCCTGATGGCCGGCGGCCGACGTGCAGGCCCGTCGGTGCTCGCGGCGTCAGTGATCGTGCTGGTCATCCTCGCGCCCGGACTGACGGCCTCCTGGGGTTTCGCGCTCTCGGCGGGAGCCACGGCCGGCGTGATCCTCATGAGCTCGAGGACGGCCGAATGGCTGCTTCGCTGGCCGCCGACGGCGCGCCTGCCGCCGGCACTGCGCGACGGCCTGAGCATCACGATGGCCGCTCAGCTAGCGACCGTTCCGCTGCTGATCGCGATGGGATCCTCGGTCGGCTGGGTCACCCTGCCGGCCAACGTCCTGGCGATGCCCGTCGTCGCGCCGATCACGATCCTCGGACTCCTGGCGGCGCTCGGTTCGCCGGTGGCCCCGTGGGCGGCGATGGTCCTGGCGCACGCGGCGGCGCTGCCTGCCGCCTGGATCACGTTGGTCGCCGCGAGGTGCGCAGCACTGCCGGGAGCCAGGCTGCCGATCCCGTCAGGGTTGGGCGGCGTCGCCGCCCTCGCCGTGGCGGTTGCGTGCGCCTGGGTCGGCGTCAGACTTGTTCGACGCGCCTACCCGGACGGGATGCCCGGGGTCGTGCGCGCCTTCGCGACAGCGCTGCTGTGCACCGTCGTCGTGGTCGGCGTCCTGCTCCCGCCAGGACGGAGATCCTGGCCGCCGATGGGCTGGCTGATGATCATGTGCGACATCGGGCAGGGCGACGGGCTGCTCCTGCGCACCGCCGACGATGCCGCCCTGGTAGTCGATGCCGGCCCTGACCCCGACGCCATGCACCGATGCCTCGACGACGCACAGGTCGCGGCAGTGCCTGCCGTGGTCCTCACCCACTTCCACGCCGATCATGTCGGCGGGCTCGAGGGCGTGCTTCGCGATCGACCCGTGGGAGTCGTCCTCACCACGCCGATCCGTGATCCGCCCGAGGAGGCTGCGCTCGTCGATCGTGTTGCAGCCGAGCACGGAGTCGTCGTGCGCACGATGACGGCCGGGGACGTGCGCACGGTGGGGCTGGTCTCCTGGCGGGCGGTCTGGCCGCGGCGCATCATTCCGTCGCGCTCGGTGCCCAACAACGCGAGCATCGTCCTCATCGTCGAGACAGGTGGCAGACGGCTGCTGCTCCTCGGCGACGCTGAGCCTGAGGCGCAGTCGGCGATCTCCGCCGACATCACCGGGCTTGCCTACGACGTGGTCAAGGTGCCGCATCACGGCTCGCCCTACCAGCACCCGCTGCTGCCCACCTGGGCCCCGGCGTCGGTCGCCCTCATCAGCGTGGGTGCTGGCAACGTCTACGGGCACCCGGCCGCCGCAACCGTGGCGGCCTGGCGGGCGATCGGCGCGCTGGTCGTGCGCACCGACGAGAACGGCGATGCCGCGATCGTGCCGGCCGCGTCGGGAGTGGCCGTCGTGGTCCGGCGCGGAACGCTCGGGTGAGCGCCACCACGGCCGGCTCAGTCCAGGGTGGCGACCCAGGATCGCGCAAGGGCGTTGAACTTCTCGGACTCCTCCCACATCGGGCAGTGCCCGCTGGTGTCGAAGATGTGGAGTTCGGCGTTCGGGAGGCTGCCGGCCAGCCAGTCGGCGGCGGCCAGTTTGCCCACCTGCTCGTCGGTGCCCCACACGAGAAGGTGCGGGACGGTGAACGACGGCATGTCGACGCGGTAGTCCTGCATGGTCTGATCGGCCAGGATCAGCGTCCCGGTGTTCGGCCCGGCCCGCCCGATGTCGTCGAGCAGGCGGTCGAGGGTGCCCTGATCGGGTGCGGTGTGGAACATCGTGGGCAAGAACTCCGCCAGGAACGCGCGACTGTCGTCCTGCATCGCCGACAAGAAGGCGTGCAGGTCCGAGTCGTCGGCGATGCCATACGGCCAGTCGGCCTGGATGAGGTCCGACGGCCCCTGCGAGACGATGATCACGCCGGCAAGGCGATGGTCGTCGCCGAACTGCCTGAGGTAGTCCCACGCGACGAGGCTGCCCATCGACCAGCCCACGAGGACCGGCCGGTCCAGGCCGAGGGCGTCGATGACGGCACGGACGTCGCGCGCGTACTGGGCGACCGTGTGACCGCCCTCGACGTACGGCGACGCGCCGTGACCGCGGAAGTCCAGGGCGATCACCCGGTGGTCGCGGGACAGGTCAGCGACGTTGCGCTCGAAGAAGACGCTGGACATGGCCACTCCGTGCAGCAGCACGATCGGCCGGCCCGAGCCCGCGTCCGAGAAGGACACCGTGGCACCCGTGGGAAGCTCGATGAGGGGCATGGGACATCTCTCTCGCAGCAGGGATGGTGGCCGCGATGCTATCGCCGCGGCGTGGCATGCTGCCCTCATCATGACGGCGCCGCACCTCACGCTCGCGATCGGCTCGGAGACGCTCCTCGTCGACCGGGCGATCCTGCGGGTCTCGGCAGCGGCCAGGGCCGCTGACCCATCGGTGCAGCGCACGGTCATCTCCGCGGCCGACGAGGAGGCCCCCCACGACCTGCTCGAGGCCACCGCCCCGAACCTCTTCGGCGACGGCGGCGTCGTGGTGGTCACCGGGGTGGACGGCGCTGAGGACGCGATGGCCAAGTCGTTGAAGCAGGTCATCAGCGACCTGCCCGACAACGTGTACCTGGTGATCACTCACCCCGGCGGAGTAAAGGGCAAGGCGCTGCTCGACGCCATCAAGGCGGCCGATGCGGAGGTCATCGACTGCCAGCCCCTGAAGAAGGGCAAAGCGACGGTCGAATTCATCGCCAAGGAGTTCGCCTCCCATCGGCGCAAGGCCACGCCGGCGGCGCAGACGGCGCTCTACGAGGCCATCGGCCAGGACCTCGGGCTGCTCGCCGGGGCGGTGTCCCAGCTGGTCAGCGACGTCGATGCCAACCCGATCGACCTCGACGACGTGAAGGACTACTTCGCCGGAGTCGCCGACGTGTCGGGTTTCGTCATCTCCGACCTGGTGTGGGAGCGCCGGTACGCCGAGGCCATGCGGTCCCTGCGACAGGCGATGCTGGTCACGGAGCCGGGCCGAGTCGGGCCGATGGCCACGTCGTCCTTGGCGTCGGGCCTGCGGTCCCTCGTGCGCGTGGGGGGCATGCCGCCGGGCACACCGCAGGGCGTCGTGGCCAAGGAGGCGGGCTGCCCGCCGTGGAAGGTGGAGGCCTTGCGCCGGCAGTGGTCTCGCTGGAGCGGTGACCAGCGGCGGCTGGCAGCCGCGGTCGTTGCCTTGGCCGACGTGGACGGGGCGGTGAAGGGCGGTGTGCTGGAGGGGTCGAGCCTGGACCCGGAGCAGAAGTTGCTCGCGCTGGAGCGGCTCGTGGCGGCCACGGCCGGGGCTGTCCGTCAGGACTGAGCACGCGGGAACCCGGCCTCCGGGAGGCTCCGGGCATGACGAAGGGGCGCCCCCTCGCGGGTGACGCCCCTTCGTGAGGTGAATGGCGCTCTAGAGAGCGGCAGCCTTCTTGGAGATCGACGACTTGCGGTTGGCGGCCTGGTTGGCGTGGATGACGCCCTTGCTGGCGGCCTTGTCGAGGGCGCGGGTGGCCTCACGAGCGCGCTCGGCAGCGGCGTCCTTGTCCCCGGCCTCCACAGCGGCGTTGAACTTGCGCACCGACGTCTTCAACGAGGACTTGACCGCCTTGTTGCGCTGCCGGGCCTTCTCGTTGGTCTTGTTGCGCTTGATCTGCGACTTGATGTTCGCCACGTGGATGACTTCCTTGGGTATGGGGCATGCGGAGACAGGGTGAAGCAGCCCCCAAGATTACCCGTAGGCTGCCCTGTAGCCCAAATCGCCCCCGTCCGAGCCCTGCCGGGACCGGACCGCTCGACCTGAGGAACCCATCCGTGCCTGACCCGCAGCCCGCCCGAAGTCCCAAGGGAGTGGCCCCGACCGTCGGCAGCACCGACCCCTCGGTGATCCGGAACTTCTGCATCATCGCCCACATCGACCACGGGAAGTCCACCCTGGCCGACCGCATGCTCCAGCAGACAGGCATCGTCGATGACCGGTCCATGCGGGCCCAGTACCTCGACCGGATGGACATCGAGCGCGAGCGCGGCATCACGATCAAGTCGCAGGCCGTCCGACTGCCGTTCCACTCCGACGACGGCACCGACTATGTCCTGAACATGATCGACACCCCCGGCCACGTCGACTTCACCTACGAGGTGTCGCGGTCGCTGGCGGCGTGCGAGGGCGCGGTCCTGCTCGTCGACGCCGCGCAGGGCATCGAGGCGCAGACCCTGGCCAATCTCTACCTCGCGCTCGAGAACGATCTCGCGGTCATCCCCGTGCTGAACAAGATCGACCTCCCGGCTGCGCAGCCGGAGAAGTACGCGGCCGAGCTGTCGCGCATCATCGGGTGCGATCCGTCCGAGGTGCTCCTTGTCTCCGCGAAGACCGGCGTCGGTGTGCACGAGCTGCTCGAGAAGATCGTGCGCGACGTCCCACCGCCCGTGGGCCAGGCCGACAAGCCGGCCCGAGCAATGATCTTCGACTCTGTCTACGACACCTACCGCGGTGTCATCACCTACATCCGCGTGATCGACGGGCACATCTCCACCCGCGAGCGCATCCAGATGATGTCGACCGGCGCCATCCATGAGCTGCTCGAGGTCGGCGTCATCTCGCCGGAGCCGAAGCACGCACAGGGACTGGGCGTCGGCGAGGTGGGCTACCTGATCACCGGCGTGAAGGACGTGCGCCAGTCGCGCGTCGGCGACACCATCACGTCCGAACGCAAGGGCGCGACCGAGGCGCTTGGCGGATACCGGGATCCCAAGCCGATGGTCTACTCGGGCCTGTACCCGATCGACGGCTCGGACTACCCCGAACTGCGCGACGCGCTCGACAAGCTCAAGCTCAACGATGCCGCGCTGGTGTACGAGCCGGAGACCTCGCTGGCGCTCGGGTTCGGCTTCCGCTGCGGGTTCCTCGGCCTGCTGCACATGGAGATCGTCCGCGAGCGACTTGAGCGGGAGTCGAACCTCGACCTCATCTCCACCGCGCCCAACGTCATCTACCGGGTCTTCAGCGACGACGGCTTGGAGATCGTCGTCACGAACCCCAGCGAGTTCCCGACGCAGAAGGTCGCCAAGATCCTCGAGCCGATCGTGAAGTCGACGATCATCCTGCCGAGCGAGTTCGTGGGCACGGTGATGGAGCTGTGCCAGCAGCGTCGCGGCACCCTGCTCGGCATGGACTACCTCTCCGAGGAGCGCGTCGAGATGCGCTACACGCTTCCGCTCGCCGAGATCGTCTTCGACTTCTTCGATCAGCTGAAGTCGCGCACGCGCGGATATGCATCCCTTGACTACGACGTGGTGGGCGAGCAGGAGGCTGACCTCGTCAAAGTCGACATCCTGCTGCACGGCGACCCCGTCGATGCCTTCAGCGCGATCGTGCACCGCGACAAGGCGATGGCGTACGGGACGATGATGACGTCGAAGCTGAAGGAGCTCATCCCCAGGCAGCAGTTCGAGGTGCCGATCCAGGCGGCCATCGGCTCGCGCGTGATCACCCGAGAGACGATTCGCGCCATGCGCAAGGACGTCCTCGCCAAGTGCTACGGCGGCGACATCTCCCGCAAGCGCAAGCTCCTCGAGAAGCAGAAGGAGGGCAAGAAGCGCATGAAGATGGTCGGTCGCGTGGAGGTCCCTCAAGAGGCGTTCATCGCCGCGCTCTCGACGTCAGACGCCCCGAAGAAGTAAGGCTGGTGCTCCCCGAAGAGGTGACCGTGACCCCGGGTGCTTCCGGGGGACCGACGCCCGCGATGGGGGTTTACGTCCACGTGCCGTTCTGCTCGTCGCGCTGCGGGTACTGCGACTTCAACACCTACACCGCCACCGAACTAGGCGACACGGTGCGCCGCGACACCTTCCACGAGGTGCTCGCCGCCGAGGTCCGCTTCGCTGCCGCGAGTCTCGGTGACGACCGACGGCCCGTCGACACTGTCTTCGTCGGTGGCGGGACTCCCACGCTGCTGGGATCCGCGGGACTGACCCACATCCTCGACACGATCCGTCAGCAGTTCGGGCTTGCGCCGGACGCGGAGGTCACGACGGAGGCCAATCCCGACAGCGTCGACGAGCGGATGCTCGACGAACTCCGGGCCGGCGGTTTCACCCGCATGTCATTCGGGATGCAGAGCACGTCACCGACGGTCCTGCGCGTTCTGGACCGCACGCACACACCCGGGGCGAGCCTCGCGATGGCACGCGCGGCGAGTCTGGCGGGTTTCGAGCACGTCAACCTCGACCTGATCTACGGAACTCCCGGGGAGAGCGACGACGACCTTCGCCGCACGGTCGCCGATGCCATCGCCGCAGGAGTCGACCACGTGTCCGCGTACGCGCTGATCGTCGAGGACGGCACGCCGCTGGCCAGGCGGGTCCGCCGAGGCGAACTGCCCGCGCCGGACGACGACGTGATGGCCGACAGGTACGCCATCGTCGACGCCCTCCTGACCGAGGCGGGACTGCCGTGGTACGAGGTCTCCAACTGGGCCCCTCCGGGTGGGGAGTGCCGGCACAACCTCGGCTACTGGCACAGCGACGACTGGTGGGGGATCGGGCCGGGTGCGCACAGCCACGTCGCTGGAGTGCGGTGGTGGAACGGCAAGCACCCGAGCACCTACGCGCAGCGCGTCAACACTGGCCAGTCCCCGGAGGCCGAACGCGAGATCCTGACCGAATCCGAGCAGAGCATGGAGCGCGTCATGCTCGGCCTGCGCCTGGCCGAAGGGCTCGACGTGGCGCAGTTGCCGCCCGACGCCGCGGCCCAGGTCCCCGACCTCGTCGAGCGAGGCCTGCTCGATGGGGCGCGGGCGCGGGCGGGCCGACTCGTCCTCACCGACAGGGGCCGACTGCTTGCCGACGCCGTCATCCGGGACCTGACCGACTGACGCTCGCGGCCACCGCCGGTGGGACGTACACTTGGCACTCAGCAACCGCGAGTGCCAACGCTGCGGGGCCAGGGGAGGTGCGCATGCTCGAGGACCGACGTCTTGCCGTGCTGCGCGCCATCGTCGAGGACTACGTATCCACGCACGAGCCCGTCGGCTCGAAGGCGCTCGTCGAGCGGCACAACCTCGGCGTCTCGCCGGCCACGATCCGCAACGACATGGCCGCGCTCGAGGAGGAGGGCTTCATCGCCCAGCCGCACACGAGCGCCGGGCGCGTTCCCACGGACCTTGGCTACCGACTGTTCGTCGACCGGCTCTCCGGCGTCAAGCCCCTGAGCCAGGCCGAGCGCCGGGCCATCCACCAGTTCCTCGACGAGGCCGTCGACCTGGACGACGTCATGAGCCGGACGGTTCGCCTGCTCGCGCAGATCACTCGGCAGGTCGCGCTCGTGCAGTACCCGTCGCTGACCAGAAGTCGCGTCCGTCACGTCGAACTGGTGGCGCTGAGCTCGACGCGCCTCATCATCGTGCTCATCGTCGACTCGGGCCGAGTGGAGCAGCGCATCATCGAGTGCGCAGTGCCGATCGCCGAAGCCACACTCGCTGACCTGCGTTCTCGCCTGGGCATTGCGCTCGCCGACCAGCCGTTCACGGCCGTGCCGGATGCCGTCGCCGACTTCGACGAGGCGTTCCCCATGGACGACCGGCCGCTGGTGCACTCGGTGCTGGCGTCGGTCCTCGAGATGGTCGCCGAACGTCCGGACGAGCGGATCATGCTCGGCGGCACCGCGCACCTGGCCCGCTACGGCGAGTCCTTCCCGATCGCGATCCAGCCGGTCCTCGAGGCGCTCGAGGAGCAGGTCGTCCTCCTGCGACTGCTCGGCGAGGCCACGTCGCAGCAGGGCGTCACGGTGCGCATCGGGCATGAGAACCCGATCGAGGGGCTCGAGGCCACGTCGGTCGTCACTGCCCGCTACGGCGTCGGTGAGAAGCCGCGCGCATCGCTGGGCATCGTCGGCCCGACGCCGATGGACTACGCCGGGACGATGAGCTCGGTCCTCGCGGTCGCGCAGTACGTCAGCAGGATGCTGGACGACCAGTGACGCGGCAATCGAGAGGGATGGCGTGAGCACCGACTACTACGCCCTGCTGGGCGTATCGCGGGACGCGTCCCCCGAGGAGATCAAGAAGGCGTACCGGAAGCTCGCCCGCGAGCTCCACCCCGACGTCAACCCTGACCCTGAGCACCAGGAGCGGTTCAAGCAGGTCACGGCGGCGTACGAGGTCCTCAGCGACCCGGAGAAGCGGCAGATGTACGACCTCGGCGGCGACCCGTTCGGCCGCGGCGGTGGCTTCGGCGGTGGCGGCGGGGCGACCTTCGACTTCGGCGACATCATGGATGCGTTCTTCGGCGGCGGCTCCACGCGGCGTGGTCCGCGTCCGCGCGCGCGGCGCGGCCAGGATGCGTTGATCCGCCTCGACATCGATCTCTCCGAGGCCGTCTTCGGGACCACGCGCGACATCACCGTCGACACCGCATCGCTGTGCGGCGCATGCGAGGGTCGCGGCGCGGCTGCCGGCAGCGACGTCGAGACCTGCGTCCTGTGCAAGGGCCGCGGCGAGATCCAGTCCGTGCAGCGGTCCTTCCTCGGACAGGTCATGACCTCACGGCCCTGCCCGCAGTGCCAGGGCTTCGGCACGACGATCCCGCACCCGTGCCATGAGTGCTCCGGCGATGGTCGCGTCCGTACGCGCCGCACCCTCACCGTCAAGATCCCAGCCGGTGTCGACACCGGCACGCGCATCCAGCTCTCGGGCGAGGGCGAGGTCGGGCCCAACGGGGGGCCTGCCGCCGATCTGTTCATCGAGGTCGTCGTCGCCGCGCATCCGCTCTTCGAGCGCAGTGGCGACGAACTGCACTGCATCGTCACGGTGCCGATGACCGCAGCCGCCTTGGGTACCTCCACGACGCTGGAAAGCCTCGACGGACCGCTCGACGTCGAGATCAAGGCGGGCACGCAGTCCGGCGAGATCGTCACGCTCAAGGGCCGCGGTGCGGCGCGACTTCGATCGAGCGGGCGCGGTGACCTGTACGTGCACCTGCGCGTTCAGACGCCCACGAAGCTCGATCCGGAGCAGGAAGACCTGCTGCGCAGGCTGGCGGACCTGCGCGAGGAGTCGACCATGCAGCTGGGCAATCCGTCGAACGAGGCCACCGGCGGGCTCTTCTCGCGGCTGAAGGATGCGTTCACCGCGAAGTGACAGCACCGGTGTTCGTCGTCGACGGCGGGGGCCTTGCGGCCGCAACGCCCGGCTCCACTGTGACCGTCAGCGGCGCCGAGGGCCGCCATGCGGTCACCGTCCGGCGCATCCGCTCCGGCGAGCAGGTCGACGTCGTCGATGGTGACGGACGTCGCGTGTCGGGGGAGGTCGGCTCGGTCGCCGGCAAGGACGCCGTCAACGTGATCGTGCGCTCGGTGACCGACGAGCCACCGCCGAACCCGCGCGTGACCGTCGTCCAGGCGCTCGCCAAGGGCGATCGCGGCGAACTGGCCGTGGAACTGCTGACGGAGGTCGGCGTCGACGAGATCGTGCCCTGGTCGGCGGCCAACTGCGTCACCCAGTGGCGTGCGGAGCGGCTCGAGAAGTCGCGCCAGCGGTGGGTCGACGCCGCAGCAGCTGCCGCCAAGCAGAGCCGTCGCGCGCTCTTCCCGCGCGTGGGGGACCTTGCGTCCACGCCGCAGGTCGAGCAGCTCATCCAGAGTGCCAAGCTCGCCCTGGTCCTGCATGAGTCCGCCGCGGCAGCCATCGGTGACGTCCGCCTGCCCCAAGCGGGCGACGTGGTGGTCGTGGTGGGCCCCGAGGGGGGAATCTCGCCGACCGAACTGGCGGCATTCGAGGCGGCGGGGGCGTTGACAGTCCGGCTCGGCCCCTCGGTGCTGCGCACCTCCTCGGCCGGCATGGCCGCAGCGGCCGCCCTGCTGTCGGGCAGCCCGCGCTGGTCCGTCCCGTCGACGGCGGACTTGGCATCCGATACGAGCGTGGAAGGATGACAGCCATGAGCGAGTGCCTGTTCTGCGCCATCGCGGCCGGCGATATCCCGGCCGACGTCGTGCACAGCGACGATCGGGTGATCGCCTTCCGTGACATCGCGCCCCAGGCACCCGTGCACGTGCTGGTCATTCCGCGCGAGCATCACGACAACGCGGCCGACATCGCCCTCGCCGATCCGGACCTGGCGGCGCAACTGCTGCGCGTCGCGGGAGCGGTCGCCGCCCAGGAGGGCGTTGCCGACTCCGGGTATCGCATCGTCTCGAACACCGGCGAGGGCGCCGGCCAGTCCGTAGGTCATGTCCACTTCCACGTGCTGGGCGGGCGAGGGCTCGCCTGGCCTCCCGGCTAGCCGAATCAGGACCCTGCATGACCACACCGATCCCCGAAGCGCCCCGCGCCCAGACGACCATCATCGTGCCGAACTCCCAGCCGATGGTGGCCCTCCTCGGTGCTGACGATGCTTATCTGCGACTCGTCGAGCGCGCCTTCCCGGATGCCGACCTGATGGCCCGCGGCAACGAGATCACCGTCAACGGGTCGCCCGAGGATGTCGGGATCATCGACACGCTGATCGGCGAGATGCTGGCCATGCTGCGCACCGGACAGGCACTGGGCGTCGAGTCGGTCGAACGCAGCATCACGCTGATGCGCAGCGGCACCCGTCCCACCGACGTGCTCACGTCCAACATCCTCAGCAGCCGCGGCAGGACCATCCGCGCGAAGACCCTCAACCAGAAGCGCTACGTCGACGCCATCGACAACAACACCGTCGTGTTCGGCATCGGCCCCGCCGGCACCGGCAAGACCTACCTCGCCGTGGCCAAGGCCGTGCAGGCGCTCCAGGCCAAGCGCGTCAACCGGATCGTGCTGACCCGACCTGCTGTCGAGGCGGGCGAGCGGCTCGGCTTCCTGCCCGGCACGCTCTCGGAGAAGATCGATCCCTACCTGCGCCCGCTCTACGACGCCATGCACGACATGATCGATCCCGACTCCATTCCGCGCCTCATCACGAGCGGCACGATCGAGATCGCCCCGCTGGCCTACATGCGCGGGCGCACGCTCAACGACTCCTTCATCATCCTCGACGAGGCGCAGAACACCTCCGCGGAGCAGATGAAGATGTTCCTCACCCGACTGGGCTTCGGATCGACGATGGTCGTGACGGGCGACATCACCCAGGTGGACCTGCCAGGCGGCACGACGAGCGGCCTGCGGGTCGTGTCGGAGATCCTCGAGGGCATGGACGACGTCGGGTTCTGCCGCCTGACATCGCACGACGTCGTGCGGCACAAGCTCGTCGGCCGCATCGTCGAGGCATACGCCGAGTACGACGCGAAGCGAGCCACGTGACGGTTTCTCGCGCCGCTGCACCGAACGTCCTGGTGTCGAACGAGTCAGAAGTGCCGTGCGACACCGAGGCGTTGACTGGGCTCGCCTCCTACCTGTTCGACCGGTTGCGACTGCACCCCGATTGCGAGCTCGGCATCACGCTCGTTGACGGCGAGCGCATGTCGACGCTGCACGAGGACTGGATGCACGAGCCGGGTCCGACCGATGTCCTGTCCTTCCCGATCGACGAGCTCACGAGTGCGCCTGCCGGCGTTGAGCCTGAGCCCGGAATCCTCGGCGACATCGTGCTGTGCCCGTCGTTTGTCGGCCCGCAGGCGCAGGCAGCGGGCCGGTCGATGGACGAGGAACTGGAGTTCCTCGTCGCGCACGGGACCCTGCATCTGATCGGCTATGACCACGCCACCGACGAGGAGTACGCGGCGATGTTCGCACTCCAGGACGAGTTGCTGCGAGGCTGGTGGGCATGACCCAGGATGTCCTGCTCATCGTGATCGCGGCACTGCTTGTCGCGGTCGGTGCGCTGCTCGTCATGGCCGAGACCGCGATCGGGCGCGTCTCGCGCAGCCAGGTCGAGGACGGCAAGGACAGCAAGAAGGTCAAGCGGATGCTGGCGATCATCGCCGACCGGCCGCGCTACGTGAACGTCCTGCTCTTCCTTTCGACCGTGTGCTCGGTCACGGCCACCGTGCTCGTCGCCTTCGTGTGCTTTGACGCGTTCGATCGTCCCGCCGAGGGATCAGCATGGGTGGCCGTGCTCGTCGCGGTCGCGATCATGGTGGCGGTGTCCTATGTGGTGCTGGGGGTTGCGGCCCGCACCCTCGGCCGCCAGCACGCGGTGAGCATCGCGATGGCCGCGTCCGGGCCGGCGCGATTCCTCGCGACGATCCTCGGTCCGCTGACGACCCTCCTGATCCTCATCGGCAACGCGGTGACACCCGGCAAGGGCTACCGCGAGGGGCCGTTCGCGTCCCAAGCGGAGTTCCGCGAGATGGTCGACCTCGCCGAGGCGGACAGCCTGATCGAGAACGAAGAGCGGGAGATGATCCACTCGGTGTTCGAGTTGGGCGACACCTTCGCCAAGGAGGTGATGGTGCCGCGCACCGAGATGGTGTTCATCGAGCGGAGCAAGAGCCTGCGCCAGGCGATGTCCCTCGGCCTTCGGTCCGGCTTCTCGCGCATCCCCGTCATCGGCGAGAACGCCGACGACATCGTCGGGATCGTGTACCTCAAGGACGTCGTCCGCCGCTCCTTCGAGCATCGGGAGGCCGAGCAGTCCGAGCGCGTCGAGTCGCTGATGCGCGTTCCCTACTTCGTGCCCGACAGCAAGCCCGCCGACGAGCTGCTGCGCGACATGCAGTCGGCGCGCGTTCACATGGCGGTCGTGGTCGACGAATACGGGGGCACCGCCGGCTTGGTCACGATCGAGGACATCCTCGAGGAGATCGTCGGGGAGATTGCCGACGAGTACGACACCGCGGCGCCCGAGGTGGCTGAAGTGGCCGGCGGCGCCTATCGGGTCCTCGCCCGCATGCATGTCGAGGACTTCGCCGAGCTGATCGGCGTCGAGATCGACTCGGAGGAGGAGGGCGTCGACACCGTGCTCGGTCTTGTCGCCAAGCGCCTCGGCCGGGTACCGATCCCCGGCGCCTCGGTGCGCGAGGACGGCTGGCTCCTGACCGCCGAGCAGGGCGGCGGCCGCCGCAACCGCATCGGCACGGTGCTCGCCCAGCCGATCGTGGATCCTGCCGGCGAGAAGGTCGACGATTGACGTGGCGGACCTCGACCTCGCTGACCCGGAGAACGTCAAGCTACTGACGCTGGCGCGAGGCGCGATGTCGCGTGTTCGTGCACCTCAGGGCGCTGCGCTGCGCGACGAGACAGGGCGCACGTACTCCTCGGCCAGTGTCTCCCTGCCCTCGCGCTCGTTCTCTGCGGTCTCGCTTGTCGTGGCGCAGGCGGCGGCGTCTGGTGCGCGCGGGATCGAGGCCGTGGTCGTCGTCGGCGAGCCGGCCGCTGCCGAGGACGTCGTGCTGATCCGCGATCTTGGTGGCTTCGTTGCGAGGATCGCGCAGTGCGAGGCTGACGGGACGCCTCGCCCGGCGTCCGCTCCGTGATCACAAGGTCACGCGCGGCCGTTGCCGTCATGGGCGCGGCGGTGCTCTTCGGCACGACGGGCACCACGCGCCAACTGCTGGTTCCAGATGCACCCGGCACGGGAGTGGCGGCGGTCCGGCTGATCGTCGGCTCGATCGGCCTGGTCGCATGGGTGATGTGGCGCGGGCGGGGGTCGGACCTCGTCAGGCTGTGGCGTCGTCCGGTCGTGTGGCTGATGGGAGCAGGGGTCGCGGGCTATCAGGCGTTCTTCTTCATCGGCACGCAGCGCACGGGTGTGGCCGTGGCCGCGCTCATCGCGCTCGGCAGTGCGCCGTTCTTAGCCGGACTGCTCGGCTGGGCGATGCGCGAGGGGGCGCCAGGGTGGCTGTGGGCTGCCTCCACGGCCATTGCTGTCGTCGGGCTAGGGCTACTGGTGTCCGGCAGCCTCGACTCTGGTGACGCAGTCGGCATGCTGTCGGCCTTGGCGGCGGGCGGCTGCTACGCGGTATTCACCGTGCTCGGCGTCCGACTGTCGAGGGAGGGCTTCAACGGCGGGGACGTGCTGGCGGCCTCGTTCTCGATCGGCGCAGTGCTGTTGCTGCCTGCCGCCGTCGCATCCACATGGTGGCTGTCGTGGCCAGGAGTCGTCGCGGCGCTGTGGCTCGGCATCGCCACGACGACAGTCGCGTACCTGCTCTTCGGACTCGGCCTGTCGGTTCTCCAACCCGGCCACATCGCGACCCTGACCCTCCTTGAGCCCGCAGTCGCGACCGTTCTCGGCGTCGTCGTGCTGGGGGAGCCGTTGAGTGCTCTCGGCTGGATCGGCTGCCTGCTGGTGATCGTTGCCCTAGCGTTGCTGGGGATGGCCGAACGAAACTCCGACCACGAACCGACGGGAGTCACGGCGTGACGTTCCACAGCGGCTTTGCCTGCCTCGTCGGACGGCCCAACGCGGGCAAGTCGACGCTCACCAACGCAATGGTGGGCCGCAAGGTCGCCATCACCTCCGATCGGCCGCAGACGACGCGGCGCGTCCTGCGCGGCATCATCAACCGGCCCGACGGCCAGTTGATCCTCGTTGATACCCCTGGCCTGCATCGCCCACGCACGCTTCTCGGTGAGCGGCTCAACGACCAGGTGCGCGAGACCTGGTCGAGTGTCGACGTGGTCGGCCTCTGCATTCCTGCGGACGAGGCGGTCGGTCCCGGTGATCGATACATCGCTACCGAGCTCTCCTTCCTGCGACGCAAGCCGATCGTGGCCGTCGTCACGAAGACGGACAAGGTCTCGAAGGCAGTGCTGGCGCAGCGCCTCACCCAGGTGGGCGCGCTGGCCAGCGAGATCGGGTTCGAGTGGTCCGATGTCGTGCCGGTGTCGGCCTTGACCGGCTCGCAGGTCGAACTGCTCGTGGGGGAGCTGATCGGCCAGTTGCCGGACGGGCCGGTCCTGTTCCCCGACGGTGACTACTCCGACGCACCGATCGAGATCGCGGTCGCCGAGCTGATCAGGGAGGCTGCGCTCGACGGGGTGGAGGACGAGCTGCCGCACTCGATCGCGGTCGTCGTCGATGAGATCGAGCCACGCGAGGATCGCCCAGCGGATCGGCCACTGACGGACGTTCGCGCCAGCCTGTTCGTTGAACGCGACTCGCAGAAGGCGATCGTGATCGGCAAGGCCGGCTCACGGCTCAAGCAGGTGGGCACCAGGGCACGCAAGGAGATCGAGGTGCTCCTCGGCGTGCCCATCTACCTCGACATCCGGGTGAAGATCGCCAAGGACTGGCAGAAGGACCCCAAGCAGCTGCGTCGTCTCGGCTTCTAGGCGCTCAGGCAGCGGCAGTCAGTCTGCACTGCGCTCCACCTCAGGGTGCACGTCGTACCGCTGCCCGTACGCCTCGAAGATCGCGATGATGATCGCGGCCAGCGGGATGCCGATGATGGCGCCGATGGGGCCGAACAGTGCGGCGCCGATGAAGACCGACGCCAGCGCGACTCCCGAGTTGATGTCCATGGTCCGATTGGAGATCTTGGGCGTGAACACGTAGTTCTCGACCTGCTGGTACACGGTCGCGAAGATGATGATCCACAGCACGTCGATCGGCTGCTCGAACACCGCGAAGAGTGCCGGGAGTGCAACCCCGATGTAGGTGCCGATGGTGGGGATGAACTGGCTGACGACGCCGGCGAAGATGCCCATCGGCAGCCAGTACGGGATGTCGATGAAGTAGAAGAACCCGCAGTGGAAGAACGCGGAAAGTGTCGCCAGAGCGAGCTTGGAGATGACGAAGCCGCCCGCCTTCTGCACCGAGATGTCCCAGATCTTGATGAAGGCCAGCTGGCGCGCAGGCTTGAGCCATGAGGCGATGAATCGCTTGATCCGTGGCGAGTCTGCGGAGAAGTAGAACGAGAAGACCAGGACGGTCACGAAGTCGAATACGGCGCCGACGATGCCGATCAGCACGCCCAGGATGCCGCCGGCGAGGTTCGAGGCGATGTTCGTGATCTGGTCGCTGGTCAGATTGAGGTTGTTGGTGAGGGTGACCGGGTCGATGTTCGCGTTGAACGTCCTGTTGATCCAGTCGACGATGTCGAGGACGAGCTGCGGCAGAGCCAGGACCAGCTCACTGATCTGCGTCGCCAGGACCCCGCCGAAGAGCGCGATGAATCCGGCCAGGAGCAGGAGCACCGTGGCGGCGACGATCGCCGTGGCCAGCCCCCTGCGCATGCCCTTGTGCGCGAGCCAGCTGACGACGGGGTCGAACGAGATGGCGATCAGCCAGGCCAGCAGCAGGTTGAAGGCGAAGCCGGCAAGGAGGCTCCAGGCCCAGGTGACGATCTCGAAGATGATGATGGCGCCGAGGATGATCGCGAGGGTTCGCCGAAGGGCACCGTGGTCGAACGAGATCTGGACGCGACGGGCGGGCCGGTCATCGACCGGCGGGCCCGGCTCGGCGGGGACCGGGGGCGCGATGGGCTCCACGGGCCGGCTGTCGGCGCGCTGCTCCGCCGACACCTCGCCACCGTCACTCATCGAACCCCCTGGGGCCGTTCCGTGCGTCGCCGTCATCGAATTCAACGCCTGAAGAGAGAATGTAGCGTGCCCCTTTACCGCGACGAGGCCGTCGTCTTACGCACCCACAAGCTGGGTGAGGCGGATCGCATCGTCACGCTGCTCACGCGCAGCCACGGTCGAGTCCGCGGCGTTGCCCGCGGAGTCCGCAAGACCACCAGCCGCATCGGCGCCCGCCTCGAGCCGTTCAGCCACGTCGACGTCCAGCTCTACGAGGGTCGGTCGCTCGACACCGTCACGCAGGTCGAGTCGATCGCCGCGCATGGCGCGGACCTGTCCTCCG
Source organism: Actinomycetes bacterium (assembly GCA_037130755.1). Taxonomy (GTDB): domain Bacteria; phylum Actinomycetota; class Actinomycetes; order S36-B12; family S36-B12; genus UBA10649. The sequence goes on from JBAXSI010000027.1 coordinate 34,442, forward strand.
ACTACCCGCGATGGACCGCAGGCACGGCCATGCTCGAGACCGCCGAGCGCCTCACGCCCGAGGAGCGCGAGCCGGCCGTGCAGCAGTACGTGCTCCTGGTGTCGGGGCTCCGGTCGCTCGTTGCCCGTGACCACGATCCAGGCCTCATCCTCGATTCGTACCTGCTGCGCTCCCTGGCGATCGCCGGCTGGTCGCCGTCGTTCGAGGACTGCGCCAAGTGCGGCGCCGAGGGTCCACATCGCGCGTTCTCCGTCGTCAGCGGCGGGATGGTCTGCGCCAACTGCCGTCCGCCGGGCTCGGCCTCGCCATCCGTGGCGTCGGTGGAGCTGATGGGTGCGCTGCTCAGCGGGGACTGGCCGCTGGCGGACTCGTCCGAGACGCGCGAGCGGCGCGAGGCAAGCGGCCTCGTCGCGGCGTTCCTGCAGTGGCACCTCGAGCGCGGCCTGCGGTCGCTGCCACTCGTCGATCGCACCTGACCGGACGGAATCGTCGGGTTCGCGTCCCGTGGGTGTTTGGATAGGGGCATGGCGCGAGCGCGGGGCAACTCACCGACGAAGAGCCCGACGCCGCACCCGAGCGGCGCGCGGCCCCCGACGATCCAACCGGAGCTGGTCCCGCGGCACGTGGCCATCGTCATGGATGGCAACGGGCGCTGGGCCAAGGAGCGTGGCCTGCCGCGCACCGCGGGGCATGAGGCTGGTGAGTCGAGCCTCTTCGACTGCGTCGAGGGCGCCATCGAACTCGGCATCGGCTGGCTGTCGGCCTACGCCTTCTCTACCGAGAACTGGAAGCGCTCACCTGACGAGGTCCGGTTCCTCATGGGTTTCAATCGCGACGTGATCCGACGCCGTCGCGACGAGATGAACGACCTCGGCGTGCGCGTGCGCTGGGCCGGCCGCCGCCCGAAGCTGTGGCGCAGCGTGATCACCGAGTTGGAGGAGGCCGAGCAGCTCACGGCCAAGAACAGGACGCTGACACTGACGATGTGCGTGAACTACGGAGGCCGCGCCGAGATCGCTGATGCGGCGGCCGCCATGGCGCGGGCGGTCAAGGCGGGCAGCTTGGACCCGGAGAAGATCGACCAGCGGATGTTCCACCACTTCCTTGACGAGCCAGACATGCCCGACGTCGATCTGTTCGTGCGCAGTTCTGGCGAGCAGCGCACCAGCAACTTCCTGCTGTGGCAGTCCGCCTACGCGGAGCTGGTGTTCCTGGACACCCTCTGGCCCGACTTCGACCGCCGGCACCTGTGGCATGCCTGCGAGCTGTACGCCTCGCGCGACCGGCGCTACGGGGGAGCGGTGCCGAACCCGGTGCCCAAGCCGGATCGACCGTCGGCCACCTGACCAACAGTCTTTGCTCTGGCAGCTAGGGCGTCTCGTACGCCTGCTCGACGGTGAACCATCCGTGCGAATGCTGCGCTTCGACGCTCTCGAACAGGTCGAGGGCAGCGGGCCGAACGCCGCTGCTGCGCAGTGCCGCCAGGGCGTCCATGTCGCGCCAGGTGCTCTGGATGCGCCATATGCCATCCTGCCCGCGGAGGAGTTCGGACCGCAGAAGGCCGTCCAGTCTCGCTCCTTCGTTCATGCTTTGGTACCCGGCGATGAGCTCGGCGTCGCGGGCAGGATCCACCCGAGCATCGACGACGGTGACGACGCGTGCGGCCATGGCGTTCCCTTCACGTTGGTGAAGGCATGAGGCTATCTGCTGCAGGCTGCGCAGACTCCGACGATCTCGAAGGTGTGGTTCACGGAGGTGAAGCCGTTCTCCCGCGCCACCGTGTCGACCCAGGCCTCCACGGTCGGGCCCTCGATCTCGACGGTCGCCCCGCATTCGCGGCACACCAGGTGGTGGTGATGATGCTCGCTGCACTTGCGATAGACGGTCTCCCCGTCGGCGTTGGCGCGACGGTCGACCTCACCTGCGTCGGCCAGGGCCTGCAGCGCTCGATAGACCGTGGTCAGACCGATGGACGCGCCCTGGGCTCGTAGGTCCTCGTGCACCTGCTGGGCGGATTTGAACTCGTCGACGTCGTCGAGGAGTGCCTTGACCGCTGCCCGCTGCCGCGTCTGACGTGGAACTGCCGACGAGGTCATGTGGCCTCCCGGCGCCGTCGTCGCACCGGTACCGCGATCGTGGCGAGCACCGCGAAGAACAGCAGGGCGATCAGGACGATGGTCGGCCCCGGCGGCACCTCGACGTAGAACGACGTCACCAGTCCGGTGAGGCTGGCGAGCAGCCCGAGAATGATGGCGAGGACCGCTGTCGCGCGGAAGGAGCGCGTGACCTGCTGGGCGGCCGCCACCGGCACGATCATGATCGCGCTGACCAGCAACAGTCCGACCACGCGCATGCCGACGACCACGACGACGGCTGCCAGCACCGCCATCAGCGTGCTCATCACCCGCACGCGAATGCCCTGCACTGCAGCGACGTCGGGATCCAGGCTCACCGCGAACAGTTCTCGGCCGAGGATCGCGACAACGATCACCACGCCCAGGCACAGTGCGCCGAGCGCCAGCAAGTCACCTTCGGCGACCGTCGACAGCGATCCGAACAGGTATGCGTTCAACGACGACGAGGCCCGGCCGGGCGCGAGTGAGGCGAACAGCACGCCGCCGGCGATGCCGCCGTAGAACAGCAGGGCGAGTGCGACGTCGCCCGCGGTGCGAGAGCGATACCGGATGAACTCGATAAGGAACGCGCCGATCACGGCCGCGGCCATGGCGGTGGGGATGGGTGCGGTGCCGAGGAGGAACGCAAGGCCGACACCAGTCAGTGCGACGTGCCCCATGCCGTCACCGAGGAGCGCGAGCCGACGCTGCACCAAGAACACGCCGATCAACGGCGCGATGAGCCCCACCAATGCGGCGGCGACCAGCGCGCGCCGCATGAAGTCGAAGTCGAGAATCGTGGTCATGCGCCCAGCCCCACGACGTTCGGGCCGTGGTCCGGCGGGCTGTCATGGTGGTGCACGTCCTCGTGGAGGTCGGCGGGGATCGGCGGCGGTCCGTCGTAGAGCACGGACCTTCGCTCGTCGGGGCCGAGCACGACCGCGTGCGTGACGAGGTCGGTCAGGCCGGTGAGTTCATGCGTCACCACGATGATCGTCACGCCGCGCTCATGCAGGTCCGACAGCAGTTCGGTGAGGCGTCCCACGTGCTCGGCGTCGACGCCGGCGGTGGGCTCGTCCATCATCAGCAGGTCGGCCCCCGACGCGAGCGCCCTGGCGATGAGCACGCGTCGCTGCTGTCCGCCGGAGAGGGTGTCGAGGCGGTCATGGCGACGCGACCATAGGCCGACGTCCTTCAGCGCCTGTGCGGCCCCAGCCTTCTCCTCACGCGTAAGGAACCGCCAACGACGCTTCGGGGAGATCAACCCCGACAGCACGGCCTCCCAGACAGACACCGGGATGCTGGACGCGCCGGGCAGTCGCTGGGGGACAAGCGCGACCCGCTGCCAGGACGCGAAGCGCGACAGCGGGGTGCCGAACAAGAACACGCGACCGTGGTCGTAGGGCTGAAGTCCGAGCATCGTGCGCACGAGGGTGGTCTTGCCGCTGCCGTTGGGCCCCAGCAGCGCGACGAACTCGCCGGCGCGAACGGACAGGTCTACGTCCTCGAGGATGTGCTCGCCGTCGAACTCGACGCAGAGCCGCTGGACCTCGACGACCAGTTCCGCGTCCGGCTCCTCGTGGCGATGATGGTCGTGGCTCATGTGCAGCCCTGTCCTGCCTTGAGGGTCGCGAGGTTGTCCTTCATCACTGACACGTAGTCACCGGTGGCGTTCGCGGCAAGGCCCTCGAGCGGATCGAGCTTGGCGACCTTGGCGCCAGTCTCGTCCGCGATGGTCTGCGCAATCTTGGGATCGACGAACGTCTCGTAGTAGATGGTCGTGATGCCCTTGCTCTTGACGAGGTCTGCAACCTCCTTCAGTCGGGCCGGGCTCGGCTCGGCGTCCGGCGACAGGCCCGAGATGCCGATCTGGTTCATGCCGTAGGCATGAGCGAGGTAGCCGAAGGCCTCGTGGCTGACGACGAGGTCGCGGGAGCGGCAGTTGGCGAGTCCGGCCCTGTACTCGGCGTCGAGTGCGTCCATGGCCGCTGAGAGTTCGCTCGCGTTCTTCGCGAGGGCGGTGGCCGAGTCAGGCTCGACCTCGGCCAGTCGGGTGGCCACCGTGGTGCCGATCTTCGACATGTTCTTGGGGTCCAGCCACACGTGCGGGTCGTTGCCGAGCAGCGCCAGGTCGGCCGAGACGTCCACGGCGCTATCGGGCGCCTGCTGCGCGATCGCCTCATCGACGGCGGCCTGGAAGCCCTTCACGTACAGGACGAGGTCGGCCTGCGAGATGTCGGCGACCTGCGCGGCGGTGAGTTCCAGATCGTGCGGCTCGACCCCGGGCGGGGTGAGGTTGGCCACGGAGGTGGTGTCGCCGCCGACCGTCTGTGCCGCGAACTGCAACGGGTAGAACGCGGCCATCACGGAGGGCGTTGCGTCCGCGGAGGGAGTCGGGGTCCGGCAGCCGGCCAGCGCCGCCATGCACAGGCCGCCCACTGCCGCGGCGAGGAGTGCCTGCTGGAGCCTGCTCATCCCTCGAGACTAGGCTTAATGAAAATGATTGTCAAAATCACATACGGCCGGCGAACTTGAAGAACGCGAACCCCAGGACCACGAGGATGACCACGACCCGGACGATCCGCGACCGGACGGCGATCACCGGCCACGACAGCGCCGTGAGCCACGCCAGCAGTCCGGCCACGATGACGAGGAGCACCCCGCCGAGCCAGGCCCACTTGCCGGTCTGGATGAGCCCGAGGAACAGCAGGAGGCCCGGGGCGACGATGACCACGAAGCGCGGCAGTCGGTTGAGTCGCTCGACGATCGGGTAGCTGATGTCCTCGAAGCGCTGGCGGGCCGGCGAGGCGGGCTTGGTGGGCATGGCGCGCCCGGAGACCAGTCGGTTCGCCGCCGTGGGCGGCTTGGTCGGCCGACCGCCTGCTGGCGGGGGCGGCGGTGGACCGCCGGGACCGCGTACGCCGGGGGTCGGCTTGCCCTTCTTCCCGGGGTTGCTCGGGCTGCTCATGGGCTCTCCGGTCACGAGGGGACTACCGTTCGTCGGGTGTCCAACCCTAGCCCGTCGCCGTCGCTCGACGGCGATCGTCCCGAACTGCTCGTCGTGACCCGTCATCAGGTCGACGCCGGAGAGCGCAAGGAGTTCGTGGCCAAGGCCCGACTGACCCTCGCCACGCTGGCCGAGCACGCCGGCTTCCTGGCCGGCGACCTCGCGCAGTCCACCGACGACGCCGACGAGTTCGTCGTGCAGTCGCGTTGGTCAGATGTCGGAGCCTTCCGTCGCGCGCTGTCGTCGTTCGACGTGAAGCTCAACGCGGTGCCCTTGCTGTCGACGGCCGTCGATCGCACCTCTGCCTTCGAGGTCGTGGTCTCACGATCGGCCACCGGCGAGAAGGTCGCGCGCAGCGGCCTCGCCGCCGATGCCCGCGAGGTCGGGCTGGGCGAGGCCTCGGGTCCGAGCATTCCTTCTGCCACTCCATGAGCGACTTCGCCAACCTCGTTGATGGCGGGCGGCAGCTTGGCCCGCTTGTTCGCGAGGCCTTGGCCGGGCTTCCCGATCCGGTGCTCGCGCCGGCCATCCCCAACGGGGTTCCGGTCGTCGTGGGCATCCTCGAGTCGCTCGCGCTGCCGGTGGAACCGCTGCCCGTGCAGCGATCGGACGCCGGTGCACTGGTCAGCGTCCCGGGCTCACTCGCGGGGCGCACCGTGATCGTGGTGGATGACGGTGTCGAGACCGGAACGGTCGCCCGCGCGGCTCTGGTCGCCCTCCGGCAGGCGGGGGCCGGCACGGTCGTGCTGGCCGTTCCCGTGTGCCCCCAGGAGGCGATGGCCGATCTCCAGCACGGGTACGACCAGATCGTCAGCGTCGTACGGCCGCCGGCTCGCCGCGATCTCGCTTGGCACTACGCGAACTTCGACACCATCGATGGGGCCGAGGCCTTGCGACTGCTGGAGTCCATGCCCGGCGAGTAGCACCCCCACGGCCACCTAGGATGAGTGCACTATGGCCACTGATCGCGTCGACGCCGTCGTCAACCTCTCCAAGCGCCGCGGGTTCGTCTACCCGTCCTCGGAGATCTACGGGGGATCCCGCTCGGCGTGGGACTACGGCCCCCTGGGCGTCGAACTCAAGGAGAACGTCCGCCGCCAGTGGTGGCAGGCGGTGGTTCGCGGTCGCGACGACGTCGTCGGCCTTGACTCGTCGATCATCCTTGCCCCGCAGGTGTGGGAGGCGTCCGGCCACGTCGCGACGTTCACCGACCCGCTCACCGAGTGCAAGAACTGCCACAAGCGCTGGCGCGCGGACCAACTGATCGACGCGTACGAGGAGAAGCACGGCAGGGCACCGGAGAACGGCCTGGCTGACATCGTGTGCTCCAACTGCGGCACCCGCGGCGACTTCACCGAGCCGCGCGACTTCAACGGCATGCTGCGCACGACGGTCGGCCCCGTCGAGGATGCCTCGGCGGTGCACTACCTGCGCCCCGAGACAGCTCAGGGCATCTTCGTGAACTACCTCAACGTGATGACGACGTCGCGCAAGAAGCCACCTTTCGGCATCGGCCAGACCGGTAAGAGCTTCCGAAACGAGATCACGCCCGGCAACTTCATCTTCCGCACCCGTGAGTTCGAGCAGATGGAGATGGAGTTCTTCGTCGTACCCGGCACTGATGAGGAGTGGCACGAGTACTGGCTGCAGGAGCGCTGGAACTGGTATGTCGACCTCGGGCTCAACCCTGAGAACTTGCGCCTCTTCGAGCACCCGAAGGAGAAGTTGAGCCATTACTCCAAGCGCACGGTCGACATCGAGTACCGCTTCCGCTTCGCCGGCTCGGAGTTCGCCGAGCTCGAGGGCATCGCCAACCGCACCGACTTCGATCTCAAGTCGCATGGCGAGCAGTCCGGCACCGACCTGTCGTACTTCGACCAGGAATCGGGCGAGCGCTGGATCCCGTACGTGATCGAGCCCGCCGCCGGGCTCACTCGCGCGGTCCTCGCGTTCCTGCTCGACGCGTATGACGAGGACCAGGCACCCAACGCCAAGGGCGGCGTCGATACCCGCACCGTGCTGCGACTGGATCCGCGCCTTGCGCCCGTCAAGGTCGCCGTCCTGCCGCTGTCGCGCAACGAGGCACTCTCGCCGAAGGCGAAGGACCTCGCGGCCACGCTCCGTAAGCGCTGGAACGTCGACTTCGACGACGCCGGCGCGATCGGGCGCCGCTACCGTCGACAGGACGAGATCGGTACCCCGTTCTGCGTCACCGTCGACTTCGAGTCGCTCGAGGACCAGGCGGTCACCGTGCGCGAGCGCGACTCCATGGAGCAGCAGCGCATCGGGATGGACGCGCTGCCGGCCTGGCTTGCGGAGCGCCTTCCCGCCTACTAGACGGCGTCACGTCGCACTCCTCGACCCGCTGAAACCCTTGTGGATAAAGGGATTTCCGCGGGTCGAGCTGTCAGACCCGTCTCGTA
>JBAXSI010000028.1:0-41539 GCA_037130755.1 Actinomycetes bacterium
CGGACCCGGTCACCCGCTCGCAGAGCGGGTCCTTCGCTCATTCGAAGCGGGACGGATCCCCGGCGCCGACGCGAACGACCTCCGGCTCAGCGCCCGACAGGTCGACGACCGTCGACATCAGGCCCGGTGTCTCGCCCGTGTCGACCACTGCCTCGACCAGATGGTCCAGCCGCTCGTTGATCTCCCAGCCCTGCGACATCGGCTCCTCATCCCCTGGCAGAAGCAGCGTGCTCGACACGAGCGGCTCCCCCAACTCGGCGATGAGCGCCTTGACCAGCGGCGTCCCAGGAATGCGAACGCCAACGGTGAACTTCTTCGGATGCAGCAGTCTGCGCGGCACGACCTTGGTTGCCGGGAGGATGAACGTGTAGGGGCCTGGCGTGCTCGCCTTGATGGCACGGAACGCCGAGTTGCCGACTTGGACGAACTCGCTCATCTGACTGAAGTCGTCGCACACCAACGTGAAGTGGTGGCGCGCGTCCAACTGCCGAAGCTCGCGGATGCGCTCGAGTCCGGACGCGTTGCCGATGCGGCAGCCGAGTGCGAACGACGTGTCGGTCGGGAAGACGATCACGCCGTCGGCGAGCAGGATCTCCACGGTCTGGCTGATGGCTCGTTGCTGCGGGTTGTCCGGATGGACGTCGAAGAAGCGGGCCACCGTGCCAGCCTAGGCGGACAGGTCGATGCGACCTACCGGATCAGAGGCCATTCTCGAACGCCCACAGCGCAGCCTGCGTGCGGTCGCGCACGCCGATGCGCTGGAAGATGCTCGTCAGGTGAGCCTTGACGGTCGCCTCGCTGATCGCCAGCCTCCTGGCGATCTGCTTGTTCGGGTGACCGTGTCGGACCAGCTTGAGCACGTCGACTTCGCGATCTGTCAGGCGTGGAGCGTCTGCTGCCGGTGCAGCCACCGGGGCAACGTGGTCGCTGGCCGTCTTGGCGGACGCCTGCGCTTGCCATGTCCTGGTCACGAGCGCGCGGGCTGCCCTCGGCGCGATCGGTGACTCACCATGGGCCGCAGCGCGCACGCCGGACAGCACCTCGTCGGGCGTCGCATCCTTCAGCAAGTAGCCGACCGCCCCGGCCTCGAAGGCACTGATGATGCGGTCGGTGTCGGAGAAGGAGGTGAGCACGACGACCGCGGGCGGGCACGCCATCGCCATCAGGCCTCGCGTCGCCTCGATCCCATCGATCCCCGGCAACTGGATGTCCATCAAGACGACGTCCGGCTGGGTCTTGCGACCGACGAGGACGGCTTCCTCGCCGGTCTCGACCGCGCCCAGCACCTCGATGTCCGCGACGCCGTCGAGCAACGACACGAGTCCACCGCGCACCAGCGGGTGGTCGTCGACGATCAGGACGCGGATCGGAGCCTCGTCGGTATTCAGGATCTCTGCTGCTGCCGTCATACCGTCACCGCCTCATTCACACGCCGCGGAACCAGAACCGTGAAGACGGTGCCGCCGAACACGCCGGGCTCAATGCGGAGGGAGCCATCGGCATCCTCGAGCATCTCCGACAGCAGACGCAGGCCCATGCGCTCACCGGGCAGGTTCCCCGCCGGCGCAGACTCGCTCCGGGCGAAGCCGCCGCCGTCATCGGTGACGGTGAGTCGCCACGACCCCTCGTCCGCACCCACGTGGATGTCTACCTCTTGGGCGGCCGCATGCTTGATGACGTTGCGAAGCGCCTCCTGAGCGCATCGGTACAAGAGCGCCTCCGCCTGCGCCGACGGGCGATCTGGGAGGTCAGTCGTCACCTCGACCGAGATGCCTCTTGCCTGCAGGTGGGCGGCCAAGTCGTTGAGGGCCGGCTCGAGACCTGAACTGCGCAACGTCGGCGGGTAGAGGTTGACGAGCATCGAGCGCAGTTCACGGATCGCCGCCCTTGCGGCCTCGGAAGCCTCACTCACCTGCGCCCGCGTTTCCGGCGCCGTGTCCGCGGGCAGGTGCTGTTCGAGCGCACCCAACGTGAAGGCCATTCCCGCCAGGGTTTGGACCACGCCGTTGTGGAGGTCTGCGGCGAGGGTGCGTCGCTCGGTGTCGGACACGTCCAGAGCACGCTGCAGGAGTCGCTCGCGCTGCTCCTGCCCGGCTCGCAACTGGTTGGCCATCGACCACGCCATCGGCAGTTGCAGAAGCCACATCAAGGCCAGTCCGAGGCTGACGAACGGCGCGAACCTCATCCACACCTCGCGACCCTGGGCCTGCACCGCGTCGAAGGGCACATAGGCCTCGAAGAGCACCTGAGCCCCCTGCGGCGTAGTCAGCTTCTGGTACACCTCGAGCAACGGCATTCTGTTGTCCTCGAAGTGATTCTCCGGCTTGGTGGTGTCGCTGACTTCAGCAAGGGTCACGCCGGTGGCGAGGACCTCAACTGCTTCATCGTCGAAGGGGAAGCGCTGTCCGACCAGTCTCGGCTCATCGCTGTAGACGACGGTGCCGTCCGGGCCCCAGAGCTTCACGCGGACGAATCCGCTGCTGGCCAGCCGTTCCTTCATTGTCTGGGCGAAGGCTGCTGACGCCGCCGGCTCGAATCGCAGGATCGCGTCATCGAGTGCAGGCTGGACGGCTGCCTCGCCGTAGGCGTCGGTGATCCGCTGGGCATCGCGGATGGCCTCCTCGTGCCCCGTCTTCGACAGCAGGAAGGCCAGGGAGGCGACGAGGATGAGCAGCGTCACGGCGCCCGTGATCGCGAACACGGCGACAGCACGAGCAACACTCACGGATCCCCCGGGAGCGCCCCGCGAAACCCCAAACGGCAGGCGCATGCCTTGCATTGTCTGGGAACGCAGGACGAAGCAACAGGCCTGAAGCCAATAACCCCCAAGAAAGGGGATAGGCGACTCCCGACCCTTCGGGGGTCGGATCGGGAGTCGCCGGGGGGCTACGAGGGTTCATCTGACCCAGGGGTGTTGGGACAACCAGATCAACAGCTCGGCGCGGGTTTGCCTTGCTGGCCGGCGGGGAACCGACCAGGTCTTTCGGGGAGTCAGACGATGCCCTATCCCGTCGCCGACCACCATTAGCCGTTAGTCGTACGACCCCTTAACGGGCACTTCCCCGCACGAGGTGCACAAGCGAAACGAGGACACCCACACCCGACCCGAGCAGCGCCAGCACCAGCAGGCTGCGGGCAAGGGCGTCCCAACCGGCTTCCGGCTCGAATGGGAAGACCACCAGCAGTCGCCACGCGACCAGCAACCCGACGCTGGCCATGAGCAACTGCCCCAAGGAGCGGAACCATCGGGGATTGAAGGCCAGGTAGGCGGCGTTGACCACGATGCCGACCACGAGTGACAGATTGACGATCGGCAGCACCTCGGCGAACGCATCGGTCAGGAAGTCGAAGGAGTGCCAGCCCGGTCTCACATTGATGACGATCAAGAGAGCAGCATTGACGACCACCGCGATGACATAGCCAACGCGGCTTCCGGCGCGGTGGGGCCGAGTATCGATCGATGCCGTGACCACATATCGATTGTGGGCCTAGGTGAAGACCGATGGCCAGCTGAGAGCGTCTTAGTCGGACGATGGCCTCGTGCGATGCAGCCACCACAGGCCGACGAAGGGAAGTACGAGAGGCACGAAGCCGTAGCCGCGACCGAAGCCGGACCACACCGAGGCCTTCGGGAACTCGGCCGGGAACAGCAGGCTGGCGGCACCGACGAGCAGGACTCCCACCAGTTCGATGGAGATGGCGACGGTCGCCACCTTGCGCGACGTACGGTCGCCACGCGCCAGAGCAACGGTCGCCACGATGTACACGGCCGCGGCGAACGCGGACAGCAGGTAGGCGATCGGTGCCTCATTGAACTTCGTGGCGATCTGCACCAGCGAACGGGCGGTCGCCGCGAGCGCGAAGATGCCGTAGATCAGCACGAGGACGCGGCCGAAGCCGCGATTGGTGGCGCGGGCCGGCGTCGCCTCTGCAGATGACCCTTCGTCCTCAGGCACTTGGGCCTGCCCACACCTGCTGAGTGCGCACGACGAGGATCGGCATGATCAAAAACGCAATGCCGAGCACCACCATGCTGGCGCGCGTGGGCTCACCCCACGCCCACCACACCGCGGCTGGAACCACCGCCGCGCAGGCGAGAAGGTAGCCGACGAACTCCGCTCGCGCGAAGTCGTGGTCGCTTCCGATCATCTGGACGATCCCGCCCACGAAGAAGGCCAGCAGCAACATCTCCAGGATCGCCGCACCGACGAGGATCGCCAGCGGCCGCGTCCGGTTCACGATCGCGAGGACGAACGCGAAAATGGCAAGGACCAGCGAAAGGATGATGATCGCGTTCGCGAAAGGCCCCGTCACGTCTGCGATTCTGACAGTGGCTGCGGTACCCCGGTTGTCCACGCCCCCTTTTGTCGCCCGTCATTCATTCGCGGGGCCTTGTTCGACACCTCCGCCCCTGCCACACTCCGCGGAACCACACAGCCGATTGGGCTGGCTACCAGAGAAGGGCACTGCCATGGCGAAGTACCTGCTCGCGTACACCGGTGACGCGACACAGCCCGCAACCGAGGACGAGGGCAAGGCGATCATGGATGAGTGGATCGCCTGGTTCACCACCATCGACAAGGCCGTCGCCGATCCCGGCAACCCGACCGGGCCGTCAGCCTCGGTCGCCCCGGATGGCTCGGTGAGCGACGGCGGGGCGTCCGGAATCTCCGGATACTCCGTGATCTCGGCGGACAGCCTGGACGCCGCAACCGCCATCGCGAAGTCGTGCCCGCACCTGGCAGCGGGTGGCACGGTCGAGGTGTACGAGACGTTCGACGCGATGTAGGCCGGCAGTACTCGGCCCAACAGTCAGGGTCGCGTGACCGAACGCACCGACTTCGAGATCACCGCCCACTTCCGGCGCTCCTCGGCCATCAATCGGCCGTCGTGACGACGAGCGAGCCAGGCAAGCTCTCGCTGGAGCCGCCGCCAACTCTCGAGCCGTTCAGCGACCGTCTCGTCCGACGCTGCAGCGATGAGCACCTGGCACCCGGGCTCGCTTCCATGACGGCAGTCGTTGAATCGGCACGCGAGAGCCAACTCGTCGAGATCAGCGAAAGTCTCGCCGAGGCCCTCGCCATCAACCCACGGTGCGAATTCGCGCATGCCCGGGGTATCGAGGAGGAGGCCCGCACCGGGCAAGGCGATCAGGTGTCGCGATGTCGTCGTGTGCCGGCCCTTGCCGTCCCCGCGAGTGGTCGCCGTGGCGAGCACCTCGTGGCCGCACAGCGCATTCACCAGGCTGCTCTTGCCGACTCCCGACGGCCCGATCAGCGCCATGGTCACTCCCGAGGGGACCCGCCCTCGCACGGCCTCAAGCCCGTCGCCATCGCGGGACGAGACGATCACGAGATCTGCACCGACGCACACCGCCTCCGCGGCGCGGACCACCGTGCCCGGGTCGTCGACGAGGTCGGACTTCGTGACGACGACGAGAGGGCTGGCGCCCGACGACCATACGGCGGTGAGCTCGCGCTCAAGGCGCCGCCCGTTGATGGCATCGGCTGGAGTGCACACCGCGACGACGTCGACGTTGGCGGCGATGACCTGCTCCTCGCTTCTACCGCCGGACTCGGCACGAGACAAGGTGGTGCGCCTGGGCAGGACGTCCTCCACCAGGCAGGTGCCCAGGTCGTCACTGATGAGAACCCAGTCCCCGGTCACGGGTTTCGGCGACAGCGACTTCGTCCGGCCCCGAGCGAGAAGCTCGGATGAGCCGTCATGGACGCGCCAGCCACCGCGGCCTTGATGAAGGACGCGGGCTGGGCGGGTGCGGGATTCGGCTGACGGTTCGCTCGACTGCCAGCCGAGGTCGTGCAGGGTCGTGAAGGACAACGCAGGCTCCAGGGGTCGAACGGCATGAAACCGCCGTCACGGGTGGGGAACTGGCGTCCGACGCAGAGTGATTCAGCGAACTCGGACGCGAGGGGGCATGCAGACAGTCATCTTTGGCCCTCCACTCGCGTCGTGGCCTCCAGAGTACCGCCGGGCCCCGGTGTCTACCAGAGGCAAAACCCTTCCGCCTTTATGACCAGTCGGCTTGGATGGGCGTCATGCCCACACACGTCGTGCTCCTTCGCGGTGTCAACGTCGGCGGCAACAGCAAGGTCCCGATGGCGGCCCTGCGCGAGCGACTCGAGAGGGATGGCTTCACGCGGGTCCGCACCTATATCCAGTCGGGCAACGTGCTCGTCGATTCGCGGGCGTCGTCGGCGAAGGTCGCGAGCACTGTCGCGGGGTCGATCGCCGAGGAGTTCGGCGTCGACGTCCCGGTCATCGCCCTCGCCCTTGCCGATCTGGCACGAGTCGTCGCAGGAAATCCGTACCCGGCCGAGAAGGACCACAAGCGACTGCACGCGATCTTCCTGCCAGGCGAACCCGATGCGGCTGCCCGCGCGCGACTGGACGAGCTCAGCGCGAAGTTCACAGGAAGCGGCTCGAACGACTCACTGAAGGTGATCGGATCGACGCTGTACCTGCACACCCCGGGCGGGTTCGGCATCAGCGAACTCGCCAAGGCACTGACCACCAAGGGGCGACTGGCCTCACTCAACGGCACGGCCCGCAACTGGGCGACCGTGACCACCCTGCTGGCCATGGCCGAGGAATGAGCCGTCGTTCGACGCTGACCCTGGCCATCGTCCTGGCGGCGGCCGCGCTTCATCCGGTCGCCGTCGCGGCTGCGGCGCCCACCGCGGCCGGACCGGCGTTCTGCGCACCTCAGCGCACGCCCGCGTCGTTCCGCTCGTGCATCGCGGCAGCTGCGGCCGCCTACACCGCCCTGTGGGCGCCCGAACTCGCCGCTCGAGGACGATCGGCGACGCCGCCGACGATAAGCATCTTCACCCGCGTGCCGCTCAATCCCTGCTTCGACGCCACCGCGGGCGACTTCGCCGTCGCATCGTTCTGGTGCGACAAGAGCGTCACCGTGTACGTGAGCGCACCCGCGTCGCCGTACTGGACGCGCGAGTACGCCCGGGAGGCACGTCGGCAGGGAGTCCTGGCGTCGGATGCACGACGGCTCCACCGCAGCCAGGCCAGGCTCCTCCGGGGGCTGCCTAACCAGGGTGCGGCCACGGAGTTGGCGCACGAGCTCGGGCACTGGGTCCAGTACGCGAGCGGGATCGACGCCTACTACTACGCGAAGGGTCAGGGACCATCGCGGATGGCGGACCGCTACCGCTCGGCATTCGAACTCTCCGCGGACTGCATGGCCGGGTGGGTGCAGGGTCGTGCCGCAGCGACCGGCCGCTGGCGCGACAGTCCGTTCATCAGCTGGGCGGGACTTGCCACGATGGCCGAACTCGGTGGCGACCTCGACCGCATGAAGCCGGGTTTCAGGTTCCCCAAGGAGACGCAGATCGTCGCCCACGGTGGCGCCGCGACTCGACTCACGATGTACCGAAACGGCCTGGCGCTCGGCCGGCGCGGCGCCGACGGCATCAACGGCTGCGCGGGAGCGGCGGCGCGCTTCACCGGCACCCTGGCGCCGCCCGCCTGACGAAGGCGGGATGGCCGGACGCCCGAATGTGTGTTCCCATAGCCAGATGACGACCGAACCAGAGGAGCGCGGCACGCCGGTCGGCCGGCGCATCGTCCTCGGAATGGTCGGCCTGGGCGCTGTCGGCGTTCTGGCCGGCCGCTGGCTGTCCCAGGGCGTCAGCGACGTCGTGGCCTCGACCGCGCCGGCACTCGGCGCGGTCATCCCGGCGGCCGGCGGGTTCCGCATCTACACCGTGACGAGCGGCTACCCGTCCTTCGACGCGAAGACCTACCGGCTCGCGGTCACCGGCCTCGTCGCCAAGGAGATGTCACTCAGCCTGACCGAACTGGCCGCACTGCCCCAGACCTCGATGACCAAGGACTTCCAGTGCGTCACCGGCTGGCGCGTGGCGGACGTCCCGTGGTCGGGGGTCCTGCTCAGTGACCTGCTCGACGCCGCCGGCGTCGAGGCCGGCGCGACCGCGGTGCGGTTCACCTCCTTCGACGGGGAGTACACCGAGTCGTTGACGATGGAGCAGGCGCGTCAACCGGGCGTGCTCGTCGCCACGAGCATGTTCGGCAAGCCGATCGAGGACAAACACGGGGCTCCCGTTCGACTGCTGGTCGCGCCGATGTACGGGTACAAGTCGATCAAGTGGCTCTCCGGGATCGAGGCCACCAACAAGGTCATCCCCGGCTACTGGGAGGACCGCGGCTACGACGTCGATGCGTGGGTCGGCAAGTCCAACGGGCGCAGCGATGACCCTGTCGTCTGACGCGGCCACCGTCCTGCCACGGTTCTCCGTAGGCGAGCGTTGGACGCACCGCGTGCTCGGCATCCTCATGGGGGTCCTGCTCGTCACCGCGGCGTTGCTCTACGTACCCGACCTCGGCGGACTCGTCGGCAACCGTCAGATAGTTCGCGTGATCCACGAGGTGGCCGGCTTCGCGCTGCCGATCGCGCTGCTCGTCGCCCTGTTCTCGCGCGCCTTCCGCGACGATGCGAGCCGCCTCAACCGCTTCCGTCCCGCCGACTGGCAGTGGCTGCGCTCCCGCGACCGGCGGTCAGGACGCATCCGTGTCGGCAAGTTCAACGCCGGGCAGAAGCTGAACGCCGCGTTCACCCTCGGCGCCGTGATCGTCATGCTGTTCACCGGCACGATGATGTTCTTCAGCAGCAGGTTCCCCGATGCCTTGCGCACGGGCGCGACGTTCGTGCATGACTGGCTCGCCCTCGCCGTCCTCGTCGTCGTGTGCGGGCACATCTACATGGCCTTCAACGACGCGACAGCTCGGCTCGGCATGCGCACCGGTTCGGTCCCGGTCTCCTGGGCCGAGCGCGAGCACGCCGCCTGGGCCGACGAACTCACCGGAACAGCGTCAGACGTGGCTGCCCAAAACGGATCCGCGCCAACCACCACTGACGCAGGTCAGGCGGGCGGTGACGAGCCGCGCTGGGTGGGCGACGCGTGAACTCGGCTACGTGGGCTGAGCGAGCTCCGCGACACCCGCGAGCAAGCGGTCCACGTCGTCGGCATTGGTGTACGGGGCCAGCCCCGCGCGAACCGCGCCATGCGATCCGAGCCCGATCCACTCCGATGCCTCGAGGGCGTAGAACGAACCCGCCGGAGCGTTGACTCCGTGCTGGGCAAGTGCGTCGTAGACGTCCATCGACTCCACGCCGTTGATGCTGAACAACTCCGTCGGCGTCCGCAGCGGCGCGTGCCCGTAGCAGTGGACGCCCGCGATCGCCTCGAGCCCTGAGCGAAGCCGGTCGTGCAGCTCGTCCTCGTAGGACTCCAGGACCGTCATCGATCGCACGATCCGGGCCCGACGCGACAGCTGCGCCTCGTCGCCCGGAACGAGATCGGCGAGGACGTCGATGGCGGCGGTGACGCCGGCGAGCAGCTCGTACGGCAGCGTGCCGAGCTCGAACCGCTCGGGCACCTGCTCCGTGGCCGGCCTGAGCTTGTCCGGATGCAGCGTCTCCAGCAAGGCCGGCGACGCGGCCAGCATGCCCAGGTGCGGCCCGAGGAACTTGTAGGGGCTGCACACGTAGAAGTCCGCGCCGATCGCCTGCATGTCGATCGGAGCATGCGCCGTCAGGTGCACGCCGTCGACGTAGAACAGCGCGTCGGCATCCACCAGCGCCGCGCCGATCGCCGCCACATTGGGCCGCGTGCCGAGGAGGTTCGATGCGCCGCTGACCGCCACGACGCGCGTGTTGTCGTTGACCAGCGACAGCACGTCTTCCGCGGTGAGGATCCCGGTCTGCGGATCGAACTCCGCCCAGCGCAGGGTCGCGCCGGTGCGCTCCGCGTAGGTGACCCACGGCCGCACGTTGCCGTCATGGTCGAGCCGGGTGACGACGACCTCGTCACCGGGTCCCCAGCCCTGCGCCAGCGTGCGCGCCACCTGGAAGGTGAGCTCGGTCATGCTGCGTCCGAAGACGATGCCCCCGGGGTCTGCGTTGACGAGGTCGGCACCGGCCAGGCGCGCCTCGAGGGTGATGTCGTCGGCATTCCGCTCCGCCTGCGTCACGCGGGCGCGGTTGCTCAGGCCTGAGGTCAGCGCGTCAGCGATCGCCTGCGCGACCACGTCCGGCGTCTGGGTGCCGCCGGGACCGTCGAAGTACGCGGTGCCGTCGGCGAGGGCGGGAATGCGGGCGCGAATGCGTTCGACGTCGTAGGTCACCGGCCCATCTAAGCGGTCAGTGGTCGACGTCCCACCAGATGGTGGCCACCTCGCGCGGCTGGGCGTCGTTCTCGGCTATCAACGCTGCAGCCACCTCGGCGTCGCGGTCCTCCGTCAGACACAGGCGGATCCGGGCGAAGCGAACGCGATCGGCGTCCGGAAGCGCCACGCGGCGCCCCCAGGCGTCGTCATGCCAGATCTCCTGATGCGCGTCGAAGCCCATGGCTCGGACGATGGCGAGCAGGTCGTCGGACGTGGGCCGCGTGGGCCGGTCCAGATCCCAGAACTGCTTCCACATCGGGTTCAGGTGGCTCAGCGGGTGCCGCGTCGGAAGCTCGATGACGACCCGCCGCCGTGCGTGCGTATCGAGTGACGTCAGGAACGGACGGATGTCCGCGACGTTGTACGCGACGTGATGGCACACCACGACGTCGCACTCGGGCGCATCATCAGCAACCGCGGGCCAGTCCCCCAGGATCGTGTGCGAGCGCACTCCTCGCCGCAACGCGGCCTCGGCGAAGGCGTCGAGCATGCCCTGCTGGTGGTCGACGGCGACGAGCATCGATGCGGGCGGCACCAATGCCAGGGATGCCCGTCCCCCGCCGCTGCCCACGTCGAGAACGTTGCCCTGGTCGGGAACGGCCGCGCGGGCGCGCTCATGCGAGACCGAGTCGGCGATCTCGTCGTCGACGGTGAACATCGCCACCGGATGGACCCAGGGTGCCTCTTCCGCCTGGCTCAGGATCTCGTCGGGGATCGCCCACGATGCGAGGTCCGCCGACCAGCGGCTGGCGAGCTGTTCGACATCGGGCTGGTCCATCGCGGCATCGGTCACACGATGACCGTAGCGACCGGCGAACGGCCTAGCCACGTTGGCAGGCAGGGCACCAGTACAGCTTGCGGCCCTGCAGGTCCGCGACGCGAACCTCCGTCCCGCAGAGGTGGCAGGGCCGACCGTCCCGGCGGTATACGTAGACCTCGCCGCCGTGACGGTCCTCGCGCGGCGGTCGGCCCATCACCTCGGGCAGGTGCTCGTCACGCACGGTATCGATGCGACCCCGGCGCGTGCCCTTCGTCATCAAGTCGACCAGATCGGCCCAGATGTCGTCGAACTCCTCGCGACCGATCTCGCTCGCTGGCCGATACGGGCTGATGCAGTGGCGGAACAGCACCTCCGCGCGGTAGATGTTTCCGACGCCCGCGAAGACCCGCTGGTCCATGAGGACGGCAGCGATCGGCGCACCGCTGCGATGCACCCGCGCCCAGGCGCGCTCGGGCTCGGCGTCGTTACGGATCGGGTCAGGCCCGATCCGCCTGATGGCAGCCTTCCGCTCATCGTCGGTGAGCAGCTCGCACACTGTCGGACCGCGCAACTCGGCGTAGGCCGTAGCGGAGCGAAGCCGCAGCCGCACCTGCCCGACGACGTCGGGCGCCTCCCCCGCCCCGATCTGCCACTTGCCGAACAGTCCGAGGTGGATGTGGATCCACAGGTGGTTGGCAAAGCCGATGAACAGGTGCTTGCCGTGCGCCTCCACCTTGCGGACGACCTGGGCGTCCACCATCGCGGCGCCCGCCGCGAACCGCTCCTGCGGGCTGTCGACGAACACGGGGCGTCGTGAGAAGGCCCGGCCCAAGCGCCGGGCCTGATGATGGATGACGTTCCCCTCCGGCACGCCCTCGATCCTGACAGGCTGGCGTCATGCCCGTGCATCAGGTGGTCGGCATCGACGGATACCCGCGCGGGTGGGTCGCCGCAGCGCTCCACGGCGAGGAACTGGCCTGGCGCACGGCGCAGGTGCACGACATCGCAGCCCTGATTCCCGACTCGTCCGTCGTGGGCATCGACATGCCGATCGGGCTGCTCGACGAAGGCGAGCGGGAGTGCGACCGGCTGGCACGCGCGCACCTGCCTGGTGCGTCCTCGCGTGTGTTCACCACCCCGCCCCGACGAGTCCTGGAACTGGGACTCGCGGCCCCCAACGACGAGGTGCAGCGCCTCAGCAGGGAGCTGATGGGCAAGGGCGTCAGCCGTCAGGCGCTCGGGCTGGCCAGTCGCGTCCTCGCGCTCGATGACTTCCTCGCGGCGAACCTGAACCCCGATGTCGTCGAGGCGCACCCCGAGGTGTCGTTCAGCGCGATGGCGGGACGAGGACCGCTGGCTGGCAAGAAGACGGCCGCCGGCGTCGGACAGCGCATCGCAGCCCTGCGAACCTGGCTGCCCGACATCGACGCGCTGCTGTCCCGCGCCCCCGCCGATGTCCCGACAGACGATGCACTCGACGCGCTTGCCTGCCTGTGGACCGCGTCGCGACGGCGCGATGGAACCGCGCTGACCGTTCCCGAGGGCGCCTCGCGCCCGCCGTTCATCGCGGTGTGACCGCTGGATCGCTAGTCGAACGTTGGACTGACCGTCCGCGTCCGCTTCAACTCGAAGAAGCCCGGCGTCGAGCACACCAGCCGGACGCCGTCCCAGAGCAGACCTGCCTCCTCACCCTTGGGCGCCGGGGTCACCACCGGGCCGAAGAGGCCGACGAGGTCACCGCCCGGTCCGGGAAGAGCGATGACGGGCGTCCCCACGTCCATGCCGACCAGGGAGACGCCGCTTTCATGACTGGCCCGAAGGGCGTCATCGAAGACGTCCGACGTCCCGGCATCGGCGAGGTCCTCCGGAAGGCCGACAGCGGCGAGCGCCTCGCGACACACCTGGTCGTAGTCCTGCCGCTGGTCGAGGTGGATGCGGTTGCCCATCTCCGTGTAGAGCGGGAGCACGACAGCGTCGCCATGAGCCGCGTGCGCGGCGACGACGACCCGCACAGGGATCCACGCCCGGGCCATCAGGTCGATGTACTCCTCAGGGAGTTCGCGACCGTCGTTCAACACCGCGAGTGACATCACGTGCCAGCGCACGTCAATGTCGCGCACCTTCTCGACCTCGATCATCCAACGGGAGGCGATCCAGGCCCAGGGGCAGATGGGGTCGAACCAGAAATCAGCCGTCGTGTGTTCCATGGAGGTCATAGTGGTTGGATTCGGGGATGGCGACAAGCGACAACATCACCCGGGCCGAGGCACGCGAGCGTGCCGCCCTCATAGAAGTCGACTCCTACGGCGTGCTCCTGGACCTCACCACTGACGGCGAGACGTTCCACAGCACGACCACGGTGCGCTTCTCCTGCCGCCAGCCGGGTGGCTCGACGTGGATCGACCTGATCGCGCCCAGCGTCCGCTCGATCATGCTCAACGGAACCGAGCTCGGACCTGATGCGTTCGCGGATGACCGCATCACCCTGGCCGACCTCGCGGCCGACAACACGCTCGTCGTCGACGCGGACTGCTCCTACATGAACACCGGCGAGGGCCTGCACCGGCTCATCGACCCGGTCGACAAGGAGACGTACATCTATACGCAGTTCGAGACGGCCGACTCCCGTCGCGCGTACGCGAGCTTCGAGCAGCCGGACCTCAAGGCGACCTGGCAACTGACCGTGATCGGCCAGTCGCACTGGAAGGCCATCAGCAACTCGCCGACCCCCGAGCCCGCGGTTCACGGCGACGGAACCGCGACGTGGGCGTTCGCGCCCACGTCGCGCATCTCCACCTACATCACCGCGCTGGTGGCCGGCGCGTACTACCGCGCGTCGGACACGTACACCGGCAAGTACGGCACCTACCCCCTGGACGTGTACTGCCGCGAGTCGATGTCCGCCTTCCTCGACCCGGAGGAGATCTTCACGGTCACCAAGCAGGGCTTCGCCTTCTTCGAAGACCAGTTCGAGGTGCCGTACCCGTTCGAGAAGTACGACCAGATCTTCGTTCCGGAGTACAACGCGGGCGCGATGGAGAACGCCGCCTGCGTGACCATCCTCGAGGACTACGTGTTCCGCTCACGCGTCACCGACGCCGCGTACGAGCAGCGTGCCAACACCATCCTTCACGAGCTCGCGCACATGTGGTTCGGCGATCTGGTGACGATGACGTGGTGGGACGACCTGTGGCTCAACGAGTCGTTCGCCGAGTGGGCGTCGCACTGGGCCAACGTCAATGCGACCCGCTACACCGACGCGTGGACCACCTTCGCCAATCAGCGCAAGAACTGGGCCTACCGGCAGGACCAGCTCCCGTCAACGCACCCCATCGCCACCGACATGGTCGACCTGGACGCGGTCAAGGTGAACTTCGACGGAATCACCTACGCCAAGGGCGCCTCTGCACTCAGGCAGCTCGTCGCGTGGGTCGGCGAGGAGGACTTCGTCGCGGGCGTACGTCAGTACTTCACCAAGCACGCGTGGGGCAACACCGAGCTGCGCGACCTGCTGGTCGAGCTCGAGGCCACCAGCGGACGCGACCTCGGCGAGTGGACCACGCAGTGGCTGCAGACCAGCGGCGTCAACCTCCTGCGCCCGCGCATCAAGCTCGGGGCCTACCAGATGATGACGGACTTCGTCATCGAGCAGGAGCCGCCCGCCACTCCCGTCGGCCTGCCCCCGACGTTGCGGTCGCATCGCATCGGCGTCGGCCTGTACGACCTGAAGAAGGGCAGCCTCGTGCTGCGCGAGCGCTTCGAGGTCGACGTCGTCGGCGCGCAGACCCAGATCCCCCAGTTGCGCAACACGATGCAGCCCGACCTGCTTCTGCTCAACGACGGCGACCTCACGTTCGCGAAGGTTCGCCTCGACGAGCGGTCATGGAAGACGGCCGTCGCCCATCTCGCCAGCCTCGATGACTCGTTGGCCCGGGCGCTCATCTGGACCGCCGCCTGGGACATGACCCGCGATGCCGAGGTCTCGACCGGCGACTTCCTGTCGTTGGTGCTGTCGGCCATCGGCAGGGAGTCCGATGTCGGTGTCGTGCAGACGGTGCTGCGCCAACTGCGCTCGGCGCTCGACCAGTACGCGGCGCCCGCGAACCGCACGGGCTACCTGGTGCGGCTCGCCGACGCCACGCACGAACTGGCCGTCGCGGCCGCGCCTGCCAGTGACCATCAGCTGGCGTTTGCGAAGGTCTTCGTGGCTTCAGCGACGACGAAGGCGCAGGTCGACGTCGTGGCCGGCCTCCTCTCCGGTGAGGTCGTCTGGGAGGGCCTGGCCGTCGACACTGACCTTCGCTGGTCGCTGCTGCATCGGCTCGTCGTGCTCGGTCGCCTCGACGACGATGCCATCGAGGCTGAGCTCACCGCTGACGACACGGCAACGGGGCGCCGCCAGGCCGCATACGCCCGCGCGGCGCGGCCGTCATCCGTGGCCAAGGACTTGGCGTGGGCCGACATCCTCGATCGGACCGACCTGGCGAACGCCATCACCGAGGCCACGATCGGCGGCTTCGTCCAGCCCGATCAGCTCGACGAGATCCGCCCGTACCGCGATCGGTACTTCGAGGCACTTCCTCGCGTGTGGCAGAACGGGACGACCGATACGGCCCAGGGGGTCACCGTCGGCCTCTACCCCTACCTGCTCGTCGAGGAGGAGACCCTCGTGGCCACGGACCGGTTCCTCGCCGGCGACCTCAACTCCGCGCTGCGGCGGCTGATCATCGAGGGCCGCGACGGCATCGTCCGCGCCCTTGCCGCCCGTGCCAAGGACGCCACCATCAGGGACGCCACCGCCTAACCCCCATCCCCTTCCGTCGAGTGGGTGGGGCGGTGGGGTGGCGCTGGCCGGGGCTAGATGTCGTCGACGTGCAGGACGCGCGGTGCCCTTGCGTGCTCGGCCAGCAGGTTGACGCCCTCGCGGATGCCACCGACCAGGTCGTCCGCGGCGAAGCAGGACTTCATCGCCAGAGCTGCAAGCTCGCAGGCGCGGTTGTCGAGCGTCACAGCGGCGTCGACGCCGGTGACGATCTCGATCACGTGAGCGGACGGGTCCACGGCCACAAGCACCGCCGACGCCGGGTCAGCGATCTGCGCGTGCTGCGCAATCGCGGACTGCCGCCCATCGGCGAGCGGCCCGACGTACACGCCGAACCCGTACCCGCAGATCGACCGGGCGCGCTGCACGATGCGCAGCAGGTCGGAGCGCTGGGCCTCCGACAGCGGGCTGACGTCCGTCAGCGCATCAAGTCCGTAGCCGGCCTCACCACTTGGCACTTGCGCCACCTCCCACATAGGCCTCGGGTCCTTCGCCGATCTCACGAGGCAGGTGCGACGGATTCGGCACGGCGGCGTCGCTGGTCACGAGGAACGGGCCGTCGTCGTAGTCGGCACTCGCGCGACCCGAACGGGTCCAGGACCCGGCCGAGACGAGCACGTACACGACGACGCCGAGGGCGATCGGGGCCACGACGAAGGCAAGGAGTGCAGCAAGCGGGCTCACGGCTTCACCCTAACGGACGGCCTCGACGATGCGATCCATGAGTTCGGGACGGTCGAGCAGGTCCTCCAGGAGCACCGGGACACCGTCCGCATCAGACATCGGCACGCGCCAGTTCGGGTACTCCTGGTCGGTGCCGGGCTGGTTCTGCGCCTTGCGGTCGCCCACGACATCGGGCAGGGAGACGCCGATCAGTCGCGCCGGCGACGCGGCCACCGCGCGATGCAGGGCCACGATGAAGTCCTCCTTGCCCTCGTCGGACTCCAGGTCCGAGTAGGGATCCAGCCAGGCATGCCGCACGAGTACGTCGGACCACGCCTCACGCTCGCGAGCGGCGTTCTCGCGCTCCAACTCCGCCGGCGTCGTGAGCAGCCCGAGGTCACTTCGAATCCGCACGTGCTCGTCGCGCAGGTAGCCGGCGGTCGGCGGGAGGTCGTGCACGGTGACGCTTGCCAGCACCTCGCTCCGCCAGTCCAACGGATCCTTGATCTGGCCCTCGACGGCCTCGAACCACAAGATGCTCGTCCCGAGAATCCCACGATCGACGAGGACCTCCTGCACCCACGGCTCGACCGTCCCGAGGTCCTCGCCGACGACGATCGCGCCGGCGCGGTGCGCCTCGAGCATCAGGATGCTCAGCATGGCGTCGAAGTCGAGGCGAACGAACGTGCCCGCGTAAGCCGGGAAGCCCTCCGGCACCCACCACAACCGGAAGAGGCCGAGCACGTGGTCGATGCGCAGGCCGCCCGCGTGGTTCAGCACCGTGCGGAGCATGTCGCGGTAGGGCAGGAACGCGGCCTCGGCCAACGCATCGGGACGCCAGGGAGGCTGGTGCCAGTTCTGGCCCAGCTGGTTGTACATGTCCGGAGGGGCGCCGACGCCGACGCCCGGCGCGAGCACGTCCTGCAGCGCCCACGCATCCGCGCCCTCGGGATGCACCCCGACGGCGAGATCGTGCATAACACCGATGGCCATGCCCGCCTCCTCGGCGGCGTTCTGAGTGGCCGCAAGCTGCTCGTCGACGAGCCACTGCATCCAACTGTGGAAGTCGACGGCGTCAGCGTGCTCTTCGCGGAACGCGGCCACTGCTGGCGAGGCGGGGTGCGACAGTTCCGCCGGCCAGTCGGCGGAGTTCGGGCCGTGGACGTCGCAGATCGCGGACCAGGTCGCGAAGTCGCGAAGTCCGTCGCCCTGCTGGTCCCCGAAGGCCTGG
The DNA here is from genome assembly GCA_037130755.1 of Actinomycetes bacterium. GTDB lineage: Bacteria > Actinomycetota > Actinomycetes > S36-B12 > S36-B12 > UBA10649. The sequence continues at coordinate 17,698 of JBAXSI010000028.1, forward strand.
TAGTCGGCGCGCCGCTCATCGCTCATGCCGGCGAGGTGGATGGCCTGAAGCGCAACCCGCTTCGCCGCCCAGACGGCATCGCGGTCGAGGAGGTCGTCGGTGTCGTTGAGCCGCCGCAGCTGCGCAGCGAGCTGCTCGATGCGGTCGTGCACGGCCTCGCTCAGGTTGACGAACTCGGGGATGTCCTCCACGTGCAGGTACATCGGGTTCGAGAAGCGTCGCGTGACGGGCAGGTACGGCGAGGGCGACATCGGCGCCACCGGCGATGCCGCGTGCAGCGGGTTGATCAGCACGAAGCCCGCGCCAAGCTCGGCGCCGCTCCAGGAGGCCAGGGTCCGAAGGTCGTGAAGGTCGCCAAGGCCCCACGAGGTCTGTGAGCGCATGGCATACACCTGCGTCATGAAGCCCCACTGCCGAGGCCCGGTGATGGTGGCTGGCTCGAGGTGGTGCGGAGCCACGACGATGGGCATCGACGCGCTGGTGACCTCGCTCTGGGCGACCACGGTGTGCCACCCCAGCGGCAGGTCGGCCGGCACCCGGAAGCTCGCCTCGCCGACGAGCGCCCCGTCGACCAGCACGGGCTCGACCCACCAGTCCATCTGAAAAAGCTCGAGACGCTGGCCGTCCTCGGTCTCGACCCACGCCTGCACCGTTGCGCCGTGCGGGATGTGCACCCACAGTCGCCGGTCCTCGCCCTGCCGGGACACGAAGACTGGCGGCAGCATGCGCCGCCAGTTGCGCAGGCTGATCTCCTCAAGCGCCGCGACGATCGACGCACCCGAGGACGGGTCCAGGCCCAGGGCGCGAAGCACCGCCTCGACCGTGGCCGCGCCAACGCTCACGTGGTTGCCGGACTGGTCCCAGTACTCGGTCGCCACACCGTATGCGGCCGCCAACTGCGCGAGCTCGTCCGAGACGGGCGCCCAGACGGGCACCTGCGGTTCGGTCACCAGACCTCCGGGTGTCGGTGGGCCCACGGATGCGCACGCTCGACCTGAGCGGCGACCCTGAGCACCAGTGCCTCTTGCATCGGACGGCCGACGAGTTGGATGCCCACGGGCAGCCCGTCATTCGTCCAGTGCACAGGCAGACTAATGGCAGGCTGCCCGGTCATGTTGTACGGAGACGTGAAGGGCGTGAACCTCTTCTGCGCCTCGAAGTCCGCGGCCGGGTCATCGTCGTTGCGAATGCTCCCGATCAGCGACGGCAGGTCGGCCAAAGTCGGCGTCAGGATGAGGTCGACGTGCGTGGACGCGTCGAGTGCGGCCTGGGCATGCTGTTGCATGTAACGAACGGCCTCGGCGACATCCTCGGCACTCAACTGCTTGCCGCGCTCCCGCAGCCATCGCGTCAACGGCCGCACCTGGCCCTCCTCGGCGGCGTCCAACGGCACGCCGGCGGCACCCGCGGCCCAGACGAGCTCGAAGTGCGGCACCGCGTGCAGGGGCAGCGGCACGTCGAGGTCGACCAGGCGGTGCCCGAGTCCTTCGAGGATCGATGACGCGAGCTCGTAGGCCGCCAGCGCTTCTGCGTGCACCTGGGTCTCGGCGATGACGGGAGTGGCATAGCGGCCGATGAGCAACGACGCGGGCGGATCGTCGATCGCGGCGAGGTAGGTCGCGGTCGGCAGCGATGCGGCCATGACGTCGAGCAGGGCGGCCGCGTCGGCGACGGTGCGCGCAAGCGGGCCCTGCACGCCGAGCCGGCCAGGCCCCTCGGGCATGGGTCCGTTGGGCAGGAGTCCGCGCGAGGTCTTCAGGCCGACCAGGCCGCAGGAGCTGGCGGGGATGCGGATCGAGCCGCCCCCGTCCGACCCGTGCGCGATAGGGGCGAGCCCGGCGGCGACGGCTGCTGCGGCCCCACCGCTGGAGCCGCCGGCCGAGCGCGTGAGGTCCCAGGGCGTCCGAGCCCACGGCCCGACTTCCGGCTCGGTGTAGGCCGGCAGCCCGAACTCCGGCGTGCTGGTCTTGCCGGTCATGACGGTTCCGGCCAGGCGCAGGCGTTCGGCCACGAACTCGTCGACGGGCGCGACCATGTCCTTCACCTGCGTGCCGAAGCGGACGCGGACACCCGCATAGAGGTGCAGGTCCTTCACCGGCACCACCACGCCGTGCAGGACGCTGAGGTCGGCGTCGCCGGCCGCCACCTGCTGGTCGGCGCGGTCGGCCTGCTCGCGGGCGAGGTCGGCCGTGATCGTGACGAACGCGCCCACGATCTCGTTGAGTCGGTCCATGCGGGCGAGGTAGTGCTCGACGAGCTCCCGGCTCGATACCTCCCCGGTTCGGATCGCATGCGCCTGCTCGATGGCCGTCAGGTCATGCAGCTCCATGGGCGAAGCCTAGGCTTGCGGTCGTGACCAATGACGCGACCGCGCCCATCTACCCGGACGCCCTTCGATCCGGCGTGGTCGATGACTACCACGGCGTGGCCGTTCCTGATCCGTATCGGTGGCTCGAGGACGGCGATGACCCACGCACTCGGCAGTGGCTCGAGGAGCAGTCCGTCCTCATGACGGCGGAGCGCGCCACCTGGTCGCACCGGGACGACTTCGCCACGCGTATCTCCTCTCTGCTGGGAGCCGGCACCGTGTCGCCGCCGTACTGGCGCGGGGGCCGCCACTTCCTGAACCGGCGCGAGCCCGGCCAGCAGTTCTCCGTGCTCTACGTCGTCGACGCCGACGGAACCGAGCGCGTCCTCATCGACCCCATGGCGATCGACCCCACGGGCGTGACGACGCTCGACGCCTGGCAGCCCTCCAAGGAGGGCAACGTGCTCGCCTACCAGCTGTCGGTGGGTGGCAACGAGGAGTCACTCCTCTACCTGATGGACGTCGCCACGGGCGAGACCGTCGAAGGCCCGATCGACCGATGCCGCTACTCCCCCATCGCGTGGGTGCCCGGCGAGGAGCGGTTCTACTATGTCCGCCGCCTTGCGCCGGAGCTGCTGCCCGACGACGAGCGCAACTTCCATCGGCGCGTCTACCTGCATCGCGTCGGAACCGATCCCGCCGACGATGTGCTGGTGTTCGGCGCCGGACGCGAGATGACGAACTACTACGGCGTGGAGGTCAGCCGCGACGGCCACTGGCTCCAGGTGTCAGCCAGCAAGGGCACTGAGCCGCGCAACGACCTGTGGGTGGCCGACATCAACGACGGCCTGCTCGAGCAGCCGGCGTTCCTGCTGGTCCAGGGCGACGTCGATGCGCAGACCTCGTTGACCTTCGCCCGTGACGGACGAGTGCTCGTCGCCACCGACCTCGATGCCCCACGCGGCCGCCTCGCCATGACGTCAGCCCCTGACTGGCAGTCCGAGTTCTGGGTGGACCTGATCGCCGAGGACCCCGAGGCCGTTCTGGAGTCCGTGACGATCCTCGACGGTGACGAGCTCGCCGAGGACCTGCTGCTCGTCGTCCGGACCAGCCACGGCGTTGCGCACATGACGCTGCACCGCTCCGACGACGGCTCGCTCATCAAGGAGATCGAGCTGCCGGGCGCTGGCACCATCGGCGGCCCCGTCGAGCACATCGACGGCGGCCCAGTCACGTGGTTCGTCTACACCGATCACACGACGGTGCCCACCATCTACGCGTATGACGCCCGCACGGACGAGGTTTCCCTCTACGCGACGCCGCCTGGCGTGGTCGACGTGCCGCCCGTCCACTCGCGGCAGGTCGAGTACACCTCTGCCGACGGCACGGTCGTGCGCATGTTCGTCATCTCGCCCACCGCGGAGCCTGACCACCCGCGGCCGACGATCCTGTACGGCTACGGCGGCTTCGGGATCGCACTGGCACCGGGCTTCTCCGCCGCGATCCTTGCGTGGGTCGAGGCCGGCGGCATCTGGGCCGTGGCGAACCTGCGGGGCGGCGGCGAGGAAGGCGAGCAGTGGCACCGTGACGGGATGCTCGGCAACAAGCAGAACGTCTATGACGACTTCCACGCTGCGGCCGAATGGCTGATCGACAACCGCTGGACCACGAGTTCGCAGCTCGGCATCTACGGTGGCTCGAACGGCGGGCTGCTCGTCGGCGCCGCCATGACCCAGCGCCCCGATCTGTTCAACGCGGTCGTGTGCGTGGCCCCGCTGCTCGACATGATCAGGTACGTCACCAGTGAGCTCGGCCCGACATGGACCGTCGAGTACGGCGATCCGGCCGACGCCGAGCAGTTCGGCTGGCTGCACGCGTACTCGCCCTACCACCGAGTAGTCGAGGGCACTGACTACCCGGCGACGATGTTCGCGATCTTCGACAACGACACCCGCACCGACCCGATGCATGGACGCAAGATGTGCGCGGCCGTCCAGCATGCGACGTCCGGCACCCGCCCGATCCTCGTGCGCACCGAGGGCGACGTCGGGCACGGCGCACGCTCACTCGACAAGTCCGTCGTCGAGTCGGCCGACACACTGTCGTTCTTCGCACACTGGACGGGCCTGTCATGACGCACATCCTGATGGCGACCAAGGACTCGCCCGCGTGGGAGAAGATCCGCGACTGGCTGATCGGGATCCCGCTGCAGATCCTGATCATCGTCGTCGTTGCCGTCATCGCCCAATTGATCCTGAACGGGGCGATCCGCAAGATCGTCAAGCGCGCGACGGAGAAGGCCAAGCACGAGCGCCTTGCGCAGATGCGCAAGGTCACGCGCACCGCCGAGCTCTCCGACCTCCTGATGAACCAGCGCACCGAGCAGCGGGCCGCTGCCATCGGAACGCTGCTGCGAAGTGTCGTCGCGATCACGGTGTGGACGATCGCGACCCTGATGATCCTGCCCCTGCTGGGAGTCAACGTCGCACCACTGCTCGCCAGCGCGGGCGTCATCGGTGTCGCCCTGGGCTTTGGTGCGCAGACGCTCGTCAAGGACTACCTGTCCGGCATCTTCATCATCGCCGAGGACCAGTACGGCGTGGGCGACATGGTCGACCTCGGCGGGGCGATCGGAACGGTCGAGGAAGTCGCGCTGCGCTGCACGCGGCTCCGGGATCCGTCAGGCGTCGTCTGGTACGTGCGCAACGGAGAGATCCTGCGCGTGGCCAACCGGTCCCAGGGCTGGACGCTCGCCATCGTCGATATCCCAATCGCGTACAACGAGGACATCGAGAAGGTCCGCACCATCGTCGACAAGGTCGCGACCGACATGGACGAGGACCCCGACTACGACGACCTGCTGCTCGGGAAGCCGACGTTCGCCGGCGTCGAGTCGGTCTCAGGTGAGGCTGTCGTCATCCGCATCACCGCCAAGGCCGCCCCGGAGAAGCAGGTCAACGTCGCGCGCACCATACGCGAGCGCATGAAACTGGCCTTCGATCGAGCGGGGATCGTCGTCCCCGTGGTCGTGCGCGGCCTTCCCACCCAGCCTGGATCGCAGAATCCCCCCAGAATGGGGTCATGACCACTCCGGCACCAGCGCTGACGTGCCTGGTCACCGGGGCGACGGGCTACGTCGGCGGACGGCTGGTGCCCCAACTGCTCGCGCAGGGCTTCACCGTCCGCGTGCTCGCCCGCCATCCGGATCGGCTCCGCGACGTGCCGTGGGCAGCGGACGTGGAGATCGTCGCCGGCGACGCGCTGGACGCTGACTCGCTGCGCGCGGCCATGGACGGCGTCGACGTCGCCTACTACCTGCTGCACTCACTGCAGGAGGGCACCGGACTGGAGGATGCCGAGCGGCGCATGGCGCAGGGTTTCGCGGCCGCCGCGTCGGCCGGCCAGGTGCGTCGAATCGTCTATCTCGGCGGGCTTGCGCCCGACATTCCCACACGTGACATGTCCGCGCACATGCGTTCTCGCGCTGGCGTGGGTGATGTGCTTCGCACCTCGGGCGTCTCGGTGATCGAGCTCCGGGCCGCCGTGATCATCGGGTCAGGCTCGGCTTCGTTCGAGATGATGCGATACCTCACTGAACGCCTGCCGGCGATGGTCACCCCTCGCTGGGTGCGCAGCCGCACGCAGCCGATCGCCATTCGCGACGTCCTGCGCTACCTGGTCGCGGCGGCGACGCTGCCCGACGAGGTCAGCCGCGCGTTCGACATCGGCGGACCCGAGGTCCTGACATACGAGCAGATGATGCACCGGTACGCGGCCGTCGCCGGACTTCGCAAGCGCATCATCCTGCCGATCAACGTCCTGTCGCCGAGCCTGTCCAGCCATTGGATCAACGTGGTCACCCCCGTGCCCAAGGCGATCGCCCGCCCGCTCGTCGAGTCGCTCAAGCACGATGCGGTGTGCGGTGATCACGACATCGCCGAGTACGTGCCCGACCCGCCCGAAGGCCTGCTGACGTTCGACGAGGCCGTGCGCATCGCACTGACGCGCATCCAGGACGCGGAGGTCGTCACCCGCTGGTCTGGAGCGTCCATGCCAGGCGCGCCGAGCGACCCGCTCCCCAGCGATCCGGACTGGGCAGGAGGGTCACTCCTGACCGACGTCCGTGTGCGCACGACGCGCGCGTCGCCCGAGGCCGTCTGGTCTGCGATCGAGCGCATCGGCGGATCGAACGGCTGGTACTCCCCCGGTTTCCTGTGGCAGGTCAGGGGCTTGGTCGATCGAGTGCTCGGCGGGCCCGGGCTTCGGCGCGGCCGGCGCGATCCGTCCACGCTCGTCGTCGGAGACGTCGTCGACTTCTGGCGCGTCGAGGAGTGCCTCCCGCCCAGGCTGCTGCGCCTGCGGGCGGAGATGAAGAACCCCGGCCTTGCCTGGCTCGAGTTCACGGTCGAGCCGACCACATCGGGGGCACTCCTGCGCCAGCGCGCCGTGTTCTTCCCCCGCGGGCTGGCCGGGCAGGCCTACTGGTGGTCGGTTGCCCCGTTCCACAGCGTCGTCTTCCCGCACATGATCGAGCAGATCCTGGAGCAGGCCGAGAAGTCTCCGGGCCGATCAGCGACAATCACCTCGTGACCCAAGGCAGCGACGAGTCGACACCCGCACCCACTCCGTACGAGATGTTCGGCGGGGCGCCGTTCTTCGAGTCGCTCGTGCACGCGTTCTACGAGCGCGTCGCGCACGACGACGTCCTACGACCGATGTATCCAGCGGGTGATCTGGCTCCGGCGGAACGCCGCCTGCGCATGTTCCTCGAGCAGTATTGGGGAGGACCCACCACGTACGACGAGGAGCGCGGTCACCCACGCCTGCGCATGCGGCACAACCCCTACCCCATCGACGGCGTCGCGCGCGACCGCTGGCTCACGCACATGCACGACGCGATGGTCGAGCAGCGGCTTCCCGACGAGCACGAGGCCGTGCTGTGGAAGTACCTGGTGAGCGCGGCGTTCGGCATGCAGAACATCGAGGACACCCCACCCTCGCCACCCATCCCGGTCACGGAGGTCAACCATTGAGCACCAATGATTGGTGGCGGCATGCGGTCGTCTACCAGGTCTACCCGCGCTCCTTCGCCGACAGCGACGGCGACGGCATGGGCGACATCCCTGGCCTGACCTCCCGACTGGACTACCTCGTCGACCTCGGCGTGGATGCCATCTGGATTTCGCCGTTCTACACCTCGCCGCTCAATGACGGCGGCTACGACGTCGCGGACTACCGGTCCATCGATCCTCGGCTCGGCACCATTGACGACGTCGACACGATGATCGCCAAGGCGCACGAGCGCAACATACGCATCCTCATGGACATCGTGCCGAACCACACCAGCAGCGAGCACCGCTGGTTCCAGGAGGCGCTGGCCTCCGAGCCCGGGTCGGCAGCGTGGGACCGCTACGTCGTACGCGAGGGCAAGGGAGCCGACCACGACGACCCGCCCAACAACTGGCGCAGTGTCTTCCACGGCAGCGGGTGGACGCGCATCAACCACGCGGACGGATCTCCCTCGGCCTACTGGTACCTGCACCTGTTCGACACCACGCAGCCCGACGTCAACTGGAGCAACGCCGACGTGCACCAGGAGTTCATCGACACCCTGCGGTTCTGGTTCGCCCGCGGCATCGACGGCTTCCGCATCGACGTCGCCCACGGTCTGGTCAAGGAGGACGGCCTTCCGGACTACGAGTACGTCGAGAAGTCGGAGTCCGGGTCGATCCTCGAGGACAGCGCACACGCGCCGTTCTGGGACCAGGACGGCGTGCACGAGATCTACCGCGAGTGGCGCAAGGTCGCCGACGAGTACGACCCGCCACGGGTGTTCTGCGGCGAGACGTGGGTACCCAACCCCGGGCGACTCGCGCGCTACCAGCGCGCCGATGAACTGCACACGTCGTTCAACTTCGCCTACCTCGAGGCCGGCTGGGACGCCGCCAAGATGCGCACGTCGATCGACGAGACCATCGCCAATCACGCCACCGTCGGCGCTCCGCCAACCTGGGTGCTGTCCAACCACGATGTCGTCCGGCACCGCACCCGCATGGCTCCCGTCGACGCCGACGGCAGCCGCGACCTCGAGCGCGGCCTCCATCGCGCACGGGCCGCCACACTCTTCACCCTGTCGCTCCCCGGCTCGATGTACCTGTACCAGGGCGAGGAGCTAGGGCTGTTCGAGGTCGTCGACCTCGCACCCGAGGTGCGACAGGACCCGGCGTGGCACCGCAGCGGCGGGACCGACGGGACGCGTGACGGCTGCCGCGTGCCCATCCCGTGGTCCGGTTCCGACCCGTCCTATGGCTTCAATGCCGGTTCAGCCTCGTGGCTGCCGCAGCCGGCTGGCTGGGCTCAGCTGTCCGTCAAGGCGGAGCGTGCCGTCGAGGGCTCCACCCTGGACTTCTACCGCCAGGCGCTGCGCGTGCGGCGGGCGGAGCCGTCGCTCGGCGAGGGGCCGCTGGAGTGGCTGCTCGACGACGGCACCGTGCTCGCTCAGCGCCGCACCGCGGCCGACGGCACGTCCGTCGTCTCCGTCATCAACCTCGGGACCGGGGCCGTGCGGCTCCCCGTCGAGTGGGGCACCGAATTCCTCGTGGCCTCCGGGCCCGATGTCGCGGCGGTCAACACCGACGATGGCGAATCGATCGCCGTCGGCGCCGAGACGGCGGTCTGGCTGAAGGGGTAGTTCCCGCGGAGTTGAGGACCCGGTCAGGTGACGACCCGCAGCGACAGGCGGGCCGCCGGCCCTGAGGCAGGCACGAACACCTGGCCGCGCGGCGTGCTCAGGCGCTTCCACGCTCCGCACGTCGATGCCGACACACGCGAGCGGTCCGCCGGGAGCATGCCCAGTTGGCGAGCTGCGTGGAGCACGCGCATGGGTAGGGCGGCCCAGACGGCCCGTCCCCAGATGTCGTCGGCGACGTTCTGCTGGATGAGCGGCGGCTGACCGGCAGCCCTCGCCTCGAACTCCTCAGTGGCCGCCTGGACGATCGGAACCAGATCACCCGACACGGCCTGGATGGGGATCTGCCAGCCATCGGACGGCGGGATGTTCCGCAGGCTGATGCCCGGCGTCACGGGCGGGTTGACCTCGGGGACCCGTGTCGGATCCAGACCTTGTCCGCTCGTGCGCGCCAACACGTCGGCCCAGTCCGCCAGCCGAACGATGCGATCCACGGGCGCGGTGATCGACTGGCTCGTGGGCATGGCTGCGAACACGAGCACGCCGAGCGGAGGCGTCGTGAACATCCCCATGGCCCGTTCGGACGTGACGATCCGCGCCAGCAGGCTGGGCTCCCACATCAACTGCCGGCGGCAGAACGCCTCGAGGGCTTGCGCGTCGGGTTCGGCGAGACTGAATGTCACGCACCCAGTGTCAAGCGACCGGGGCTTGCACCGCAACTCCAACGAGCGGCTAGGGGGCGACGGTGAGGGGCGCGAGGAGGTCGCGAAGTTCCTGGCTCATCCGCATCGGCCGATTCGTCGACGGGTCCACCACGGCCATCTTGCTCGACGCCGTGGCTGCAACGTCGCCAGATTCGTCGAGGATCCGATAGGCGATCGTGTATGTGGAGTTGCCCAGGTGCGTGACCCACGTCTCGATGATGATCGGCTCGGGGCTCAGCAGCAGCGGCTTGCGGTGGGTGATCTCCTGCTGGACGACGACCTGGCTTGACGTCTCGCTGCGCACCAAGGCGATGTCGCGCACGAGGCCCATCCGGGCCTCCTGCAGGTAGTCGTGGAAGACGACGTTGTTGACGTGACCCAAGGGGTCAAGGTCGCTGAACCGGCGATAGACCGGGACCCGCAGTACGCGATCGTCGTCAGGCACGCGCTCCTTGTCAGACACGCGGTCGCCTAGTCGCGGGTGAGCTTGCGGTAGGTCGCCCGGTGTGGACGTGCGGCGTCGGCGCCGAGGCGCTCCACCTTGTTCTTCTCGTAGGACTCGAAGTTGCCCTCGAACCAGAACCACTGCGAGTCGCCCTCGTAGGCGAGGATGTGCGTGGCGATGCGGTCGAGGAACCAGCGATCGTGGGACGTGATCACCGCGCAGCCGGGGAACTCCAGCAAGGCGTTCTCCAGCGAGCCGAGGGTCTCGACGTCGAGGTCGTTGGTCGGCTCGTCGAGCAGGAGCAGGTTGCCGCCCATCTTGAGCGTCATGGCCAGGTTGAGCCGGTTGCGCTCTCCACCGGAGAGCACCTTCGCCTGCTTCTGCTGGTCCGGCCCCTTGAATCCGAACACCGACACGTAGGCACGCGACGGCATCTCGACGTTGCCGACCTTGATCCAGTCCAGGCCGTCCGAGACGACCTCCCAGACGTTCTTCGTGGCATCCAGGCCCGCCCGGCTCTGGTCGACGTAGGACAGCGTGACGGTCTCACCGACCTTGATGTCGCCGGACGTGGGCAGGTCGTCCTTGTCGTCGCTGCCACCGGAAGCCGCGGCGACGATCATCTTGAACAACGTGGTCTTGCCGACGCCGTTCGGGCCGATGACGCCGACGATGCCGTTGCGCGGCAGGGTGAAGGACAGGTCGTCGATGAGGAGCCGGTCGCCGAATCCCTTGGTGAGGTGGTGCGCCTCCACGACCACGCTGCCCAGGCGCGGGCCCGGCGGGATCTGGATCTCCTCCATGTCCATCTTGCGGGTCTTCTCGGCCTCGAGGGCCATCTCCTCGTAGCGGTCGAGCCGTGCACGGCTCTTGGTCTGCCGGGCCTTGGCATTCGAGCGCACCCAGGCGAGTTCGTCCTCGAGGCGCCTCTTGAGCTTGGCGTCCTTCTGCCCCTCCACCTTCAGGCGGCCGGCCTTCGTCTCCAGGTAGGTGGAGTAGTTGCCCTCGTAGGGGTAGCACTTGCCGCGGTCGATCTCGAGGATCCACTGGGCGACGTTGTCGAGGAAGTAGCGATCGTGGGTGATGGCGACGACGGTGCCGGGGTACTTCTCCAGGTGCTGCTCGAGCCACTGGACACTCTCGGCGTCCAGATGGTTCGTGGGCTCGTCGAGCAGGAGGAGGTCCGGCTGCTGGAGCAGCAGCTTGCACAGCGCCACGCGGCGCTTCTCGCCACCGGAGAGCACAGCCACGTCCGCATCACCGGCCGGGCAGCGCAGCGCGTCCATCGCCTGATCGAGCTGGGCGTCGAGGTCCCACGCGTTGCGGTGGTCGATGTCCTCCTGCAGCTTGCCCATCTCGCTGAGGAGTGCGTCGTAGTCGGCATCGGGCTCGGCAAGCTCGGCCGAGATCTCGTTGAACCGGTCGATCATGGCCTTGGTCTCGGCGACGCCGTCCTGCACGTTCTCGAGCACCGTCTTGGACTCGTCGAGCATCGGCTCCTGCATGAGGATGCCGACCTTGTAGCCCTCCATCAGCTGGGCCTCGCCGTTCGACAGCTCGTCGACCCCGGCCATGATCTTGATGAGGCTCGACTTGCCGGCGCCGTTGGGGCCGACGACACCGATCTTGGCCCCGGGCAGGAACGACAGCGTGACGTCGTCGAGGACGACCTTGTCCCCATGTGCCTTGCGGGCCTTGCGAAGGGTGTAGATGAACTCAGCCATGGTCCCGGAGCCTAACGGGCCGAGCCAGCACGACGATCAGCAGCCGAACGGCGCGACGATCAGGAGATCGGCCAGAAGTCGGCCGCCCATCCGTCCGCCTCGAGATCGCCAAGCCCGTAGAGGTGGCCGTTCGTGTCCGCGACCTTGATTACGAAGACTGATTCGCTGGACGGCCCGATCGGGACGACGGCGGTGAACTTGCAGATGTACCGGCCGCCCTCCTTCCACAACTTCACCTTGGTCACCGGCGCCGAGCCGACGGTCGCGCCCGCCATGTCCTCGACGGTCACCGGCGTTCCCAGCTTGAACGCCGACCCGCCCGTCCCGTTGCGGCATGCCTTGAGCACCGTCGCGGAGGGAACGCTGGCCTTCCACGCAGGCTTGGAGAAGAAGGCCGTTACCCGCCAATGGTTCTCGTCGGCTGCCCCAGCCGGGGCAGCACCCGCGAGCGTGCCGACGAGCCCAATCGTGACGACGCATCCGGCCGTGATGACCTTGCGCATTGCTGGCCTCCCTCGTTCGTGCAGAACTGCTAGGTGCCACCCCGGACCGGGGTCGTGTAGGCGAAGATCACGCCCAGGACCGCCATGCCGACCGTCAGGATCGCCAGCCAGGTGACGGTCACGGGCAGCACGCCGAACACGAACAGGAGGAGGGCCAGGCCGAAGCCGAAGAACAGGCCGGCGAAGAAGCCCAGGATCGGATGCCGGTGCGCCTTGGTCGTCATGCGACTCCTCCTCCGCCCGCCGCGGCGGCCGGAGCCGCCAGCGCCTTGGTTCCTGCGATGACCCCGGCGCCCATCGCCACGCCGATCACTCCGGCGACTGCCCCGGCGTAGAAGACCGGGGACGAGGTCGGCGCCACGACGCCGGTGATGAAGCCGCTCGCTGTGCAGGTACCGCCGGTGCCGGTGATCTCACCCGAGACCGGGACCGCCATCTTGTTCGTCAGGATCGTTCCCAGCACTGCGGGCAGCGCGGACATGTCCTGCACGCCCGCCGATGCGGTGACGCCGTCGGAGTTGGCGTAGGTGCCCTGGAGGAAGGTGGCTCCAGCCGCCGTCACCTTCCAGGTGGCGCCGGTGATCACCGAGTCGGTGCTGCCCTTCCAGGCGACCTTCCCGGCGGTATCGATCGGAAGGGGATCCGCCTGGGTCCCTCCCTCGCCGGGAGCGCTGGCGGTGCCGATGGTCTCGCCTGCGGCGTTCTTCGACACCACCGAACCCGAGCACCCCGTGGCGTCGGCGGCGGAGGCAGCGGTCGCAGGCAGAGCCAAGGCGAGGCCCGTGGCTCCCAGCACCGCAAGCACGCGAATGATGCGCATCATCGTGTCCCCTCTCGAGGGTCGGCCCGAGGTGGACCGGCATTCCCAGCGTAGGAAACAAGTCAACTGTGCGCGTGCCCACAGAGCCTCTGACTGGTCCTTGTCCGGCTAAGTGCTCACGCCGCAGGCACTTCGAGCACTTCACCCGTCTCAAGGTCGACGGCCTGCTCGCCGTCCAGTCCCGCTGCGGCCAGGGCGTCAGCCAGTGCGCGACGCTCGCTCTCGACCACCGGCTCGCGCTTGACCCGCGTGAAGGTCGCGACCCCTCTGGCGAGATCGGGCCCGACACCGATGGCCTCGATGTCGTAGTAGCGCACCACGTGGCTCGCGTCGCCGCAGGGCCGCTCGACCTCCCGGCTTCGCAGCTTGCCCGTGATGATGACCGGCATGCCCTTCGACAGGCTCTGCACGACGTTGGATGCGAGGTTGCGCCAGCAACTGACGCTGAAGTAGTGAGTGTCGCCATCGACCCAGCGCGACTGGGCGCGATCGAAGCGCCGCACCGTGTTCGCGACGCGGAAGGACGCGACCGCCTCGCCGGACTTGGTGAACCGCAGTTCGACGTCGGTGACGAGATTGCCGACGACGGTCAGCGTGATGTCGTTCATGACTCTCCTTCGCCTTGGGGAGTGCCGACTCTCGTCGTCGGTCGATCATCGGGCACCTCCACGGAATGGTTCGGTGGACTCGAGACCGCCCAGCGCTGGCCTGTGGAATAAGCCATCTGCAAGTTGCTTGCACCTGAGGAACCCCCCTGAGCGCGATGTCCGCTTTGTCTCCTAGGTTTCCCGTCATGCCTGCGCAGTCGACCGGTCTGACCCGCCGCGTTCACGTCGACCTGATGCGCGTGTGCTGCATGGCCTGTCGCTAGACGTTCCCCCTCAACCCGCCCTGGCCGCCCTTCAAGGCGGCCATTCGGCGCTTCAGGTGCTTTCTCAACCAACTCTCTAGGCAAGGAATGTATGTCGCACATGACCAGCATCGGACCCCTCAAGGCCGGCCAGGGCCAGTGGGCCTCGGGCGATCGGACGGCCCTGAACCCCAACGAGGCGCTGAAGGCCGAGGACGACGGGCTCAACGTCCGCGAGCGCGTCGAGACGATCTACTCCCGCGACGGCTTCACCTCCATCCCGCGCGCCGACCTCACCGGGCGCCTGCGCTGGTGGGGCCTGTACACGCAGCGCAAGCCCGGGATCGACGGCGGCAAGACCGCCACCCTCGAACCAGAGGAGCTCGAGGACGAGTTCTTCATGATGCGGGTGCGATCTGACGGCGGACGACTGAGCCTGGCGCAGCTGCGCACGATTGCGCAGATCTCGACGGAGTTCGGTCGCGACACCGCAGACATCTCCGATCGGCAGAACATCCAGTTGCACTGGATCCGCATCGAGGACGTTCCGGAGATCTGGCGACGCCTGGAGGCGGTAGGTCTGTCGAGCGCCGAGGCCTGCGGAGATGTGCCGCGCGTGATCCTCGGCTCACCGGTCGCGGGTGTGGCCGTCGACGAGATCATCGACGGGACACCGGCCATCGACGAGATCCTGAGCCGGCACCTGCTGGACCCGGCGTACTCGAACCTGCCGCGCAAGTTCAAGTCCGCGATCAGCGGCTCACCGCGCTTGGACGTTGCCCATGAGATCAACGACATCTCGTTCGTCGGCGTCGTGCATCCTGACCACGGTCCCGGCTTCGACGTGTGGGTCGGCGGCGGACTGTCGACCAATCCGCATCTCGCGGTCCGCCTTGGGGCCTGGGTACCGCTCGATGAGGTCGCGGACGTGTGGGCCGGCGTCATCGGCATCTTCCGCGACTACGGCTACCGACGACTGCGCACGAAGGCGCGGCTGAAGTTCCTCGTGCAGGACTGGGGTGCTGAGACCTTCCGTCGCGTGCTGGAGACCGAGTACCTCGGCCGTCCGCTCATCGACGGTCCCGCGCCTGAGGGTCCGGCCGACGGGCGTCGCGACCATGTCGGTGTTCATCCGCAGAAGGATGGCCGGCACTACGTTGGAGCAGCGCCGGTGGTCGGTCGCCTTTCGGGCACCACGCTCGCCGCAATCGCCGATCTCGCCGCGGCAGCAGGCTCGGAGCGCGTGCGACTGACCGCCGAGCAGAAGATCGTCGTCCTCGACGTGGCATCCGACCGCGTCGAGAAGCTCGTCACCGGCCTCATGGCACTCGGCCTGACCGTCAACGACCCATCACCGTTCCGGCGCAACACGATGGCCTGCACCGGCGTGGAGTTCTGCAAACTCGCGATGGTCGAGACGAAGGGACGCGCCGCGAACCTCATCAGCGAACTCGAGGCCCGGCTCCCGGAGTACGAGCTGCCGCTCGCCGTGCACGTCAACGGCTGCCCCAACTCCTGTGCACGCATCCAGGTCGCGGACATCGGCCTCAAGGGCATCCGCGCACTCGACAAGTTCGGCAACGACGTGGAGGGCTTCCAGGTGCACCTTGGCGGACGTCTCGGCCAGGACGCGGGCTTCGGCAAGTCCGTCAAGGGCCTGCGGCTTCCGGCCGATGACCTGCCCGACTACATCGAGCGTCTGGTGAAGACGTTCGTCGCCGAGCGCGACGACGACGAGACGTTCAGCGAATGGGTCGTGCGCGCGGATGCGGGAGCGCTGTCATGAACCCGCCCGTGGCCCAGGGTCTCGACTCCCCCGTCCAGCACCGCGAGCGGCTGTCCGCCGACGAGCTGCGCGCCATCGCACTACGGGCCGGACACGAGCTCGCCGATGCAACGCCCCAGGAGGTCATCGTCTGGGCGTGGGAGACGTTCGGGTCGCGCGTCCTCATCAGCCAGTCGATGGCGAACACCAACGTCGCCCATCTCGTGCACACCGTGGCACCGGAGATCCCGGTCGTGTTCCTGGACACCGGTTACCACTTCGACGAGACGATCCAGACGCGCAACGACCTTGCGAGCCGGTTCGGACTCACGATCATCGACGTCACGCCTCGGCAGAACGTCGCCGAGCAGGACGCCGAGTACGGCCCGGAGCTCTGGCGGACGAACCCCGACCTGTGCTGCCGACTTCGCAAGGTCGAGCCGATGGAGGAGATGCTGCTCGGCTACGACGCCTGGATCACCGGCATGCGCATCGCGACGGCTCCGCACCGCGAGGGCACGCCGGTCGTCTCGTTCGACGAGAAGCGCGGCGTCGTCAAGATCGCACCGCTGCTGCACTGGACCAACGAGCAATGCCTCGCGTACACGCTGGAGAACGACACCGTCGTCAATCCCCTGATGTACCAGGGCTATCCATCGATCGGGTGCGCGCCGTGCACCCACCCGGTCACGGATGGCGACGACCCACGCTCGGGACGCTGGCGCGGCATCCCCAAGAACGAATGCGGGCTGCACCAATGACGTACCCACTTCATCTCGAGCTCGCTGGAAAGCGCGTCCTGGTCGTCGGCGCCGGGACGGTGGCCGAGCGTCGTATCCGAGGACTCCTCACCGCTGACGCGGACATCGTCGTCGTCGCGCCATCGGCAACCGAGGCCATCCGCACCTGGTCCGAGGCCGGGCTCATCGTGTGGCGGCAGCGGGACTTCGACTACAGCGACGTCATCGGCGCGTGGCTAGTGCATGCAGCCACCGACTGTTCCGAAGTCAACAACGCGGCTGCAGACGAGGCCACTCGTCGCCGCGTGTGGGCGGTGCGCGCCGACCGGCTCGGGGACGCGCGGACGCCGGCAGTCGCGAGCATCGACGGGGTCACCGTGTCGGTCACCACCGGCGACCCGCGCCGCACCCAGGTCGTCCGCGACTCGGTTGCACTGGGCATCCAGGACGGCTCCCTGACGTCTCGGCCGCATCGACGTCGCCAGCGGGGCAGCGTCGTCCTGATCGGCGGCGGCCCCGGCGAGGCGGACCTCATCACGGTGCGAGGCCGACGCGAGCTGCTCAGTGCCGACGTCATCGTCTACGACCGCCTCGCGCCGACGGCGTTGCTCGAACTCGCGGATCCGGACGTCGAGCTGATCGACGCAGCGAAGTCGCCCGGGCTGCACACCCTGTCGCAGGACGAGATCAACGACGTGATCGTCGATCGCGCGCTGAACGGACTCCGGGTGGCTCGACTGAAGGGCGGCGACCCGTTCGTGCTGGGCCGCGGCTCGGAGGAGGTGCTGGCCTGCTCCGAGGCGGGGATCCCCGTCGAGGTGATCCCCGGCGTGACCAGCGCGGTGTCCGGCCCTGCCGCGGCGGGCATCCCGGTGACGCATCGTGGCGTCACCGCGGGGTTCGTGGTGATCAGCGGGCATGCGCTCGGCGACGTGGCCCCGCTGGCAGCGACGGACCTCACGCTTGTCGTGCTGATGGGTGTGGGCCGGCTAGCCGCCCTCAGCGCAGCACTCATCGAGGCCGGCAAGGACGCCTCGACCCCGGTGGCCCTCATCGAGCGGGCGTACTGCCCCGACCAGCGCGTGACGATCGGGACGCTGGCGAGCATCACCTCCGCTGCGGAACGGGCCGGGGTGGTGAATCCGGCCATCATCGTCGTCGGCGAGGTCGTCAACGTGCCCGCGCTCGCGGCCGATGCGCAGTTCGCTTCGCAGCAGGCGGGTGACTCGCGGGTGACCGTCGATGCCTGACGTCATCCTGCTCGCGCACGGCAGCCCCGACCCGCGCGCTCGGCCTGCTGCGGTCGAACTGGCCCGGTCCGTCGAGCGGCAGCATGGCCGCGCACGGGTCCACTGCGCGTTCCTGGATCACGGGCCGTCGCTGACGGACGTCGCCGAGACCCTGGCTGATCGCGGCATCGACCAGGTCGTCGTTGTTCCTGCGTTTCTCGCGAACGCGCACCACGCGCGAGTCGATGTCGCGCGAGCGGTCGCCGGTACCGGTCAGCGCACCAGCATTGAGTTCTACGTCACCCCGCCGATCGGCCCCGACGCCGCACTCCTCTCAGCACTGGACGACGCCCTCCCCGACGGGCCCGTCGTCCTCGCCATCGCGGGCACGCGAGACCCCGACGCCCTCACCGATCTCTCGAGGGCGGCCGAGGACTGGGCGCGCCGGCGAGGTGCCCCGGTCGCCCTCGCGCATGCATCGCTCGGCACGCCCACGGTCCCTGAGGCCATCGCCTCGCTTGAGGCCGACGGCAGCACCCGCGCCTGCGTGGCGTCGTTCGTGCTCTTCCCCGGCGTGCTGCCCGATCGCATCGCCGAAGCTGCGCAGGGGCGCCACATCACGGCCCCCTTGGCGCAACTGCCGGCAACGACTGAGACCGTTCTGCGCCGCGTTCGGAACACGACCCGAACAAGTCCCAGCACCTAGGTCAGCGACCGAGTTCAGCCGAACTCAGTCGATCAGGTCGTAAAGAGCCGGGCTCCACGTGATCTGCCGATTGCAGACCCAGCCACCTGTCCCGCCACTTGGCCACTTGGCCCACGAAGGAGTCCAGCCGTTCTCACTCGCTGGCCAGTCCTCCTGCCAAGCGATGTCGAGCGCCGCAGGAGCCACGCACGGCGCATCGGGTCCGGACCGCTGGAACGACTGGAACCAGACCTTCGCCTCCTGCGTAGGACCAGGGGCAGGAAGCGCGCTGGCCGACCCAGCGAAGATCGTCGAACCAATGCCCGCGGCCAGCACCAGCGCACTCAGCGAAAGCAGATGCGACTTCATGTTTTCTCCTAACCCCCGCCGCTCGCAAGCCGCGATGCGGAACCCTTTCTCAGCACGCTAGTCGCCCGTAGATCGGGTGTCCTCCGGAGTCGACTGGCACCACGACACTCCGCGGCGAGTGGCATGGGTTGGTCTAAGGTTCAGGCGGCTGACCAGACGCCCTATAGCTGACCAGACGCCCTATAGGAGTAGCCGTGCCCCTGCGGATCCACCGAGCGTGGTACGTCGCCGGTGTCACGTTCCTGGTCCTCATCGCATCTGCTGCGTTCCGCTCGTCGTTCGGCGTCATGATCGTGCCTTTCGAGGACGAGTTCGGGTGGAGTCGCTCGGCCACCAGCCTCGCGGTGTCGGTCAACCTCGTCTTCTACGGCCTGACCGCACCGTTCGCGACCGCCCTCATGGAGCGTTTCGGGATCGCCCGCATCGCCGCTGGCGCGCTGGCCCTCATCGCGATCGGAACGGGACTCACCGTCTTCATGACTGCCTCCTGGCAGTTGGTGCTGCTGTGGGGCGTCGTCGTCGGCCTCGGCACCGGATCGACGGCCCTCGTCTTCGGCGCCCTGATCGCGAATCGCTGGTTCGCCGAGCGACGAGGCCTGGTGCTCGGTGTGCTGGGCACCGCCTTCGCCACCGGGCAACTGGTCTTCCTGCCCCTGATCGCCCGAGCGATCGACCAGTTCGGCTGGCGGTCGGCGTCCCTGGCGATCGCCGCGATGTGCGCACTGACGATCCCGCTCGTCCTGCTCGTGATCCGCGATCGGCCATCCGACGTCGGCCTGCGTCCCTACGGCGCCACTGGCGAGGTCACTGCGGAGGAGAGCGGGCAGAACACCACGCACTCGGGCCGGCAAGCAGCCGGTACCGCCATTGCGACGTTGCGAAGTGCTGCCACCACGCCCGCGTTCTGGCTGCTGGCCGGAACGTTCTTCGTCTGCGGCTGGACGACGAACGGCATCATCAGCACCCACTTCGTGCCGGCCATGCACGACCATGGCATGGGCGCCACCACGGCAGCCAGCATGCTGGCCGTCGTCGGCATCTTCGACATCGTCGGGACGATCGGCTCCGGCTGGCTGTCGGACCGAGTGAACCCTCGGTACCTGCTGCTCATCTACTACGGGCTGCGCGGCGTCGCCCTCATCTCGCTGCCATTGATCCTCGGCCCCCATGTGCAGCCGCCGCTCATCGTCGTGATGATCCTGTTCGGCCTCGACTGGGTCGCCACCGTTCCGCCGACCGCGACGTTGTGTCGGCAGATCTACGGGGTCGACCAGGGCGCGGTGGTCTTCGGCTGGGTGTTCGCCGCGCACATGATCGGAGCCGCCGTTGCAGCGGAGGCCTCTGGAGCAATCCGTGCCGCCACGGGCGACTACTTCGGCGCCTGGCTGCTCGCCGGCTCGCTCGCCATCCTCGCCGGGCTCGCCTGCCTGGCGATCCCGCGGACACCGTCACCCGCGTCTTCGGCCCCGTCCGTATACGCCTGAGACGTTGGGAGCGCAAGGGGCCAATGTCCCAGTGGTCTGTTCCCATTCTCATGGGACCAAAGCCCCTGACGCCTGAGACGAATTGGTGCTGTTGGGCCCTGACGGCGGGTAATCGATTACGCGATCGTTGGAGGCGACCAGAAGCCACGAGGAGACCGACACCCAGGACTGCCAAGACACCCGTTCAGGAGCGGGCGAAGGTGGGGTGCGAAAACCAGGGTGGAACCAAGGTCACTTAGCGGGAGCGGCGTTGACCCACAACCCCCGGGGCCGACGCCGCAGCCCCGTTTCTGGGGCCAAGAGCCCGACCATCCTCCAACCGCCCGGTGCCGTCGATCCTCGACCGCACAGGGAACAATGGGCGAACCAGCGCCCGTAGCTCAACGGACAGAGCAACCGGTTTCTACCCGGTCGGTTGGGGGTTCGAGTCCCTCCGGGCGCACTATTCACGAGGGAACACGGCAGTGCGGAGTCGGTCCTCCCGTTGGCCTCGACGCCGGACAGGGCCTTCTTGGGCCTCGGCGGGAACACCCTTCAGCGCGCGAGGCGTCGCAACCACGCGTGCCTCGAAAGCCTCGCAATATGGGCCCGTGAAGCGAATCAGCTCCACGGCAAGGAAGCGGGAGAACGTCGTCGTCGCGTTCATGTAATCCGGCGTCCGAGGCACCGGGCTGGTGAACCTGTGCGCGACGGCGACGAAGTCGAAGGATCCGTCCCGGAGTTGCACTGCTAGACCCTCGCGCCAATCGACCGCGTCCTTCTCCGAATTCCCCCAAAGCGCATCGGCCGCCTGACCGAGCGAGCTTGGCGCGGGAGCGACCCCTGGTCGGATCGGTGGGCGTGACGATGAGAGCGCCGGTCCAGCCGGCCGCTGGTACTCCTACTTGATGCGGACTGATGCGATCATGTTCGCGCCGCTGAACGGCGACCCGATCACGGGCGCGAATCCTGCCGTCACCGTCGTGGTTCCCTTCCGCCAGGAGCGGGGTACGCGCCATCGGTATGCGGCCTTCCCCGACGTGATCACCACGGCGGTCACCTTCTTGTTCTTCCCCTTCCCCAGGAACGTGAACGTGACCGTGCCTTCGGCGTTCGCCGAGAAGACCACCCGGTAGGTGCTCGATCGACCTCGCCGTTGCGTGCTCGGCGTGACGAGCACTGCAGTGGCACCGTTGCCGATCGACGCCGATGGTCCGGTGGCCGGGGTGGGCGGCTGCGGTTTCGGCGGTGTCGGCGGAACTCCGACGGGAACCAGACCCGTGAAGACGCGACTGCTCGAACCGCTCGCATTCGTGGCCACGACTCCCAGCCGGAGGTACTTCAGGTTGTCATCGACCGTGACCGTGTAGGTGGAGCTGGTGGCGCCGGCGATGTCAGCGCAGTCCGCGACGCCAGAGGCGCAGCGCTGCCACTGGTAGGCGTAGCTCGAAGGCAGGTACGACCACGTACCCGGCCCCGACGTCATGGCCGTCCCCGGTACAACACCCACCAATGGCCCAACGTCAGGAGCGGTGGCCGACACCGGGACCTGCCCCGAGGCCACGCGAGTTACCTTGCTGGCCCCCGTCAGCGCGACCCACATGTTGCCGTCCGGGCCCAGGGTTAGGCCTTGTGGTGTTGATGCTGGCGTCGTGGTCGGGTACGTCCCCGTCACGCTGCCCTGGTCGTTGAGCTTCAGCACTTGGCTGGTCCCCCCAGCCGTCACCCATATGGTCGAGGCAGGTCCCGCGGCGACGTCTCGCGGAGCTGCTCCGGCGCCCAGAGATATCCGGGCGACCGTCGTGTCGGATACCAGGTGCGCGACGTTGTTGGAGTTCAGCTCGACGAACCAGATGCTTCCGCTGATCGTTGCGATGCCCAACGGCATAACGCCGAAGGGCAGCGACACCGTGTTCGAGACCTCGCCGGTCATGGTGACGATGCCGATGCGGTTGCCGAGCGCCTGCGTGAAGTACATGCGATTGCTACCTGGCGGACCCGCGGCGATGCCCGCTGGCCCCGATCCTGCACTGGGCAGCACGTACTCCGTGAGCGCTCCGTCCGTGCTCATCCGCCCGATCTTGTTTGCGGAGAACTCGGCGAACCACAGCGCGCCATCGGGGCCTGCCGCAATCCCCATGGGCGAAGCGGTGGGCGCGGACAGCGGGAACTCCGTGATGACTCCGGCCATCGTGATGCGACCGATCTTGCCCACGTTGCCCTCGGTGAACCAGACATTGCCGTCCGAGCCCAGCGCGATCTCTCGCGGCAGGGAGTTGGCGGTGGGCGTCGTGAAGGTCGTCAACTCCCCTGTCGGAGTGACCCGGGCGATCGTGCTGTTGCCGTACCCGGTCACCCACAGATTGCCGTCCGATCCGGTCACGACGTCGTACGGAAGGGCACCACCCGAGAGCGCGAACTCGGTCATGTCGCCTGAGGCAGCTCCCACCGGTGCGGCACTGCCGATCAGCGTGCCGGAGGCCAAGGCCAAGGCGGTCGCCGTCGCAAGCGCCCGGCGGGGAATCGATCGATGTGTCGAGGTCGTGCGTGGCTTCTCCATGTCATACAACGGTTCCACCCGCGGTGAATCGTTGCGCGGCGGAACGACGTTAGCCCAGTATCGGACGCCGTTCATGAGGGAAAGGCGCTCCGATCAGCCCTCCTACCAGCGGGTCAGGAGCGTGAGCTTCGCGGCCGTCTGCCCCTGCCGGGAACCGGCCGAGACGATCACCTGAAGCAGGAAGTCGCCGGCCGCCCACGTGCAGCCAGCCGGAGCGACCTGAAGTTGATAGGCACCCGTGCCGACGTTGTTGAACGTGACCACGTTGTTGCTGAATCCGCATGACTGCCCGGGGTGGCTGAAGTGGTTGATAATCGCGAAGTTCGACTTCGCCAGGTCCGTCGTTGGCGCACCGGTCACGCGATCGGTCACGATCACGAGGATGTCGGCCGGTGACGAGTTGTTCGGCTCAGCCGAGCCAGCGGCGGCCTGCGCCTGCACGTTGAGACCCACGGGCCCCCTGGTGACCGAATCGGCCGGCGAGGCGACCACCGCCGCCAGCGTCCCCATGACGGCAAGTGCTACGACGCCTGCCCATAGCCGTCCGCCCATTCTCAACGCCTCGAACATGACTCCTCCTCGCGAGAGTTGTGCTTGACCCCTCGATTCTCCGCGCGACACCTCGCGGATGCGCGGCCACGGTGGCGCCAGAGGCCACCTATCAGGCGTGGTTCGCCCACTTCTTGATGGAGCAGTTCGACCCGCGCCGCGTCGTGCGCGCGGTGGACTTCGGGTCGCGGTATCTCGAGGACGATGATCGACACCGATTCAGCGGAACTTGTCCTCTGGCGGCGTACGCGGAACTCACGGTGTTGAGAGCCTTTCACGAACCCTGATCTAGTAGGTGGCCTTGCTAGTCCAGGGTCGACCTATCTGAGCGACGCCCGACCAGGCGCGACGCGCAGCCTTGACCTTAACGGCCTCCTGGCACTATTGTCCTGACGGTGTCAGGTAAATCGAACGTCGTCAGTCTCACGTCGATCCCCCCG